>CALMDH010000106.1:0-85218 GCA_937862735.1 uncultured Gammaproteobacteria bacterium
GTAACTCACTGATCAAATGGAGTTCTATGGGTGTAGGTGACAAAGATGGGTTAGGCTTTTAACATGCTGATGGAAAATCCAAGAACCTCTTCGGCAGGCACTGGTATGGGCACAAAACCGGATTCTCGGCGGGGCGCTCGATAATCCGTCCATCAATGATTTCCCGAGTTGATAGAGCCCCCCTGGGGCACTGGGGCACTGGGGCACTGGAAAAACCTGAATCCAGGGCTGCGGCTCGGTGGTGAGGGTGTCATGCACCCACTGGCGGCAATCGTCGAAGACGCGGCGAATGTGCTGGCTGCGTTGCTCGAAACGGCCCCGCCGCACGGTTTCGAGCTGCCGCTCCAGATCCAGGCTGAGCTGCTCCAGTTGCCGGGCTTGCAGACGCTGCAATTCGGCCAGAGTGCCCTCCAGACGCTGGTTGAGCTGGGCGGCGAAGGTCCGTTGCCGCTGGACCATGTGCTGGTGCATGGTGGCCACCGCCTGGGGCAGGGCCTGCTGCATGCGCGCCTGGAGGGTCGTCAGGCCCGTCGTCAGGCCGGGATTGGGTAGGCCCCCGGCACGCAGCCCGGCGCGCTGGACGAAGCCATCGAAGGCTTCGAGCTGGAAGGGACCCGGGCCGGTGCGGCAGGCCACCCGCCATTCGACCAGCAGGGGCTGGCCCTTGCGGTTGGGCACCAGGCTCATGAGGATGAAGGCCTGCTCGTCGGCCGCCAGGTGGCGGCTTTGCAGCAGGGGCGCCTTCTTGCGGCCGAAGTGGGTCAGCATCCGGTCCCCCAGCCATTCCATGATGGGGTGCTGGGGCCAGAGGTAATGCAGCGACGGCCAGGTGTCCTGCTCCCGCCGCGCCTGGCGGGCCTGCTCGATGGCGTCCATCATCCGGCCGGGGTTGGCGCACAGCCGGTAATGGTCGTTGTCGGCCTGGACCTCCCGGGGCAGGTGCTTGAGCCGTTCCTGCAAGTCCAGGGGGGCGGTCAGGGCGATGACCTGTTCCTCGTCGTGGGCGCTCCAATGGCAGAGGGTCTGGCCCAGGTTGAGCTGGGTCAGGGCGGTCTTGGCGTAGTGGTAGTCGCTGGTGAACAGGGAGGCGGGCTCATTGATCCAGTCGAGGCTGCTGAGTTGTGCGGGGGAGGGGGCGGGGGAGAGGGGGTCATCCAGCGGCGTCACCCCCCCGACCCCGAACAGTTCCATCAGCCAGTCGCCCTCGTTGTCGTCCGCGGTCGCGGCGGCGCGATCGAGCCGGGCATCGACCTCCTCGGGCGCCAGGCCGTCGGCCATGAAGGCCGCAACCTTCTCCGCCTCCTTCTCGGGGTCATAGACATTGAGGAAGGCCGAGGGGTCGCCCAGGTTCAGATAGGCCTGCTCGTCCTTCTGCTCCAGGATCTCCAGGATGCGCAGGTCGCCACGGACTTTTTCGTTCTCCGTCGCGGTGAAGAGATAGATGATCTGGGGCTGGCGCTTCTGGCCATAGCGGTCAATGCGGCCATTGCGCTGCTGAAAGACCATCAGCGACCAGGGCAGGTCGAAATGCACCAGGCGGTGACAGAAGTAGTGCAGGTTGAGCCCTTCGCTGGCCACGTCGGAGCACAGCAGGAGGCGGATGGGGTCATCCTGGCGCCCGAAGCGATCCACCAGGGCCTGCTGTTCGGTGTCGGCCATCTGGCCGTGGAGCACCGCCACCTGGTCGGGCTTGAGCCCCAGGTCCCGGGCGAGCTGGCGCTCCAGCCAACGCAGGGTTTCGAGGCGCTCGGAGAAGATCACCAGTCGATCCCGGACGGCGTCGGCCCGCCAGCCGAAGTCAGCGGACCGCAAGTGGGCGAGCAGACTCTGGTATTTGCTGAAGCCGGCGGCCGCCGGGTCGCTGGTCAGGGCGGTCAGGGCCGCGGCCAGCCGGGTCAGGGCCGCGATTTCCTCCTGTTCCGCCGGCGTGCCGGGGGTCTTGTTCCGGAGCAGGTCGATGCGCTTGGTGGTGGATTCGAGGGCGGCGGCCGGGCTGGAGAACAGGGCCTTCTGCAGCGCCACCCGCTGCAGTTCCTGCTGGCGGCCCCCCTTGTGTTGGCCGGCCTGGGTGAAGGGGACGTCCAGCAGGGCGCGGTAGGCGGCCTCTTCCTCGGGGCTGGCGGCCCGGCGCAGGCAGAGGGTCTGGCGCTCCTGGAAGTCGCTCTGGACCTGGTCCTTGATGTCCTTCTTGAAGCGCCGGATGACCAGGCCCTTGCCGCGGAAGTCGTCGGGGGTGTAGTGATCGGGGTCGGCGATGGCGGTCGGGTCCAGCAGGCTCATCAGGGAGGCGAAGCTGCGCGCTGAGCCGTCGTGGGGCGTGGCCGACAGCAGGATGAGGGTGTCCGAGCGGTTGGACAGCAGACGCGCGAGGCGGGCGCGCCGCGACAGCCCGGATTCCCCCGCCCGGGCCGCGACGTTGTGGCATTCGTCGATGACGATCAGGTCCCACCAGGCGTTCTCCAGATAATTCCGGTACTCCAGATTGTTCTTGAGGGTGTCGATGGAGATGATGCTGCGGTCGTAGTAATTGAACGGGTTGTGGTTGGCGGGGATGCGGTTGCGCACCCGGGCCAGACCCACTGAGTCCAGACGCACCAGGGGGATGGAGAAGCGGGTCCACCACTCCTTCTGGAACTGGGTGAGCATGGCCTTCTGGGTAACGACCAGGATGCGTTTGCCGCGCCCGCGCTGGATCAATTCGGTGGCGAGGATGCCGCCCTCCAGGGTCTTGCCCAGGCCGGTGCCATCGGCGATTAGTATCCGGGCCCGCGGTTGGCGCAGGGCCTGCAAGGCGGGGTCGAGCTGATAAGGCACCAGTTTCATGACGCCCCGGTGGCCCAGGTGGATGGCCTCGTCGTTGGCTACGCCGCGGCGGCGCTGGCTCTCCAGATAGAGCAGGGCGGCGTTGTAGGTGGGGCTGAGGTCGGGGACCAGTTCCGTCTGGGCGGGGTCGAGGATCTCGATGGCCGCTTCCAGGGCGGTGAGGAAGAGCGCGGTCTGACCCCGAACCAGGTCGGAAACCCCGTCGCAGGTCAGCAGCCAGCCCCCATCGACCGTGGGGTCGGTGCGGCGGATGAGCCATTCCTCGTCCCGAATGACGGCCCGGGCGCCGGGGGCAAAGGGCAGCATAAGAATCCTTTTTTATTATAAATTCAAATAAATACCCTTATCGGGTCACCGCTTGGCGGTTATGGCTATCTTCAGCCATGACGGCCTGTAATTCAAGGCAGCAGGATTGACCCATTCGCGGATGTGGCTGATGAGGGACCGCCCATCGGCCTCATCCTTCCACAGTAAAGCCCGGATGATCCCTGATACCGCCCTGCCAGACCAGGACCCAGTCCTCAACCGGGGCGGCAGTGTCCGAAGTGCATCGCCAGAGATCCCCGACGGCGATGAGCTGGCCCTCCGCGAACAGGCGCGGGACATAGGGCCTTAACCAGGGCGGGATGCCGGCCTCCTGGAAGAGGTGCTTGAAGCGGCGGTGATGGCCCTGGCCGCGGGGGCGACAACTCAGGCCCTCGCCGGTGAAACGCACCTCCAGACCGCCTGACCAGCGGGCCTCGGGGTCCTGCCCAGCCCCCCCTGCTCCACCGATCAGCCGCAGTCGTCCCAGCCCCGCGGGCAGGAGCAGGTCGCCCCGGCGCCATCGCAGGGTGAAGGCAGCGGCGACGGGCTCCGGTGAGGCGAGGCGGCCATCATCCCCACCCGGCATATTGACTGGCGCGGGCGTTGCCGGAATGGCCGACGGTGGCATGGTCGGTATAGCCGGCGGTGGCTTGGCTGGCATGGATCCGTTCAGCCCCCCTCTCCCCAACCCTCCCCCGCCAGGGGGGAGGGAGTAAGAGAAGCGGCAGCGTGTACCGCCGAAGTGCTCCGGGGGCGCTTGGGGCGTTTGGGGTCTGAACCAATGGGCTGGCACTACCGGCAGCGGGGCCATGACGTAGAGATCGTCGCGATAGCGGCGGGCCTCGGCCCCCGGCCAGGCCACCAGGGGCTGGCGGTCGGGGCGGGCGGTCAGCAATTCGTCGCGGATGCGTCCCAGATGGCGACTGTCCGGGGGCGGGAGGCCGAGGCCGGCGATCCAATGGCGCAGCACCGCGGCCAGAAGATCGGGTCCGAGGGCGGCGAGCCGGCGCAGGGACAGGGTGCCGGGCCGGCTGCCGCCGAGGTGGGCGAGTTCCGCCGCCGCCAGGCCCTCGATCAGGCCCTGGGCCGCGGCGCAATGGGCGGCGGTACGGGCCAGACTGGTGGCGCAGGCGGGCCAGCGTTCGGCCAGGACGGGCAGGACCCGGGCGCGCAGGAAGTTGCGATCGAAGGCTGGGTCGGAATTGGAGGGGTCTTCCAGCCAGCGCAGATTCCTGGCCTGGGCCCAGGCCAGGAGTTGGGCCCGGGAATAACCGAGCAGGGGCCGCAGCAACCGCGCCTCCCCCAGGGGAGCAGCCATGGGCATGGCCGCCAGACCCTTGACGCCACTGCCCCGCAGCAGGGCGAGGAGCAGGGTCTCGGCCTGATCGTCCTGATGCTGGGCGGTCAGCACCAGGTCCCCGGGACCAGCCAGTTCCCGCAGGAGGGCGTAGCGCCCTTCCCGGGCCACGGCCTCCAGGCTCTCCCCGGGGCGGCGGCGTAACGCCAGGCGGCGCACGGTGAGGGGAACGCCCAGCGCGGCGCAGGCCTGGCGGCACTGTTCCGCCCAGGCGGCGGAATCCGGATGCAGGCCATGATCGACATGGATGGCGGCCAGGGGCAAGGATCGCCGAAAGGGAGAGGGTGCTGGGGAGGCGGTTGATTGGGAGGGGCGACCGGCGGCGGGCTGGGAGGGGTGACAGGCTGCGAACGAGGCGGCGAGATCGCACGGATGGTTGGCGACGGACGTGGGAGAGGCCCCTGGCTCAGACTTTGGTTCAGCCTTAGGTTCGGTTTCGGACTCAGGCCGGGCGGCGGCGAGGAGGTGCAACAGAACGGTGGAGTCCAGCCCCCCGCTGAAGGCGACCCAGACCCGGGGGGCCGGGAGCCAGGGGGCCAGGGTCCGCTGGAGGCCCGCCGGGGTCAGGGGATTCATGGCGGAACCGGCGGCCCGCGGAACCGGCGGCCCGCGCGCCGGCTGCTATTCCTTGAACCGCGCGAAGCCCATCAGCCGTTTGTAGCGGCGCGCCAGCAGGTCATCCAGGTCCTCGTCAGCGAGGACATCCAGGTGGCGAACCAGGGCCTCCTTGAGGTTCGCCGCCATCTGGTCGGGGTGGCGATGGGCGCCGCCCAGGGGCTCGGGGATGATCTCATCCACCAGGGCATGCTCCTTGAGCTTGTCCGAGGTGATGGCCATGGCCTCCGCCGCCAGGTCGGCCTTGTCGGCGCTGCGCCAGAGGATGGAGGCGCACCCCTCGGGGGAGATGACGGAATAGGTCCCGTATTGCAGCATCAACAGCCGGTCGCCGACGCCGATGGCCAGGGCGCCGCCGGAGCCACCCTCGCCCACCACGGTGCAGATGATCGGGGTTCGCAGGTGGGCCATGACCATCAGGTTGCGGGCGATGGCCTCGCTCTGGCCGCGCTCCTCGGCGCCGACCCCCGGATAGGCCCCCGGGGTGTCGATGAAGGTGAGGATGGGCAGCCGGAAGCGTTCCGCCAGTTCCATCAGCCGCAGGGCCTTGCGGTAGCCCTCCGGGCGGGGCATGCCGAAGTTGCGGTGAATCTTCTCCTTGGTGTCGCGCCCCTTCTGGTGACCGATGACCATGACCGAGCGCCCCGCCAGCCGCGCCACCCCGCCCACGATGGCCGGATCGTCGGCGAAGGCGCGATCCCCGTGGAGTTCCTGGAAGCCGGTGAAGATGCGCGGCACATAGTCCAGGGTGTAGGGTCGCTGCGGATGGCGGGCGAGCTGCGAGATCTGCCAGGGGGTCAGGTTGGCGAAGGTGCTCTCGGTGAGGGCGCGACACTTGGTCTGGAGGCGCTCGATTTCCTCGCCGATGTTGATGGCGCTGTCGTTGCCCACCAGCCGCAGTTCCTCGATCTTGGCCTCGAGCTCGGCGATGGGTTGTTCAAATTCGAGAAAGTTGAGATCCATGATCCTGGCACTGCTGGCAAATATCGTTCCATCTTAATCAAAATCGGCCAGGGGCGACAGGGCTGATCGGGGCTGATCGGGGCCAGGGGACACATCTACTTTGGGTTGACAGGGCTGATCAGGGCCAGGGCTAATCGCGGCCTGATCGGGGCCCCGGACCTGCATCCGGCCATACCCAGGTATCGCCTCAAGCACATACCCGCTCATCCCCGCTATGACATTTGTCATTTCTATGCTTTCATTAGCCCGGGTCCGTCTCACCGGATCGGCCAGCCCGCGCCCGGCCCTTGCCGCCGCGCCCTGGCACCAGAAAAAAAGAGGCTGCGGCTCCGCCCAACTAGCAGCCCCCCGTGGAATCCCATTCCCCTGTCGCTGGAAAAGCCGTATCGCCATCCCGGGGATTGCCACCATCGCGAGGAGGTTTCCGCCCATGACAAGTATCGCTTTCGCCGATCAGCGGCCCCAGGGCTTGTTCGGCTCCCTGAATGGCTGGCTCCAGACCCGCCGCGCAGTTCGCGAGGCCGAGCAGGAGCGCGCGGCCATCATTGCCGAGGCCATCGAGGAGGTCATCGCCGGGACGGAACCCAAGCTGCGGGCCCTGAGCCATTACGACCGCTCCCTTGGCCCCGTTATCGCCGGCGCTCTCGACTATATCGCCGGACTGATCGCCCGGCTGCCGCCGCCCATCGAGCTCAGCCGGAGGGCCTGGCAGCGGGACCCCCATGTCAACGCCTTCTTCGCCACCGCCGCCGATCTGCCCTTATTCCTCAGTCGCAGCAAGGAGTTGCGGGATTTTTTCCAGCGCCATCCCGGCGCCAGCCAGGCCTTCGCCATCCTGACCCTGACACGGAAGGAACGGCAGGTCTTCGGCCTCAGCCTCCAGGACGAGATGGTGCGCCGGGACGTGGCGCAGACCAGCGTCGGCTTTACCGAACCTCAGCTCCTGAGCCCCTCCGCCACCGAGGAGGAGGTGCGTGCGGAGGCCCGCCATTGCGCCCTGAACCTCTACATCGGCCTGGCCAAGAAACGGCTGACCAAGCGCCAGGGCCAGCGGGAGGGCCTGGATCAGGAGCGCCTCATCCTGGAGACGCGGCTCAAGGGGCTGCGCGCCCAGATCCGCCAAGGGACGGAGGATCCTGCCGCCCTTCAGGAGAAAATCGCCACCACCGAGGCCCGGCTGGCGGCCAACGGTCAGGAACGGGCCGCCCTGGGCAGCTTCACCAATCGCCTGGAGGCCATGCTGGCGGAGATCCATCACCTCCTGGCCGACCCAGGCCATGAACTCCAGCTCGCCCCCTCCTCCCTGCGCGTGGATCGGCTGGGCATCAAACAGGAAGGGGGCCAGGGGAACGGGGTGGCGGCCAACGACCTCTCCCTGTTGGAATGTACCACCGCCACCAGTCAGCGCGTCATCACCCTGGTGCGCTGCCATCGGGACGAGCTAATGACCCTGGATCAGATCGTGGCCCAAGTCGAGCCCTATCTGGCCTCCCAGATAGGTATCAGGGCCGCCTGAGGCTGTTGCCGGCTGCCTGAGATCCGCGGGTGGGCCAGTCGGAGCCTTTCCACCCGCCCCAACCGCTACCAAGCAAGCTCGTAAAGGGATCCCAGGCCCCTCATGCCTTGGATACGGACGGACGGGACTCACCTCTGATCAGGGCCTACCCCCCCTGAACCACCGGGTGCGCGGCGGCCGGACAGCGGTGGGCCAGACAGCAAGCCCCGCACCTTGGCTTGGGGCGACAGATCTCCTTGCCGTGTCGGACGATCAGGGCGTGGTATTCGTTGAACAGGGCGGTATTCGGCCCCAGGGCGCCCTCCAGACCCTGGCGGATGCTCTCGTAGCCCTCCGTCCCCACCAGGAGCCCCAGGCGTGACAGGAGCCGCCGGGTGTAGGCATCGACGACGAAGACCGGCCGGTCGAAGGCGTAGAGCAGCATGTCGTCCGCCGTCTCCGGGCCCACGCCGGGGATCGCCAGCAGGCGATGACGCAACTCGGCGGTCGTCAGCCGGGACAGGGCCTCCCGCTCCCCGGCGGCGAGATAGGCGTCGCAGAAGGCCCGCAGGCGCCGGGCCTTGACGTTGAAATAGCCCACCGGCCGCAGGCACTCGGCCAGCTCGACCTCCGGTAGGGCGAGGATGGCCTGGGGTCCCAGGTCATCGGTGCCCAATCGTTCCTTGAGCCGCTCCAGACCGCGCTCGACATTGGTCCAGGCGGTGTTCTGGGTGAGCACCGCCCCGACCATGACCTCGAACGGCGTCTCCGCTGGCCACCAGTGCTGCGGGCCATGGGCGGCCCGCAGGGCCCGGAAAACCGCGAGCAGTGGCGCCCGCTCCAGGGCCAGGCCAGGGGTGGGCGGGCTCAGAAGCGGTAATCCTTGGGGATGACCACCACCCCGCCGGCGGAGACGTGAAACCGCGCCCGGTCCGCCGCCGGGTCCAGCCCGATCCGGGTCTGGGGTGGGATGCGAATGTCCTTGTCGACGATGCAGCGCCGCAGGTGGGCCCCCTCCCCGACCGAGACGTTGTTGAACAGAATGGCCTCCTCGACGATGGCCCCATCCCGCACCATCACCCGGGGAAAGAGGATGGAGTGATTCACCCCCCCGCCGCTGACCACCGTGCCCGCCGCCAGCATGGAATTGACGAAAATCCCCTCGGTACCGGAGAGACCGGGGACGGTGCGCGCCGGCGGGTTCTGACCCTGGGCGGTGAAGATATTCCAATCCGGCTGGTAGAGGTTCAGGGGGGGGTCGTGCTCCAGCAGGGCCATGTTGGCCGCGTAGTAGGCATCGATGCCCCGCAGGTCGTTCCAGTAGCGGTCCGGGGACACCCGGCCGCGCTCCCCGCCAAAGCGATAGACGCACACCTCCGCCCGCGCCGCGAGACGGGTCACCGCCTCGGGCATGGGCAGGGCATCGGCGGCGGCCACCTCCTCCGCCGACTCCAGGAAGTCGAGGAGAAAATTGCGCTCGAAGAGATACACGCCCATGGGGGCGCAACCGCCGCCGGGCGGGACCTCCGTCAGGGGCCGCAGCCCCCGCACCCGGTCCTCGCCCGCCAGGTCAAAGACCACCTCGGGCGCCGGTCCCGTGTCCGTCCCCCGGCAGGCGATGGTGATGGTGGCCCCCCGCTCCCGGTGAAAGCGGATCAGCTCGGCATAATCCATGCGATAGACCAGGTTGCCATCCAGGGCCAGGACGTGGTGCTTGGCGTTACGCTCGATCAGAAAGCGGTTCTGGCGCATGGCGCTGAAGAAGCCGCCATACCACTCGGACCCCTCCCGCATCTGCGGCGGGATGGGGGTGATGTATTCCCCGAGTTCGGGATGAAAGATCGACCAGCCGTCACGCAGGTGCTTTTGCAGGGAATGGGACTTCCACTGGATCAGGACCAGAATCTGACGCAACCCTGAGTGCAGACAGTTGGCGAGGGTGAAGTCGATGACGCGAAACTTGCCGCCGAAGGGGACGGCGGCCTTGGCCCGATGCTGGGTCAAGGGGGCCAGGGTATCGTCCTGGCCCGTGGCCTTGACGATGGTCAGTGTCTGAGCGGGCATGGCTCTCCTGGTGGCAGCGGGATGGGAATGCGGCTTGGCAGACAGCGCCACGCGAATTTTACCCCATCCGGCACAGCGCGAGATTCAGGGTAAACCCGAAGCCCCTTCATTCCGAACGCGACCAGAGGCACTTGAGGAGGGTCGGGTGGCGTCTGGCGGGGGTGTCAACCGCAGGGATGCGGTTGTCAAGCCTCCAGGGATGGATTCACGGCGTCCCCCGCCAGACGCCACCCGACCCGACGCAGCCTCACCAAGGGCGACCGCACCTACATGGACCAGCTCCAAGGGAAACCAATCGGTGGCGTAACCCTAATCACCGGGCTGACGAGCGCATGACCCAAAAGGCTCACCCGGTATTGCGTACCCCGGCGGCGATGGCGTTGATGGACCGCAGCAGGGGGTCCAGCCATTGCTCGCGATCCTCGGGGGTGGCACCCTGGCGGTAGCGCTCCAGTAGAGCGACCTGGATGTGGTTGAGGGGGTCCAGGTAGATGTTGCGGCGGGCCAGGGAGTGCTGAAGCTCCGGGGTCTCCTCCATCAGATGGTGCAGCCCGGCGATATGGAGGATCTGGCGGACGCTGCGCTGGTATTCCTCGCTAATGCGCCGGTAGGTCCGCCCCGCCTGCTCCGGGTCCCGGGCCAGACGCAGGTAGTGCTCGGCGATGCTGGGCTCGGCCTTGAACAGGGCCATCTGGCTGTTGCTGAGCAGGGCGCGGAAGAAGGGCCAGTCCTGGTACATCTTCTGTAGCTTGGCCAGGCGCTCGACCTCGTCACCGCGCCAGCGCTCCAGGGCGCTGCCCAGGCTGTACCAGGCCGGCAGGGTATGGCGGGACTGGGCCCAGCCGAAGACCCAGGGGATGGCGCGGATGGAGGCCAGGGAGCGGTCCGCCTGCTGGCGATGGGAGGGCCGGGAGCCGATGTTGAGCAAGGCGATGGCATCCATGGGGGTCACTTCGTAGAAGTAATCCAGGGTGCCGGGGCTGGCGATGAGGTCGCGATAGGCCGCCTCCCCCAGGCGGGCCAGTTCGTCCATGATGCCCAGGTAGTCCTGACGATCCGGGGTCGGGGCCTGGATCAGGCAGCGGCTGGCGAGCATCAGGCCACTGATGCCCAGGGTTAGCTCGTAGCGCGCCGTCTCAGGGTTGGCGTAGCGGTAGGAGAGGACCTCGCCCTGCTCGGTGAACTTGATCTGGCCATGGACCGTGTCCGGCGGCTGGGCGAGGATGGCCTCGTAGGTGGGTCCGCCGCCGCGCCCGACGGTCCCGCCCCGGCCGTGGAAGAGCCGGCACTCCACCCCGCGGGACCGGGTCAGGGCGATGAGCCGGCGCTGGGCCTCGTAGAGGTGCCAGGTGGAGGCGAGGATGCCGCCGTCCTTGCAGGAGTCGGAATAGCCGAGCATCACCTCCTGCAGGTTGCCGGAGGCTTGCAGCAGGGCGGCGTAGGTCGGGTCGTCGAGGAGGGTGGCCATGACCCGCTCGCTGCGGTTCAGGTCCTCGATGGTCTCGAACAGGGGACTGACGCGCACACGGCAGAACCAGCCCCGGGGGTCACGGCCCGCCAGGCCCGCCAGCCGCGCGAGGAGCATCACCTCCAGGACGTGACTGGCCTCGTGGGTCATGGAGATGACGTACTCGCCGAAGACCTCGGGGCCGATCTCCGCCCCCAGGCGGGCCATGACCTCGAAGACCTCCAGGGTCTCCCGGGTGGCGGCGGTGAGGCTGGGCTTGTCGATGTGGAAGGGATGGGGATGGCCGATGGCCTCCGCCAGGGCCAGCCGTTTTTGTTCCTCGCTCAGGGCCTGGTAGTAGGGTGCGCCGGTCTGGCGGGCAAAGAGCTCCGCCACGGCCGCGGTATGCCGCCCCGCCTCTTGGCGGAGGTCCAGGTGCATCAGGTGGAAGCCGAAGCTTTCGGCGAGGCGGATCAGGTCCCGCAGGGGACCGGCGGCGGCGCTGGCGTCGCCATGGCTGATGAGGGAGTCACGGATCAGATAGAGGTCGCGGCGGAAATCCTTGGCCTCGTCATAGCCCCGGGGCGGGTCCTCGGGGGCGTTGGCGAGGCGCGCCTGGACCCGGATCAGGTTGGCCTCCAGGCGGTGCCGGACAATGGCGAGCTTGCGGCGATAGGGTTCGTGGACGAAGCGGCGCAGGCTCTCGCCCATGGTCTCGACCCAGTAGCCCTCGTCGGCGTCCAGGCTGTCGAGGAAGGCGGGCGAGGGCTGGCAGAGGCTGTCGGAGTGGCTCAGCATCCGTCCCAGGTCGCGGACCCGCTCGATGTATTCCTCCAGCACCAGCCGGTGGTGCATGCGCGCCGCCAGGGCCGTGGTCTCGGGCTTGACGAAGGGGTTCCCGTCCCGGTCGCCGCCGATCCAGGAGCCAAAACGGAGGAAACTGGGGATGCGGATGCCGGCCTCGGCGCCATAGACCCGGCGGGTGACCCGCTCCAGGCTGGCATAGACCTGGGGGACGGCCTGGAAAAGGGACTCACGAAAGAAGTAGAGCCCCTGCTTGACCTCGTCCGCGACCTGGGGCTTGTGGACCCGCACCTCGTCCGTCTTCCACAGGATCTGGATCTGGGCGAGGATGGCCCCCAGGCGCTCCTCGGCCTCCTCCTCGTTGAGGCGACGGGTGCGCAGGTCCTGGGCCAGGAGGAAGATGCGGCGGAAGGTTTCGAGGATGGTGCGGCGCTTGGCCTCGGTCGGGTGGGCGGTGAAGACCGGCAGATACAGCAGGTGGTCCAGGAGGCGCTGCAACTCCCGGGGGCCCACGCCCTCCGCCTGCAACTGGCGCAGGCTGTGATCGAAGGACCCGACCCAGAGGGGACCGCCCTCGCTGACCTGATCCAGCCGGTGGCGGTAGCCATGCACCTCCTCCGCCGTGTTGACCAGGCCGAAGTAGATGGTGAAGGAGCGGATGATCTCCGCCAGGGTCTGGGCATCCAGGGCCTGGATGCGCTGCAGCAGCCGGTCCAGTTGGGCGGGGTCCGGCTGCTCGCGCAGGGCGGCGAAGCCCTCCCGCAGGCGCTCCACCATCACCAGCACCCGTTTGGGGCTGTGTTCGCGCAGGACCTCGCCGAGGAGGGCGGTGAACAAATCGATATCGCGACGCAGTTCGTCGTCGTCAGCGGGGCTGTGCATGGGGGATTCCAAGCCGACCGGACGGACGGCGCTACAAGGGGGGATTCGCACCGCCCGCCAGGGGCGGTCAGGCGTAAGGTCGAAGCATCTTACCCCGCCCCCACGGGATCGGGGAAGCCTGGCACCGGGGACGGGACCGGGGCTGTGGCTGATACCTGGGGCTGGGCCGGACCGGGGCTGGTCCTGGGCGCTGGCTAGGGAGACAGAGAGGACGAGGGAGGCCAAAGGTCAGCGGGGAAGACACCGGCAGCGTCTTCCATCGTCAGGGGTGCCAGGCCCCCCATGACAGTCAGATCAGGGTGAGGGTGAGAGCAACGCGGGGGGTGGACCGTGGCAAGGGTCGGGAGGGTGGTGATGCAGTGGCTTCAGCCGCGGCCATGAGCGCGGGAAACCAGGCAAACTGGTCGCGCCGGATAACAGGGTATCCACCCCGCGCCCGAGGGCGCGGGACCGGACTCAAAGACTAATTGGCACTTTTGGCCGCAGGCGCGGCGGGTGCGGCGGGAGCCGCGTAGGGATAGGCACCCCAGCCGGGATAACCCCAGCCCGGATAGCCGCCCCAGCCAGGGTAACCACCCCATCCCGGATATCCACCCCAGCCGTAGGGGCTGCCCCAGCCACCATAGTGGGGGTAGTAGCCCCCATAGGGATAGTAACCGCCATACCAGGGGTCACCCCCCCAGCCCCAGGGCCCGCCACCCCAGCTACGGAAGGGGTTCATGGCGCCGAAGAAGGCATTCGCGGAGAAGGATGCCAGCACCGTCGAACCGGCGATGGCGGCGGCAAGCAGCAAACGTCTGTTGATCGACATGGTTATTTCTCCTCAAGGTTGGAGTCGGGCGCGGCCCCGAGCGTCACCCGCCGAGGTCCGTCGCCATGAAGAATACTAGCAGCCCGCACCCTGAGTGTTGACTTCGATCAATATATTAGTAAACCCTGTTAAACTAATACTCCGCGCCTGTCGTCCTCCCGACCCCTCAGGATTCGGGTGGCCGGCGGCGGGGTTTGAAGCCCTTGGGTGGTCCCGGGCGGTTTTCGGCGCCACGGTCATCCCCGCCCCCGGGCCGGAACTCCCGGGGCTTGAAGGGCCGCTTGCCGGGCCCACCGCGGTCCCGCTCCCGTGCCGCCCCCGGCCCCGCCAGACTGAGATTCAGCCGCTTGCCGCGGACGAAGACCCCGCGCAGATGCTGGAAGATCTCTCGCGGCATGCCCTCCGGCAGGTCGACCAGGCTGTAATCGTCCTCGATGTCGATGCGACCGATGAACCGGCCCTCGATGCCCGCCTCGTTGGCGATGGCGCCCACGATCTCCCGGGGGGCCACGCCATCGCGCCGCCCCACCTCGATGCGGTAACTCACCAGCCCGCTGTCGCGATCCCGCTCGCGGCGCTCGAAGCCGCGCTCCTCGCCATGGCCAGCCTCCGGACGCCGGGGGGGGCCAGCCTCGAAGCGGGCTTCGCCTCGCTCCTTGAACCGCTCGGGGCGTTCGGGAAATTCGGGACGGCCGAAGCGCTCGGCTGGCCGGCCCTGGCCCTCCGCGCGCGGTGGCCGTGGGGCGCGTTCGAAGCCAGGCGCCCGTTCATAGCCGGGGGCCCGTTCCGTCCGGAAGCCGCCGCGCCGGCGCCCCTCGCCCTCGGCGAGGTCCGGCCGGTCGCGAAAATCGTTGCCGGGGGCGTAGCCCTCGTCCTCATCCGCCTCCGCGTACTGGGAACGTTCGTGGTGCTCCTGCTGGAAGAGACGCTCACGCCAGTCCTCGGGCTTGAGAAAATCGAGCCCCTCGACCCATTGGCGCCGTTCCTGACGCTCCTGGGGGGGCTTGCGCGGGGACCGTTCCGGGCGGGGGGGACGCTCGGGGAAGGGCCCCCGCTCCCGACCCTCGTCGAAGCGTCCACGCCGTTCGAAACGCTCGCCCTTGTCCTCGCGCCGCTGGTACTTGGGTTTGGGCGCCGGCTCGGGCTCCGGAGCCGGTTGCAGGGGCCGCTCGCGCTGGGCGAGGAAGCTCAGGGCCGCGGCGATGTCCATGGCCTCCAGTTCCCCCTCGCGGGCCATGCGGGCGACCAAGCGGTAAAAGAAGTCCAGGTCCTCCTCCGCCAGGGTCTTGGTGACCAGGGTGGTGAAGCGCTCGATGCGATGGGCGCTGAGATCCGCCGGAGTCGGCGGGGTCAGCTCGGGGATGCGGCGGCGGATGGTGCGCTCGATGGCACGCAGCAGGTGCCGTTCCCGCGGCTCGACGAACAGCAGGGCGCGGCCCTCGCGCCCGGCGCGACCGGTACGGCCGATGCGATGGACGTAAGCGGCCGGGTCCATGGGGATGTCGTAATTGACCACCAGGCTGAGGCGCTCCAGGTCCAGGCCCCGGGCGGCGACATCGGTGGCGACCAGGATATCCAGGCGGCCGTGCTTGAGACGATCCACCGTACGCTCGCGCTCACCCTGGGTCATGTCGCCGTTGAGGGGTTCGGCGTTGAAGCCGTGGGCGGTGAGCTTTTCCGCCACCTCCAGGGTTTGCAGCTTGGTGCGGACGAAGACCAGCACGGCGTCGAAGGTCTCCACCTCCAGCACCCGGGTGAGCATGTCGACCTTGTGGAAACGGGTCACCAGGCAGTGATATTGGTCGACGGTCTCCACCGTCTCGGCCGCCGCCGCCAGACAGACCTCCACCGGCTCGCGCAGGTGGGCGTGGGCGACCTTGCGGATCGCCTCCGGCATGGTGGCGGAGAAGAGGGCCACCTGCCGCTCCGGGGGCGTCTGGGCGAAGATCCAGTCAATGTCCTCGGCGAAGCCCATGTCGAGCATCTCGTCGGCCTCGTCCAGGACCAGGGCGCGCAAGCCCTTGAGGTCCAGGGTACCGCGGCGCAGATGGTCCATGATGCGCCCCGGGGTGCCGACGATCACCTGCACGCCACGTTCCAGTTGCCGCGCCTGGAGGCCGAAGCTGGAACCGCCGTAGAGGGGCAGGACGTGGAAGCCGCGTAGGCCGCGGGCATAGGTCTGAAAGGCCTCCGCCACCTGGAGCGCCAGTTCCCGGGTGGGGGTCAGGACCAGGACCTGGGGCCTGGGCCCCTGGCCCAGATCCACCCGGCTGATCAGGGGCAGGGCGAAGGCCGCGGTCTTGCCGGTGCCGGTCTGAGCCTGGCCGAGCAGGTCGCGCCCCGCCAACAGATGGGGAATGCACTGGCACTGAATGGGCGTCGGCACCTCGTAGCCCAGGGACTGGACGGTATCGAGCACGGCGGGGGGCAACCCGAGCTGGTCGAAGCCCTCGCACTCGAGGAGGGGGTCCAGATGGGCGCTGGCATCCGGCGCGGGGGCCGCTTCCGGCGGGGATGGGTTTTCCATGGGAGCAGAAGGTTCCACGGTGATGACCTCGGGGACCTGAGACAAGAATACGGAGACAGTCGGGCGAACGGCGTGCGGTCCCCCCCGGGGGCGAGCCGTCGCGATGGAGCAGTCCGGATGGACTGGGCAAAATAACACGATCCCGCGGGGAAGACACGGAAAAATCACCCCCCAGGAAAAATCACCCCTGGCGCCAGCGGGCGCGGGACTGCCTTGAAAATAAGAATGCTTCGCATTAAATTAGGACGTCAATGTGGCGCGGACGTCGGGGCAATTCCTGCCGAGGTGCCCCGCCAGCGGCTTGCGTGCGGCCCTCGCGCTTACCCGTGCCTGTCCTATCCTTAGTAGTTGGAGTCCCCTACCCATGTCCTTCGCCGGCCTTTCCCTTCTCCCTCGCCTTCGCCCCGATCTCCGCCTCCGTCTTCGCACCCACCTTCGCCCCGGTCGCCGCCCCGGTCGCCACCTGATCACCGCCGGCCTTCTGGTCCTGGCCGTTCTCCCCCCGCCCCTCCTAGCCGCCGAGGTCAACCTCTATTCCGCCCGGAGCGAGGAACTGATCAAGCCCCTACTGGACCGTTTCACCCAGGAGACCGGGATCAAGGTCAATCTGGTCACCGGCAAGGAGGACGCCCTGCTCCAGCGGCTGCAAAGCGAGGGGCTGAATTCCCCGGCGGACCTGCTGATCACCACGGACGTGGGCCGGCTCCATCGGGCCAAGGAGGCGGGGGTGACCCAGGCGGTCAGCTCCGCGCGCCTGGAAAGCGCCATCCCCGCGGCCTATCGGGACCCGACGGGCCATTGGTTCGGGCTTACCCTGCGGGCCCGGCCCATCCTGTACGTGGCCGGCAAGGTCAAGGCCGAGGAATTGTCCACCTACGAGGACCTGGCCGATCCCAAATGGAAGGGACGCATCTGCATCCGCTCCTCGGACAATGTCTACAACCAGTCCCTGGTCGCCTCCCTCATTGCCGCGGATGGCGCCGAGGCGACGGAGACCTGGGCCAAGGGGCTGGTGGCCAATCTGGCGCGCCCGCCCAAGGGCGGGGACCGGGACCAGATCCTGGCCGCCGCCGCGGGCCAGTGTGACCTGGCCATCGCCAATACCTATTACCTGGCTGGGATGCTAATCGCCCCCGAGGCGAACCAGCGGGAGGCCGCCGCGAAGATGAAGGTCTTCTGGCCCAATCAGGCGGGCCGTGGCGTCCATGTCAACGTCAGCGGCGCCGCCCTGACCCAGGGAGCGAAGAACAGGGCGGAAGCCATCCAGCTCCTGGAGTATTTGTCGGGGGACCAGGCCCAGACCTGGTACGCGGAGACCAATGGCGAGTACCCGGTCCGTCCCGGGGTGCCAGTCAGCGCGACCCTGGCCGCCTGGGGCAAGTTCAAGGCCGATGGCATCAACCTGACCCGCCTGGGCGAGCTCAACGGCGAGGCGGTCAAGCTCATGGACCGGGCGGGCTGGAAGTAGCCGCGGTCAGGGGCTTGGGTATCGGGGCTCGGGTATTGGGTATCGGGGCACGGGGCACGGGTATCGGACTTCAAATCGCGAGTCGCGGATCGCGGGGGTCGGCAAGCTACCAGCGGCGACGATACGCCCTGTCCTCTGATCCGAGCCAGCGCGGCGGGTAAGCGCGGCACCTCGGGTATAATTTCACGCTCAGTTTCTGACCGGGACCCCTGACCTCGTGGCGCCATCCTGTCGCCTCATCCCATGACCCATTCCACCCCTGGCAGGGGTTCCAGACGCACCCTGCCGGGCCCTGGTTCCCGCCGGGCCATGTTATCCGCATTCCCGTACCCCGGATTGAGTAACCAACCGCCCGACAAGACCTCGTGAAGCTTCCCTATGTTGACCCTGGCCGCGACTGAGTCCCCAGGTGCCCGCCCGGGCCCCTGGACCCTGGGGGTGACGGCTCTGGCCCTGACGCTCGCGCTGCCGGTGCTGGTGGTGCTCGGCTTCCTGCTCGTCCCCGCCGGGGAGGTCTGGGAACACCTGGCGGCGACGGTGCTCCAGGACTATGTGGTCAATTCCCTCTGGCTGATGCTGGGGGTGACGGTGGGGACCCTGATCGGCGGCGTGGGCACCGCCTGGCTGGTCAGCATGTGCCGCTTCCCCGGCCGGGGCCTGTTCGAGTGGGCCCTGCTGCTGCCCATGGCCATGCCGGCCTACATCATCGCCTACACCTACACCGGCCTGCTGGACTTCGCCGGCCCCGTCCAGTCGACCCTGCGCGGCTGGTTTGGCTGGGGCTACGGCGACTATTGGTTCCCCGAGGTCCGCTCCCTGCCAGGGGCGGTGGTGATGTTGTCCCTGGTGCTCTACCCCTACGTCTACCTGCTGGCCCGGGCCGCCTTCCTCGGCCAGTCCCTGTGCGTGCTGGACGTCAGCCGCACCCTGGGCAACGGCCCCTGGCGGACCTTTTTCACTGTCGCCCTGCCCCTGGCGCGGCCCGCCATCGTCGCCGGCCTCTCCCTGGCCCTGATGGAGACCCTGGCGGACTATGGCACTGTCCAGTTCTTCGGCGTCGCCACCTTCACCACCGGCATCTTCCGCACCTGGTACGGGCTGGGCAACACGGCGGCGGCGGCCCAGCTCGCGGCCCTGCTGCTGGGCTTCATCTTCCTGCTCATCCTCCTGGAGCGCCTGTCCCGGCGCCAGGCCCGCTATCACCAGACCAGCCAGCGGCACCAGGCCATCAGGCGCCATCCCCTCACCGGCGGGCGGGGACTGGCGGCCCTGGGTTTCTGCCTCCTGCCCCTGGCCTTGGGCTTCCTCATCCCCGCCGGCCAACTGGCGGCCTGGGCCCTGGAGGTCGCCGGCTCCGTCCTGGACGACGCCTTCTGGCGACTGGTCGGTCACAGCCTGGGGCTGGCGGCGACGGCGGCGGTCCTGGCCCTGTTGCTGGCCTTGTTCCTGGGCTATGGTCAGCGCCTGCAACCGACCCGCGGCGTCAAGGCCGCGGTGCGGATCGCGGGCTTGGGCTATGCCGTGCCGGGGACGGTCATCGCCGTCGGTGTCATCATCCCCTTCGGCTGGGTGGACAACCAGGTGGACGCCTGGATGCGGGCAAGCTTCGACCTCTCCACCGGCCTGCTGCTGAGCGGCACCCTGGTCGCCCTGCTCTTCGCCTACCTGGTGCGTTTTCTGGCGGTGGCGTTGCAGACGGTGGAGACTGGCCTGGGCAAGATCCGCCCGACCATGGACGAGTCCGCCCGTTCCCTGGGGCTGAGCCCGGGGACGGTCCTGCGGCGGGTCCACCTGCCGATGCTGCGCGGCAGCCTGTTCACCGCCCTGCTGCTGGTCTTCGTCGACGTACTCAAGGAACTGCCCGCCACCCTGATCCTGCGCCCCTTCAACTTCAACACCCTGGCGGTGCGCGTCTACGAACTGGCGGCGGACGAACGCCTGGCGGACGCCGCCCCGGCGGCCCTGGCCATCGTCCTCGCCGGTCTGGCGCCGGTCATCCTCCTCAGCCGCTCCATCACCCGGTCCCGCCATGCCCAGCCCCACTGAACGCCAGCCCCGCACTATCCCTGACGGCGGCGTAACCATGCAATCCCCCTCTCCCCAACCCTCCCCCGCCGGGGGGGAGGGAGGAACAGAATCGGCAACGGGTGCCGTCGAGACCCTCCTGGGGCGTGAGGGGTCTGAACGAAAACTCGGTGGTCAACTGGTGATCAGCGGCGTCTCGGTCGCCTATGGCGGGGTGCCCATCGTCACGGGGGTGGATTTCAGCCTGGACCGGGGCGACATCGGCTGCCTGCTGGGGCCCAGCGGCTGCGGCAAGACCACCCTGCTGCGGGCGGTGGCCGGTTTCGAACCTGTCGCCAGCGGCGAGATCCACCTCCAGGGTCGGCTGGTGGCCGGGGCCGGCCTGAACCTGCCGCCGGAGGCGCGCCGGGCGGGCATGGTCTTCCAGGACTTCGCCCTCTTTCCCCACCTGAGCGTGGCGCGCAACATTGCCTTTGGCCTGCGCCACCTAGGCCGGGGCGAGCGCCAGGCGCGGGTCGCCGAACTGCTGGATCTGGTGGGGATGGCCGGCGCCGGGGCCAAGTATCCCCATCAACTCTCCGGCGGCCAGCAGCAGCGCATCGCCCTGGCCCGGGCCATGGCGCCGCGGCCGGACATCCTGTTGCTGGACGAGCCCTTCTCCAGCATGGACGCTGAACTGCGGGAGCAGCTCGCCCGGGAGGTGCGGGAAGTGCTGAAGCGCGAGGGGAGCACGGCCATTCTGGTCACCCACGACCAGCACGAGGCCTTCGCCATGGCGGACCGGATCGCCGTCATGGCCGGGGGGCGCATCCATCAGGTCGGCAGCGGCTTCGACCTTTATCATGAACCCGCGGACCGCTTCGTCGCCGACTTCATCGGCCAGGGGGTCATGATTCCCGGGCGGGTGGTGGATGAGTGGCGGATAGACACCGACCTCGGCCTGCTCGCCGGCACCCGGAGCCACGGCCTGGCCCCCGGCACCCGCGCGGAAATCCTGCTCCGGCCGGACGATATCCTCCATGACGACGAGAGCTCCCTCCAGGTGGAGGTGGTCAACCGCGCCTTCCGCGGCGCCGAATATCTCTATAGCCTGCGCCTGACCAGCGGCCAGGTCATCCTCTGCCTGGTGCAGAGTCATCACAACCACGGCATCGGCGAGCGCATTGGCATTCGGGTGGCGGTGGATCACCTGGTCGCCTTCGCCACGCCAGAGGCCGCCCGATCCGGACTAGCCTCAGGCTGAATTCCCCTGGAAGGTATTCAGGCCGTCATCCCAGCCGCGACCGGCGTGTCCGCGGTGGCGCCCGCCTGCCGGCGGGCCTGGATTCGCTCCCAGGCCTTCTCATGGAAGAAGTAGGCTATGGTGTTGATCACCGGTTCCACCAGGGCAATGGCGCTGCCGATGAGGATGCTGCCGCTCAAGGCATAGGCCACGCTGAAGGCCACGGTGAAGTGGACGATGGCGAAAGTGAAGGTCTTGGTCATCTCGGCTGCCTCCTATTGACGATGGCGAGAGGATAGGCGCCGGCCGACGACTTTTAAAATCGAATGTTTCTCTGATTTTGATTGGATTCGCCGATCATCCTTGTCTTCAAGGTAGGAAGGGCCCGGACAGGGGCTCTCAAGCCGCCAGGGCCTGGCGCAAGGCCTCCGCCACCTGCCGTTGCTCGGCGTCCCGCAGATAGGGGTGCATGGGCAGGCTGAGGACCCCCGCGGCGGCGTGCTCGGATACCGGCAGGGCGCCGGCGGGAGGACCGATACCGGCAAAGGCTGGTTGCAAGTTCAGGGGAATGGGGTAATGAACGGCGGTGGGGATGCCCAGCTCTCCCAGGCGGGCGGCAACCCGCTCCCGCTCGGCCAGATGCACCGTGTACTGGGCGAAGACGCTGGTGTTATGGGGCTCGATGAAGGGCGTGACGCAGGGGGCGCCCGCCAGAAGCTCCGAATACCGGGACCCGAGCCGACCGCGGGCGGCGACCTCATCCGGGAAGATGGCGAGCTTGGCGAGGAGGACCGCGGCCTGGATGGAATCCAGGCGGCCGTTGAGCCCGAGGCGGATATGGTGGTACCGGCGATCCTGACCATGATCCCGGATCTGGCGCATGGCCAGGGCCAGGTGGTCGTCGTCGGTAAAGCAGGCCCCGCCATCGCCATAGGCCCCCAGGGGCTTGGAGGGGAAGAAGCTGGTGCAGCCGATGGTGGAAAGGCCACCGGAGTGCCGTCCCTGGTAGGTCGCCCCCAGGCTCTGGGCCGCGTCCTCGATCACCGGCAGACCCGCGCGGGCGGCGATGGCATTGATGGCGTCCAGATCCGCGCACTGGCCATAGAGGCTCACCGGCAGGATGGCCCTGGTGCGGGGGCTCAGGGCTGCGGCGATCCCCGCCGGGTCCAGGTTGTAGGTGCGGGGATCGATATCGACGAAGACCGGCCGGGCCCCCAGCAGGACAATGACCTCTGCGGTGGCGATGAAGGTGAAGGGCGTGGTGATGACCTCATCCCCCGGTCCGACCTCCAGAGCCATGAGCGCGATGAGCAGGGCATCGGTCCCCGAGGCCACGGCCACGACATGCCGCACCCCGACCATGGCCGCCAGGCGTTCTTCCAGTTCGGTGATCTCCGGGCCCATGACATAGCGCCCGTGGCTCAGCACCGCCTGGATACGGGCCTGGACATCCGCCTCGATGCGTTCGTACTGGGTCTTGAGATCGACGAAATTCATGGTGAGGTCTCTGCTGGGCGGGGATAGGGGGCCGCGGGCTAGGGTTGGGGCTAAGGCTGACAGCTAAAGGTAAAGGGTTGAAGGGCTGAGAACTGAGGGCTGAGGGCTGAGGGCTAAGGGCTAAGGGCTAAGGGCTAAGGGCTAAGGGCTAAGGGCTAAGGGCTAAGAACCGCGAGCATTCACGCCAGCAGCGGAAAAAAACAACCCCGGCGGCCACAAAGTGCCTACGGGGTTGAGGGGGCTCATGTTCCAGACGGGGCCCAGACCCCGTGGGATCAGCCGCTGACCTTGATACGCTGACCAGCCTTGATGGTATTGTCCTTGGCGCTCATTTTGTTGAGCTTTTTGAGCTCGTCCACGCTCAGGTCGTACATGACCGCCACGCGGAAGAGGGTCTCGTTGGGCTTGACGACATGGGTCTTGATGGCGGCCTTGACCTTGCCCTTGGTGGCGCTGGTATCGGCCTTGGCCACGACCTGCTTGGCCCCCTTCTGGCCCTTGTCGGCCGCCGGGCCGCTGGCCTTGGCCACCGCCTTGCCCTTTGCCTTGGTATCCGCCTTGGCCAGCATCGCCTTGCCATCCTTCGCGTTCTTGGCCGGTTCCTGTTTGCTGGCCGTCGACTTGGCGGCGGTGGACTTGCCCTTGGCGCTGGCGCGGCTCTCGGCCTGGGCCAGGGCGGGCTCGGGCTTGACCTCGGTGCGCCGTACCGTCACGAAATCGCTCTCGCGTTCATCCTGGCGATCCGACCGGGCAAGCAGGGTGGAGGCGGAGGTCGGGGAGGGGTGATCGGTGATCCGCTCGGTGGTGCCGGCGGGCAACCAGACGCTGGCCCCGGCCGGAATCGAGGCCCGGCCCTGGACGATGGCATTGCTCCAGGAGGGATTCAGGTCATCCAACTGGTATACCGAGAGCCCGTAGTGACGGGCCACCTGTTCGGCGGGCATGGCATGGCGCAGCACCAGCCGGTCGTGATCGTGGGGCTTGTGGTAGGCCACGCCCTCGGGGAAGTACTTATCGGCATTTCCGGCGACTTCCCGGGCGGCGACGAACTGGGAGTAGAAGTTGCGGGAATCGAAGCCAAAGGCCTCGCCCTTATAGTTCTGGACGATCTTGCCGATATCGCCGCCATGAAGGCTCTTGGCCTTGGCCATCCCGCCCTGGCCGTGGTTATAGGAGGTGATGGCCAGGGGCCAGCTCCCCAGCTTCTTGTGGGCCGCGGCCAGGTAGCGGGCCGCCCCCTCGCAGGCCAGCAGGGGGTCCATCCGCTCGTCCATGCGATGGTCGACCTGCAAGTCGTAGATCCGGCCGGTAGCGGGCATGAACTGCCAGAGTCCCGCGGCACCGACCCCGGAACGGGCCCGGGACTGGAAGGAGGACTCGACGTGGGGCAGGAAGGCCAGGTCCTCGGGCACGCCGTGCTTGCGGAAGATCTCACGGAAGGCCTCATCGTAGCGACCGCTGATCTCCATGCCGGAACGGAAGCGCTCGCGCATGCCCTGCTGGGTGCGCACCCGCTCGGAGGCGCCAAACACCGCGGTCCGGCCACCGACGGCCTCCAGCTTGGACTGGAGTTCCCGATCCGCCGCCGTCAGGGACTCCCCGCTGACCAGCTTCCGCTCCAGGGTGGCGAGACGGTCCTGATACTCCTGCTGCTTCCCCTTGACGTAGGCCCGACGGCTCTCGCTGCTGCCACGGTAGGCGGCGGGGACCTCGACCACCTCGTAGACGGCCCCCATGTACAGATTGTCATGGATGGCCACCTGGGAACGGTCCATCTCCCCGTAAACCTTGCGCCAGAATTCGACGTTGTCCTCGATGCCCGGCGGAACGGGGAAGGTCGCGTCGGACGACGTCTTGTGACCCACCTTATGCCCGGAGTCACCGGTACTGGAGCACCCGGTCAGATAGACCAGGACCAAAGCCAAAAGTGAAAGGAATACATAGCGCACGGCTAGGGTCATGAGCGTTTTCTCCCCCCCGTCCCCTCACGAGGTCTCTTGCAGGCAACAGCCGTCGCTCGTTCGAGCGACGCACAGTCCAAACTATAGCCACTCCGTGACAAAAAAGGCAAGAATTTCCCACGCAAAGCTCATATTCCTCAGGTAGTCTGCATCGTCAGGGTAATCCCTCAGACCGAGCCCGGTGGGATGCAGCGGCGGCTCGCTTCGCTTGCTTCGCCCTCCCGGAGGCAGGACCATAGCCCCTTGCCCCCGAGCCTGATGGGAGCCATCCCTTGTTTTTGATCCGCTTGTCCGTCGCCCTCACCCTCCCGCTCCTGCTCGCCCTGACCCTGGGCACCGCCTGGGGGCAGCCCACGACCGCGACCCCCTCCGACCCGGGCAAGGGCGATGACAAGCGCCTCGCCAGCGTCGAGAGCGCCGACGGCATCGGGGACCCGGCCGCAACGGTGCGCTTTGTCGAAAGTCGCATCAAGGAACTGGAATCCGCCAGCGGCGCCGATGCGGAGACCGCCAAGCGCCTGATCGAGCTCTATCGCAAGGTGCTGAGCAACCTGGAAGCGGTCCGCAACCAGGAAACCAAGTCCGCCGCCCTGTCCCAAACCCTGGACTCGGCGCCGGTGGAGATTCAGCGCTTGCGCAAGGAGATCGAGGACCTCCAGGCCAAGGCGACGATCAAACCCGTCCCTCCCCCCCCCACGGCCGTAATTGCTGACATCGAACAGCAACTGGTCAAGGAGGCGGCCGACGAGGCCGCCCTCACCGCCCGACTCGCCGATCTGGACAAAACCCTCCAGGATTGGCCCCAAGGCCTGGCGGCGACCCGCCAAGCCGTGCAGGACACCCGCAAGGCCCTGGATGATCTGGAAAAGGAAGCCGCAAAGCCGGCCCCGGAAGGTGAGAGCGCGGCCATGAAGGAGGCCCGCCTGCTGGTCCAGGCCAGCCGTCAGCGCGCCCTGCGCGCGGAGTTGCTCCGCCTGGATCGGGAGGTCCTGTCCCAGGGCATTCGCGAAGACCTGCAACGGGCGGAGCGCGACAAGGCCCAACTGGAGGTGAAGCGCATCCAGTCCCGGGTCCAACTCCTGCGGGAGGAACTGGGCAAACGCCGCCTGGCTGAGGCCGAACGGGCCAAACAGGAGACCGCGGTGGCCACCCGGGCCGCGGAGGGCCGGCATGCCCTGGTCGGTGAACTGGCGGCCGCCAACGCCAAACTCTCGGAACAACTCAGCGAGGCCAGCGAGGCCCAGGGACGACTCGCCACCCAACTGGACCAGATCCGCTCCCAGGCCAAGAAATTCGACGAGGAATACCGCGCCACCCGTCAGCGCATGGAGATCTCCGGGCTGAGCGAGGCCATGGGTCAGATCCTGTTGAGCAGCCGCCAGCGGCTTCCGGATACCGAGGAGATCGCCAGCGCCAACCGTGAGCGTGAGAAACGTCTCGCCGCCGCCAGCCTGCGGCAGATTCGCTTCTCCGAGGATCTGCAGCAACTGCGCGACCTGGACACCCTGCTCAAGGATCGTCTCGCCGGTCTGCCCCCCGACGAGGTCACCCCCCAGCTCCAGGCCCAGGCCCGGGAGCAACTGACACGGCAGCGGGACCTCCTCACCCAGGCCCTGGACACCAACCAGGCCTATGTGCGCCTGCTGGGCGAACTGGACTTCGCCGCCCAGGAACTCCTGACGACGGTCACCAGTTACCGCGACTTTCTCGCCCAGCATCTGCTCTGGACCCGCAGCGCACCACCCCTGTGGGACACGGAGGCCTTCACCTCACTGCCGCGGGGCCTGCGCTGGCTGCTGTCCCCGCGCCATTGGCTCGAAGTGGGCCAGGTACTGCTGTTCGAGGCCAGCCAATCACCGTCCTTCTGGATCACCCTGATCCCGCTGACCTGGCTGATCTTCCGGGGACCCGCCCTCAAGCGCGCCCTCCTGGCCCTGGCCGAGCCCTTGCGCCGGGTCCAGACCGACAGCTTCCGCCACACCCTGGAGGGACTGGTCCTGACTTTGCTCCTCGCCCTACGCTGGCCGCTGCTGGTCGCGGCCCTGGGGTGGCGCCTCAGCGCCTCGCCCGCGGCCACGGTCTTCACCAAGGGGCTGGGGGCGGCCGCCATCGCCATCGCCCTGGGCTTTTTCTCGCTGCGCTTATTGCAGTTGCTCTGCCTGCCCGGCGGGGTGGCCGACCGGCACTTCCGCTGGACCGGCGCGAACCTGGTGCTGATCCGCCGCCACATGACCTGGGCCACGGCCACCCTGGTCCCCCTGGGCCTGATCACCGCCCTGCTCTTCCAGGACCCTGACGCCAGCTTCGGCCTGGGGCTGCAACGCCTCAGCCTTATCGCCCTTACCCTGGGTTTGACCTGGTTCCTCGCCCGGCTGCTCAACCCCACCGCGGGCTTACCCCAGGGCTACCTCCACGCCCACCCCGAGGGCTGGCTCAACCGCCTGCGACATCTCTGGTACCTGGGCTTTCTGGCCATCCCCCTGGGATTGGTCCTGCTCGCCATGATCGGCTTCGTCTACACCGCTGGCACCCTTCTTTCCTCCCTGGTGAAACAGCTCTGGCTGCTCCTCGCCCTAGTGATCCTGCAACAGTCCATCCTGCGCTGGCTCGGCGTCACCCGCCGGCGCCTGGCCCTCCAGGCCGCCCTCGACCAGCCCCTCCATCCCCCGGAAGACAAGAAGACCGGGGGCCTCAATCCCGTCGCCGAGCGGCGGATGGAACTGGCCAGTCTGGACGAGCAGACCCGCCGCCTGCTCAACGCCGTCATCTTCGTCGCCGCCCTGCTCGGCCTCTGGGCCATCTGGTCCGAGGTCATGCCCGCCTTCACCCGCCTGCGGGACATCAGCCTCTGGACCTACATGGGCATGGAGGGCGGCGAGGAGAAGCTCAAGAGCTTCTCCCTCGCCAGCATCGCCGTCATCCTGGCGACCATCACCCTGGCGACCATCGCCGTGCGCAACCTGCCGGCCCTGATCGAGATTCTGCTGCTGGACCGCTTCGCGGTCTCCCCCGGCGCCCGCTACACCATCAAGACCCTCACCGCCTACGCCCTGATCGCCATCGCCGCCCTGATCGTCTCCGATACCCTGGGCATCTCCTGGGGCCGAGTGCAGTGGCTGGTGGCCGCCCTGGGTGTGGGTATCGGCTTCGGCCTCCAGGAGATCGTGGCCAATTTCATCAGCGGCCTCATCATCCTCTTCGAGCGTCCGGTGCGGGTGGGCGATGTGGTGACCATCGGCGACACCACCGGCACGGTCACCAAGATCCGCATCCGCGCCACCACGGTGCGCAACTGGGATCGCCAGGAACTGCTGGTGCCCAACAAGCAGTTCATCACCGGCCAGTTACTCAACTGGACCCTGAGCGACGCCCTCAACCGCATCGTCATCCGGCTGGGCATCGACTACGGCGCCGACGTGGGCCTGGCCATGCGCCTCATGGCCGAGGCGGTGGCGGAAGACCCCCGGGTCCTGAAGGAGCCAGCGCCCACCTTCATCTTCGAGAGCTTTGGGGACAGCGCCCTGCTGCTCCAGGCGCGCTGCTTCGTCCCCGAGATCGATGACCGCGGCCCGGTCACCTCCGAACTCCAGCAGTCCATCTTGCGCAAATTCCGCGAGCACGACGTGTCCCTGCCCTTTCCCCAGCGGGACGTCCACCTGAAGGGCTCCGATCCCCTGGAGGTGCATATTGCCAAGCCCAAGATCAATGCCAGCGGCGCGGCCAAGGATGATCAGTGATGGAACAAGCATCTGGAAATTCTTGAATATTTTGTGATCAATTTACCCTGACGCCAGGTCCCCTCGCCCCAACCCCTTGCCCACCACGGCGAGAGGGGCTGGAGGTCATATTTTCCCGCTGAGCATTTCGGGCTCATTTCTGGCTAGATCCCTGAGGCTGGAAGTTTGATATAGGTCACCTCAAACGCTTTGCAGGGTCGGTACTGCTGCAGCCGGTTGGCGAAGGTGAAGGCTTCATTCATTTCATAGTGCTGGAAGATATCAAGGCCCCGATCCAGGGCGATTTTCCAGCCGTGATCGGTGACGATGTGGCGGGCATGGAGGCTGCCGGAGTTGTCGAACTCCCAGGTGAAATTCAACCCCACCGCGCTGGCCGACTGCTTCATCTTCTCGAAGTTAGCCTTCTGTTGGTCGCCTTTGATCTCGTCCTCCGTCGTCACCAGGTGAACGGTGATCTCCTCGTCGCTAGCCTTGTGCCTGACCAGGGTCTCCAGCAATTCCATGAAATTGCGTATCTGATAGAAGAGGCGGATGTAGGGGTCGGTGACCCTGATCTTGGTCGCCCCCCTGAGGTAGGGACCCAGCAGGGAATCGAAGGAAACCCCTTTCTGGTTCTCCTGAAACATCAGGTGTTGTTCCCGAAGCGCGGGCTCCACGGAAGGCAAAGGCGCTGCAGTTTCTACCGGCTCGCCCGGCTGGCCGGCAGCGGGTGGTTGTCCGGCTGCGTCAGTTTGCCCAGCGGTGGCGGGAGGCGCGTCCGTGGCCACAGCACCGTCCTCACCCACGGCGACGGTCTTGTGGTAATAGTCAGGATATTCCCGCTCCTCCAGGGTAGTGACTGGCTTGCTCCCTTCCCCTTCACCGGCTTCGCGATAGGCGAACTGCACGGGGACGTAGGTGGAGTCGATGCGTATCAATTGGTCCTTGACCCGCTTGCGGCCTTCGATGGCGAAACGCAGCAGTTCCTCGACCTCTTCCCGGCTTGCGCCCCCCTGGGGGAACAGGATCTTCATCAGGCCGGAGAACGTCTTGTGAATGCCATCGCGATCCCGCGTTGCGAGATCGGCGGACAAGGAGAAGTGCTCCTGATAGCGGTTGGAATAATCGTGATTGCGCAACGAACGCAGGATCTCGGCGAGATAGTCCACCACGAAGCCATAGCCGCTGGAGAACATCTCGCCCCGGATGATATCGACCTCCCAGCCAGGGATATAGCAATGGATGCGGTCGAGGAAGGCGGAGTCGTAGAACTTGTCGGGTAACTCGCAAAACAGGTCCGCATGCTTGAGCATGTAGGGGACGGTGTGCTGGGTATTGCCGACAAAGACCATGGACGCCTCCGCGCCCAGCGTCTCGACGCCCCGTGAGAAGGACTTGTTAGCCATGTAGTTCTTCATGATGTCCACCAGGGCCTTGTCCACGCGCTTTTGCTTGCCGGCAAACTCGTCGAAGGCCACGCAATCCCAGTAGCCGACCAGGCCGATCTTGCCGTTGGAGTTGTTCACGAACAGCTTGGGCACCGTGACCTCGCCACCGGAGATCAGGATGCCGTGGGGCGAGAACTCCGAATAGATGTGCGATTTGCCGGTCCCCTTGGGACCGAGCTCGATCAGGTTGTAGTTGCGCTCGCAATAAGGAATCAGGCGAATCAGTTGGGTTAGCTTGCTGCGCCGGCCGAATAGCTCGGGATTGAAGCCGATGCTTTGCACTAGCAGGTCGATCCACTCGTCGGTGGTGAATTGCTTGCGAGCCTCGACATAGCCGTCGAAATCGAAATGGGATAACTGGATCGGCTTCAGGGTTGCCAGAATCCAGGGGCTGGCGTTCTTGTCCTCGGTGAATTCGTATTCGATATCGGCGATGCACCAGACGCCGCTGACCAGCAGCTTGGGGTGGGCCTTGACCGTGCCCGAGTCGACCAGCACCTTCTTGATGCCGAGGTTGGCGAACTCCGCCTCATAGACATCCGCCTTGTCGTTCAGCGCCACGCTGATCTTGTCGATGACCTTGTAGCGCCCCTTCTCCTTGATGTGGGAACGGACCAGCCCCGCCTCGTTACGATGGACATAATGCTTGCGCAGGATCTCCTTGACCGTCTCGATGCCGGTCTGGATGGTCGGCTCGTCGCTGGTGGCGCAATACTGGCCCAAGAGGTATTCCAGCACGTAGGAGGGAACGATGGCGTTGCCCTTGACCGTCTTGACGAGGTCCTTGCGGACCACGAGACCCGGGAAGTGGCTGTTGATTTTCCGGTCCAGCTCGTTCATCGCTCACCCGCCCGTCAAAAGTCGAAATCGCTGGTAAATGAGCGCCGCATCAGATACCGCAGCGACTTGTATTCCTTAAAATGGGAAGTCCCAGCATGCCGTTCCTCCAGCCGCAGGATCACCTCCTGACCATTGGCCTCGTCGGCCTTGCGGCTGAGCACGAAGCGTACCTGCATCTCCCGCTCCCGCGGGTTGTCCGCGGTCAGGTCAAAGGTCAGCTCATGGCGGTCAGAGATTAGATCGCCCGCCGCCGTGTAGATACCCGCCCGCAACACGCGAGGCTGGATCTTGTCAGTCACCGGCCCTGCCTGATAGAGGGTCACCCCCAGTTGCCCGGCGGTGATCACCGAACTGGCGCCGCGCAGGATATCCACCTCGACCGCCGTGACATCGCTCTGGCGCTTCTTATTGATCCTGAGCACCGGGATCACGACCTCCTGCAGCGTCGCGCCCCCATGGACGAAGCGGCTGCCGGAGCCCTTGAGGCGCAGGCGGTTGATCGACTTGGGAATCTGCACCTCCACCTCCCCCGCCAGGCCCAGTTGCGCCGCGGTGAACTTGCGCAGACTGGCGGACTCGACCAGTCCCTTGCCGAGCACGAAGCGGCGATCCCGGAACAGGATTTGCTCTCCCTCGGCATCGACTCCGGCAAAGTCGCTCTCGTCGATAGCGCGATTCTGGTAGATGAAGCCATGGTCCGCCGTCACCAGCAAATTGCTGACGTTGGCCCCGGTCAGCTTTTTGATCAGGCGGATCAGCTCCCGCAGGGTGTCCTCCACCGCCTCGAACACCCGCTCCTCGGACTCCCGCTTGTCGCCCGTGGCGTCGATGCGGTTGTGATAGACGTAGATCAGGTCGTGGTCGCGCACCAGGGCCCGGCAGTCATCGCCCTTCATGGCCATCAACTCCTCCGCCTTGCAGGCCGTGGCCCGCGCCCCCGCGGCCTGACCCAGGATCTTGCGGCGGTTGGCGGTCCCCTGGGAGCTTTGGCCATCCACCAGCACGCTACCGCTGTCGTTGTCGGCGATCGCTAGCTCCCGGTGGGGCAACATGGCGGCCATGCCAAGCTGGGTATAGCTGGGCAGCAGCGTCAGGGCCGGTTCCAGTTCCGCGCTGTAACGGTCCTCCTGGCGGATGAGGCTCAGCAGTTCATCGCCGATCTCATAGCGCAGGGCGTCGGAGATGATCACGCACACCTTGTTGTCCTTGCGCAGGAAGGGCCTTACCCAGTGCTCGAAAAACGCCCGCTGGTGGCGCACGGGGAAGGCCTCCCACGTGGCGGCAACATCCACCAGTTCCTGAAAGCGGTCGCCCAGTCGAAGCAGGTAGTGGTTGGCGTAGAAATTCTCGACCTGATCGGTCAGGGTGGCCATCAGTGACGCCTGCCCCGCCAGGCGCGCATGGTAGTGATACTTGCGATAGAGCTGATCGAGCTGGAACCAGAACCGGCTGTAGCGCTGCACGCCTTCGGCCAGGCTGGCCATGTCGAGCTTGGCCTCGCCCAAGGCCTGGCCGAAGCGGGCGGCGTAATCCACCGCCTCGTACAGATGCCGGTAGTCGCCATACCAATGGCTTGGCCGCCGCTGGCGGACCCAGAGCGATACCTCCGCGCTGGAGACGGTGCGGGATGCTACCGCCCGCACCAGGTCGCTGATGATCTTCTGGTCGATCAGGCGGAAGTAATCCAGTTCGATCAGGTCGCGGAAATCCCGCTTGGCCAGGTCCTGCTCGATACCCAGGACCTCGGCGCATTCGTCCGCGAGGGTCTCGAAAGCGGCCTCGAACTGTCGGCTGTCCTTCCAGCGCTTGAGAAATACCAGGGCGTCGGGGGACAAGCGGACATCGGGGCGATGGGGGTCAGGTGGCAGGTGGGCGGGGAAATTCTGGAAATAGCAGTCCCTGAACAGCCTGACGACGAAGTCCCGAACGGTGGGCTCGGACGCCTCGTAACCATAATGCCGCCGCATCTGGTCCCAGAACCAGGTATCCAGCCCACACCGCTGGATGAGTTTGAATTTCTCCCCGGGATTTTCCTCTGACCACTGACGGCCAGTCAGCGCCAGCTCATCCAGCAACTGTTCGAGGATGGCATCCAGGCGGGGCTCGCCGCCGGTACAAACCGCCAGCATCTTCAGGCGAATCCGGCCGGCGGTGTCATCCGGCTGCAAAAGCTTCTTGAGGGCGTCCTTGCGCCGGGTCGCCTGGAAGAACTCCGCGTGGGTCTGCACCAGATCCATGAACTCCAGGCCAAGCTCCAGCTCGGACAGCCACAAGGCCGCCTGGTCGGTGCGGAACTCGCCCTGCGCCAACTGCACGTCCAGCAGCCAGTTATCCAGATCCTCGGGCTGAGGCCCCTCGCGGTAGAGCAGGAACCTCTGGTCGGGTTGCTGGCGCAAGATCCGGAATTTGACGCCGAACTCGTTATTGGTCAGTTCCAGTTTCTCGACACCGGGCAACTCCAGCGCCTCGAAATCAGCCCGCAACTCCTGCTTGGCGTCGTACCAGAAGACGATCCGGTGCCGGTCGAAGAGCCTGGTCAGGGCCCGGGCGATGCGGTTTTCCATGATTAGCCTCCCAGGTCCATCCTCCAGACACCAGCCGCGATATTGGCCAGTTGCCTCTGTCTGGACTCTATTTTTTGCTCATCCCAGCGATCATAGTGCTCAGCGATCGCCTGCGTGATCTGGAAACAACTCTGCTGGTAAACCGATCGCTTGGTGGCGTAGTCGCCATTGCCCAGATCACGGTTGCGGTTCGTTTCCAGTGGGGTCATGTTGCCGAGCCGATAGATCAACCCCTCCTGTTTTGCTTCTTCGATATAGGACCAATCCGCCGACGGGGACTCTGGCAGAATGTGCTCAAGGTTGTAGGTGGCGCTTTCAAAATCGAAATCCTGCCCGGATCGCTGCCGCTCGATCTCGAAGAGGAGATAGCGAACGACCTTCTTGTTCCGGCTGTTGGTGGTCCGTAATTCCTTTTCAGCGAAGGCGGCCCTGAACTGGGTATCGTCAGGATAGATCTCCCGCAGGGAGGCGAGCACCTCAGGCACCTGGCTTAGGGTGCCACTGGAAACCTTCCAGGCGATATCGTTGTAGATCCGCTCCTGCTCGTGCGTCTGCAGATTGCAGATCACGTTGTAGCGGAACGAAACCACCGCAATTGCGCTCAGGATGCGCGTGAAGGCACTTCGATCGGCATCGTAAAACCTGGCCTGGCACGCCATGAGCATCGCCAGTGGCTGTCGGACGTTGAACATCAAGAGCTGTACAAGGGCCTGCCGCTCTTCCCGGTTCCATGCGGGGTCCTGGGGGTCGCGCAAGGCGGCATAGATGGACGCCGATTGATCGAGCTCGCGCAGGAGTTGAAAAGCGGCCTCTCGCGTCGTGATCCGCTTGCGGATCGTCTTGAAGAGATCGGACTTGCGCACCAGCTTGTTGCGGCTGTTCCAAAAGACCCGCAAAAACTCCGGAAAGCTCTCGCTGCCGAGCAACCCCACGATGCGCTCCCAGCGTTCCTCCAGGGATTTGAGTTCCGTTTCATGGGTGTCCGGCGTGCTGATGACCGAGAAGAGGTAATTCTTGAGCAGATCAGTCGCCGACAGACGGACCCCACGGGCATTGAGGGTCTCAAAGACCTTAAAGGCATTGAGCTCGTCGGTGACGGTGATCACCGTGAAGAACAGCTTATCCACCAATTGATCGAGAAAGGCGGCCAGCGCCCGGCCACTCGTGGCGGTCATGCCCACCTGGGCCTTGAGGCGCTCCTTGAACCAATGGAAGGCCTTGCGCAATTGATGCTCGGAGGCATTCAGCCCCCGCTGTGGCAGTTTTTCCAGCGGTACCAGATAGGTCTGGTAAAAACGATTGTTATGGCGATTCAGTTCCAGTTTGGAGCGCGGCACCAGGCTGACGGGGTCCAGGTAGCCGATATAGCTGCTTTGGAGCTGATCCTTACGCTTGGCATTGTTCGCCGGGTCCAGCCTGGCCGTGACCAAATCCTGCAGATGCCCCAGGGCCGCGAGAATCATGATGCTGAGGGTGGTCAGGCGCTGCTGGCCGTCGATGATGTCGAACTCCTTGCTGTTCGAGGATTGCAGCACCAGATACCCCATGTAGTGCGACGGCTCTCCGTCTGCCTCGAACAGGCCAAGGATGTCCTGCCAGAGGTCATCCCACTCATCCTCGGACCAGGAATAGTCTCTTTGAAAGGGCGGCACGCGATAACTCAACCCGTTCCCCAATAGTTGGCGATACGTCGAGTTAGAGGTATTGAAGTTCAGTGTCGCCATGCGGTCCTCATCGATCGACTTAAAGCATAATGGCCCATGGGTTACGTCACGGCTCCGGAAGCGTCCTTGCTCAGGCGATACTTCTGCAAGCGACTGTTTGGTTTATCCGGCAAGGTCAACTCAATCATTCCACGCTTTAGCGCGGGGTGGAGATAGTTTTCCCTGAAGCTATGACGATGCTTCAAGCCCAGCATTTCCCGCAGTTCGCGGGGCGATTTCACCCCATCCCGCAGGCAGCGCATCAACCTGGCGATATTGTCATCTGACTGGGTCGCTGACTGGGTCGCTGACTGGCCTCCGTTACCTATCTCTTTAGTTTTATGTGCTTTCGAAAGGTAGAGGGTCAAGCGCAGACGCATGCCCACTTCTTCAATCATGGGTTCGGGCAGTCCTTGCTGCCTGGCCTCCTCATACATTCTCCGCACACCAGTACCCCATTGCTCGATCAGATGCAGTTCCCGGAACACGCGGGCGATCACATGGTTACGAATACGCCAGACTCCCTGTTTCATCTCTTCAATGGTCAATCCGGGCAGCAAAATACCGGGATTTTCAATTTCAATGCGGTCGTCTAGAAAGACCACCCTGATCGGAGCGCCACGCTGCGAATAATCACAGTGCACGACGGCATTGATCAGACCCTCGCGCAATATGCCCAGGGGGATACTCCAGACATCCTTGCGACGTACTTCGGATAAGTTGGCACCGCGAAAGGCATGCTTCTTCAGAAACAGCATCACCTCATCCACCGCCTGAGGCAGAGGCAAATCAATATCAATATGATCGAAGATGTCTAATTTTTGTGTGCCCAAAAATCGACCGCACTGTATCCAGGCATCGGAGAAATATTGGCTGCGTTGCTTGCCAAAGAGCAGGATGCTTCCTCTGGTCGGCACAAGCCGACCTTGATCATGGGTAAGTAACTTCAGCGTCAACAGCGCTTGCTCATCCAGTCGACGAACGCTGGCAAATGCCTGCTGGGCTGCATTTAAATCCAGATCATCGACGGACAAGTCCGGCATCGGCATCTCATCGAAAGAAACACCCTGAACTGAGCGTTGCAACTCCGTAATCAAGGCGCGATCAGCCTTCCGATTGCTGGAGCCAAGCCGCACATAAACTCCCTCCTCGGAACCTTCGGCATTCAGCCAATGCGGTCGGGAATTGCTCAGGAATACTTCGATTACCAGCAGGGTTTTACCTTGCAGCGTTACCAATTCGACATTGGGCGCCAGACGGGGAGAAATCGAATCAGCAATGAGATTGCAGAGTCGCTCCTCGGCATCGAGGGGATTCTCCACACCAACAATCTGCTTGTCGTCCGCAACACCGATGATCAAACGCCCACCCGCTGAGTTGGCAAAAGCCACCAAAGTTTTTAGCAAGGGACGCGGCGAGGACAGATCGCGTTTGAACTCCAGCGTCTTGCTTTCAGGTTCGTGGAGCAGTTGGGCGATGGGGGTGGGCATTAATTCGTCCCTACAGCATTGAAAGATTCAAAAACATTGAAGGCATGGATTTCACTCTCGAGACGGCATGACGCTGTTTGAATCCATGGCATGCCTTGCCCCATGGATCTCTGGACCCATTCAGTCCTCCGGGGCATCGAGGCCGACAATCTTCTTCAAGGCCGCGCCGAACTTCGGATAATTGACCTTCACGCCGTCATCGAGATCGATCGCCAGCCGTTCGGTGGCCAGGGGGTAAAGCACCTCGCGCTCGTACTCCTCCAGCTCGGTGATCATCCGGCTGACCTTCTCGATCTCCTTCAGGGCCCGGGTCCGCTCGCCCTGCCCGGCGCTGGCGCTGATGCTGATCGCTTGCAGGTGATTCTTGTGAGCAGACAGCTTGGTGTGGAACTCGCGCAGATAGTCGTTAAGCACCACGCTAACCGTATCCGGGCGGTAGCGGTGCAGATAGATCAGGGCGTTGAAGGTACCCTTGGGGCTGGAGAACAGCCAGTAGATGGGGCGCTTCTTGTAGCGCTTGACATGGTCGGTGTGGAACTCGCCGAGGAAATAATCGCGGATGCCGTAGTTACGCCTGCCCTTGATATTCAGCGCCTGCTCGACGAACTTGAGGTTGGCCTCGTAGTGCTCTTCACCAAAGGCCACGCGCAGGAACTTGCGGAAGCGCTCGGCGATGTCATCTGTGAACCAGTCGCCATCGAGCATGGGGATGACGTTGTCGTCATCGGCTGGGAAGCTCGGCTCCGAAACCCGCTTCAGGTAGTCCTCGATGGTCTCGCCCTGGTTGGCCAGGATCAGCCCCGGCTTGTCCAACGCGTAGCGGCCAAACATGCAACCCACGGCATAGGAAACCAGCTCGCGCATGGTGTCAGCCAGCAGCAGCGCCTCCAACTCCTCCTCGCTCTTGTCGTTACCGTAACGGTAGTGGGGGTTGCAGGTCAGGGTGATCTCGTTGAGTGGTACGTCGGGCGTCAGTTCATCCTGCAGACCGTAGGCGTCGATGAAGATTCGGTTGTTCTCTTGCTCCAACCGCTGCATCTCCAGCGTCATCTGCCGCCAGTGGTCGCGGAGCCCCCGGTAGGTTGCCTCGAGGGTTGACTGGCGGCAATTGGGATTCAGTAGTGGTTGGCTGGAGAAGTCCCAGGATGTTTCGAAGGAGTCCCAATCTTGATTCGACAGCTCAACCGTGTGGACGACAATTCCTATAATTTTTTCTCTCAGTAATGAAAGGGGTTCGGAATGAATAGGCAGACACGCCACATTGCCTACTACAAAATTCATCGTTGGGTTCAGAATCGACATTAATTTTGTAGCAACTTTAGAAACGAGGAACCCTGTTAGAATATCTCGCCATTTGTAGTCAGCGAAAATTGATGGCCCAGCGCCGTCAAATACAAAGCCCTTTTCATATTGCCTAACACCAAATGAAGACGAAGTAACAGAAGACCAGCTTATTGACGGAAGAAAGTAATACCGAACATTTTGGATCTGCCTTGACGCCGACCCATACAGCATTGCGTTATAATCAATGACATCTTTGCCTGCATTTTGCCAATTAACAAGGTATTCTCTATTTCCACTCCACTTCCTAAAACTCCCTCCTTTATTGTAAGAAACCCATTTAATGCCGTTATTTAAGGTGCGTTCGTTAGATTCAAGACGAAGTCCGGTATCACATTTTGCAACTTCGTGCCAGAGTCGTAGGAATCGATTGTTATCGCTTGAGATCATACCTTTCTTGGGAGGCGCAATGGCGCTCATTTCACTAGCGATCTGAAATATCCACCTAAGTCGGGCCGACATCCAATATGCAATCGGGCAGCCAGGTACCTTTTCGAAATCATGCTGAGATGCTTGATACCTTTTTCTCGCATCGTTGTTTCGATTTACTTCTAGCATTGCAGAAGACTTTTCCGCCTCTGAGCTTCCGTCAACAAGCCTTAAGTATTCGCCTGGAATGTTCTCGTTCTTCTCATGCCCAAGCACGAATGCTGTAGTGGAAACCACTTCTCCACCAATAGAATCAAAAGCATGAGCACCTAAGTGTGCCATCGTAGAAATATGGCAATCACCAAATAATGCTCTCCTAAACTTCTCAAACGAGGAGATAAACATCCAACTTTGCATTGTTATTAGTGCAGAATAGCCCTTGCTTAACGTCAGCCATATACAGCGTTCAACAAACATTGAGTACAAATCTGGTTTGCTATTTTGATAATTCTCTTTGGCCCAAGCTGAAAGTCTTGCATTCATTCCTCCCGCACCCATATACGGCGGATTGGCAATCACCACATGGTATTTCGGACTGAGGTAATCGGCCTGCAGCAGGGCTTGCAGCACCTTCTGATGAGTCATACTGATAAAAATCTGCCCGGAGACGTTCTTTGACTCCAGAATCCTGAGCATCCCGTCCACATCGGTGACATCCGGACGGATCAGGGAACCGAAATTGTCGGCCTCTTCGAACTGGCGCAGGGTGGTCTGCAGCGGTGCGGTGAACAGGTCGCGCCCGACAAAATCCATGTAGTCCTTCAACTCATTGCCGTCGAAGTGGACATTTTCCAGCACGCAGATGTTTGGCTTGACGCCCTTATTGAAGAACCGGCGCTGCCTGGCGCGGGCCTTCATGGTCAGGGCAAAGGCCGCCAGCTCCCCAGCACGCTCGTCGATCTCAATGCCGTAGAGGTTGTGGGTGAGGATCTTCTCCGGAATCTCGGCGGGCTCGTATCCCTCCTCCTCATAGATGGCGTAGAGCAGGTCGAAGGCGTAGGTGAGCATGTGGCCCGAACCACAGGCCGGGTCGCAAATCTTGATCTCTTCCGGTTTGCCGATGCGCAGAAAGTCCGTCTCGGGCTGTTCGGGCTTGATGTAGTAGTCCATCCGCTCGATCAGTTTCGAGCCGGGGCGGTTGAGCAACCAGAGACGGCCGAGGGAGTTTTCCACCAGATAGCGTACGATCCAGTGCGGGGTGAAGAGCTGGGTGGCGGCGGGGATGTTCTCGGGCGTGATCTTCTTGTTCTTTTTCAGGCCGTCAAACACCTCGTCTTTTTTCTGGGAGATGTAGAACTGGTAGAGCCAGCCGATGACCTCAACACCTCCGGCGTTGGAGTGGCTAGTGGCTAGTGACTGGTGGCAAGAATTTTCTTTGCTGGCCACTGGCCACTGGTCACTGGCCACTCCACAAACATCCGGCGTCATCGCCTCACGGGTCGCGGCAAGGATGGAGCCGGCCGAGAGCAGGTCGTCCGGCATCAACAATTCGGTGTAGTCGTCGATGCGCTGGAACAGGAAGGGCATGGCCTTGTGCCAGTAGTTGCAGGCGGCCACCAGCAGCAGACGGTAGGCCTCGCCTTGGGGGGCGCGGCTGGGGGCCTGGCCGTCGAGCAGGGCGAAGATCTGGTGGCGTTTTTTCTCTGGCACCAGGTCCGGGTCGATATGGCCCATCTTGGCCTCGGCCAGGATCTCGGGCTGGAACTGGCCCTCGGCGGGCGAGACCACGCCGATGCGGGTGTAGCGGTTGACGTCCATGAAGCGCAGGGCGCAGAAGCGGTTGAACCAGATGTAGGCCACCCGCTCGATGAGGCGCAACTGACGCTGCAAGTCATCAACCGTCGGTTTGTGGTTATCAGGCAATTTGCCGGCGGCACCAAAGATCTGCCGTTCTATCTCAGCGACGGCCTGCGGCTGTTCCCGGCGGGCGGCGCTGTCGTCGCTCAGGACCCATCTGAGCTTAGCGGAAACCTGCTCCATCAGGCTACGCCGGGCTAACTGGGCGAATTTTTTAAGTTTTGCGGTCTCCATCGAGTCATGCCCCCAAACCTGCAAGTTGATTGAACTGAAGGTAATAAGGCCAATCGATCTTCATGGCTTTATCGGGTGTGTCATGTCGATCCGAGGTCAGGGTTAACCGCGTTTTTTTCTTGGCGATGCTAGTATGACCGATACTCACGAAGCGATTTTTATAACCATTGAGGAATTCTGTTTCATTCCAGAACACCTTGCCAATTTCCTGACAATATCTGACAAAGCATTGGGCTCCCATGAGTTGTTTGACAATCTGGCTCCAGCCGTCTTTTGTGCGCTTCATCTCGATATAGATGATGCATTTTTTATCGGCGCTTATGATGACGTAATCAGCGCGTTTGCACTCGCCCTTGCCACCATTGAAGATATCATCTGGCGTACGAAAAGCATCCACTTTAATAACCACCGCGTCAGCGGGTAGATTCCTGATCGTAACATTTGAGTCTGGAATTTGAGGCTCAGATAATTTTACAAGCGGCTTACCATACTCGTTTTGCATTTGCACCAAAGCGTCGTTCTTGATCATTTGGATTAGAATTGCCTTATCTGGCATCACTCATCCCCTCCCCAAACGATTTCTTCCTGAATTCGGTTCATGTCTTCTATGGTTTTGTCGAAACTAGGTGCCTCTATCCCAAGCTTGCCATCAATGTCGGCTTCAACGAGTGTTTGGCATCTTGTTTTCCGATAGGCTCCATCAAATTTAATAAGAGCTTCTTGCGCCATGTATACTCTTATTTTCGCGGGAGTTAGCAACTCAGAATTTTTATAATTCTCGCGTTCAGCAAGAGCCCTAAGACGATTCCCTCCTTGGTTGAGCATGATCAGGGTATTCAGTTCCTTGATGATGTAGTCACTGTGCGTTGTAATAAACACCTTGATTCCACTATTGACCAGGCGCGCAAAAAGGCGGGCAACCCGGCGTTGGTTCTCAGGGTGAAGATTCAGCTCCGGTTCATCGACCATAAGCAGATCCCCCGGGCTGGCCACATGGCGCAGATAGAAACCAATGTCTAGCAACGAACGTACCGCGCTTGAACTTTCATCCATGGTCAACTTGACGCGTTTTCCCTTTGGCACATAGTAAAGCTCGTCATTCCTAGTGACGAGGTAATCACCACCAATAATATCGGTGAAGTCATTGAGTATGTCGGGTAGTTCCCTCGTGATAAAGCTTTCCTTCTTCGCGAGATCCTCAAGTTGACGGGTAAAATCCACATTTGATTTAACTGGCAGCGCGTAGTCGGAATACACCTTGGACAGCAATTCAAAGGGGTTTATATCCTTTTCCTTTGTACTCATTTCTTCCAATAATCGGTTACGCGCAAAATTGAGCTCTTTTCTGAATATCGCAGCCCCAGTTCGTTCCGCGCTCGCGATAAATGGGCGAGGGAACAGGCTCCCGAAAACAATATCTTTCAAGGCATCGCCAACGATCGTGCTTATGACTTCCTCCGGTATTCTGATTTTTTCTTTCTCGACCAGCAGCGAAATCGTCACCAATGGCGAGTCAGCTTTTTTAGAGATAGAGAACAACTGGTTTTTCGCCGCCCCCATTGTGCGCTCAAAGGTAGGGCTAGGTTGAATATCTCCCGGGTCAAGCTGTATCGAGAAGTCACTCTCGGAGAAGTGTTTAACCGAAGACGCAAACACTTGGGGAAGCTGCCGAGTGTATGCCTTGCAGCCATCCTTGAGTATCGCGGGGGCGTTCTTGATATAGTTTTTAATATCCAGGTCGACACTCCCTTCATTCAAAAGGCGTCGAACATCCTCATCGGGCACTTTGATTGAAAAGGCTTCTCTCCAGAAGGATAGAAAGCCAAACAAAGCATAGGTGGCGTAAGTCTTTCCGGTATTGTTCCCGCCACAGATGATCGTCAGATCTCCAAGACTAAACTCCGCCTGCTTGATAACACCGAGATTTTTTACCGCAATCTTCATGTCGCCATACTCCTAAATTTGAATTCTCTTGCCTTGGCGGATTTCCCGCAGCAGCGCCTCGCGCATGGATTTCAGGTATTCATCCACATCGGCCTCGTCGGCCAACCAGGCTTTGGCGAAGGAGACCTTGAGTGCGCGACTGGGCACATACTCGATATGCGGTTCAGGCTGGGTTCGTGCCCTTGGCCGCTCGCCGCTCGCCGGCGGGGCGAGTGCGTCGCGGTCAGGCGCGGACCTGGGCTTGGGTGCCGGTTGCGCCCAGGCGGTCATTTGCGCGAGCAGCCGCTGGTAGTCGCTTTCCTCAAAACGGCTCAGGGTGTCACGGATGACGGCGATCAGCTTCTGTCGCTCGATGGTGGCGCTGAGGTCGTTGAAGGCCCGGGTGACGATCCCCTGCTGCTCGCCAGTCAAGGCGCCGAATTCGGCCATGCCACGCAGGCGGTCCTGCAGGGCGCTGATCCGCTCGCGGGCGCTGGCGATTTCGGCGGCCATCCGGGCGCTGACTTGTGCTTGCAGCGCTTCGACTTGCGTCTTCACCTGCTGCATGCGGTTGCCCTTGAAGCAGGCGGGGTCGGTCAGGACGGCCATCAGGGCGGCGGGGGAGCTTTGGTCGCCGCTATCTTCCGCGACATCCCACCACCCACTGCCCACCGCCCCGTTCCCGATCCCCTCCGCCGGTTTCCCCCGGCCCACCGCATCGCCCAGATAGGCGAAATTGGGCTCCTGGGTTTGGACAAAGTCGCGAGCCTGATCGAAGATGCTTTTTTGCGGGCCGCTCATGAACTTGCGGATGGGGTCGATGACGCCTTCCTTCAGGTCGAGCAGGACATCCTCCTGGCGGCTGAGCTCGGTCAGATACCAGGTGTAGGGCTTGCCGGTCAGTTCCCTGAGTTTTTCCAGCACCGGCGTGAGGGCCTGGAGGAAGGGATACTGAGCGGTCTGAGCCGCCAGGGGGGCGAGTTGCTGAACCAGTTCCTGCAGGGCGGCGCCGGTTTCCTTGCCGAGGGCCTTGGCCTCGCTGGCACCGGGCGGGGCGTCGAAGAAGTCCTCAAAAAAGGTCTTGAGGGCGCGCACCTGGGAGGCGGTGAATTCGACCTGGGGCTCCAGGACCAGATTGCCCTGGGCATGGGTGTTGCGCAGTGCCCGTTCCAGGGCCTCTTCTTCCAGCAGGTTGCCGTCGGCGCGCACCTCGACCTTGCCGCGGGCGCAGAGGTTGGCCAGGGTGCAGAGGACGGCGGCGTAGGACCAGCCGTAGGGCTTGCGCTCGAATTTCTCCAGCAGGCTCTTCAGGGTGGTGCGGACGCCGCCCCGGTTGTTGCCCTGGATGACGGCCAGCAGCTCCTGCTCGGACTCGGCCAGGGAGGTGACATCGTTGCCAAAGAGCCCCTGCTGGGACTGCTGAAGGCAGTGGGCGATGTCGTTCTCACTGTAGGCGATGCCGCGCAGCATGCGCAGGTTGGGGTAGGCGCGGGCGACCAGTTCCTGGAAGCCGCGCGCCACCCGCGTCTGGGCATCGGTGGCGCCGGTCTCGATGTCGGCGCCGGCGACGATCAGCTTGGCCTTGCCCAGCAGGCCCTGCAGGCGCTGCTGCAGGTCGGCATGGCGTTCCCGGTTCTGGAAACCCTTGTCGGTCAGGATGCGCTTGACCGCCTCCTGCTGGGTGATGGAGATGGTCTGGCGGAAGTATTTCTCCGTCCGCTTGTAGCGCAGGAGGTCGCGCACCAGGCGTTCATCCGCCGGCAGCAGGACCAGCAGTTCATCCCGGCCCATGCTCTGCATGCGCAGGATGGACTCGCGCTCGAAATGTTCATGGAAGGGGGTGATGACGTGGATGGCCAGCTCGTATTCCCGGCCATGCAGGCGATCGTCGAGCTTTCTGCTGAAGGGGTAGTCTTGGCCCCCGGCCTTCTGATCCGAAGCGTCGCAGCGCAGCTTGCGCTGCTTGATGACGTGGTCGAACACCAGCTTCTCCAGCTCGGCGGCCACCTCCGCTGACTCCACCTCGGTGTTCTTGATCTCCTGCTCGACGTCCTTTTCCTCGTCGGTGAGGTAATCGTAGAGATCGCCATGGCGTTGCACGTAGGTCTGCTGTTCCAGCAGGCTGAGGGCCTCTTCGACGCGCTTTCTCAGGGCGGGCAGATCCTGATTGAAGCCGTCCAGCATCAGGACGCACAGGTTGCGGATGGTGGGCTTGAACTCCTTGACATATTTGACCAGGAAGAGGGTTTTCAGCAGGCGGATGGCGAAGGGGGCGTCAAGATGGGTTTCCGCCTGGATGATGGCGCGCTGGATGTGGGACTTGAGGGCGGTGCGAATGCCCTCGAACATGAGGTCGAAGGTCGCCAACTGGCCGATGTCATAGTTCCCGATCTGGATCGCCACCTGCTGGAAGACCCCCAACATGGAGCGTTCGCCCACCGAGCTGTGCTTGCCTTCGAAGGCGTTGTGCTGGGACAGGTTCTGGATGGCCGACTGAAAGAGCGCGAACTGGTAGGGAATGAAGGGGTAACCGTGGATGAAGTGCTCCCGGTCCTGGAAGTTGCGGTAGGTCTGGGCGCCGTCGGCGAAGTCGAACAGGGTTTTGAAGTTATTGGCCTGGGCGTGATATAGGTCCGAAAGCAGACGCACGCCGGGCTCGGTCTTGGTCAGCAGGCGCTTCTGGATGACCTCCGCGACATCGGCGCTGGTCAGCTTCATGCGGTTGGCGAACCGCGCCTGGATTTTCGTAAAGTCATTGCCTTGCTGCTTGCCCATCTCGCCGACCACGGTCCCCATGTCTTCCTGGGCGGTGACGATGACCCAGGCGCGGCCGCGGCATTTGGTGGCCAGGCTCTCGGCGATGGTCTGAAGGTTGGTCATCAGCTTGACGTTGTCGGCGATGTACTGACCGACCTCATCGACAAAGAAGTTGAGACGAAAGCCGGGTTGGCCTTCCTGGACCGCTTGCCGTTCGATCCAGGCGTGGACCCGGTCGGCAAAATCCTCGATGGAGACCCGATATTGGCCGCGGTACTTGTCCAGGATGCCGGCGGCCTGCGCCTCGTCACCGCCGGTCACCTGGGCATAGGCCGTGGCGATGTTCCTGGCCTCCAGCAGGGCCTGTTCACGACCTTGGTACCAGGTGCGGCCCGCGGTGGCCGCGTAGGCGGCTTGGAAGGGTTGGTAGAGCCCGCGGCTGTCAAGGTCGCGCTCGAACTGGGCAATGTGGCCCTGCTTGCCGTAGTAGCCGCACATCTCGTCAAAGACCTTGACGAAGACGGCGAGGAGGGCGTCGATCTGGGTCTTGCTGATGACGTCCGCTTTCTGGTCGATATTGAAGAGGATGCTCTTGGAGGGGATGGCGACCGCCCGCTTGAGGTCGCCGCGCAGAATTTCGTTATCGCCACACTTGGGCAGAAAGAAGCCGAGCGCCGCGGTCCCCTCGATGCGGCGGTTTTCGAGCAACAGCGCCAGCATCTTCAAGAGATGAGATTTTCCGGAGCCAAAGAAGCCGGAAACCCAAACCCCATTGGCGCCTTCGTAGTTGTTGTAGGCATCCAGGAAGGACTCCAGCCGCTTCTCGACCTCGTTGGTCAGCACGTATTCTTCAATTTCCAGGCGCAGGCTGGCCTCATCATCGGCCTTGATGACCCCCTCGATGGGGCGATCGACCGGCTTGCTAAACAAATCGTTAAGTTTCATCCCCTGTTCCTTGCCGATGGTTCGCAGTCAAAGTTGTTATGGTTCGCAGTGAAAGATATTGAACGCCCGATAGTACTTGTCGTCATGCAGTCTGCCGAAGAGATCGAGAGAGGCCCCGGACGCCAGGGAGTGGGTGTAGGCCCCCGGAAAGAACAGGACCGTCGGCCGGTCCTTCGCCGTGCTCTGCAAGTTGTTCAGCACCTGGTGTGAACGGATGTAGGGGAAGACCTCACCCACCCCGGACAGAAACAGCACCTGGTAATCCTGGCTGGCCAGCCTGGCGGCGATGGCCGGGATCAGATGGGCCTCGGGGTCCAGGACGCCTTGCAGCAGTTCCTTGAGTTGCTCCTTGTCGACCGATGGCTCGATGGCGAGGATCTGGTGCCAGACCTCACGCGCCTGGAGGAGGTCGATGGCGAGGTCGTAGAGGTTGATCTCCAGGACGCGGACCCCCGCCTGCGCCAGGCGATTGACCAACTGCCGCTGGAGCCGCGCCATTTCCTCGGCCTCTTCCGGCTTGAAGGGACAGATAAAGAAGGGGACCTCGTTACCGAGACCCTGCTTGTCGAGAAAGCGCCGACCGGAGATCACGGCGAAGAGGTGCGGCAGTCGCTCCGGCAGAGGCAGGCTGAAGGTATCGGCCATCAGGGCATCATCTCCTGGGGGACGAGGAAACCCGCGGTTGTTTTGGGCCCGTATTGAAAGTATCCGCTATCACTGCGTCATCTCCTTCAGGTCGGCAACAGAAACGGGAAAGTACAGGAGATCCTGACGCCGGTCCCGGGGGATCGCGGCCAAGAGTCGCTGACTGAGCAGGACCGGGTTGATCCGGTGGTTGTCCGCCAGCAGGTCAGCCTCGCGCAAGATCCGGAACAGGACCTGCCGCAACTTGGCGCGAGTCGCTGGGGTGAGCCCATCCAGTTCCGGGTGCCATTCGGCCTTGCGGTTGAAAAAGGCGTCAAAGTCCTCGGGGGTCACATCGGGTTGTAAGCTGATATAACGCTCGCGCAACACCTCGCTGGCGAATTCGGCGATGAACCGATACCGGCGACAGACGGCCAGCCAGAGGAGAGCGGCTTGTTCCTGAGGGTTGCCCGCGACCAGGCAGTCCAATTCACCAAGGCCCAGGGTCCTGAGCCGGGAGACGACCTCCCGGCAAACGCGCTGGAGGGTGCTCAGGGTTCTGGCCTGCAACAGGTTATCCGCGATGACCCGGGCACGGACCGCGCTCCAATCGCCAAGGTCGAGATACAGCGCGGCCAGTCTCACCGATTCAGGATGGAAGAGACCGCCCGTGGTAAATGCCATGCGGTAGCTGTCGTTGCTCATGACTGATCCGGATTCCCTGTCTTCAGCAAGTATTGGGACTAGGCCGGATTGTCGCAGCCTCCGCAAGGGACATCAAAGGTCAAACGACGAAACGGATCTAAGGGGGTGCGGGATGGGGCAGGGTGAAAAAGGGCCTTTTGCTGAGCAAAGCCCTTTCCACCCGCCCGCCGACCCTCAGAAATCCAGGGGCAGATAGAAAAAGACGAAGCGCCCGTCCTCGATGTCCACCATCAGGGTCGCGCCGTGGTGGATGCCGTAGTCCACATAACCGGGGGTGGCGCTGTCCTGATGGCACTCGCTGCTGTGCTGGGGAGATTCAAAGTCTCGGTCCCGGTCATACCAGGACAGAAGCATGCATTCACCCAGGCGCGCCCGGGCCTCGGTCTCCGCCAGGCGCATGGCCGCCAGATAATCCGCCAGCGCCGGCGCGGGGTGGAGGCGGACGAGGGTAATGGCCGACAGATCGGCGGGCCGGGGGGCGGGACAAGCAGGACCTGCTGACGCGGGGTGCGTCAGCAGGTCGACGGCCGGCTGATGCTGTACTTTCATGAGACTTGCCTCCTCACGCGATGGACCTGTGTGGTAAGAGCGCCCCTGACTGGGGGCTACCGTGATGGCTGGCCAATCTTCGCGGTTAATTTACTCGGCATTACCCTTCTGGTAGGGGCCGGGAACAACCGAAAATGCTTTGCGCTGGGGAAAGCCGAAGCACCCCCTCAAGCCAGGGCCTTGGCGGCAACCTCGTAGCTGTCCTTGGACAGCCCCGGCAGGGCCAGGACCCGCTCCAGTTCGGCGCGCATCAGGGCCTGCCGACCGACATCGAAGCGGCGCCAACGGACCAGGGCCTGGAGCAGGCGCGCGGCCAGGTGGGGGTTGAGGGGGTCGATGACGCGCACCTGTTCCCCCAGGAAGGCATAGCCGGCCCCGTCGGCGGCATGGAAGCGGACCTGATTCTGGGTGAAGCTCATCACCAGGCTGCGCACCCGGTTGGGATTGGTCAGGTCATAGGCCGGGTGGTCGAGCAGGCGCCGCACCCGCGCCAGGGTCTCCGGGGCCTTGGCGCCGGCCTGGATGGCGAACCATTTGTCCAGGACCAGTTCATCCCCAGCCCATCGGTCATGGAAGGCGGTGAGGGCCTCCTCGCCCGTCGTGCCGCCCGCATCCACCAGTAGACGCAGGGCGGTGAGCTGGTCGGTGAGATTGTGGCCAGCGGCGAACTGGGTCTGACACAGGGTCAGGACCTTGGCGTCACCCGCCGCCGCCAGATAGGCCAGGCACAGATTCCTCAGGCTGCGCCGGCCGATGGCCGCCGGGGTGGGTTGGTAGGAGCCCGGATCCCGCAGCCGTTCGTAGCTCGCCAGCAGGTCCCCGCGCAAAGCGGTGGCGATGTCAGCGATCAGACCCTCCCGGGCACGGTGGATGCCCTCCACGTCGACGACCGCCATCTGATCGGCGAGATAGGTCTCGCTGGGCAGGGTGAGGATCTCGGCGAGCAGGGCCGGCTCCGCCCGCTGGTCGGTCAGGGCGCGGCGGAAGGCCGCGATGAAACCCGCAACGCCGCTTTTTTCAACAGAGCCACCTTCGCCCACGATGACATCCTTCGCGCCAGTTGCCACCGCCCCCAGCAGCAGCCGCTGGGCCAGGGTCTGGGCCGCCTCCCAGCGATTGAAGCCGTCGCTGTCGTGGGCCATGAGGAACATCAGCTCCTCATCCCGGTAGTCGAAGTGCACCTTGACCGGGGCGGAGAAACCGCGCAACAGTGAGGGCAGGGGCGCCTCGGGCAGGTCGACGAAGCGGAAGACCTGCTCGGCCTCGCGCAGCTCCAGGACGCGGGTCCCCGCCTTGACCGGGCCGGTCTCCCCGGCCAGGCGCAAGGGCAGGTCCCGCCCCTGGCGGTCGAGGAGCCCCAGGGCCAGGGGCAAGTGCATTGGCTCCTTGTGGGGCTGACCCGGCGTCGGCGGGGTGTGCTGGCGTACCCGCAGCTCATAGGCCTGAGTCGCCGGATCATAATGCCCGGTGAGGGTCAATTCAGGCGTACCGGCCTGGGTGTACCAGCGCCGGAACTGGCCCAGGTCGCGGCCGCTCGCTGCCTCCATGCAGGCCAGAAAGTCGTCGGTGGTCACCGCCTCGCCGTCATGGCGGGTGAAATAGAGGTCGGTGGCGCGGCGGAATAGCTCAGGTCCCAGCAGGGTCGCCAGCATGCGCACCAGTTCCGCCCCCTTCTCGTAGACGGTGGCGGTGTAGAAGTTGTTGATCTCGATGTAGGAATCGGGCCGGACCGGGTGGGCCAGGGGGCCGGCGTCCTCGGGAAACTGACGGGCACGGAGCATGCGCACGTCGGCGATGCGCTTGACGCCCCGGGAGCCGCGATCGGCGGAGAACTCCTGGTCGCGGAAGACGGTGAAACCCTCCTTGAGGCTCAACTGGAACCAGTCGCGGCAGGTGACGCGGTTGCCGGACCAGTTGTGGAAGTACTCGTGGGCGATGACCCCCTCCACCCACTGGAAGTCCAGGTCGGTGGCGGTGGCCGGGCTGGCCAGGACCGCCTTGGCGTTGAAGATGTTGAGCCCCTTGTTCTCCATGGCGCCCATGTTGAAGTGGCTGACGGCGACGATGTTGTAGACCTCCAGGTCATACTCCCGGCCGTAGCGGTCTTCGTCCCAGCCCATGGCGTTCTTCAGGGCGGTCATGGCATGGCCGCACTTACCCAGGTTCTCCGGCTCCACCCAGATGTTGAGGGCGACCTCGCGGCCCGAGGCGGTGCGGAAGCGGTTCGCGACTCGGCTCAGGTCCCCGGCCACCAGGGCGAAGAGGTAACAGGGCTTGGGGAAGGGGTCGACCCAGACCGCCCGGTGGCGGCCGTTCGGTAGATCCTCGGCGCCGGCAGGGTTGCCGTTGGCCAGCAGCACCGGGTACAGGCGCTTGTCCGCCTCCAGGGTGACGGTGTAGCGGGCCATGACATCCGGGCGATCGAGGAAATAGGTGATGCGGCGGAAGCCCTCGGCCTCGCACTGGGTGCAGAGCATGCCCTTGGAGAGGTAGAGCCCTTCCAGGCGGGTATTGTCCGCGGGGCGGATGCGCACCCGGGACTCCAGGCGACAATGCTCGGGCACCCGGAAGAGGGTCAGGCCGGTCCCATCGAGGGCATACTCCTCGGGGCCGAGTGGCCGACCGTCGAGGCGGAGCCAGGCCAGCTCCAGGTCCTCCCCATCCAGCCGCAGCGGGCCGACATGGTCGGCGGTTGCCGCGGCCGCCGGGCCACCCGCGCCCCGCCGGGCCAGGGGATTGCGGCGCAGGTTCAGGGTCGCCTCGACCCAGGTCTCCGTCGCCCCCAGATCGAAGTGCAAGATCACTTCATCGATCAGGAAGGCGGGGGGACGGTAGTCAGCGAGGCGCGTGATGGCGGGGGTGGTCGGTGACATGGATCTTCTCGTGGGACGGATGAGGCGCCTTGACGCGGCGGTACGGGGACATTACAAGAGTGGCGGTTTACGCATCGCCGCTGACAGGGTTTAATTCCGCCCGGGCGCACCGATTTCAAGCCGTTGAACCACTCGGGCGCAAGGTTGCCTGAAGCATTTCGGTTTTCGGTCAGGCTGGTGAGAAACCGTTCATCAAAAGGATCGGGGCGGCCGAAAGTTGCTGCGCCCCGTCTCTACCCACCTTCAGCGAACAACTATCATGCCGAAGATCGAGATCTACACCACCCTCCTCTGCCCCTACTGCGTCCGCGCCAAACAGTTGCTACAGCGCAAGGGGGTGGACTACGAGGAGATCCGCATCGACCTGGACCATGAGCAGATGCGCCTCATGCTGCAGCGCAGCCGACGCCAGACGGTGCCACAGATCTTCATCGACGATTATCACGTCGGCGGCTTCGACGACCTGGCCGCCATGGACGCCCGGGGGGAGCTCGATCCCCGCCTGGGCTTGTGAGCCAGATGGTTCCCGGTACGGGGCCTATGGTCGAGCCTCCGCCTCGGGATAAGGCGGCGCCGGTGGACGCCCGGGTGGCCGGGACCCCTCCGCGGCGCCCCCTCAGCCCCACCCCCGGTGGGGGAGCCGGGGCCGGCACTGGATCTGGCGCCGTCACCGGCCAGCGCCTGGACAAATGGCTGTGGGCTGCGCGGTTCTTCAAGACCCGCCAACTGGCCACCGAGGCCATCAACGGCGGCAAGATCGAGGTCGAGGGTCAGCGCGCCAAGCCGGGCCGCCCCATCCGCCCCGGGGCCCATCTCATCATCCACAAGGATTCCCTGATCTGGGACATCCGTGTCCTGGCCCTGGCCACCCAGCGCCGCCCCGCCGCCGAGGCCGCCCTGCTCTACGAGGAGACGGAAGCCAGTCGCCTGCGCCGCCAGGAACTGGTGCGGGAACGCCGTGAGCTGGGCGTCCTCGCCGACCGGCCCGGTCGTCCTACCAAGCGTGACCGGCGCCAGATCGAGCGCTTCACCGATGGTACCTCCTCCTGAGAAGGCAACCCCGCCTCAAAAGGCACCTCCTCCTGAAAAGCCAGCCCCTGCTTAATTGGCTCTCCCTCCTGAAAAGGCCCCTCCCCCTGGAAAGGCACCACCGCCTGAGTTAGCCCATGGACCAAGAGATGTTCCGCCAGGCCTACCAGGCCATCAACGAACGCTTCTGCCCCTACGAGAAGACCCTGCTCACCCGTAACGGCGACTGTAGCCGGGCAGAGCGCTTTTGCATCGCCGAACGCGAGGGGGTCCGCTGCAATGACGACGCGGCCCAGGCCCGCTGCGAGGCCTTCCTGGCCCTGGCGCGGCAAAATGCCCGCTTCGCCCTCAAGGCCACCGATCAGCGCACCGCCCTGCCCCATGCCAAGGCCATGCGCGTCCAGGTGGGTGGCCTGCGCGGCCTGCAAGTCGCCCTGACCCCGGACCGGCCACCCCCCGTCCACATCCCCGATATCGACCGTCTGCTGGCCGAGGCCAGCGCCCGGTTCGGCGATCTGGCCACCGCCCCCTTCCAGCCCATCATCCAGCAGATCGCCGCCTTTCAGGGCCGCAAGCGCTCAGGGCGTAAAACTCCCTGACCCGTTCAGAGTCCTGACACCTTCAGAGCCCTGACACGTTTGGGGCCATGATCCGCTCAGGGCCCTGATTCGGTAACCTCCGCCAACCGCCGGCCCCCCGCCCACCTCGGCCCCTGTTCCGCGCTTTCATCACCGGGCAGGGGCGCCACGGTGCTCACCCAGAACAACGGCTAGGGTTCCATCCATGCCTTAGCGAGCTGGCCGCACCGCCCGAGGGGAGCTTCTCAAAGCTCAAGGGTGCGCAGGTAGGCGCGAAAGTCTTCGCCCAGGTCCTTGTGGGCGATGCCATATTCCACCTGGGCCTGGAGATAGCCCAGCTTGCTGCCGCAGTCGTAGCGCTTGCCGCGGAATGGGTAGGCGATGACGGGCTCGTCCTGGAGCAGGGCGGAGATGGCATCGGTGAGCTGGATCTCCCCGCCCTTGCCACGCTGGGTGGTCTCCAGTTTGGCGAAGATGCGCGGGGTAAGCAGGTAGCGGCCCACCACCGCCAGGTTGGACTTGGCGTCCTGGGGGGCGGGCTTCTCGACGATGGAGGTGACCCGCAGCTCCCCCTGGGGACCCGGGGTGGTCTCGACGATGCCGTACTTGTTGGTCTCCTCCCAGGGCACCTCCTCGACGCAGAGGATGGAGCAGCCGTGGCGCTCGTACATGTCGGCCATCTGGGCCACGGCCCCCTGGCCCTCGCCCTTGATGAGGTCGTCCGCCAGCAGGACGGCGAAGGGCTCGTGGCCCACCACGGGCTTGGCGCAGAGGACGGCATGGCCCAGGCCCAGGGCCTCGGCCTGGCGCAGGTAGATGCAGCTCACCTGGGGGGGCAGGATGTTGCGGACGATCTCCAGCAGGTCGCGCTTGCCGGCGTTGCTGAGTTCCATTTCCAGCTCGTAGGCCTTGTCGAAGTGATCCTCGATGGAGCGCTTGGCGCGGCCGGTGATGAAGATGAGCTGACTGATGCCCGCCGCCTCGGACTCCTCCGCCGCGTATTGGATGAGGGGCTTGTCCACCACCGGCAGCATCTCCTTGGGGCTGGCCTTGGTGGCGGGAAGGAAGCGGGTGCCAAGCCCCGCGACGGGAAAGACGGCCTTGCGGATCATGGCCATGGGACATCCTCGCTGGAAGTTTTCTGAATTAGTCTATCGATCTCAATCAATCTTCGGCATCCCCGGGTCGGGTAACGTCTGGCGGGGGACGCCGTGCATACGTCCATGTAGGCTTGGCAACCGCATCCATGCGGTTGACACCCCCGCCAGACGCCACCCGACCCTCCCCTATTGCCTCTGGCCGGGCACTGTCCGGCGGGGACGCCGCGAAAACGTCCATGCAGGCTTAGCAACCGCCTCCATGCGGTTGACATCCCCGCCAGACGCCACCCGACCCTCCCCTGTCACCTTTGACCGGGGGCGGACGATGGATGCCACTCCGCCTCGATCGCCGCCAGGGCGGCCAGGGGATCGGAGGCGGCGGTGATGGGCCGGCCGATGACCAGGTAGTCGGCGCCGGCGGCAAGGGCCTCGGCAGGGGTCATGGCCCGCTTCTGATCACCCGTGGCCGACCCCGCCGGGCGGACGCCGGGGGTGACGAGCCGGAAGCCCGGGCCCAGGGCGGCGCGGACCGGGGCGGCCTCCTGGGGGGAGCAGACCACGCCGTCGAGGCCGGCGTCCCGGGCCAGGGTCGCCAGGCGCAGGACCCGCTCCCGTGGATCGCCGGGACAGCCGATGGCCGCCAGGTCGTCCGCGTCCAGGCTGGTGAGGACGGTGACGGCGATCAGCAGCGGCGGGTTGTCGCGATGCGCCAGGCGCTCCCGCGCCGCTTCCATCATGCGCCGGCCGCCGGAGGCGTGGAGGTTGGTCATCCACACGCCCAGATCCGCCGCCGCTTCGCAGGCGGCGGCCACGGTGTTAGGGATGTCGTGGAACTTGAGGTCGAGAAAGACCTGGAAACCCAGGGTGCTCAACCGATCGACAAAGGTGGGCCCCAGGCGGGTGAACATCTCCTTGCCTACCTTGAGCCGGCAGCGGCGGGGGTCGAGACGTTCGACCAGGGCGAGGGCCGGTTCCAGGCGTGGGTAGTCCAGGGCGACGATGATGCGGGGTTCTAGGTCCAAGGACTTACTCCGAAAAAGCTTGGGCGCGAATGGGTCCGGGGATGAAAGGGCTCGGGGCGAAAGGGCTTGGTGGTAACGGGGCTCGGTGCTGCCACCCAAGGCCTCAGGCGGCCCCGCGCTCCGTGCCCTCGGCCAGGCGGGGGGGCTCGACGGGGAGGATGCTCGCCCAGCGCTTGCAGCCGGGACATTGCCAATGCAGGCGGCGGGCGGCATAGCCACAATGATCGCACTGATAGCGGGGCTGGCGCGAACGCAACTGCCGGACCACCCGGCTCAGGGCGCGCAGCATCTCCAGGGCCTCGGCACCTTCGGCGGCCAGGGGCATCTCCCGCAGTTCCAGCAGCCGCTCGACCGCAGCCAGGTCGGCATGGCCACTGACATGTTCGACCAGCAGGCGGATGGCGGGCGGACGGCCTTCGATCCGCTCGACCACATCCGCCAGGGCCAGCAGCAGGGCGCCGTTGGGATGGGCGCGGTGCAGGGCCCGCAGGGTCTCCAGCAGGTCCGAGGGCGGGCGGCCGCGGAAGGCCTCCAGCAGCCCGGGGAGGATCTCGGGGAGGAAACGCGGCCCCTGGTCCCCGACCCGCTGGAAGAGGTGGATGGCGCGATCCGCCTCGCCGCGATCCAGGGCCAGGCGCGCCTGGAGCAGGGTGGCGCGGACGCAGCCGGCGTCGGTCGCCAGGGCATCGCGCAATGCGGTCGCCGCCCCCTCGTCGTCGCCTTGGCGCAAGGATTCCTCGGCCAGCTCGCAGTGGTAGTGGGCCATGGCCACGCCCATGGGCTCGCCGAGGAAGCTCTGCAACCGGTCGGCGGTCTCCAGGCAGCGGCGCCAATCCTTCTCCTGCTGGTAGATGTCGACCAGACTGAGGAGGGCGCGCCGCCGCTGGTCACGAAACTGGGTCAGTTCCTCGAACAGGCGTTCGGCGCGATCGAGGAGTCCGGCGCGCATGTAGTCCAGCGCCAGTTCCTGCAGGGCCAGGGCGCGCAGAGCCTTTGGCAGGTCCTGACGGGCCATGAGCCCCTGATGGATGCGGATTGCCCGGTCCACCTCACCCCGCCGCCGGAAGAGGCCCCCCAGGGCCAGTTGCACCTCGGCCGTCTCGCTGTCCATCTCCGCCAGCTTGACGAAGACATCAATCGCCTTGTCCGGCTGGTCGTCGAGCAGGTAGTTGAGGCCGCGGAAATAGGCCGGGTCCGGCGCGCCGCCCCCCCGGGCCCGCTGGACGCTGCGCAGGGCGGCCCACCAGCCGGAGGCGGCGGCCAGGGGCAGGAGCAGCAGGAACCATTCGCTCATGGGGGGCAGGGGTCGGGCGGGTTACCGGGTCGGGGACTCAGGGGGGTATCATAGCAGCCCCAGGCCGGGCCGGACTTGCCGCTGCCGACCGCCAGCCCAACAGGGACATGAGCCGACAAGCTGCCAGCCATCACCATTCGCGGGAGAGCCACTGATGTCCGAACTCACAGGCAAGGTCGCCATCGTCACCGGCGCCGCCGGCAATCTCGGTCGGGCGGTCTGCCAGACCCTCGCCGCCCGGGGGGCAAGCATCGCCCTCCTCGGCCGTCATGCCGAAGCCCTGGAGGCGGCCCGGGCCGGTCTCGGCGAGAGCGCGGCCTTCGCCGTCGACCTGGTCGACCCGCGGGGGCTGGAACAAACCGTGGCTGACGTCCGCGCCCGTTTCGGGCGCATCGACATCCTCGCCAACATCGCCGGCGGCTTTACCATGGGCCCGCCCCTCCATCAGACCAGCGACCAGGACTGGGACCTGATGATGGACCTGAACGCCCGCAGCGTCTTCAATGCCTGCCGGGCCGTCATCCCCCACCTGCTTGCGGCGGGCGGCGGGCGCATCGTCAATATCGCCGCCCGCGCCGCCCTCAAGGGGCAGGCACACATGGCGCCCTATTGCGCCGCCAAGGCCGTGGTCGTCCGCCTCACCGAGAGCCTGGCGGACGAACACCGGGACGCTGGCATCAACGTCAACTGCATCCTGCCCGGTACCCTGGACACCCCGGAGAACCGGGTCGCCATGCCGGACGCGGATCATGGCCGGTGGGTGGGCACCGACGCCCTGGCGGACGTGGTGCTGTTCCTGGTCTCCAACGCCTCCCGGGCCATCAGCGGCGCGGCCATCCCGGTTTACGGGCGAAGTTGATGCCCCTGATCATGGCCGCTTTACCTGAGGGGCTCCGGTTTTTAGTCAGGCCAGGGGCGGGGGGTGAACGCCTTCAACCGCGGCAGACCCTGGTCCACCCCCGACAGCCAATGATCCCAGCCACGCACACCCCGCAAAGAGGCCGCGCCGGGCGGGCCCCGCTGATTCTCGGCCTTGCGCTACTCGGGCTCTCCCTCCTGGCCCCCCTCCCCGCCCCGGCCCAGACCCCGCTGGACGAGTCAACGCGGGAGCTGCTGGTCGCGGCCGTGACCGCGGCCTCCGAGGTCGATTTATACAACGCCCGCTGCCGCAGCGACCAGTCCGGGCGCCGCACGGACAACCTCAACAAACTCCTGGCGAGCAAATTCCGTCTGACGGTGCTCAAGGTCCAGGACGATCTCTTTCCCGAGAAGTCCTATCGCAAGGCCCAGACCCGTCTTCAGGAGGAATTCCTTGCCCGGCTGAAGGCGGCCGGGGGCTGTCCCGGCGCCAAGGAGGCCGGCATGCCCGCCGAGTTGGGGGATCGCTACCAGGCCTTGATGCGGGAGATCGAGCGCCTGCCCTGAACGCTCGCATTCCCTCTCTCGGTCCAGACCCAAGGTCTGGTAGCGCAATCCCAAACCGGTAACTGATCCTCGTGGGGGGAATAGGGCGTTACCGCCGCCCAGCCGCCAGCCGTTCCCTCAGCGCCCCTCCTGGGTCATCTGGTCCAATCGGCCTTGGGCCAGGCGCGCCTCGCCGCTCTGGGGGAAGCGACGGATCAGTTCCTGCAAGGTGGCGCGGGCGGCGCGGGGGTCCTTGGCGTCGTCCTGGATGTAGCCGATCTTCAGCAGGGCCCCGGGGACCTTGGAGCTCTTGGGATAGTCCTTGAGGACGGTCTGAAACTCCTTCAGGGCGGCGGTTACGTTGCGGTTGACGTAATGGGTCTCCGCCAGCCAGAAGTGGGCCTTGTCGGCATTGGCGCTGTTGGGATAGCGGGCGAGGAAATCGTTCAGGGTGACCGCCGCCTCTTCGAAACGGCGCTGCTTGAGGGGCTCGACGGCCTTGATGTAAGCCTCCTGCTCGCCACGGCTAGGCTGGGCGGCCACGGCCGACGGCTCCGGGGCCAGTGGCTCCTGAGTAGACTGCCCCGGGGTAGGCTGCTCCGAGGCGGACTGCCCCGGGGCAGCCGCCGCGGGCGTCTGGGCCGAGGCTCCCGCTGGCGGTGCCGCATCCACCGGGGCGGCGACGGCGCTCAGGGGTGGCACCGTGGACTCAACGCCGGCGCGGGTCCCGCCGGCAGGCACAGCGGCGGTGGTCGGCGCGGGGGCTTCAGCGGGACGCGCCAGCTCCCCTCCTTTTGGCCCGGTCGTCGCCTCACCCCGGGCCACCGGGGCTCCCGCCGAAGCCCCCGCAGCCGCGGCCGCGGTCTCCGGCCCACCCGCCGTGGCTTGGCCCGCGGGCACACCCGGCCGTGCCTCTACTCCCGCGGTCTGGCCACCCTGCCGCCGCAGGCGGTCGAGTTCGTACTGCTGCTGCTCAACCAGGCCACGCAGACGCTGCATCTCCCGCTCCATCGCCTGGAACTGGAGGGTCAGATCGGAGGAGCGCTGGCTGTCGAGCATGTTCTCCAGCCGGGTCACCCGCCCATCGAGATCCTCGGCGGGGGACGTGAGCGGGGCCAGGGCAAGGAGACCGGCGATGGCGAGGGACAGGGGACGCTGCTGCATGGATGATGACCTCAATAGACGAGTTCGACGCGGCGGTTCAGGGCCCAGACCGTTTCGCCCTGGCCAGGCTGGGTGGGCTTTTCCTCGCCGAAGCTGAGCAGGCCAAGCTGGGCCTCGCCGGCCCCCTCGGCGCGCATGAAGCGGCGCACGGCGTTGGCGCGATCCTCGGCGAGGGCCAGGTTGTATTCGCGGGTACCGCGTTCGTCGGTGTGTCCCTCCAGCATCAGCTTGGCCTTGGGGGTGGTGGCGACGTAGCGGGCATGGGCGCGCAGGATCTCGACATACTCCGGCTTGATGGTGCTGCTGTCGTAATCGAAATAGATTATGCGCTTGGACAGGGGGCTGTTGGGGTCGCTTAGCCCCGGCGGCCCCGGGCGGGTCGCCAGGGGGATGGTGGTGGCCGCGCTCCCCGGGGCCTTGGCCGCCTCCTGCTTGACGGGACTGGCGCAGCCGCCAAGGGCCAGCAATAACGCCGCCAACAGGAGCAGGCTCCCTGCAGCACATGCCGCTGATCCTTTTACCCCCTCCCCCCTGGCGGGGGAGGGTTGGGGAGAGGGGGTCCGAAGGGCTACGCCGCGACCCGTAGCGAGGGCCGGGGCTAAGGCCAGGGCCGAAGCCGAGGTGAGGGTGCCGTAAAGGGTATCCGGCCACCCAGGCCGGTACCCGTCGCGCGCTTGGGCCAGACCGGCGTGAGAAAGGGGAAAGGCGTTCATGGGCTTCTCCATGAGGCACGGCTCAACGTGGCGGGGGGGACCAGGCCGGTTCGCGCACCTCGCCGGCATCCTGGGAGAGGCGCTGGCCGACCTTGCCATCGGTGGAGACCACGGCCAGGACGCCGCGACCGTTGCTCTGGGTGGCGTAAATTACCATGCTGCCATTCGGCGCGAAACTTGGCGACTCGTCCAGCCCGCCCCGGCTCAGGAGTCGGGTGCCGTGGCTGGCCAGATCCATCAGGGCGATGCGGAACTGGCCATTGACGCGGGTGACCATGACCAGGGAGCGGCCATCCGGCGACAAGGAGGGGCGGCCGTTGTAGTCACCGGTGAAGGTGACCCGGGTCGCCTCGCCGCCCTGGGCAGGCATGCGGTAGATCTGGGGGTCACCGCCGCGCCCGGAGGTGAAGTAGATCTCGCTGCCATCCGGGGACCAGGCCGGCTCGGTATCAATGCCCGGGTGGTCGGTGAGGCGCCGCAGGGCGCGACTGCCCAGGTCCAGGGCATAGATCTCGGGGTTGCCGTCCTTGGACAGGGTCAGGGCCAGTTGGCGACCATCGGGCGACCAGGCCGGGGCGCTGTTGAGGCCGGGAAAGCTCGCCACGCGCTCGCGCCGCCCGGTGGTCAGTTCCTGGATGAAGACCGCCGTCTGCCGGTTCTCGAAGGAGACATAGGCCAGTCGGCGGCCATCCGGGGACCAGGCCGGGGACAGCAGCGGCTCCTTGGAGGCCACGATGGTCTGGGGGTTATGCCCATCAGCATCGGCCACCCGCAGGGTCACCCGCTGGCCATCCACCCCCCACTCGCTGGTGACGTAGGCCAGGCGGCTGGTAAAGGCCCCGGGCAGCCCGGTGAGGCGCTCGTAAACGATATCGGCGATGCGGTGGGCGGTATGGCGCAGATCGGCGGCGCTGCTGGGCAGGCTCATGTTCGCCAGTTGCTCGCCGCTGTAGACGTCAAACAGGGCGAAATGGACCTCGTAGTAGCCATCCGGGCGGCGCTTGATCTGGCCCGCCACCAGGTTGTTCATGGCCAGCACCCGCCAGTCGCGCAGTTCAACCCCCTCCACGGACGGGGGCGTGGGGGGCATGTCCTGGCGCGGCAGGGGCTTGAAGCGTCCGGTGCGCGCCAGATCGGTGGCGATCACCTGGGCCAGGTCCTCCGGGGCCGGGCCCACTCCCCCTTCGAGGGCGAAGGGCGCCACGGCGATGGGCTGGGCCCCCTCCTGACCACCGACGATCTCGATGGTCAACTCCGCCCGCGTGACGCCGCTGGCGCCGAGGGCGAGGAACAAGAGGGGCAAAAGCATTCTGCGCACGAACCTGCCTCTAGTCACGGTCATGGATGGCCTCTTGTTTTCCCGAGTGCTTGTTTTCCAGCGTGAAAGATCAGCCGGATGGAAGGCTTGTTCCTGGCTTGGCCCACTTCAGGGTTCATCTGCTTAAGGGTTCACCTGCTTCAGGGTTCACCCGCTACCGGATTTACCTGCTACCGGGTTTGAATTCTAGCCTGAGCTTGCGGAAGCGTTCGAACAGCGGACCCGCGGGCACCGGCAGGGGTGAAGCCTTGTAGACGGCGGCGACCACGGACCGGTCATAGGCCGGATCGCCACTGGACCTGACCAGCCGGACGCTGTCGGCCACCACCTCCCCGTTGGACAGAAGTTGGATCTCGATGGTGCAGGACAGATCCCGCCGGCTGCTACCCAGGGGCCGCACCCAGGTGTCGCGGATGCGGCTATCGATGGCCGCGGCGTAGAACTGGATGTCGCTGGCCGCCGGCTCGGCCTGAGCCGCCTCTTCCGCGGCCAGGGCCGCCGCCAGGGCCTGCTCCTCGGCCTGGAGGGCCGCCTGCTCAGCCGCCTGGCGGCGCTTTTGCTCGACGCGCTCCGCCTCGGCCTGGCGGAGCTCTTCCTCCCGCCGGGTCAACTCAGCCTGGCGCTCCGCTTCCGCCCGGCGCTTTTCCTCGACCAGGCGCTCCGCTTGCTCCGAGCGCCGCCGTTCCTCCGCCTGACGTTGTTCCTCCGCCCGGCGTGCGTCGGCCTGGCGGGCGGCCTCTGCCTCTGCCTCTGCCCGGCGCTGGAGTTCGGCCTGCCGCCTCTCCTCCGCCAGACGCCTCTCCTCCGCTAGACGGCGTTCCTCAGCCAGCCGTTGGGCCTCCGCCTCCGCTTGCCGCTGCCGTTCAGCCTCGCGTCTTTCCTCCGCCAAGCGTTGCTCCTCGGCCCGACGGGCGGCCTCTTCCTCTGCCCGGCGTTGAAGTTCGGCCTGCCGCCTCTCCTCCGCCAGGCGCAGCTCCTCAGCCTGGCGCTTGGCCTCTGCCTCCACTTGCCGCTGACGCTCAGCCTCAAGCCTTTCCTCCGCCAAGCGCCGTTCCTCGGCCTGACGCCTGAGTTCGGCCTGCCGGGCAGCCTCTTCGGCTTGGCGTCGCTCCTCAGCCAGGCGCCGTTCCTCTGCCTGGCGCCGTTCCTCTAACTGGCGCTGTTGCTCCGCGCGCTGCCGGGCCTCGGCCTCCGCCTGGCGTTGCAGCTCGGCCTGACGTTGCAGCTCGGCCTGACGCGCCTCCTCCGCTGCCTGACGCACCGCCTCTTCCGCTTGGCGTGCCGCCGCCTCCGCCTCCCGTTGCGCCTCGAGTTCGGCGAGTTGCCGTTGCTCCAGCAACTGGCGGGCTTCCTCCGCTTGCTGACGCTGGGCCTCTTCCGCCCGGGCCTGGGCCTCCGCCGCCTGGCGCTCGCGCTCCGCTTGCGCCGAAGCCTCGGCGGCCTGGCGTTCAGGTTCGATCTGAGCGGCGGCCTCCGCCGCCTGCCGTTCCCGCTCAGCGGCGCGGGCCTGGTCTTGGCGCTCCGCGGCCGCCGCCAGGGTCGCCGCGTCGACCACGGTGGCCTGGATGACCTGGGGGCGGATGGCCTGTTCCTGTCCCCAATCCAGCCAGGCGGCCCCGGTCAGGGCGAGGACGCCGAGGATCAGGTGCAGGGCGAGGGAGGCGACCAGGGCGCCAGGATGATGGCGGGCCGTTTGCCACATGTCAGGGCCGGGGGAACGGGGTGTTCATGGCCGGAGGGCAATGATGGCGGGGGAGGTTCATGAGGGGGGGCGGCGGCGGGGGCCCGCGAGCCCCGGACCCGATCAGGGCGCTGAGCGTTCCGGCGGCACCGTGATCAGCCCCAGGCTCGCCGCGCCGGCGCCCTGGGCCAGGACCATGGCCTCCACCACCTTGCCATAATTCACGGCGACGTCGCCCTTGACCAGGATCGGCACGCGTGGATTCTGTCGCAGCACGGTGCGCAGCCGGCCCTGGAGGGTGACGGCATCCACCGGCAGGTTACGTTCCTCGCCCAGGTCCAGGTACAGATCACCGAACTGGTCGACGGTGATGATCACCGGGTCGGTACTCTCGCCGGTGATCACCTCCGCCTCCGCCTGGGGGAGTTCGACGTTCACCCCCTGGGTGATGAGGGGGGCCGTGACCATGAAGATCACCAGCAGCACCAGCATGACGTCGATGTAGGGGACGACGTTGATCTCCGCCAGGGGGCGGCGACGGACACGGGTCTTTCTCATGAGCGGCGCTCCCCTGGCATGGCGGGCATTCTCACGGACTTAGCCCCGGCCCTGGCGCTGGAGCAGGGTCGAGAATTCCTCCATGAATTCCTCGTAGCGGTTGTTGAGCCGTTCCGCCCGGTCGGCGAAGCGGTTGTAGGCGATGACCGCCGGGATGGCGGCGAAGAGGCCGATGGCGGTCGCCACCAGGGCCTCGGAGATGCCGGGGGCCACCAGGGCCAGGGTCGCCTGCTTGACGTTACCCAGGGCATGGAAGGAGTGCATGATGCCCCAGACGGTCCCGAAGAGGCCGATATAGGGGCTGGTGGAGCCGACGGTGGCGAGGAAGGAGAGGTTGGTCTCCAGCCGGTCCATCTCCCGGCTCAGGGCGACGCGCATGGAGCGCTCGACGCCCTGGATGACGGCCATGGGGTCCAGGTCCTCGCCCTTGCGCAGGCGGACGAACTCCTTGAAACCGGAACGGAAGATGGCGGCCAGGCCGGTGAGCGACTTCGAGCTCTGACCCAGGTCGCGGTAGAGGGCGCTGAGGTCGCCGCCGGACCAGAAGCGCCGCTCGAAGTCATCCGCCGCCCGCCCCGCCTTGCGCAAGACCCGGGAGCGCTCGAAGATCAGGGTCCAGGACAGGACCGAGGCCAGCACCAGCACCGCCAGCACCAGTTGCACGACGAAACTGGCGTGGAGGACCAGGTCCAGGAGGGAGAGCTCAGCGTACATCGGCGATCTCCGCCAGCAATCGTTGGGGCAGGGGGCTGGGCTTGAGCGTGTCAGCCGCCACGCAGGCAATCTTGACCAGACCACGACAGCAAAGGGCGCCATCGCTGACGCGCCGCAGTTCCTGCTCGAAGTCCAGGCTGGCGCCCCCCCGGCGGGTGAGGGCCACGCTCACTTCCAGCAGGTCATCCAGGCGGGCACCCTTGAGGTAGTCCAGGCTGAGGGAGCGGACGATGAACCCCAGCCCATGGCGATCGCGCAGGCTGTGTTGTTCGTAACCCAGACCGCGCAACCACTCGGTGCGGGCACGCTCCATGAACTTGAGGTACGTGGCATGGTAGGCGACGCCCAGGGCGTCGGTATCCTCGTAGTAGACACGCACCCTGAGCAGAAATGGCCTGCTTTGTTCTTGATTTGACAAGGAGTTGACGCAACTGGGGAAAATTGGCGGGAGTCGTATCTTAGCAAAAACCCTCATGCCCTGGCCAGGGAGGACGATCCCGCCTCAGGCTGGTAATCTTGTTGACAATATTCCCGCGCCTCCCGTCCTTGGACCGCTTGCCCCCTCATGATCGCCTCCCCGCTACCCCCGACCCCTGAACCACCTCATCCCCCGGGCGCTCCCTCACCCGATCACGGCCCCGATCCCCACCCCGATCTCAAGCTTGATCGCCCGCCTGATCGCCGGAGGGAGAGCAGATTTCGCCTCCTGTTTGATCAGGCCCCGATCGGTATTCTCCTGGTCAGTCCCGCTACGGGGCTCATCCTCAGGGCCAACCCCTGCTTTGCCACCATCGTGGGCCGCTCCCTCGCCGAACTGGAGGGGCGCGACTGGATGAGCATCACCCACCCCGAGGATCTCGCGGCCAACCTGCTGGGTGCCGCTCGGCTCAGTGCCGGCGAGATTGACGTTTATAAAGCGGAGAAACGTTACCTTCGTCCCGATGGCACGGCCGTCTGGGTCAAGATGACCAGTTCCATGATGGCGGGCGAAGGTGATGAGCCCACTCACTATCTCACGCTGATCGAGGACATCACCGAACAAAAACAGGCGGAACGCCAGGTCCAGGAGCTCACCGCCAGCCTGGAACAGCGCGTCAGGGAGCGCACGGTCGCCCTGGAAGCGGAGATCGCCAGGCACCGGCGGACTGAGGAGGACTTACTGGCCATCAAGGGGAATCTCGAAGCCATCCTCGCCAGCGTAAACGACGCCCTCTTCATCGCCGATACCCGGGGAAACTTTGCGTTCTACAACGAGGCCGCGGCCCACTTTCATCGCTTCCCCAGCCGGTCGGCAGTGAGCCAATATCTGCGGGATTATCCCGCCCTGATAGAAATCTTCACCCTGGACGGCACGCGCCTGTCCGTGGATCAGTGGCCCGTTTCCAGGGCACTTCGGGGCCAGGGGGCCACTTGTCAGGAATACCGTCTGCGGCGCACGGATACCGGCGAGGAATGGATCGGCAGTTACAGTTACGCACCCGTCCATGACGACCGGGGCCTGATCACCGGCGCGGTCGTCGTGGCGCGCGACATCTCCCGGAAGCGGGAGGCGGAGGCTCAACTCCGGGCCAGCGAACAACGCCTGCGGGAACTCAGCGCCGAACTGGAACAGCGGGTGCTGGCGCGCACCGCGGAATTGCAGGCCGCCATCACGGCCCTGCGGGAGAGCGAGCAAAGCCTCAAGTTCGTCCTGGAAGGTGCCCGGCTGGGCACCTGGGACTGGGACCTGGTCTCCGGCCGGATCCAACGCAACGAGTACTGGGCGGAAATGCTCGGCTATCGGCTAACCGATATCGATGAGGGGACCGAGGAGACCTGCCGCCGCCTGATGCACCCGGAAGACCTGGATTCCGCCGGTCGCTCGCTGCGCGAGCATCTGGCTGGACAGATCCCTGTTCTGGAAATCGAATTTCGCCTGCGTGCCGCGGACGGCGGTTACCGCTGGATCCTGAACCGCGGCCGGGTGGTCAACCGCGATGAACAGGGACGGCCCTTGCGGATCTCGGGGACCCACGAGGACATTAGCTGGCGCAAGGAGACGGAGGAACGTCTGCGCCTCAGCGAGGAGCGGCATCGCCTGATCGCCGAGAATGCCTCCGACGTCATCTGGACGATGGATCTGACCGGCAGATTCACCTATGTCAGCCCGTCCGTGGAGAAACTTCGGGGCTACACCCCGGCTGAGGTCCTGTCACAGTCCTGGGAGGCGACCTTCACCCCCGCTTCCCTTGCCCTGGTAGCGGAGCACTTTGCCTGCTTCAGCGAACAGTGCCACCACGGGACTGTGCCTGACAGCATGCGGATGGAGCTTGAACAGTGGCATAAGAACGGCTCCACCGTCTGGACCGAGGTGATGGCAAGCACCTTGAAGAGAAGGGATGGCACCTTTATCGAGATCCTTGGCATCACCCGGGACATCAGTCACCAGAAGCGCGGTGAGGCCGAAATGCGTCAGGCGCGCCTTCTCGCCGAGCAGGCCAACGCGGCCAAGACTGAGTTCCTGGCCCGCATGAGCCACGAGATCCGCACCCCGCTCTATTCCATCCTCGGCCTGGCCCAGATGATCAACCGCGAACCCCTGAGCCATCACCAGCGCAGCATGCTGGGGCGGATTCAGGAGGCGGGGCAATCCCTGATGGGGATCATCAACGACATTCTCGATCTCGCCAAGATCGAGGCGGGTCATTTACCGATTGAAGCCCGCGCCTTCGATCTGGAGCAACTGCTCGCCAAACTCCGGGATCTGTTCACCAGCCTGGCGCAGGCCGAAGGGCTTGACCTGGAGGTTGAGAACCTCGTTCCTCCGTTGGGGATGCTGAAAGGGGACGGCTTGCGGTTGGAACAGGTCCTGACCAACCTAATCGGGAATGCCATCAAGTTCTCCGCGCGGGGCACGGTCAGGGTCCGCTGCCAAGTCCTGGCGTCCACCCCGAGGGAGACGCGCCTGCGCTTCGTGGTCCAGGATACCGGCATTGGCATCGCCCCCGAGGCCCTTGACGACCTCTTCACGCCTTTTACCCAGGGCGAGGTGGGCAATACCCGGCGTTTCAGGGGTTCCGGTCTGGGCCTGGCCATCTGTAAGCGCCTGGTGGAACTGATGGGGGGGCGCATTGGGGCCACCAGCGAGCTAGGCAAAGGGAGTACCTTCTGGTTCGACCTGCCCCTCGAACGTCCGGAGACGGCCGAACCCGCCTTCACCAACGGCTCGCCCCTCGGCATGGGGGCCAGCCCCCCCCTGTCGGGCCGGCGCTTCCTCGTCACCGACGACTGCGCCGAGCACCGCGACGTCATGACCCAGGCCCTCAACTTTGAAGGGGCTCAGGTGATCCAGGCCCAGGACGGCGCCGAGGCCCTCGACTTTCTGCGGGCGCATCCCGCGGGCTGCGATCTGGTCCTGATGGACCTGCAAATGCCGGTCATGGACGGCTTTACCGCCACCCGCAAAATCCGCGAGGAACTGGGGCTGGTCTCCCTGCCGATCATCGCCCTGACCGCTGGCGTGCTTCCCGAACAGCGGGAGGCGGCCCTGGCGGCGGGGGTTGACGACATCCTGACCAAGCCCATCGACCTGGACCTGATCGCGGCCAAGCTCGCCACCTGGGTCGGCGATCCCCCGGGCGGACAACCCCCTGGCGAAGCCCGGCCGATACCCGGCGTGCCAGGGAACGGCAATCCCGGCAAGGGCCTATAAACCGCTGCGGTCGTAGATCTCTTCGAGCCCCAGTTCCAGCCGCACCGGGCCGCAGGACAGCGTCATCCGCTCGCCTTCGGCCAGGGTTTGCTCCAGCCAGTCAGCCCCCGCCCGGGTGCGCAGGCGGACCTGGCGGGACTCGGAGTCGATGAGCAGGTAATGGCGCAGGGTCGGGATATCCCGGTAATGGTGCCACTTCTCCCGCTCATCGATGCCGGCGGTGGAGGGCGAGAGGACCTCGACGAGGAGGCAGGGACGGCTGCGATAGAGGGGCTGGTCGTCGCCGGGCTCGCAGGCCAGCAGGACATCCGGATAATAGAAGGCCCGGTGGGCCTCGACCTTGACCTTCATGTCCGCCATGAAGACCTCGCAGGGCGTGCCACGGGTGGCGGCATCCAGTCGGGTAGCGACATTCAGCGAAATGCGGTTATGCCGCGCCGTCGCCCCGGCCATGGCATAGACCTCCCCGGCGACGTATTCCCGCTTAAAGGGGGCCTGGATCTCGCTTTCCAGATACTCCAGCTCGCCGTTCAAAACCTTCCTCATGGCCTGGCCCATGATGCCCTCCGACCGCGCGCGCGGCAGTAACCTAGGTCGCGACTGATCCTAGCGGTTCGTCGGGGTCCCTGGCAAGACAGGCCAGGACCGGCCATGGCCGCCAGGATATCCCCGCGATTCGCGGCTCGCTTCACGGCTTGCCCACGAGCCCCGGCCGGCCCACAATCACCCTAATCCGCAGACGAGGTCAACGCCACCATGCCATGGGAAACCGTCATCGGGCTGGAGATCCACACCCAGCTCGCCACCCAGTCCAAGATTTTCTCCGGCGCCGCCACCGCCTTCGGCGCCGCACCCAACACCCAGGCCTGCGCCATCGACCTGGGCCTACCTGGGGTGCTTCCGGTCCTCAACGAGGCGGCGGTGCGGCTGGCGGTGCGCTTCGGCTCGGCCATTGACGCCGAGATCGCCGCGCGCTCGGTCTTCGCCCGCAAGAACTACTTCTACCCCGACCTGCCCAAGGGCTACCAGATCAGCCAATACGAACAGCCGGTGGTGGGGCGGGGCAAGGTGAGCATCCAGCTCGAGGACGGCAGCCGCAAGGAGATCGGCGTCACCCGCGCCCATCTGGAGGAGGACGCCGGCAAGTCCCTGCATGAGGACTTCCACGGCCTCACCGGCATCGACCTCAACCGCGCCGGCACCCCCCTGCTGGAGATCGTCTCCGAGCCGGACCTGCGCTCGCCGGAGGAGGCGGTGGCCTACGCCCGCAAGATCCACCAGATCGTGCGCTGGATCGGCATCAGCGACGGCAACATGCAGGAGGGTTCCTTCCGCATGGACGCCAATATCTCCATCCGCCCCCAGGGTCAGGAACAGTTCGGCACCCGCGCCGAGATCAAGAACATCAACTCCTTCCGCTTTCTGGAGCGTGCCCTGCGCTTCGAGATCGAGCGTCAGATCGATGTCATCGAGGGCGGCGGCCAGGTGGTCCAGGAGACCCGCCTCTACGACGCCGAGCGAGACGAGACCCGCTCCATGCGCTCCAAGGAGGAGGCCAACGATTACCGCTACTTCCCCGACCCGGACCTGCTGCCCCTGGTGATCGACGCCGAGTTTCTGGCCACCGCCACCGCGGACCTGCCGGAGCTGCCCGACGCCATGCGCGAGCGCTTCCGCCGCGACCATGGCCTGTCCGACTATGACGCCAACCTGCTCACCGCCAGCCGCGCCCTGGCCGCCTACTTTGAACAGGTCGCCGCCGCCTGTGGCGACGCCAAGCTGGCCGCCAACTGGATCGGCGGTGACCTGTCCGCGGCGCTGAACAAGGATGGCCTGGAGATTGGCGACTCGCCCATCAGCGCCACCGGGCTCGCCGGCCTCCTCGCCCGCATCCAGGACCAGACCCTGTCCGGCAAGCTTGCCAAGCAGGTCTTCGAGGCCATGTGGCGGGGCGAGGGCGACGCCGACGCCATCATCGCCGCCAAGGGCCTGCGGCAGATCACCGATACCAGCGCCATCGAGGCCCTCATCGACGACATCATCGCCGCCAACCCCGGCCAGGTGGAGCAGTACCGCGCCGGCAAGGACAAGCTGTTCGGCTTCTTCGTCGGCCAGGTGATGCGGGCAAGCAAGGGCCAGGCCAATCCTGAGCAGGTCAACGAGCTGCTCAAGGCCAAGCTGGCGGGTTAAACGATAACGAGGTTTTTCCCAGAGATGGAATATCGACCGTATGGATGACCTATCATGCCAACGGTCCTGAGGATTCTAGGGTATCGTTTCCACTTCTACTCGAATGAAGGGAAAGAGCCACCTCACATTCATGTTCGAGGTGAGGACGGTGAATGCAAATTCTGGTTGGCCCCAGTGGCCTTATCCAGAAACCGGGGCTTATCGGCGTCGGCCTTACGCGAGATCGAGCGTCTCGTCTATGAAAACCAGGCGTTTCTGATCGAGAAATACAATGATTATCAGTGAGATTGAAACAGAACCCGTCGCTATCAAGGTTTGGGCAAGCGGCAGAATCATTTACCTTGAGCTGACGGATGGGCGCCTCTTTGGTTTTCCTGCGGATCGCTTCAGGATCCTGAGACAGGCCACGACGGACGAACTCAAGGAGGTGAGGCTGGAGGTAAGTGGTACCGCCCTGCGTTGGGAAAACCTGGATGAAGACCTGACGGTGTCCGGTGTTGTTGCCGGTCGCTTTCAGTTGCCCTTACCAGAGTCGCCCAAAAAAGCTGCCTGAGCGCACTGGGGCAAGCGCGGAGCCTACAACTCTGACCAGTCCAGGCAGTACCCTCAACCACCATCCACCCCCCCCCCAGCCTCGGAATGATGTCCATGACCACCCCCGCCCCCCTGCGCCTGAACAAGGATCAGGACCGCCGTCTCCTCGCCGGCCACTGCTGGGTCTACAGCAACGAGATCGATACCCAGGCGACGCCGCTGAAAGGCCTGGAGCCGGGCCAGCCGGTGCAGATCTTCAGTAATGGCGGCCACCCGCTGGGACATGGCTACGTCAACCCCCAGTCCCTGATCTGCGCCCGGCTGGTCACCCATGACCCGCGCCGGCCCCTGGGCCCGGCCCTGTGGCTCGAACGGCTGCGCCAGGCCCTGGAGCTGCGTGAACGGCTCTACGACCAGCCCTTCTATCGCCTGGTCTACGGGGAAAGCGATGGCCTGCCGGGCCTGGTGGTGGACCGCTACGCCGACCTGCTGGTGGTCCAGATCACCACCGCCGGCATGGAGCGGGCCCGCACCGACCTGCTCACCGCCCTGGACCAGTTGCTGCGCCCCACCTGCATCCTGTTGCGTAACGACAGCCCCGTCCGGGAACTGGAGGGACTGCCCCTGACCAACGAGGTGGTCAGGGGGAGGGACCCCGGGGAGATCGAGGTGCCGGAGCACGGCAATCTGTTCCGGGTTTCGCCCCTGACCGGCCAGAAGACCGGCTGGTTCTTCGATCAGGCGGAGAATCGCGCCCGCCTGGCCCGCTTCGGCCGCCCGCGCCGCGCCCTGGATGTCTGTAGCTACGTCGGGGCCTGGGGGTTGCGGGCCGCCCGGCTCGGGGCCGAGGAGGTCGTGTGCGTGGACAGTTCGGCCACGGCCCTGGAGGCGGTGGGCGCCAACGCCGAGCGCAACGGCCTGCTGGAGCGGGTCAGCGGCCTCCAGGGCGACGCCTTCGACGCCCTGCGCCAGCTCAAGGAGGAGGGGGAGCGTTTCGACCTGGTGATGCTCGATCCCCCGGCCTTCATCAAGCGGCGCAAGGACGAGCGCGAGGGCCTCCAGGCCTACCAGCGCCTCAACCGCCTCGGCCTGGACGTGCTGGAGCCCGGCGGCCTGCTGGTGACCTCCTCCTGCTCCTTCCACCTGGGCCGTGATGAATTTTTGCGTCTGGTGCAGCAGGCCGCCCGCCGCGCCCATGTCAGCCTGCAACTGCTGGCGATGGGCGGCCAGGGACCGGACCATCCGGTCCATCCCGCCATCCCCGAGACGGCCTATCTCAAGACCTTCTTCCTGCGGGTCCTGCCGGGCTTTTAGACCACCGCTCGCCGCGCCTGGCACAGGGCAACCCTATCCCTGACAGCCGAGTCTGGCGCCGCCACCTCACTCCGGCGGCGCCATGCTGATCCGGTGGCCTCTATCCAGCACCAGCCGCACGCTATTCTGACCCTGGCGGCAGGATGGGACGCCAGGGTCATCAGACGCGGGTGAGGATCACCGCGCCGGCGTCGCCCAATCATCCCCCGGGGCGGAAGCACCCGGCTCCGCCACGCCGGTGTCACCCGGTTGACCGCCATCTTCAGCCACCGGCTGGTCCTGGACGGCATCTTCCGCTGCCGGCCTTGCCCACCCCGAATCTCCCGCTGGGCCCTCCGCCGGCTGATCCCAACCGCCGTCGGCGGGCGTGCCCCAGCCTCCTTCGTCCGCTCGACTGGTGTCAGGCGCACCGGGGGCGTCCTCCGCCGCCGGCTGGTCCCAACCTCCCTCGCTCGACTGGCCCCAACCACTGCCCTGCTGTTCCCAGCCGCCGCCGGTCTCGACCTCGATCTTGATACTCTCCAGATCCACCTTTTCGGTCTTGTTCAGCCCCATGGTGACGATGCCGGGGAAGGCGATGATGGCCGCCACCATGGCGATCTGGATCAGGACGAAGGGAATGGAGCCCCGGTAGATGTCCAGGGTCTTCACGCCCTCCACCCGCCGGTGCGTGACCCGGTCGACGAAGGCCTGGGCCGGCGCCACGCTGCGCAGATAGAAGAGGGCGAAGCCGAAGGGCGGGGTCAGGAACGAGGTCTGGAGGTTCATCGCCAGCAAGACGCCGAACCAGACCAGGTCGATGCCCAGCTTGTCCGCCACCGGCGCGAGCAAGGGCACCAGGATGAAGGCGATCTCGAAGAAGTCGATGAAGAAGCCAAGCAGGAAGATGACAAAGTTGACGAAGACCAGGAAGCCGATCTGGCCACCGGGCAACTTGTCGAACAGATGTTCCACCCAGAGCTGACCATCGACGGCGGTGAAGGTGAAGCTGAAGACGGTCGAGCCGATGAGGATGAACAGCACGAAGGTGGACAGGCGCGCCGTCGCCTCCAGGGCATGCCTGAGCAGTTGCCGGTCCAGCTTGCGACGGGCCAGGGCCATGATCAGGGCACCCACCGCCCCCATGGCCCCACCCTCGGTCGGCGTCGCCACCCCGAGGAAGATGGTCCCCAGCACCAGGAAGATCAGGATCAGTGGCGGGATCAGGACGAAGGTCACCCGCTCGGTGAGCCGTGACAAGAGCCCCAGACCCAGGACCTGGTTGATCAGGGCCCCGATGAAGGCCAACAGGGTGGCGCCGGTCAGGGTAACGACGAGGGTCTCGTCCAGGGCCGGCTTGACGTCGCGGCCCGTCAGGGCGACGAGGATCTCGCCATAGTGCTGACCGAAGGCGACCGCGGCGACGGCGATGATCAGGGTGAAGACCGCCAGGGACCGCAGACCCGAGCTGCCGTCGGGCTCGGCGTAGGTGCGCGCCTCGGGTGGCAGGGCCGGCACCAGGGTGGGCTTGAAAATGGCCATGAAGATGATGAAGAGGGCAAAGAGTCCCACCAGGGTGAAGGCCGGGATGAAGGCGCCCATGTAGAGGTCGCCGACGCTGCGGCCCAACTGGTCGGCCATGACGATCAGCACCAGGGAGGGGGGGATGATCTGCGCCAGGGTGCCGGAGGCGGTGATGGCCCCGGCGGCGATCGCCGGGCTGTAACCATACCGCAGCATGATCGGCAGGGAGATCAGGCCCATGGAGATGACCGAGGCCGCCACCACGCCGGTGGTCGCCGCCAGCAGGGCGCCGACGAACAGCACCGCCAGGGCCACGCCACCGCGGATGGGGCCAAAGACCTGGCCGACGGTATCGAGCAGATCCTCCGCCATGCCGCTCCGTTCCAGGATCAGGCCCATGAGGGTGAAAAAGGGGATGGCCAGCAGGGTCTCGTTCTGCATGATGCCGAAGACCCGCAGCGGCAGGGCCTGGAAGAGGCTGGGCGGCAGCAGACCGATCTCCATGCCGATGAAGCCCCAGGTCAGGCCGACGGCCGCCAGGGAGAAGGCCACCGGAAAACCGGTGAGGAGAAAGAGCAGCAGGGACCCGAACATGAGTTCGGGGATGTGAGCGGCCAGGAGCGCGGTCATTTGGTCGTCCCTCCCTGGGGCCCGGCGCCACCGGGGCCTGTGGAGATGGCGGGCGCGGTACCGGTCCCGCCTGCCGGCGCCACGGCAGCAATGGGAGGCCCTCCGACGTGGCCATGCTCGACGGCCTCCTCCTCACCGCCACCCCCGTGGAGAGGATTGGGACCGGCGCCGCTGAGGAAGGCCAGGCGCTTGATCAGTTCCGACAGAGCCTGGAGCCCCAGCAGGCCGAAACCGAGGGGCACCAGGGCATAGACCGGCCAGCGGATGAGGCCACCGTAATTCTGGGAGATCTCCCCGGAGACGTAGGCCTGCCAGACATAGGGCCAGGACAGTTTGATCATGAAGCCGCACAGGGGCAGCAAGAAGACCAGGAGGCCGACGACATCGATCCAGTTCCGCGCCCGCATGGAGAGCTTGCCGGCCAGGACGTCGATGCGGACGTGGGCATTTTCCAGCAGGACATAGCCGGCACCGAGAAGGAAGACGGCGGCGAAGAGGTACCACTGCACCTCAAGGAAGGCGTTGGAGCTGAGATTAAGGGCCTTGCGGGCCACCGCATTGCTGGCGCTGATAAGGACGGCGGCGAAGACCAGCCAGGGGGTCAGCCGGCCCAGCAGGCCATTGGTGACATCGATGAGACGGGAAAGGCGCAGCAGGATCTTCATGGGATGGCCCCAGGACCGCCCGGAGGGCAAAACGCCGAGGCCAGCGTACTGGCGCTCGGCGTTCCGAAAGTCCGCGGTCGCGGCAAGGTGGACAGAACCGCCGCATCCGGGCGGGGAACCCGGGGCGGCGGGCCGGGGACTAGAGTTTCTGCGCGGCGAGGTACTGGGTGTAATTGGCCTCCGCCACCGACTGCCACTGCACCTGCTGGGCCATGAAGCTCTTGTAATCAGGATAGACCTTTTTCCAGTTCGGGTTCTTCTCGTCCAGTTCCTTGTAGACCTCCTGCGCGGCCTTGAAGGCGGCGTCCATGACATCCTTGGGGAAGCGGCTCAGCTTGGCCCCCTCGGCGACCAGTTGCTTGAGGGCGGCGGGGTTGCGGGCGTCGTAGCGGGCCTGGCACTGGACATGGGCGGCGGCGGCGGCCTGGGTGATGATCGCCTGGTAGTCCTTGGACAGGCTGTTCCACTTGTCGCTGTTGATGTAGACAGAGAACTGGGTGCTGCCCTCCCACCAGGCGGGGTAATAGTAGTAGGGCGCCACCTTGTGCAGGCCGAGCTTGAGGTCGTCATAGGGACCGATCCACTCGGAGGCGTCGATGGTGCCCTTCTCCAGGGCCTGGTAGATCTCGCCGGCGGGCAGGGTCTGGGCCACCAGGCCCAGCTTGGCCAGGACGCGCCCGGCGAAGGCCGAGATGCGCATCTTCATGCCATCCAGGTCCTTGACCGACTTGATCTCCTTGCGATACCAACCCCCCATCTGGGCGCCGGTGTTGCCGCAGGGGAAGTTGACGATATTGAACTGGGCGTAGAAGTGGCGCAGCAGTTGCAGCCCATTGCCGTCATACATCCAGGCGGTCATGGGGCGGGAGGTCATGCCGAAGGGCACGGAGCAGTCGAGGGCGAAGGTCTCGTCCTTGCCGAAGAAGTAGTAGGGCGCGGTATGGGCGCACTCGACGGTGCCCTGCTGGATGGCATCGACGACACCAAAGGCGGGGACGATCTCCCCCGCCGGATGGACCGAGATCTGGAAATTACCCCCGGTGGCGTCGGCGACGTACTGGGCGAAGGACTCGCTGGCGCCGTAGACGGTGTCGAGGGATTTCGGGAAGCTGGACGCCAGGCGCCAGCGGATGGGTTCCTGGGCCCGGATGATGGCCGGGGCGATACCGGTGGCGAGAATACCGGCCATGCCGGCGCCTTGCAGAAAGGAACGACGTTCCATAAAGCCCCCTCAATATGCTGTTTATCAACAATGGTCATCCTTGATTGTAGGAGAGCGGAGACGATGCCGACAACCGCCTGGACGATTAAATCTCAAGGTTACCCTGGCCGGGCCCGTCCCACGAGCAAGAAATTTTCCGTTCTTACGGGTCGGGTGGTCCTCCACTGGCGACCAGGGGACGCGCCCGGGTCATCCCGGAACGGGGAGAGGGGCATGACGTGGGCGGGCCGGACTGCGACAATATCGCCGCGCAAAGATGTGCCCCTTTCCCGGTACGCACCAAATAGATTACTTCCAGGTATAGCCGCATGAATGCCTCCGTCTCCACGATGCTCGGCCTGCTAATGTCCCTCATGGTGCTGCCCGCCCAGGCCATCGACCTCGTGCCCCTGGATGTCATTCCCCCCCCGCCGGGTCTATCGGCGGTCTCGCTGGCCTATATCTCGAGTCATCGCGGCGATCTGTATCGGGAGGGCGAGCGCATGGAACTGGATTCCCGCCTGAATCTGGACCAGTTGCAGCTCCGCTTGGGACATGCCTTCGAGGTGGCGGGCAATCCCAGCTACTTCTACGCCCAGGTCGCCAACCTGCGAATCCGGACCAGCGGCGACCTGGGGGCCATCGAGGATCACGGCGGACTCGGCGATCTGGGCATGATGCTGGCGACCTGGCCTTACGTGGACCGGGAGGCGGGTCGTTATGTCGGCATCGCCGCCTATCTGAGCCTGCCCACCGGGCAGTACGACGCCGCGCATACGCGGGTCCTCAACACCAACCCCGGGGAAAACCGCGTCCGGGGCGCCCTGCAGACCGGTTTCAGCCAACGCCTGCTCGACCGTCTCGACTGGCTGGTCGCGGGGGACGTGGCCTGGTTTGGTGACAACGACGACTACTTTGGCAACAGTCCCGTGATTGGCACCCTGAGCCAGCAGCCCCTCTACAGCGCCCAGACCGCCCTCAGTTATCAATTCAACCGCATGCTTGCCCTCAGCCTGAGCTACTTCTATAACGCCGGCGGCGCGACGCGGACGGCGGTCACACCCTGGTCCAATGACCTCAGCGTGCATCGCTATGGGCTGGTTGGCTACCTGAACCTGCCGGTAGGGCGCCTGACCGTGGAGTACGGTGGCGACCTGGAGACCAAGAGCGGCTTTTTCGAAAACCATCGCTGGATTGTGCGCTTCGCCCACTTTTTCTGACCGGGTGCCCGAGGGCCTGGCGCCCATGGAAGCGGGCGGAATACCTAAGCGATTCTTTGGCTTTCGATCAATAATCCTGAATTGTGTTTATGAATCGAATGCTTATACTGAGTCTTGTCCGGGATGCAAGGGACTCTTGACCAGTATCCACGTCCCGGCTGCCCTGCAGACCATCAAGAACTCAGGGCTGGCCAAGATCCGGCCCCAGGGCTAATAGCCAATCACTCAAATTTGTAGCGGAGACTAGGCATGGCAAAGACTTACAACGCGGGCGTGAAGGAATACCGCGAGACCTACTGGATGCCGGATTACGTGCCCAAGGACACGGATCTGCTGGCATGCTTCAAGATCACCCCGCAGCCGGGCGTGCCCCGCGAGGAGGCCGCCGCCGCCGTCGCCGCCGAGTCCTCCACCGGCACCTGGACCACGGTGTGGACCGACCTGCTGACCGATCTCGACCACTATAAGGGCCGCGCCTATCGGATCGAGGACGTCCCGGGCGACGACACCTGCTATTACGCCTTCATCGCCTATCCCATCGACCTCTTCGAGGAAGGCTCGGTCGTCAACGTCTTCACCTCCCTGGTCGGTAACGTCTTCGGCTTCAAGGCCGTGCGGGCCCTGCGCCTGGAGGACGTGCGCTTCCCCATCGCCTATGTCATGACCTGCGGCGGTCCGCCCCAGGGCATCCAGGTCGAGCGCGACATCATGAACAAATATGGCCGGCCCCTGCTCGGCTGCACCATCAAGCCCAAGCTCGGCCTGTCCGCCAAGAACTACGGCCGCGCCGTTTACGAGTGCCTGCGCGGTGGCCTGGACTTCACCAAGGACGACGAGAACGTCAACTCCCAGCCCTTCATGCGCTGGCGCGCCCGCTTTGACTTCGTCATGGACGCCATCCGCAAGGCCGAGGACGAGACCGGCGAGCGCAAGGGCCACTACCTGAACGTCACCGCCCCCACGCCCGAGGAGATGTACAAGCGGGCCGAGTACGCCAAGGAGATCGGCGCCCCGATCATCATGCACGACTACATCACCGGCGGCTTCTGCGCCAATACCGGCCTGGCCAACTGGTGTCGTGACAACGGCATGCTGCTGCACATCCATCGCGCCATGCACGCCGTGCTCGACCGCAACCCGCATCACGGTATCCACTTCCGCGTCCTGACCAAGATCCTGCGCCTGTCCGGCGGCGACCACCTGCACACCGGCACCGTCGTCGGCAAGCTGGAGGGTGACCGCGAGGCCACCCTGGGCTGGATCGACCTGCTGCGCGAGTCCTACATCAAGGAAGACCGCAGCCGCGGTATCTTCTTCGATCAGGACTGGGGCTCCATGCCCGGCGCCTTCGCCGTCGCCTCCGGTGGTATCCATGTCTGGCACATGCCGGCCCTGGTGACCATCTTCGGCGACGACTCCGTCCTCCAGTTCGGCGGAGGCACCCTGGGCCACCCCTGGGGCAATGCCGCCGGCGCCGCGGCCAACCGCGTCGCCCTCGAGGCCTGTGTCGAGGCCCGCAATCAGGGTGTCGCCATCGAGAAGGAAGGCAAGGAGGTCCTCACCAAGGCGGCCGCCAGCAGCCCCGAGCTCAAGATCGCCATGGAGACCTGGAAAGAGATCAAGTTCGAGTTCGACACCGTCGACAAGCTGGACGTGGCGCACAAGTAAGCCCCCATCCCCCAGCCGCCACCCCGGCCCGCCGCCGGGGTGGACAACGAACCCCAGCGAACCGAATCACTTATTCAGAGGAATGCACCCATGAGCGACATGCAGGACTACAAGTCCAGTCTCAGCGACGTCAACAGCCGTAAGTTCGAGACCTTCTCCTACCTCCCTGAGATGGATCAGGCCCGCATCCGCAAGCAGGTCGAGTACATCGTCAAGAAGGGCTGGAACCCGGCCATCGAGCACACCGAGCCCGAGAACGCCTTCGACTACTACTGGTACATGTGGAAGCTGCCCATGTTCGGCGAGACCGACGTGGACAAGATCCTGGCTGAGGCCGAGGCCTGCCACAAGGCCCATCCCAACAACCACGTCCGTCTGATCGGCTTCGACAACTACGCCCAGTCCAAGGGCGCCGAGATGGTGGTCTTCCGCGGCAAGCCGGTCTAATACCAGACCGCGACTGGCGACTAGCCGCGACCGACCCGCCCTTGCCACCAGCTCAGTCCAGTGGCGAGGCGCGGGAAACAAGGTAGCGGCGGTTTTGCCGGGGCGAAGCCCAACAAGGCCCCTGTCTCGGCAAAACGAGGCAGGGGCCTTTTTGTTGCGCACCCGCCCGCGTCGGACAGGGCGAGCCCTAAGGCCCGCTGCGACAGATTCATGATTCCATGAGGTAAGCCGAGATGAGCGACACCATCGACCGCGACCAGTACCTGGTCAAGACCGAACCCTACTATCGCCCCGTAGCCCAGGAAGTGACCCTCTACGAGGCCGCCTATGGCGCCCGCATGCCGGTCATGCTCAAGGGCCCCACCGGCTGCGGCAAGTCCCGCTTCGTCGAATACATGGCCTGGCGCCTGGGCCGGCCCCTGATCACCGTCGCCTGCAATGAGGACATGACAGCCTCCGACCTGGTCGGCCGCTTCCTCCTCGACGTCAACGGCACCCGCTGGCAGGACGGCCCCCTCACCGTCGCCGCCCGCATCGGCGCTATCTGCTACCTGGACGAGGTGGTCGAGGCCCGCCAGGACACCACGGTCGTCATCCACCCCCTCACCGACCACCGCCGCGTCCTGCCCCTGGAAAAGAAAGGGGAACTGGTCGCCGCCCACCCCGACTTCCAGATCGTGATCTCTTACAATCCCGGCTACCAGAGCCTGATGAAGGACCTCAAGCAGTCCACCAAGCAACGCTTCGGTGCCCTGGACTTCAACTATCCGGCCCCGGAGATCGAGACCGAGATCCTCGCCCACGAGGCCGGCATCGACCCGGCGATCGCCGACAAGCTGGTGCAGGTCGCCCAGCGCAGCCGCAACCTCAAGGGCCATGGGCTGGACGAGGGCATGTCGACCCGTCTGCTGGTGTACGCCGGCCAGTTGATTCGTCAGGGCATCGACCCCCAGGCCGCCTGCCAGATGGCCCTGGTGCGGCCCCTGACCGACGACCCCGACATGCGCGACACCCTGGACGCGGCGGTCACCACCTACTTCTGACCGACCCCATGCCGGTTTTCTTGACCCTGTCCGCCGACCCCGATATCCCCAGGATCGCCATCCTGACAGTGGCTATGAACCCATTTGATGGGAGGCACGCCCCATGAGCATCGACTTCAGCCAATACGTCAGTTGCCTGGACGCGGGCGACCACGACCATCGCGCCGCCCTGGAATCCAGCTATCAGGAGGCGGCGCGGGTCATGTCGCCCCGGGGTCTGCAGAACTACCTGGAGGGCATGCGCGCCATGTGCGGCATGGGCCGGGGCCAGGACCTGGTGCTGGCCTACGTCCAGGAACTGCCGCGGGTGGTCAAGGAGGTCGGCGAGGACGTCATCGTCGACGTCGTCACCAGCATGATGAAACTCGCCTCCCACACCTCCGGCACCGTCATCGCCCTGCTGCTCTCCAACCTGCCCCTGGCGGCCCAGCGTCTGGGGGACGCCGAGCTGATCCGTGGCTTCCTCGGCCTGATCCACCAGCTTGCCGGCAAGGCCCCCCGGGGCCTGCGGCCCATGATGGAGAACATGGACGAGCTCCTATCCAAACTCACCCTGGGGGGGCTGCGCCGCTGGGCCCTGTGGGGCGCCCAGGCCCATGCCCGGGACCTGGACGGCCAGATGGCCTACTTCGGCCTGGCCACCGAATCCTCCCGCGCCGTGTTGCAGAAGGAGCGCCGCGGCAGCCTGCTGGTGGACAACCAGCGCAAGCTCAACTTCTACCTGCGGGCCCTCTGGGCGCGGGCCTTCTTCATGCGGCCCACCTCCGGCGACTACGAGAGTCGCCAGGGCCTGCGGCCCTTCATCGCGGACGGCTTCTTCCACCTGCCGGATGCCTTCGATAGCTACCGCGGCATCCCCGGTGGCGAGGTCTATCGCGCCAGCGCCGCCCACTGCGCCGCGCACCTGGTCCATACCCGCCAGGAGCTGAGCGCCGAGGCCCTCAACCCCTTCCAACGCTGGCTGATCGAGCTGTTCGAGGACGCCCGCGTCGAGTACCTGGCGATCCAGAAATTTCCTGGCCTGCGCAAGCTGTGGCTGCCCTTCTTCACCCGCCCCGCCGAGGAGGGCGACAGCCCGGCCCACCCCACCCTGGATCGGCTGCTGCGCCTGGCCCATGCCCTCCTCGACCCCGCCTACTGGGCGGAGGAGGAGGACGAACGTCTCCTCGCCGCCGCCCAAGCCTTCCATGCCGAGCTGGCGGCCCGCCCCGCGGACAACCAGATCAGTTGGGACGCCGGCGTCGCCTTTTACAATGCCCTGGGGCGGGAGGCGGCCCTGCCCAGCCTGCGCCTGCTGGAGGACTGGCCCCTCCCCTACCGGGACGACAACCGCTTTATCTGGGCCTTCGACGAGGCCGAGTTCCTCAGTCGCGGCGTCGACTACATCCCCCTCAGCCAGCGACAGGTGCGCAAGCACGTCAGCCTCATGGAGTTCGTCAACGAGGTGGACGTGGAGACCGCCGGCGACGATGCCCAGGAGATCTGGGTCCTGGGCACGGAGCTCTTCCCCTACGAAGACCTGGGCGTCAGCTACAACCAGTCCGAGGGCAAGGAGCCGGTCGCCGACCCCTGCCACTATCAGGAATGGGACCATCAGGTGCAGCTTTACCGGCCCGACTGGGCCACCGTCCTGGAGCGCCGCCAGGGCCTGGGCGATCCGGCGGATATGGATGCCCTCCTGACCCGCTACCGCCCCCTGGCCTCGCGCATCCGTCACCTGATCGACGCCCTCCAGCCCCAGGGGGTGGTGCGCCGCCGTGGCTACGAGGAGGGGGAGGAACTGGACCTCAACGCCGCGGTGCGGGCCATGATCGACATTCGCCGCGGCGTCATGCCCGACCCGCGCATCAATATTCGCATCACCCGCCATGTGCGCGACCTGGCAGTACTGATCCTGCTCGACCTGTCCGAGTCCACCAACGAGCGCGTCAACAAGGATGACGAGACCAGCCCCAGCATCCTGACCCTGACCCGCGAGGCCACCGGCCTGCTGGCCTGGGCCATCGACGCCATCGGCGACCCCTTCGCCATCCATGGCTTCGCCTCCGATGGCCGGCACGACGTCCAATACTTCCGCTTCAAGGACTTCAACCAGCCCTACGATGACCTACCCAAGGCGCGCCTGGCAGGCATGAAAGGCGGCCTGAGCACCCGCATGGGCGCCGCCCTGCGCCACGCCGGCCATCACCTGCGCCAGCAGCCAGCCCAGAAGCGCCTGGTGCTGCTCATCACCGACGGTGAGCCGGCGGATATCGACGAGCGTGATCCCCAATACCTGCGCCACGACGCCAAGAAGGCGGTGGAGGACCTGGCCATGCAGGGCATCTACACCTACTGTCTGACCCTGGACCCCCTGGCCGACCGCTACGTGGCGCGCATCTTTGGCGAGAACTGCTACGCCATCGTCGACCATGTCGAGCGCCTGCCCGAGCGCCTGCCGGCGGTCTTCGCCACCATTACCGGTTAGGGTCGATCTGCACCGCTACCTACAAGAGGTCATCACCAGGCTGCTCCAGAATCGTGAGCCCAAGCATGAATCAGCGTCGGTTACCCAAGACGTTGTTTATTGAGCGCTTTGACGCAATCTCACCCAAGGGCTGAGCCTGTAACCTCTTGAATCAAAAAAAAAGCCCGGCGGGGTGCCGGGCTAAAGCTCTTCTCAAATGATTGAGAGAGACGAGGAGGACCTGTTGCCACCGTGGGCGTCATGCGTCACCACGGCATGGACCGGACGCGCCAGGCGCGGCCGGGGGAAGAGGATGGACCCTCACGGGAAAGGTCCGTTGGGCGCCACCGCTCAACATCGGCGCGAGCGGCAGCGCCACTGACAAGGCCCGGGGCGGAAACATGGGTCGACCGCGGGGCCGGCGCGTCACTTAGTGGATGAAGAGGCCACCATTGACCGGGATGTTGGCCCCGGTGATGTAGCTGGCCTGATCGGAGGCCAGGAAGGCGATGGCGGCGGCGATCTCCTCCGGCTGGGCCATGCGGCGCATGGGGATGCCGGAGATGATGCCTTCGCGGACGTCGTCACGCATCGCCAGGGTCATGGCGGTCTCGACGTACCCGGGGGATACGGTGTTGACCGTCACGCCGCGGGTGGCACCCTCCTGGGCCAGGGCCATGGTGAATCCATGCATGCCGGCCTTGGCCGCCGAATAGTTGGCCTGACCGAACTGGCCACGCTGACCATTGACGGAGGAGATGTTGATGATGCGACCAAAGCCGCGCTCCAGCATGCCATCCCACAGCGGCCGGGTGACGTTGAACACGGAGTTGAGGTTGACGTTGATGACCGCCTCCCACTGCGCCAGCTCCATGCGCTTGAAGGTCTTGTCGCGGGTGATCCCGGCGCAGTTGACCAACACGTCCACGGGGCCCGCCTTCTCCACCACCTCGGCGACCATGCGCTGGGTATCGTCCCAGGAGGAGACGTCACCGACCGCGATGGAGATATCCAGACCTTCGGCCTGACGGGCGGCCAGCCAGGCCTCCGCCTGCTCCTGCTCCATCGGGTGGTAGTTGGCCACCACCCGCATCCCGTCTTTCGCCAGCCGCTGGCAGATGGAGGTACCGATACCACCAATTCCGCCGGTAACCAGAGCCACACGCATTGGTTGCGCCATTTCTGAGAACTCCCGAATTAGATTTAGGACGCCGAGGCGACGCTCTTTTTGATTTCGGCAGTCATTTCGGACATGCCGGCCTGGGCCCAGGCGCGGTACTCGTCACGGACTTCGTTGGCCAGCGACATGTTGGTGCGGACCTCTTCCATCATGCGCTCGCTGGCTTCCTTGGCCATCTCGACCTGGGCCTTGACGAATTCATTATACCCTTTGGCCTCGCTGGCAATCTTCATCTGGCGGACGCTCTGCTCCATCATCAGATTCAGGGCCTCGAGCTGGCGGGCGGCGAGCTTCTCCCAGATCTTGAGGTTGAGGTCACCCAGGCTGCTCAGGCGATCGGCGCCCTTGGAGGTCATTTCGTTCATGGCGGTCAGGCTGTCTTTAACGGTCATGGTCTTTCTCCCGATGGGGTTTGGTGGTTCGCCTTTTGTGCGGCGCAGCAATTGTTGCAGCGCACAATATCCGCCCCGCCGCCGCCTGTCAACACCTTTTTTCGGCGGATGACAAAGGGCTCAAGACCCGCGATCGGGGGATAGCTCCACTGTCCATCCCACCAAAGTCACTGAATGGAATGAAAAATAACTCGGCGGTCACGCCGAGGGCGATCCGTTGCGGCATTGCGGGGCGGACTGGCCCGTTGCAGTGATCAGCCGGCCACGTTCAGACCGGACGGGACCAGCCCACGCGGGCAAAGGCGGGGATAAAAGGAAGAGGGAGTGACGGGAGACAAGACCCGGTCAGGGCTTGCCGTCGGCCTCGGAACGCTTCTTGTAGCCGGCCGCGCGCAGGAACTCGTTCTGCAGGTCGGACCAGATGTCGACGTTGCGCTGGGCCAGGCGGGCCATGGCATCCAGGGGGGTCTCGCCCCAGGTCTCACGCAACTGATGTTGCTGCTTGACGAAGAGGTCGAGGGAGCGCTCCATGTACCGGGAGAACACACCCTGAAGGGTTCCACGATAAAAGCGGATGATCTGGGCGAGCATCTGCGCGCTGAAGAGGGGTTCGCCGCCGCTCTCCTCCTCGAGCATGATCTGCAGGAGGATGGCCCGGGTGATGTCCTCGTTGTTCGTATCCAGCACCCGAAATTCGACGCCATCCATGACCAGCGCGCGGACATCGTCGAGGGTGACGTAACGGCTCACCTCGGTGTCATAGAGACGGCGATTGGGGTATTTTTTAATAATACGTTCGCTGGACATGAGTCTGTAGCGCCTCCGCGGTGGCCGCGGTAGTGAGTGAGGGCCAGCCCGGACCCCGCCCGCCCCAGGGGCCGGCAAGGCCAGGGATTGCACGTTCGCCCATCCCGAGGCGGTCTCCGTCCCTGGAGATCAATCGGAGCCTCCGGGGTTACCGGGAGGATCGGACGACGGGCACCCGCCCGCCCCGGGCACGCCCGTGGCTGACCGCTGGCGGGCGCAACCCGCAGCCAGTCAGGGCCAGGCGGATCCCGGGGCCGGACGGGGAAGTGGTCAGGGACGTTCCACCGCCAGGGCGACACCCTGACCACCGCCGATACAGAGGGTCGCCAGGCCCTTTTTGGCGCCGCGACGCTTCATCTCGTACAGGAGGGAGACCAGGACGCGGGCCCCGGAGGCGCCGATGGGGTGGCCGATGGCGATGGCCCCACCGTTGACGTTGACCTTGCTCAGGTCCCAGCCCAGGTCATGATTGACCGACATGGCCTGAGCGGCGAAGGCCTCGTTGGCCTCCACCAGGTCCAGGTCCGCCACGCTCCAGCCGGCCTTCTCCAGGCACTTGGTGGTGGCGGGGATGGGGCCCGTGCCCATGATGGCGGGATCGACGCCGGCGCTGGAGAAGGCGACGATGGTCGCCAGGGGCTCCAGACCCAGTTCCTTGGCCTTGGACTCGGTGGTGACAATGACGATGGCGGCGCCGTCGTTGATACCGGAGGCATTGCCGGCGGTGACGGTACCCTCCTTGTCGAAGGCCGGGCGCAGCTTGGCCAGGGTCTCGGCGGTGGTGCCATGGCGGGGGAACTCGTCGCTGGCGAAGACCAGGGGGTCGCCCTTGCGCTGGGGGATGCTGACCGGGACGATTTCCGCATCGAAGCGGCCGGCCTTCTGGGCGGCCTCGGCCTTCTGCTGGGAGGCCGCGGCGAATTCATCCTGGGCCTGACGGCTGAAGCCGTACTTCCTGGCGATATTCTCGGCGGTGACGCCCATGTGGTAGCCGTTGAAGGCGCACTGCAGGCCATCGACGATCATGGTGTCCTGCATCTTCCAGTCGCCCATGCGCACGCCGTCCCGGGAACCGGGGAGGACGTGGCCGGAACGGGTCATGCTCTCCTGGCCGCCGGCGATCACGATCTCGGCGTCGCCACAGGCCACCGCCTGCATGGCCAGGTGGACCGCCTTGAGGCCGCTGCCGCAGACCTTGTTGATGGTCAGGGCGGGCACCGCGACGGGCAGGCCGGCCTTGAGGGTGGTCTGGCGGGCCGGATTCTGGCCGGAACCGGCGGTGAGGACCTGGCCCAGAATGACCTCGTCGACCTGCTCGGGCTTGATGCCGGTACGCTCCAGGAGGGCTTTGATGACCGTCGCGCCCATCTCGGGGGCCGGCATCGAGGACAGACTGCCGCCGAAAGTGCCCACGGCGGTGCGGCCGGCGTCAACGATCACGATTCTTTCACTCATTGCAGAACTCCTGACTTAGCGCCAAATTCAGTGCGACTGGATCGCCTCAAAC
>CALMDH010000107.1:0-15201 GCA_937862735.1 uncultured Gammaproteobacteria bacterium
GGGCGGGCAGCGGCAAAGTCAGCCGGGTCGCCGGTCTTTTCCAGGTAGTCGGCCAGATTGCTGAGGCTTGTACTCGTGTCCAAGTGCATTGGCCCCAGCTCCTGTTCACTGATCGCCAGGGCGCGCTCGTAGAGGGGGCGGGCAGCGGCAAAGTCAGCCGGGTCGCCGGTTTTTTCCAGGTAGACGGCTAGGTTGTTGAGGCTTCCAGCTGTATCTAGGTGGTTCGGACCTTGAGACTCTTCTCGAATCGCTAGGGCACGCACGTAGAGGGGGCGAGCTGCGGCCAAGTCATCCGGGTCGCCGGTTTTTTCAAGATAGACGGCTAGGTTATTGAGGCTTGTGGCTGTCTCCGGGTGGTTCGGGCCTAAAGACTCTTCCCGAATCGCCAGGACGCGTTCATAGAGGGGGCGTGCCGCAGCCACGTCAGCCGGATCACCAGTCTTTTCCATATAGTCCGTGAGATTGATGAGGCTGTTGACCGTATCCGGGTGGTTCGGGCCCAGCGACTCTTCCCGGATTGCCAGGGCACGCTCGTAGAGGGGGCGAGCAGCAGCAAAGTCAAGTGGATCGCCGGTCTTTTGCAGGTAGTCGGCCAAATTCATTATGCTCACAGCCGTGTGCGGGTGCATCGGCCCCAAGGCTAGTTCATCTATTTCCAGAGCTCGCTCGAAGAGAGGACGTGCTGCCGCCCGGTCCTTCGGGTCCTCAGCCGCGGCTAAGTAAAGAGCAAGGTAGTTGAGGCTCTTGGCCGTATCCGGGTGAGCGGGTCCCAAGGCTAGTTCATGTATCTCCAGAGCTCGCTCGAAAAGGGGGCGGGCTGCGATTCGGTCGGCGCGATCGACGGTCTTTTGCAGGTAGTTGGCCAGGTTCCTGAGGCATAAGGCCGTATGCGGGTGGGTCGCTCCAAGAGCCTCTTCCCAGATGGCAAGGGCACGCTCGTAGAGGGGGCGAGCAGCAGTAAAGTCAGCCGGATCGCCAGTCTTTTCAAGATAGGCAGCTAGGTTGTTTAGGCTCGTGGCGGTGTCGGGGTGCATTTGCCCTAGAACCTTTTCATTGAGTGCTAGGGCGCGCTCGCATAGGGGGCGAGCAGCTGCAAAGTCAAATGGATCGCCGGTCTTTTGCAGGTAGTCGGCCAAACTCATTAGGCTCACAGCCGTGTGCGGGTGCATCGGCCCCAATGCTAGTTCATGTATTTCCAGAGCTCGCTCGAAGAGATGACGTGCTGCCGTCCGGTCCCTGGGGTCTTCGGTAGCGGCCAAGTAAAGCGCGAGGTTGTTGAGGCTCTCGGCAGTATCTGGGTGAGCGGGTCCCAAGACTTGTTCCCGGATCGTGAGTGCACGGTCGTAGTAAGCGCGAGCTGCCGCCCGCTCTATGGGGTCCTCAGCCGCCGCTAAGTAAAGAGCAAGGTTGTTGAGGCTCTTGGCAGTGTCCGGGTGAGCGGGTCCCAAGGCTAGTTCATGTATCTCCAGAGCTCGCTCGAAGAGGGGACGAGCTGCGGCACGGTCCTTCGGGTCCTCGGTAGCGGCTAAGTAAAGCGCGAGGTTGTTGAGGCTCTCGGCAGTAAATCGGTGAGCGGGTCCTAAGACTTGTTCCCGGATCGTGAGCGCACGTTCAAAGTAAGCGCGGGCTGCCATGCGATCCCTAGGGTCCTCGGTACTGGCCAAGTTAAGAGCTAGGACATTGAGGATATCGGCAGTACGTGGGTGAGAAGGTCCCAAAACTTGTTCACAGATCTCCAGAGCACGATAGCAGAGGGGGCGGGCGGCCGCCCGGTCGGTGGGGTTGTCCGATGCGGCCAGGTATAAGGCTAGCACTCTAAGTGAAGCGGCTGTGGAAGGGTGCTTTGGCCCTAAGGCTAGTTCGTTGATCGCAAGAGCACGCTCAATAAGAGGGCGAGCCGCCTCCCGGTCAGCAGGGTCGCCAGTATTCTTTAAATTAAAGGCGAGATTTAAAAGACCAAAGGCCGTTTCCGGGTGCGTTGGACCCACAGCCTTTTCCAGGATCGCTAAAGCGCGCTCAGAGAGGGAGCGGCCCATTGCCTGGTCCGCAGGATCGCCGGTACCCTGTAAATAATCGCACAAGTAATTAAGACTCTGAGCTGTTGCGAGGTGTGTCGGCCCAAGGGCCTGCTCACGTATTGCCAGAGCCCGCTCGTGGAGGGGGCGGGCTACTGCCCGGCTGGCTGGGTCGCCGCTCTGAGCCAGGTATGCGGCCAGGTGGCATAGACTCGTCGCCGTAGCTGCATGCGTTGGCCCGAGGATCTGTTCGTGTATCGCCAGGGCACGCTCGTAGAATGAGCGGGCCGCAGCGAAGTCGGCAGGGTCGCCGGATCTCTCCAGGTATGCGGCCAGGGAGTCAAGGCTTTCGGCCGTTTCCGGGTGCGTCACCCCTAAGGTCTGTTCCCGGATAGCTAGTGCGCGCTCCAAAAAGGGGCGGCTGGATGGGTAATCCGCCATAGCTATACATATGTACCCCAAATCATTCAAGGTATTGGCTATTAGGGGGTCATTAACCGTTAGCAGGCGCTCCTGTACAGTGAGCAAGGCTTCGGCGAGTCGCCGGCTCAAGTGGTACTGGTCATAAGCCATCAGCCACATCCAGCCCGCTAAGCCTAGGATGTCACTGCTGACCTGCTTCACGCCCGCTAAATCTAAGCGATCTACTTCCCGCTGCCAGCTGCGGCTAAGTTTTGAATTGTCTTCCTCAGTGAGTGCCATCAGGGCTTCAGCGGTAACCTCCTTTGCGGCCTTGCAAAGTAGAGCAGGCACCCGCAAAGTCCCCAAATCCCGCACCAACCTCTTTCGGCGGATCGGTTTGTCCTCTCCCTCCAATGTCGCTAACTGGGTAATCTGGTATAGGGCTTCCGCCGCGCCCCGCTCCTCGACGCTCGCCCAATCCGTGCCATAGCCTGGCTGAAAGTAGGCGTAGAGCTGCTCCCGGATTTCCGCCTCACCGGCATAAGCCAACGCCGCCGCTCCGAAGATGCGGTGCATGGGTGCACGCCGGCCATCCTTGTTCAGCAGGAAGGGCTGGAAGTTTGTCAGCAGACGCGACAGATGGACCTGGGGCAGTCGTGGCTTACCCTCCGCCGAATTCCGAGGATCTTTAAGCGCCGGATCGCTGGGCAGAGCCAGCAGATCCGCTAGTTCGTGCTCGGTCAACCCCGTCCGACTGGCACCGAGCAGGGCCATGAAGCGCACCGCCAGGTCCGGCTGTTCCGGACGGTTGTTGTCCGGGTCGAGCAAGAAGGCGTGCAGAAAGAGCCGCTCGGCATCCGGCTGGGCGAGGATGTCCTCGAGGGTGCTGGCCAGGGTCGCATGACGGGCGTCGAGGCGCAGTTCCTCCAGGGCCAGAGTCAGGAAGAGCGGACTGCCACTCTGGGGAGCCTGAGCCAGGGTATCGACCAAATGCGAAGCGAGGCCCTTGCGGAAGCGGGCCAGGGTGTCCCGGATCAGGTGGGTGCGCAGCTCGGCCGTGAGCGCCGGGACTTGGATGGCCTCAAAGGACCGGGCGTTCTCCCGTCCCGGGGTGCCTTCGGCGACGCTGGCGATAACGGTGGCGCTGGGACCAATGATCTCGGGGGCCAGCAGACTCAGGTCCTTGCCCCCGTCACGCAGTTGATCGAGGGCATCCAGAAGGAGGACGTAGCGACACTGCTGACGGGTCGCGGCCAGGGCTAGCCAGGTGGAGAGGCTCTTGGCCTGTTCCTTGGGGGAATCTGGAAGGTCACCGCTCTGATCAGTGATGAGAGGGTGCAGTGTCTGCAAGACGCGCAACACCCAGGCTTCCAGGCTGATGTGGGCATCGGCGCCGATGTAATGGTCGATGACCCGGTAGCCGGGCTGGGCGGCCAGGTGTTGGGCGAGGTCGGCCATCAGGGCGCTTTTGCCCTGGCCGGAGGGACCGGTGAGGAGGATGGTGCCGAGGTGGGGCTGATCAGCGCGTTGAGCCAGGGCCGTCACCACCGCCTGGCGCACCTCCGGGCGGGGGAGGAAGTTCTGCAGCCGGTGGTAGCGAAAGGTGGCATGGGCCAGGTTGCTCTGCTCAAAGGCGCTGGGGATCTCGTCGGGGGGGAAGTAGTGATCGAGCTGGGCCAGCAGGTAGTCAGCGATGGCCTGACCAAAGACCTCTACGCTGGGGTAGCCGTCGACGCCTAAAAAGCCACTGTGACGGATGCGATCTTTAAGGGTGTCGAGCTGGGCGTCGGCGGGGTCGTAGAACCGCCGGTCGCTGGGGTCCGGGGAAAGGCCGGTGGCTTGTTGATAGAGTTGGTCGGTCAGGGCCGGGTCGCGCAACAGGAATAAGGCATGGCCGGCGAGCTTGTCCGCGGCGCCGGTGGCGAGGACGGCCAGGTCCATCTCCAGTTCGGTGACGCTGATACCCCGCTGTACCGCAGCCTGGATGGGACCGGCATAGGGCGATTCCCCATGCCGCTCCCAATAGGCGGTCAGGTCGTCATGGCGGGGAATCCAGCCATAGCGCTCGCCCAGAAAGCCGATGAAGAAGGGTGGGAAGTCGCGGCAGCGGTCGATTTCCTTGAGGCAGATCTCGACGGTGGCGCCATTCTGGGACTCCTCCTCGGTCACCCCCCAACGCAGGTCGATCTCGGTGAAGCCCACCTGCCGCGCCAGACAGGCCGCCCGCACCCGGGGGAAGACCTGCTTGAGCAGGTGATTGCGCTCGGCGTCCATGTCCTGGAAGGTCGAGGACAGGAAGACGCGGATTTCACGGCTGGTGGGAGTGGTCATGAGGGCAATCCGGGATGGAGCGGGTCGATTTCCATCAGTGCGGTTATCTGGATCACGGCGCCCGGCACGGGGCGACGTTGTTCGCGCGGCACAGTTGTTTCAGTTCGTCCTGATCCACGATCGGGTCCCACAGCAGCCGGTCGGCGATGGCCTCCAGCAAGGGGCGCTGGGCCTCCAGCAGGGTGCGCACCGCTTGGTACTCGGTGGCCAGGAAGCGCCGGACCAGGTCCTCGTTGTGGGCATACTCACTGGGGGTGGGGGTGCCGACGACCACGGCCAGGTTACTGGCGGCGGCGGCGGGGTCGCCCATGTCCGGGGCGAAGCCGTAGCGGAAGAAGGCGGTGCTGGCGTTGCGGTAGCAGTTCTCCAGGTCCTGGGCCGCGCCGCTGGTGACCTGTTCCGCGCCGAAGACCAGTTCCTCGGCGACCCGGCCGGCGAGGGCGATGCGGATCTGGTGACGCATGTCCGCGTAGCTGAAGCGCTCGCCGCGCGACTGATGGTAGGCCACCGACTCGGCGACGATGCCCTTGAAGTCGGCGCCGGGGACGATGGAGCAATAGTCCGGGATATTGCGTCCCCCGGAATCGAGGATGGCCACCGCGGCATGGCCGGCCTCGTGGATCGCGGTCTGGCGGCGGTCGGCTGCATCCGCGGGCGCTTCCTCGGCAGTGGACTCGGCAAAGCCGCGCATGGCCAGGTGCATCAGGTCGAGAAATTCGAGGGGCTGACCGCGGCGCCGATGCAGGCGGTGCAGGTAGAGCAACGCCAGGCGGCGCCAGCTGGGGTTGTTCGGCCCGCCGACGAGGAGCTTGCCCAGCTTGCCGGGGTTATCCAGCAGGGTCGCCCCGCAGCGCTCGCGGCCCAGGTCGTCGAGAAAGGCCCGGCCCCGGGCCTCCAGGCTGGGGGCGGGCAGGGCCAGGTAGCGGTCGAAGCGTCCGGCCCCGTCCAACAGGAGCGACATATCCCCCAGGGCGCGGTTGGTCGTGACCAGGACCACGGGTTTGCGCGCATCAAAGGCGCGCATCTCCTCGGCGAGCCGGCGCTGAAAGGCGTCGACCTCCTGCACGAACGCCTCGGCCTCGTCCTCCTGCTTGGGCAGGAGCCAGCGGCCGGGCTCCAGATAGAGGAGCACCGGCGCCAGGGCGGTGAAGGCCGACGGCATGGGCATGCCCATGACCTCGTCCTCCGGGATCGTGATCAGGCGCAGGCCGGCGTCCTGGGCGACGCGGCGGGCGGTGGCCTCACCCTGGGTCAGATCCTCCACCACCAGGATGACCGCCTGGCCGGTCAGCCGCCAGGTGTCCGCGTCCCGGGCCGTCAAGGCGGCCTGGAGGTCGGCGCACCAGTCCTGCAACAGGCGGGCGCCGGGCACCTGCTCCCAGGGTGGGGCGGCGGTGGTATCCGGCTCCGGCAGGGGGGGCGCCGCCTCACCCTCCCGCGCCAGGGCCGCGGAGGGTGACAGGTTGGCGAAGGCCACCGCCATGATCAGGGGGGTGGCCCGTTCCAGGGCGCTGATTCCCGCCTGCATGAGCCGGTCAAGCATCGCCACGGACAGGCTGCCCTCGGGGAGGAACAGGTCGGCATAGAAGCGCACCCCACCCTGCGCCGGGTCCAGGTCCAGGTAGCCGACCATCTGCTCGTGGTTGATCCGCACGATCAGGTCGGCGACCGCTTCCCGCCGCGCGGCGGGGACCTTGGCCGGGGCGTAGAGGAAGAGTTGCACCAGGTCGGCGGATTCCTGGACCTCGAAAAAGGCCGTGTAGGTGAACGCCTCGCTCGCCCCCGTGGCGGTGTGTTTCAGGGTGGCGCGGTCACCGTCCGGGTCGCGGCTCAGGGCTGCGGCGTGGAGGTTGGCATCCGCCCAGGCTTGCAGGATGTCGATTATGTTTCCCATGGCAGGTCTCCTGAGAAATCAATGGCCGCGCCGGCGGTGGGCTCACTCCTCCGCCAGGGCCTCTTCCGCCGACTTGCCGCCAAAGCAGATCGCCATGTATTTCGGCAGGGCGGTGCCCATGATGTTGATCGCGGCATTGAGCATGTTGGTGATGTGCCGGGGCTCGAAGGCGGCATCCTCGACGTCGATGGCGTTGTAGTAGCGCAGCATGCGCTGTTCCCGCAGCAGTTGCAGTTGCCCGACAAAACAAAACTTGCTGTATTCGCAGGTGAATTTCTGGATCTCGTCCAGGCGTTTTTCCGGCACTTTCACTTCCTTGCTGTACATGTAAATCTTGAACAGTTGGCCCTGTTCGCTGATATCGAAGTAGCTATCCAGGTTGATGTCACTGACGGTAAAACCGAACCGCGTCGAGCTGGTTTGGTTTTCCTCGTCGATCTCGGGTTGTTCTTCCCATTCTTGGTCTTGCAGCCATTGTTGCAGAGTTTCGGTTAGGCGCATGTTGGGGGTCTCCTGTGTGTTGGTGGGTGAAAGAATGGCTTTGGCTCGCTGGCGGAGGGATCGGGCCTGTGCTTGGTCGGCGGGGTCACTGGACGCGTCGAGGTAGCGCGCAAGGTTGTTGAGGCTCCTGAGCGTGTCAGGGTGCATTAGTCCTAGGATCTGTTCTCGGATTGCCAGAGCACGTTCAAAAAGGGGGTGGGCGGCCGCAAAGTCAGCGGGGTCACCGGTCTTTTTCAGATAGAAGGCTAGATTGTTGAGGAACATGGCTGTATCGGGGTGCGTCGGTCCCAGGGCATGTTCCGTTATAGCTAAGGCACGCTCGTATAGGGCGCGCGCCGCCATAAAGTCGGTGGGGTCACCAGTTTCGTCCAGGTAAGCAGCCAAGTTGTTGAGGCTGGATGCCGTGTCCGGGTGCATCGGACCTAGGGTTTCTTCCCGTATCGCCAGGGCACGCTCGAAGAAGGGTCGGGCCGCATCAAAGTCGTCGGGGTCCCCGCTCTTTTGCAGATAGTTGGCCAGGTCACAGAGGCACGCAGTTGTACCCGGGTGGGTCGGTCCCAGTGCTTGTTCTGTGATGGCCAGGGCACGCTCCAAGAGGGGGCGAACTGCGGCAAAGTCGTCGGGGTCCCCACTCTTTTGCAGATAGTTAGCCAGGTTGTTCAGGCACGCGGCTGTATCCGGGTGGGTCGGTCCCAGGGCCTCTTCCGCAATCGCCAGGGCACGATCGAAGAGGGGTCGGGCCGCAGCAAAGTCGTCGGGGTCCCCGCTCTTTTGCAGATAGTTAGCCAGGTTATTCAGGCACGCGGCTGTATCCGGGTGGGTCGGTCCCAGGGCCTCTTCCGTAATCGCCAAGGCACGCTCGAAGAGGGGGCGGGCCGCAGCGAAATCGGCAGGGTTGCCTGTTTTGTTGAAGTAGGCAGCTAAGTTGTTGAGAATGTTTGCGGTCGCCGGATGCTCCGGACCCAGGGCCTGTTCCCGGATCGCCAGGGCGCGCTCCAAAAGGGGACGAACTGCGGCCAAATTGACGGGATCGCCACTTTGTTGCAGATAGCTGGCCAGATTATTAAGGCACGAGGCTGTATCCGTGTGAGTCGGTCCCAGGGCCTCTTCCCTAATCGCCAGGGCACGCTCGAAGAGGGGGCGAGCTGCGGCAAAGTCGTCGGGGTCCCCGCTCTTTTGCAGATAGTTAGCCAGGTTATTCAGGCACGAGGCTGTATCCGGATGGCTTGGCCCCAATGCTTGTTCTGCGATAGCCAAGGTGCGCTCTAAAAGGGGGCGAACCGCCGCTCGGTCAGTGGGGTCGCCAGTCTTCGACAGGTAGACGGCTAGGTTATTAAGGCTCCAAGCGGTTTCCGGGTGAGTTGGTCCCAGTGCCGCTTCCCGGATCGCCAGTGCGCGCTCGTAAAAAGGGCGGGCCGCTGTGTAATCGGTGGGGTTTCCGGTTTCTGCCAGGTAGGCGGCGAGTCTGCTGAGACTCTGGGCCGTGTCTGGATGTATTGGTTCCAAGACCTCTTCCCGGATCGCCAGGGCACGTTCGAGAAGGGGGCGTGCTGCCCTCTTGTCGGCAGGGTTGCTACTTTCAGCCAATTTGAAAGCTAGATTACTAAGGCTTTCGGCTACATGTGGGTGCTTTGGCCCAAGGGCCTGTTCTCTAATAGATAGGGAGCGCTCATAAAGAGAGCGGGAAGCAGCTCGGTCGTCGATATCCCCCGTCTTATCTATAAAGACAGCCAAATTGTTGATAGCAAATGATGTATGGACGTGCGTCGGCCCCAGTGCCTGTTCATATATCGCAAGTGTGCGCTCTAAAATAGGGCGAACCGCCGATCGGTCGGTGGGGTCGCCAGTCTTCTCCAGGTAGATGGCTAGGTTATTTAGGCTCGATGCCGTGTCCGGATGCATAGGACCCTGGACCTGTTCTCGGATCGCCAAGGCGCGCTCGATGAGAGGGCGAGCCGCTGCAAAGTCGTCAGGGTCACCGGTAGTTTGCAAATAGACGGCCAAGTTGTGGAGGGTTGAAGCCGTATCTCGGTGAGTTGGGCCCAGGGTCTGGTCCCGAATCGCCAGTGCGCGTTCGTAAAGGGGGCGGGCCGCGGTCAAGTCAGCCGGGTCGCCGGTTTCCATTAGGTAGCCGGCCAGGTTATCGAGGCTCCAGGCAGTATCAGGATGAGTCGGTCCCGACGTTTGTTCATCGATTTCAAGAGCACGCTCGAAGAGAGGGCGGGCCGCCGCCCGGTCGGCGGGGTCACCAGTCTCGGTCAGATAGACGGCAAGACTAGTAAGACTTCCAGACGTATCAGGATGCATTGGCCCCAGAACCTGTTCCCTGATTGCCAGAGCGCGTTCATATAGGGGGCGGACAGGGAGGTAATCCGCCATAGCTGTGCACAAGCCACCCAAACTATTCATGGTATTAGCCAGTTTGAGGTCATCAACTGGCATTAGGCGCTTCTGCACCGCTAGCAGCGCTTCGATAAGTCTCCTGGGGAGGCGATACCGATCAAAGGCGAGATCCTTCATCAAGTCCGCCAGGTCAAGGATGTCTGCGCTGGCCTTGTTCACACCAGCCAAATCGGAGTCCCCAATGACTTGTTGCCAGATATTACCTAGTGCCGTTTTTTCTTCCTCAGTGAGTGCCATTAGGGCTTCAGCGGTAACCTCCTTTGCGACCTTGCAAAGTAGAGCAGGCACCCGTAAAGACCCCAAATTCTGCACCAACCTCTTTCGGCGGATCGGTTTGTCCTCTCCCTCCAATGTCGCTAACTGGGTAATCTGGTATAAGGCTTCCGCCGCGCCACGCTCCTCAACGTTATCCCAATCCGAGCCATACCCCGGCTGGAAATAGGCATAGAGCTGCTCTCGGATCGTCGCCTCACCCGCATGGGCTAATGCAGCCACCCCAAAGATGCGGTGCATGGGCGCGCGCCGACCGTCCTTGTTCAGCAAGAAGGGCTGGAAGTTGGTCAGCAAGCGCGACAAGTGGACCTGCGGCAGCCGTGGCTGGCCATCCCCACCGTCCAACGGGCCTTTCAGCACCGGATCGCCAGGCAGAGCCAGCAGATCCGCCAGTTCGTGCTCGGTCAACCCCGCTTGACTGGCACCAAGCAGGGCCATGAAGCGCACTGCCAGGTCCGGCTGTTCGGGACGGTTGTTGTCCGGGTCGAGTAAGAAGGCGTGCAGAAAGAGCCGCTCGGCATCCGGCTGGGCGAGGATGTCTTCGAGGGTGCTGGCCAGGGTCGCATGGCGAGCATCCAGGCGCAGTTCCTCCAGGGCCAGAGTCAGGAAGAGCGGACTGCCGCTCTGGGGGGCCTGAGCCAGGGTGTCGACCAACTGCGGAGCCAGACCCTTGCGAAAGCGGGCCAGGGTGTCCCGGATGAGATGCGCGCGTAGCTCGGCGGTGAGCGCTGGGACCGCGATGGCCTCAAAGGACCGGGCCGCCTCCCGCCCCGGGGTACCGTCGGCGACGCTGGCGATGACCGTGGCGCTGGGGCCAATGATCTCGGGGGCCAGCAGGCTCAGGTCCTTGCCCCCGTCACTCAGTTGATCGAGGGCATCGAGCAGGAGGACGTAACGACACTGCTGGCGGGTAGCGGCATAGGCCAGCCAGGTGGACAGGCTCTTGGCCTGTTCCTGGGGCGAGTCGGGAATCACCCCACTGAGGTCACTGATGAGGGGGTGCAGGGTCTGCAAGACGCGCAACACCCAGGCTGTCAGGCTGATGTGGGCATCGGCGCCAATATAATGGTCGATGACCCGGTAGCCGGGCTGGGCGGCCAGGTTTTGGGCAAGGTCGGCCATGAGCGCACTCTTACCCTGGCCGGAAGGACCGGTGAGGAGGATAGGGCCGAGGTGGGGCTGATCAGCGCGTAGAGCCAGGGCGGCGGTGACCGCCTGGCGCACCTCCGGGCGAGGCAGAAAGTTCTGCAGCCGGTGGTAACGGAAGGTGGCGTGGGCCACGTTGCTTTGCGCAAAGGCACTGGGGATCTCGTCGGCGGGGAAGTAGCGATCGAGCTGGGCCAGCAGGTAATCGGCGATGGCCTGACCAAAGACCTCAACGCTGGGGTAGCCGTCGACGCCTAAAAAGCCACTGTGACGGATACGATTTTTAAGGGTGGCGAGCTGGCCGTCGGCGGGGTCGTAAAACCGCCGGTCGCCGGGGTCCGGGTCACGTCCAGTGGCATGCTGATAGAGTCGGTCGGTGAGGGCCGGGTCGCGCAGCAGGAACAGGGCATGGCCGGCGAGCTTGTCCGCGGCGCCGGTGGCGAGGACGGCCAGGTCCATCTCTAATTCGGTGACGCTGATACCCCGATCGACCGCCCCCCGGATGGGTTTGACGTAGGGGGAGCCAGCCGGGTCCTCATGATCCAGTTCGGTCAGGCGGTACTCGTGACCGGCCGCGTCTTGGATGGCTTTGGCATAGGGCGATTCGGCATGCCGCTCCCAGTAAGCGGTCAGGTCCTCATGCCGGGGAATCCAGCCATAGCGCTCGCCGAGGAAGCCGATGAAGAAAGGCGGAAAGTCACGGCAGCGGTCGATCTCCTTGAGGCAGATCTCGACGGTGGCGCCGTTTTTGGACTCCTCCTCGGTCACCCCCCAGCGCAGGTCGATCTCGGTGAAGCCCACTTGCCGCGCCAGACAGGCCGCCCGCACCTGGGGAAAGACCTGCTTGAGCAGGTGATTGCGCTCGGCATCCATGTCCTGGAAGGTGGAGGACAGGAAGACACGGATCTCGCGACTGCTGGGGGTGGTGTTCATGATGTAAGCCCCGGATGAGCTGTTATTTTTCGAGAAAATAAAGGTTAACGATCTCTATGGGTTGGAAGGCGAAACGGGACCCATGCATTCCTAAAACACTTTCCAAAAAATAACTATTAACGGGATGATTATTACGAGATATAAGATTTTATTCGTGGAATTGGATGCGCTTTTCTCGACAGATAAAGATCGAGGCGGTGAAGGCGGATCTTCAGTGGCGGGTGGATTACTGGAAAGCTCATGTTTACCAATCAAAATAATCCGCTCTGCTAGCAATCTGGGTATGCCGCCCTTTGAGAAACCCGCCACCTCACCGTACACATTGATAGTGATATGATCTTTTTCTTCAATAGCGAGCAAATTTTTTACATCTGATATTGGTAAATCCCTATAGTGAACGTAGAGATAAGCTCGACGATCACCAAGACGAAAAAACTTGCCAGCAGGTGTGTTCATTCCGATAGGGCCTGTGGCGCAAACCTTTTTTCCATTAAATCGATCTGGTTCCAAGAAAATATCGAGGTAGGAATGGGCAGGGTATACATCTGTAGCCGTTGAGCGAGCCTTCTCAGGCCGTTCAGCTTTCGCTTTTTCAGCTCTGTCGGGTTTCGGGGTCACGGACCGGGCAGGTTCATCCTTCGGGCGCCGGTGTTCTTCGGTCACAGGATTTTTGTGCGCAGCGGCCTTCGGATGCCTCACCTTCGGCGCTTGCGAACTGCGATGCTGTTGGCTAGGTGCTGTTTCTTGGCGTCGTGAGGTTTCCGCTGCCCGGGGCCGGGCTTGTGCTTCAAGCGCAGCCCGCGCCTCATCTTCAAAGGCAATTACGCCCTGCGCCTGAAATTGCGCAATCGAAGCGCATGGGCGATTATGGGTAACTTCGGGATACTCTTTAAACAGCTTGTGGCAAGCCGTACAGACGGCGGCATGATCCTCTTCTAATTCACAAAGGTCGCAGGGTACGTTCAGCCCATGGGCGACGCAGAGCAGGGGCGCGCTGCAATGCTCTTTCAGCCCACCCAGGCGCTGTAGATCGTTGACACTGTAATTAGTCAGAGGGTTATTCATGCTTCAGTCTGATCCCCGTGTATCGGTCGGCGATGCTTCCATGGACGGAGTAGATTCTTTAGTGGATGCGTGTAGTGGGTCCAGAAAAGTGCGGCACCTAGCTGGACCACAAGGTCACTGGTGGAGTTATTCATCCACTTGGTTAGTTTTGTCGTGTCCTACCTCAAGGTTACTTTCGTTGCTGAGCGAGTGAATTAAACAAAGACTCATACGCCACTGAATCCGCAATAGCGAAAAGAAGCATTTCAACCTCATGTATATGGCTTTCATCGGTCCATAACTGCTTGCTCACTTCTTGAACAATCTTGAGATAAGCTCTATAGACATCTTTTTCAGATATGAAGTATTTTCTTCGCAGCGCAGCTGGCTCCGAGTTGTCCTCAACTTCAATCTTGGCTGACAATAACAATGTCTTTACATCCAGCATTCCTAATCTTGTATTTCGACCATTTGGTATGGGAAATATCTTGTATTTTGCTCCGGTTAAGTAATTTATCACATTAATCGAATAGGCGACCCTTGCGTCGTAGATACACGCCCAGTTTGGACAAATCAATGAGGCCCATTTTGACCAGCTGCTTATCGAATCAAAGGGAAACTCAAAGTTTTCTGGCGGATTTTTGGTGCCAGATATTTCTCTAAACTGCTCCACAATTTCGGATGCTCTTGTAAATCTTCTTATCCCGCCCCAATTTTTAATGTAGTAGTCGGCAATTCGCGTCAACTCATCCATGTTGTGGTTATCAGCAATTCGGTTGGCAAGCTTGGTTTTTAAATCAAGGTTCCTGGCCAACCATGTATCTCCTTCAGCAATGATGCCAAATTGCTCTTTCGGTATCTTTTCAGCAAAATCCCACGTGTAAATCTTTTCAAGAGATTCTTTATGTAACTCCAAGAATTCGGCGATTTCTTTGTGCATGGCATTAACCGACTCTAACAGTGTTGTATGGGGGGCAATGGAATGTACCTAAAAAGGTTGCATGTGGTGTATATTATTTCGCGCCATGAAAAAGCCACTATTACGAACAGGCACGAAATTCCAAAGGGCTGACTAGGACAGAGACTTTTGTAATGCCCATAAGTAACCCATTGTTAACGCATGGCTAGGTAATTAGCTCTTCAAGGCGGCTCTGCACCAATTGGGTTGCGGGATCATCGGGTCCCAGTTGTTCGAGGTGGATTGCCAATGCCTGGCGGTAGGCATCCTCCGCCCCGCTGCGGTCACCCGTCACCTGCAAGGTCGCCCCTAAGGCGCTGAGGGCGGATGCGATTTTCATCGTGTTGTCGCCTGAAAGCCGAAGCCGGCGTTCGACGACATCGCGGATCAGGGGCAAGGCGTCGTCTGGCCGGCCGGCCTCAAGCAGCGATACCGCAAAATCTTGCTCATGTTGGATGGTACCCTCGTCATCAGGACCAGAAACTGCTTCGAGAATCCCAAGGATAAGTCCGTCGCTACCACCCAAGAGGCGATCGAGGAGATGGGTGCTCCTGGAGGTATAGGGGGTACCCGGTCCTAGCGAACGTCTCTCCAGCGCCAAGGCGTGCTCGTAGAGGGCGCGAGCCGCTGCCTGATCGGCGGGGTCGGTTGAAGCGTTCAGATAATCAAACAGGCTATCGAGGCACTTTTCCGTGTCCGGATGCGACGGTCCCAGCGCCTGCTCACGGATCGCCAGGGCACGCTCGTAGAGGGGGCGGGCCGCGGCCCGGTGAGCGGGGTCGCGCGTCTTTATTAAGTAGTCGGCCAGGTTGTCGAGGCTTGCGGCCGTCTCCGGGTGCATTGGTCCTAGCGCTTCTTCCCGCATCGCCACGGCATGCTCGTGGAGGGAACGTACCGCAGCCAAGTCAGCCGGGTCGCCAGTATTGAGCAAATAATTGGCCAAGTTATTGAAGGTGTTGATCGTTTCTGGGTGTATTGGCCCCTTGGCCTGTTCCCAGATGGCCAGGGCACGCTCGTAGAGGGAGCGGGCGGCGGCAACATCCGCTGGATCGTCGGACTGTTCCAGGTAGACGGCGAGGTTGTTGAGGCTTACAGCCGTATCCGGATGGTTCGGGCCCAGAGACTCTTCTCGTATCGCCAGGACGCGTTCGTAGAGGGGGCGTGCCGCGGCCAAGTCAACCGGATCACCAGTCTTTTCCAAATAGTCCGTGAGATTGATGAGGCTGTTGACCGTATCCGGGTGGTTCGGGCCCAGAGACTCTTCCCGGATCGCCAGGGCACGCTCGTAGAGGGGGCGGGCG
>CALMDH010000108.1:0-21469 GCA_937862735.1 uncultured Gammaproteobacteria bacterium
ATGGAATCCCCGGCATGGGGATCTTGCCCAGACCGCGCCAGGGACGCCATAGGCCGCGCCATGCCGGCGGGCGCCCAGGGGGTAACCCTTTACCTGGCCAGGTTGGCTGGTGCGTCCTGGCCCCGAAGCGAGGGCCGGGGGGGTGGGGTGTCGTGGGAAGGGAGGAGGTGGCGGCGGTGGGAAGGCGTCGGCTGCGGGCAGGCGCGGGGTGGCGAGAGGGCGCGCGGTGAGGGCGCCGTGCGTGTGCGCGCGCTGGAGCCCCTAAACGCGCGATCGAGGTTCTTGACTGCAAGCGGTCACTCTTCAGGCGGCCTGCGGAGACAGGTTCGTCCCAAGAGCTGTCCGCGACATTCCTAGCAGTGAGCGGCAGGAATGCGACCAACGGCAGACACTGGGCAGGTGCTTGAATGACCGTACAAGTAGCGGTGGGGCTTGGGGAATCTGTATAGATATCTGTTGGTTATAACGGTTGGTTGTACAAGTAGTCAGGTGGTGGGACTAAAAGTAGCAGGAGTCGAGGGAGGGGAAACCATAAAAGCAGCTTATGGGCACATAGATAATTTCAGTGCAAATGTCGGATTTTGACGGATCCTGTCGGAATTTATGTCTTAAATTCTGGGGAGGAAGGTGGTATAAACTCGATTGAAATAACTCCGGAACACCTCTTCTGGATAAAGGTATTGCCATGAAAAGAATAGGTTGGTGGCTATTTATCTGCTTGCTGATTTCGATTTTTCACGTTATTGGATGCGCACCTAACATTATGCAGCGATCTGATTATCTAGGGATTGCTCGTTCTCACATTGATGGAAAAAACTGGCTTGCGGCATATCGGTTCCTTGAAGATGTTCCTGATAGCGATGTAGCAGAAGCCAAATCACTGATGATTGCTCATCCTGAGATACTACGTGCGGGATTAGCTTCTTTTTCCCCTGACTCACTTAACACATCAATACAAAAGTATGGGATAGTAGAATCGCAAAAAATTGAACAAAAAAGATTAGAGGGGCTTCGCCGTTACGCTTCAATTGAGGAATATAATATTGCTGAACGGAACATTTTAAACCAATATGACAAAGATGCAATTGCTAAGGCTAAAGAACAAACAACAAAACAAATTAATCTAGTTGAATATGGTCGTATTGTTGAAATACAAGCAGATGATAGGTCAAGGTACAATACAGGAGCCGGCGCATCTATTGGTCAAGCATATGGATCAGCAAGATATATCGACAGAGCTTTTTCTGGAAGAAATTGGAACTATAACGCTGTAGATCACGTCAACTCAGCAATAATTGGCGCCGTGGTCGGTGATATGATTGAGGGAAAATCAGAAATTGAATACCATGTTCTTCACTGGATTCGATTAATGAATGGAGAGTTGATATCATTAAAATCCGTACAAAGAACTCATTCTGGACACAACATTCCTGTGGGAACATGCGTAAAGGTATCAAGAAGAGCTCTAATGGAAATTGCAAACGATAATACCTGCAAATCCTAAAATTCAACAATATTATTTGTAGAAAATTACCGATGATAACCATTTGTAAGCAATTTAAAGCAATCTGGATTGTTTTTTTAAGCGGATGCGCTAGCGAAGCTGTTTTACAGCAAAAACAAGAAGCATGTTCTCATGTACTATCAACTGGTGAGCCGAATATTCACGATGAAAAATGGAAAGGTATATCTGAGACAGATTTTAAAGCTGCAAAAGCTTGGTGGGATGACTGCAATATAAATGCAACAGAAGACACCAAATCAAAAGCAAAGTCTATTTCTGTATGGGATAAAGCCGATAAATATATATCACAGGGCGACTATGACAATGCATGGGTTTTAATATCTACCGCAAAGCCTGTTGACGAAAAAAGGATAAAAAAATATCTTGCCAACAACCCTAATTTATATAGTGCAGCAGTTAACCAATTTTCAGTAGATGCGGTTTCAAGAAAAAAGCAATCAGGCTATGAAGCTTCTTATCTCTTTAATCAGCTTGATAGGTTCAAGAATTACGCAATTAGTAATGACTTTGATAAAAGCAGATACAATATCGAGCTAGTATACGGAAAGGAATTTATCAATGGCCAACTTTTAGACAAGATTGTTTATGGGAGAATATCAGATATTCAGTTTGAAAACAAATCGTATATCAATCCTGGTACTAGTGCAAACCTTGGGGCTTTGGCTGGCCAAGCAATTTATATCGATAATACAACCTGGCGAAACTATAGCGGATTGAATCAAATTGGTGTAGGATTACTAGGAGCAATGGTAGGCTCAAGCCTTGATCAACCTACCAGTATTCAATATCAACGAACTTACTGGGTTACTCTTAATTCTGGGGAGACAATACCCGTAAGCAGTCTTGTACCTGATCAAACTCATATACCCAGAGGGGTATGTGTTGAAGTAAAGGGTTCCACATTGGCAGCAACGAACGAATCCAAATGCAAGAAAAAATGAGATAGTAAAAATCAGGTTCACATGTACAGCTGAAGTTTGGCAGTTTTGAAATGGTCAATCCTGGCAGCGACTTGGGGCCAAAGCATTTCGGTCGCGTTTCCGCCTGACGTGGCAACCCCATCGCCCCCCTCCTAGCCGCAGAATCCCTCCAAAAGTGCAAAGCTTCAGATCACTAATTAACCCATATTATTTCATTGCCCGCCATCTTGAAGATAGCTTATATTATTTAGTCAATTTAGTGCAATTATTTAGAGATGTCCGTTTTAAGATGAGAAGTTTGGTTTCAATATTGCAACTTTCGTTGCCGTCGCAAATGCCAGTGTTTACGATTCACCCCCTTGTTACTCTAATATATCTACGACTGAATAGGTAAATAACATGAAAATCATTGAAGGGGATTATTCCGGAAAAAAGGCTCGCGTCATAAACGCTGCATTTCAAGGGCCTGTATTCCAGATTTGGACAGGCATGATTGAAACAAAAAAATACAGAATTCCGCAAGATATTGAAACAGTAAAGCTACTCAACAAGGATGAAAAGAGAACTGTTGTACAACTAGTAATATTGATCATATTGGCAGTTACTATTATAGGACTTGTTTTAGCGATTCCCCTTTTTGTAATTTGGAAGCGAATCGACTTTACTTTTGGCGTAAAAACAAAAGATGGCAAAAAATTTATTGCTCAAGGCGATGCCTCAGAGTGGAGAATTTTAAAAAAATATGTTGGTTTAGGTTCGCTAGACTCTTTTTAAACACATTCTTTAGATAACCTCCAATCCCCCTTCACGAACAAGCCTCGTGCGAGTTTTTTATGCCCGGAGAAAGATTGTCACGTTCCCGAAAGAACGTCCTTATTACCCGCACCGGGTTGTCAGCGGTAAGTAGTTTCATCGGACCATCAGCATCCGGTGTCTGGTTTGGATCGTGAGAGGAAGCTCGGTGTCGCTGGCCGGACTGTCAGCAATCAGCGTCAAGCCGACGCATGGTCAGCGTTCCCCAGTGGCCGCTTTAGCGCGACCCTCTGATTAACCGAAGTTCACGCGAGCGAGTGACATGTGTTAGATCCCGCGTGTCACGTCGGAGTCACCCGGCTGTCCCCGGGGACAACCCCCTCACCACACCTCCCTATCCAGCCACTCGAACGGCTTCACCGGATACCCCAAAAACTGGGCATGCTGGCGAAAGTTTTCTTCCATCTCCCGCGTCCATTTCCCCGCCTGGGTGTTGACCAATGACCGAGTCCGAAGCGGACGCTCCACTGGCCTCGTAGGCGCCCCTTAGCGCTTGGGAGCGCCATACACCAGTTGCCCCCCTGCTGGAATCCCCAGCAGGGGGACCTTGCCCAGACCCCAGCCAGGGCCTCTACTAGCCCGCCTCGCCATCATGGGGTGTGGGGGGGCTATTTTTCCCTGCTATCGGGGCCAGGGCGCCAGCTACGCGCCAAGCGGGTCCTGGGGGGTGGAGCGTGTGCGCGTAAGAGGGGTCCTGTAACGCGCGATGGGGGTTTACGCCGGGAGCGATGCTAGCGTCCCTAAATCGGCGATTGGGGTTTTGGTCTGGCGGGAAGGGATCGGTTCGTTACCACGTGGTAACAGTATTTGATTACCCGGATATACAGGCATTTTGTCAACACGTGTTTACAAAACGACATCGCACATTGTCAAAATTTGTAAACGCGCGTTAACAGTCAATTTGGATTCTGGAAAATTTGGTGCCGCGCGGCACCATTTTACCAGCCACCAAAAAGCAAGCCCGCCCCCTCTCCCAACTCCCAACACCTCTAGCGCTTCACTCTCAAAACCTTCGAGGATTACTGCCAGGAGCGGTTCGGGATTGGCAGGAATTACGCCAACAAGCGTCTTGTTTTTGCTGGCTTGCTGGAAAATTTGGGTACCCGGGTACCCACACTTACTTCCGCCGAAAAACAAGCCCGCCCGCTCTCCAAACTCCCGACACCCGAACTCCAAGCAGAAGCCGGGGAGAACGCGCAAGCCGTCAGCGGGACAGATCCGGATCAGCTATCCGCCGCCGTGGTGTCGCAGTCGGTAGAATTAGTCAACTTGCGCAGATTGGGGATGCCAGTTTGAAGGTATTGCGCGACAAGCGGCTTTACCGCTCCACCCATAAGACCTTCGAGGATTACTGCCAGGAGCGGTTCGGGATTGGCAGGAATTACGTTAACCGGCGCGTTGTGTTTGCTGGAATCCTATAAAATTTGGTGCCCCGGGGCACCATTTTACCTGCCACCTAAAAACAAGCCCGCCCCTCTCCAAACTCCCGACACCCGAACTCCAAGCCGATGCGCCCTGCTCGAATTGACCCTCGCGGCAGCCCAGCGCCTCGCCACAGACCTTGCCGATGCGGCTGACCGATTGGACGCCGAGGCCCAGGCCACCGACGCCTGATCTTCATGCTCCTCCAAGAGGTGCTGTTTCTGGACCCCCTACAAACCTATTAACATAACAATCCTTAACCCCCGCCGCCGTTACCCATGAAGTTACCCATGGGAGCATTTCGCCTGATTCCACAGGTTAAGATTTTTTTAAGTGATTGAATATTATTTAATTATTTTCTGAAAAGAGCGGGGGAAAACTATATGACGGTTAGCGGCCGGCGCTCCCCGGCGTCGGCATACAGCAAGCGGTTCGGGGTCCCGGCGCCCAGGCCGCTGAGCACGTCCGCCGTGGCCCGCCCGGTGAGCGCCTCCGCCACGGCCGCCGGCGTGGCCCCCGGCTGACGGCCGAGCACCAGCGCCGCCGCGCCGGCGACGTGCGGTGTGGCCATCGAGGTGCCGCTCAGGGTGGCCGTGGCGCTATCGCCCCCGGCGCCGGCGGAGGGAATGTTCACCCCCGGGGCGAGGAGGTCGACACAGGCGCCATCGTTGGAAAACGCCGCCCGGGCATCCGTCGGCCCGGTAGCGCCGACGGTGAGGGCGGCGGGCGCGGCGGCGGGGGAGTACTGGCAGGCATCGGCGTTGTCATTGCCCGCCGCCACCACCACCGTCAGGCCGGCGGCGACGGCGGTGGCCACCGCCTCATTGAGCGCCGGGGACAGGTAGCTGCCGAGACTCATGTTGACCACGGCGGGGACGCGGTGCTGGGCGATGACCCAATCCAGCCCGCCAAGCACCGACCACAGGGTGCCGCTGCCGGGGCATCCAGCACCTTGACCGCGACCAGGTGCGCGCCCTTGGCCACGCCATAGGTCGTGCCGGCCACCGTGCCGGCGACATGGGTGCCGTGCCCGTGACAGTCGCTGTCGCGGTCGTCGATCAGGTTGGCGCCCCAGCTGGCGCGACCGGCAAAGTCCGCATGGCTGAGGCGAATGCCGGTGTCGATGATATAGACGGTGACCCCGTCCGCATCCGTCGGCGTGTATTCGCAGGCCTGGTTGAGCGGCAGCGCCCGCTGGTCGCTGCGGTCGAGCCCCCACGGCGGCGCGACCTGCACCGCGTGGACCTGCAGGCGCTGGTTGGGCTCGAGATGGGCGACGCGCGGGTCCGCGGCCAGGGCGGTGGCCGCCGCGGCGCTCAGGCGCAGGCCGACCCCGGCCAGGGCATGCCCCCAGTGATGGACCACCTGGCCCTGGTGCTGAGCGGCGAGCAGCGCCGCGAGGCGGGCGACCTCGGCCCCGGTCTGGCCGGCGGCGCGCCCGGCGGCGCTGAAGACCTGCGGCGGGAAAACGACCAGATACTCATCGGGGCGGCGGATCTCAGGGGGGGGCGGGTCGGCAACGGCGCGGACGACCGGCGGCAGGGCCTCGACGGCGGCGACCTGCGGCGCGGCGCGCAGCGCGGCCAGGGCGGCGGCATCCAGGGCCAGGGCAGCCTGCCAGGCCTGACGTTGCGCCGGGGTCAGCCGGTCGAGATCCGGGGTGGGGACCCGCAGGTCGACCCGCGCCCACACCCGGTCCTGCGTGGCGAGGCGGTCGGCGAGGGCCGCGGCGTCGGCGCTGAACGTCGCCTGCGCCGCCCAGGGCGGCGGCGTCGGCAGCGCCAGGAAGGGATCAAAGTCCGCCGGATAGGGTGCGGGGCCGGCGTCAGGCGCCGCCGGGGGCGCGGCGCGGCCGGGCGCGACCGTCAGCAGCAGGACGGTCGCCAGCAGGGTGAGGGCGGCGGACCGGCGGGACGGGCACCAACGGGGAGACCAGGCGGACATGACGGCGATCCTGCGCACAGCGCGAGCGGGGGGCGGGGGAGGCGGCCCGTCACCGGGCGCCACGCCGGCCCCGCTCGCCCCGGGCGCGGTCGGCGCGGTTTCCGCTGACGGGCCGCGGGTGTAAGCTTATCCGGCCGGGCGGGCGTTTTTGCCCGGCATGGTGCAGGGCAAAACGGTTCTTTCCGCGCCGGGCGCGCGGCAGGCAGGCAGATGGCATCCCCCTCCTCGATCGGCACCCTCCTCCGGCAGGGCGCGCCTTGCGCGGCGCTCGGCGCCGCGTTACGCCAGCGTGACCGGCTGCTGGCGGAGGTGCGGGCGCTGCTGCCGGCGGAGCTGCGGGCGCATTGCGTCGGCGCGACCCGCGAGGGGGAGCGGCTGACCCTCACCACCGAGGCGAGCGTGTGGGCGGCGCGGCTGCGCTTTGCCGTCCCGCCGCTGCTGGCGGCGTATGCCCAGCGCGGCGCGCCGCTGACCAAGGTCCAGGTGCGGGTGCTGCCGCCGACGCCCCTGCGGGCGGCGGGCGCGGAGCTGACGCCCGCCGCCGCGCCGCGGGCGCGACTCACCGTGCCCGGGCCGGCGGTGGCCGACCAGCTGGAGGCCCTCGCCGCCGGGCAACCCGACGACCCCCTGGCCGCCAGCCTGGCCCGTCTCGCCCAGACGCTGCGCGCCGCCCAGCGCGCCCGGGCGGCGGGCGGCGGCGCCTAGGGCGGCGGGGCGGCCGCGGCCGGGTCAGGCGGCGGCGTCCAGCCCCTCCAGGGGCCGGAGGGCGGGCTCCAGGGGCACCCGCAGCACGTTATTCACCAGGGCGAACACCTGATACTGCGCCACCAGGTGGATCAGGCCGACGATGTCCGCCGCGGTCAGGTCGGCGGCCGCCCGCGCCCAGCCGGCGTCCTCCACGGCGCCCGCCCGCTGGAAGGCTTCGGTCAGGGCCAGCAGCGCGGTTTCGCGGGGCGGGAAGTCGCCGGGCGCCGGGCCGGCGCGCAGGGCGGCACGTTCGACCGCCGTGACCCCGTACTCCGCGGCGACCGGCACATGGTGGCGCCAGATGTAATCGCAGCGGTGCAGCACGGCGAGCCGCAGGATGACCAGTTCCTGTTCGCGGAAACTCAGCGTCAGCTGGGTCTTGGCCGCGCTCCAGTAGCGCAGGAAATCCGGCAACACCGTCGGCGCGTACAGCAGCGTGCCCAGCACGTTGACCGGCGCCAGGCGGCCGACCAGGGCGTTGCGGGGGAGCGCGTCCAGCCAGGCGCCACACGCCGGCGGCAACGGGTCCAGGGGGAGGGGCGGCAGGCGCGGGGGCGGCATGGTCAGCGCTCCAGGGGGTGGGGCCGGTCACTGCCGACCGGGTGACTCAGTTCCAGAAACAGGTTCCGCCGGCCGCTCCGCGGCGCGTCCCGCGGGTCGGCGCCCGGCCAGAAATCCCACAGCAGACCGGAGCGCTTGTAGCCGCCATCCGTCAGCCGGGTGGGGAGGTTGTGCGGGCAGACCGCCGTGGAATCCCAGTAGACGTTGCGGTGCGTGGCCAGGAGGTAGTCCTGCACGGCGGGGGGGAGCGGTCCGTGCGCCGCGGTATTGAGGCCATAGGCCGTGGCGTCGAGCGCGGCGAGCAACCCGTCGGCCTCGGCAAAGGCCAGGAGCGGGAAGACGGGGCCGAAGGTTTCGTCGCGCACCACCGGCATGTCGGGGCGACACCCGGTGAGCACGGCGGGCTGCAGTAGCGGCCTGCCGGTCACGGGCTCGAAGAGACTGCTCCCCCCCCAGCGCACCCGCGCACCCCGCGCGACACTGGCGCGCAACTGCGCGTGCAGGCGCCCCCAGACGCGCGGGCTCGCGAGCGGGCCCACCGCGGTCGCCGGATCGAAGGGCGACCCCAGCCGCAGCGCCGCCAGCCGGTCGATCAGGCGCCGGGTGAAGTCCTCGTACAGCTCGACATGGACGAAGAACCGCTCCAACGCGGAGCAGGATTGCCCGCCGTTATTCAGCCCGCCACGTACCGCGCCGTCGACCGCCTGATCCAGATCCGCTCCCGGCCAGACAATGAGCGGATCATTCCCCGGCCCTTCAAAGATAAGCTTCTTCCCGTGCGCCCGCGCCAGAGGCACATAGGTCTCGATCCAGGTGTCGTCGCCGTAGATCACCACCGCCGCACACGCCGGCTGGGCGAGCTGCATTTCCAGGAATCGCGCCCCGGCGTCACCGTGGGCGATCCGCACCTGCGTGGACCCTAACTGCTCACGCAGCAGGCTGGCGTACAACGGGGCGCTGGCCGTCAATTGCCGCGGCAGGTAGACCACGGTGGTATTGCCCGCCAGATAGGCGCTGGCCACGGCCTTGGCCAAGGTCAGGCCCAGGCTGTTCTTGGGCATCATCACCGCGACCTGGCCGACCGGCAGGCGGCCGGTTTCCCCCGCTGTTTGCTCGGCCTGCAGTCGCAGCAGCCGCGCCGGCGTGGCAATCTCCCGCGCCCACACCTCCCGCCAGGTGAAGCCGGTGTCGCGGATGTAGGCGTCGACGAACGCCGCGGCAAACGGCGGGCTTTCCAGCGCGGTGGCCAGGGCGCGTACGCGGGCGGCGCACGCCGCGGGGGACGGGCGCGACAGGGGGCGGATAGTATCCCCGGGGGACGGGGCGAGCGACGGGCGCACAACCGGCATAATTCGCCTGCAATTCGGGTAATATGAGCCCCCGCGCGCGGGGGGAATACGGCACCCGGCCCCTGCGTCAAACTGCGGGGGGGTGCGACCGGGTAATAGTCTCGCCGCGCGCGGCGGGTTTGTTGGCGGAAATGCGCGGTGCATGTCCGACGATTCCCCGCTTTTCACCGCAACGAGATGGCTGGACGCTCCCGCCCCCTCCGGTCATCCCTCCACCCGCGGGCGGGCTAACGATCCCGTATTCAATAACATTACCGACTAAGAATAAGCAATTTAATCATGGCAGATTTATCCGCTATGCCGCCCTTGCCCCCGGCCGCTGCCGGTGCCGCGTCGGATGCCGGCCTCAGCGTCCCGCCGTACTCGCTGCCGGCGGAACAGGCGCTGTTAAGCGGGCTGATGCGCGAGGAGCAGGCCTGGGACACGGTGGCGGACCTGGTCGCCGAGCCGGATTTTTATGTCCGGGAGCACCGGCTGATTTTTGCCGCCCTGCGCGACCTGGCGGCGCACGATTGCCCCCGCGATATCGTCACCCTGTCGGAATGGCTGGAACGGGACGGACGCCTGGCGGATGCCGGCGGGTTGCCGTATCTGGGCCAGGTCGTCCACGCCACCGGCAGCGCGGCCAACGTCAAGGCCTACGCCACCCTCGTGCGCGAGCACTCGGTGCGCCACCAGCTGATCAGCGTCGGCGCCGGGATCAGCGATATCGCCCTGCAGCCCGCGACGTGCGGGCGTTGCTGGACGAGGCGGAACGGCGGGTCTTCGCCATCGCCGAACAGGCGCAGCGCGGCGGCGGCTTCACGCCGTTGCGCGTCCTGCTGAGCTCCGCGGTGGATCGGATCGAGACCCTGTTCGCGCGCAATGAACCGATCACCGGCCTGCCGACCGGGTTCAACGACCTCGACGAGATGACCTCCGGCCTGCAGCCGGCGGACCTGATCATCGTCGCCGGCCGGCCGTCGATGGGGAAATGCCTGCAGGCCGACAGCGAGATCCTGCTGGCGGACGGCCGCCTGGCGCGGATCGAGACCCTGGTGCAGTCGCGCGCGGCGCGGCTGCTCACCCTGTACCCTGACGGGCAACTGCGCTTCATCACCCCCACGGCCTATGTCGCCGACGGTCAGAAGCCGATGTTTCGCGTCACCACCGCCCTGGGGCGGCAGATTGAGACCACCGCCAGCCATCCCTTCCTCACCCCCGCCGGCTGGCAACCGCTGGCGGCACTGCGCCCGGTCCAGGCCATCGCCGTGCCCGGGGCGTTGCCGGTGTTTGGCGCCGCCGCCCTGCCGGAGGCGACGGTGATCGCGCTGGCCCAGGCGCAGGCCGCCCTCGATCGCGACCCGGCGCGGGGGGCGGCCGCGCCCTGGCCCGACGCCAGCCTGACCCTGCCGCGCACCAGCTGGCGCTGTTTCTGCACACCCTGTTTGCCGCCGAGGGCGCGGGAGCCGCCATCACCCCGCTCACCTATGCCCCGGCCAGCGCCGCCCGCGGGCGCCGCCTGCAGCACCTGCTGCTGCGCTTTGGCCTCGTGGCGAGCCTGCGCCGCGCGGACCCCGCTGCGCCCGGAACCTGGCGGCTGACCCTCGCCACGCCCGGCGCCCAGCGCCGCTGGCGCGCCGTTTGCCGCGACAACGCGCCGGCGCCCGCCCTCCCGGCAGTGGGCTGGGACGCGATCACCGCCATCAGCTGCCGCGGGGTGCAGCCGGTGTACGACCTGACCATCCCCGTGACGCACAATTTCGTCGCCAACGACATCTACGTCCATAACACCAGCTTCGCCATGAACATGGCGGAGTACGTCGCCCTGCAGGTCCAGCGGCCGGTGGCCATCTTCAGCATGGAGATGCCCGGCGATTCCCTGGCGCTGCGCCTGATTTCCTCCCTCGGCCGCATCGACCAGCATCGCGTGCGCACCGGCAAGCTGGAGGATGACGAGTGGCCGCGCCTGACCCATGCCGTGCAGTGGCTGGCCGACCTGCCGCTGTTCATCGACGACACCGCCGCCCTGTCGCCCACCGAGATCCGCGCCCGGGCGCGGTGGCTCAAGCGCGAACACGGCGATCTGGCGCTGATCGTCATCGACTACCTGCAACTGATGCAGGTGCCCGGCAACCAGGAGAACCGCGCCACCGAGATCGCCACCATCTCCCGCGCGCTCAAGGCCATGGCCAAGGAACTCCATGTGCCGGTGATCGCCCTGTCGCAGCTCAATCGCGGCCTGGAACAGCGCACCAGCAAGCGGCCGGTGATGTCTGACCTGCGTGAGTGCGTGACCGGCGAGACGCGGGTGGTGCTGGCGGATGGCCGCCGCCAGCCGATCCGGGCCCTGGTGGGGCACACGCCCACGGTGTATTCCCTCGCGGCCGACGGCCGGCTGATCACCGCGGTGGCGGACCGGGTGTGGGCGGTGGGGTGGCGGCCGGTGGTCGAACTGCACTTCGCCTCCGGGCAACGCCTGCGCTGCACGCCGCAGCACTGGCTGTATGGGCCGGCGGGCTGGCAGCGGGTGGCCACCCTGCGCCCCGGCGACCGGTTGGCGCTGTGGCCCACGGGCCGGCCGCCGTCCTGACCTGGACGCGGCTGCTGGCCTGCGTCCCGGCCGGCGTGGCGGAGGTCTACGACCTGAGCGTGCCCGGCCCGGAAAGCTGGCTGGCGGATGATGTCGTCAGCCACAACTCCGGCGCGATCGAACAGGACGCCGATCTGATCCTGTTCATCTACCGCGACGAGGTCTACGACGAGAACAGCAAGGACAAGGGGACGGCGGAGATCATCATTGCCAAGCAGCGCAACGGACCGATCGGCACCGCGCCGCCTGACCTTCCTCGGTCAATACACCAAGTTCGAGAACTACCTTGCCACGTTCCCGGGCGCGGATTTTGGCTGAGGGGGGCGCTTAGCGCCGGCGGGGGGCGCGAGGGCCAGCCACCAGCTGCTCAGGAGCGGCAGCCAGCACAGGGTCTGGGTAGCGACGAGGGCGGCGAGCAGGGCGTGGTGTTTGAGGGCGGTATCAGGGGGCAGAGGGAACGCTGGCAGGGGAGGGGGCGGACGCGCCGTGGTTCAGCTCGGGTGCTCGCGCCCGGACGCGGCGCTCAGCGCGCTCAGCTGCCGCAGCAGGGGGCGGAGGGGCGGGGGGGCGCGCCGCAGGTGATGGATGATCGCGCGCTCATCGTCATCGAGCGCCAATTGGACGGCCACCAGCTCGTCACTTTCCGAACTTTTCAGACCATCGATCAGGAACAGCAAGGCGGTGAGTTTGTTTTCCGCCAGGGCATACGCTTCGCGGATCACGGCGTGGCGATTGGGACTCAGGGCGTCGTCGCCTTGCTCCGGGCCTTCCCCGGTGGTTAGCCAGCGGAGTTCGCATTCCAGCACTTCGGCGAGCGCTGGCAGAAAGGCGGCCCGCGCCTGGCAGGTCTCACCGCTCAACCAGCGGTTGACAGTGGCCAGGGTCACGTCGAGCGTATTGGCCAGCTCATGCCGGGTGAGCTGGGTTTTCTCCAGCCGGGAAGCAATGCGCGCGCCAAACGCGGGGGGGTGGATGATCTCGGACATAGGTCTCCTGTAGCAAGGTCAGCGGGCGGTTCGCCGCAACGCCTACGCTATGCTACTGTATGGCTAAGCGCTTCGCTGCAAATAGTTTCTGACCTTTGGTGACAGGAACGCCGGCGGTACGCAGCCATTGCTCACCCCTGTTTTGCGGTTGAATTCCCCCATGTCATTCGCACCTCTGCTGGCCGGATTGCCCCTGGTCTGCCAGCTGTTCCTGACCACGGACGTACTGGCGCCCCCCGGACGACGGCGCCGGAAATACCGCCGCCCTTGACGGCGCGATCGCTAACGCTCTATACCTTTCAGATTACCCGTCTGCCACCCGACTGGGCACCGTCGCCGGCACCACCCGCCGGCCCGCCGCTGGGGGCTGGTTCCTGCACGGAAGACTCTGCCGTGCTGGACGGGGCTTACTGAGCAGTTCGGCCCCGCCGGACCGCGCAGGCGGTGGTCGGTTTACGGCGCGCTATACAGCTGGAGCCATGCCGGACTACAATGCATTACCGATTAATTGCAGGGGAGCATCCGATGTCACTCCGACCCTTTACCGTGATCGGCTATGGCGCGCCGTGCCGGCAGCTGGCCTGCTGGCCGGTGCAGGCCGCCACCCCCGCCGCGGCCTTTGCCGCCGCCCGCCGCGTGGCCGGGGGGGGTGACTGGCGGTTTGTCGCCGCCCTGCCTGGGTGGGTGCGGCCGGGCGTCGATCTGGTGTGGCCGGGCGACCGCCCGGTCGCGGTCGACGCCATCCTTGCCCAGCCCGCACGGTTCGGCGCGCCGCTGTATGCCGCGCTGCAGCGGGCGCCGCAGGAACTGGTGATCACCGCCGCCGGCTCCGCGGACGCGGCGCCATTCCGCGTTGGCCGCTGGCCGCTGGCCGCCGCCGCCTTCCTGGAAGGGGTGCTGGAGGATGCGCCCGACATGGCCACCCTGCAGCAGCGGCTGGCGGGATGGCCGGCCTGAGCGGCGCTGGCCGCGCCGGGGGCGCCATGAACGGGCCCGCCCGCGGCTGGCGCCCGCGCCACCGCGCCGCCCGCCGCTGGGGGGTGAGCCATCTGGCGTGTGCTGGCGCTGACGTTGGGGCCGGCGCTGCCGGCGCTGCCGGCGTATGCTGCCCCGCGCAAGGTCGCCGCCAAGGCGCCGCGGGCCGGCGGCGGGGGCGGGGCGCAGATCGGCCTGGCGAGCTGGTACGGCCCGGGCTTCCATGGCAAAAAGACTGCCAGCGGCAAACCCTTCAATCAACACGCGCTGACCGCCGCCCATCCCCAGCTGCCCCTCGGCAGCCGGGTCCAGGTGACCAAACTCGCCAACGGCAAGACGGTCGCGGTGACCATCAATGACCGGGGTCCGCGCCGGCGCGGCCGGATTATCGATCTGTCGCGCGCCGCCGCCCGCCACCTGGCCATGGAGGGGACGGGGGTGGCCCGGGTCAAGGTGGCGGCGCTGGCGGCCCCGCGGCCGGCGACGCCGTAAGCGGCCCGCCCGGCTCCTTAACCGGCGCGCGGGCGATAACCGGCGTTACCGCGGCAGGACGACCCCGGAGCGGGCGTGAACGCCCCACCCGGGCGCCGCGGTTACCCCCGTATTTTCGCGATCGCCGCTCGCCTGGGAGCTGGCCAGTCCCCAACAGCGATGTTCTTCGGGTCGCGCGTTCGCGCGAACTGTCTGAAGGTCGACCCCCCGTGCGGTGGGTGTTGACTTCCTGCCGCGGCGGCGCCGCCGCGCTCCCCCCGTGAGGGCCATGTTCCCCCACGGGGCGCTGGCATGCCTGCCTCATCGGGTTTTTGTTTTTCCCTCGGGTCACAGGCCCCGATGCAACACCCGTCAGGGGGAGGTAGGCATGTCCAACTTGAACTTCCACTGTAATTTTTTCCCCGTGATCGGGGACATGGGCGAGGCCGTATTCCTGGCCGAAGTCGCCGTCACGGAAGACACCCTGGTCGCCCGCGCCGCCGGGGCCGCCTTCCCGGTGCATGACGCCGGGGACCGCCCCCTGGCCGCGCTCGCGCGGCTGCGGCTCCCCAGCCCGGAGTGCTTCGCCCGCGGGGCGGGGGTGACGGGCGAGGCGGCGCGGGACTACGACCAGGCGTACCTCGCTCTGGTCGGCGGCACCGCCCAGCCCGTGCGGGCGCTGACGACTCTGCTGCGCCTGGAGGGCCGCCGCCAGGGACGGCTGCGGGGGCTCAAGCGCCGCGCGGCCGACCGCGGGCTGGCCTACTGGCCGGCGCTGCTGGACGCCAAGGTCGATCCCAAGGCGTTCGTCGCGGCGGAGACGGTGCTGGCCGCCTGTGCCGGCGGGCGCTACGGCGACCCCCTGCCGGCCACCGACCCCACCGGGGTCCCGGCGCGCCACCGGGGCGGCTGGGAGGGGGCCGGCCACTACGGCGTGTCTGCCGATCAGGTGGCGCGCGCCTGGTACCAGGCCGGCTGCCGGGATGGGCGCAAGTTCCGCCGGACCGTCGCCGGCCTGTATCGGCTGCGCCCGGAGGTGGCCCATGCGCCCATGCGCAAGTGGGTATCCAAGCGCGATTCGGCGGCCCGCGTCGCACATGTGCTGCGCGGCGTGCGCTGGGCGGAGGCCAACGTCAAGGGCGGGGCCTGGCGCTTCGCCAAACGGGCGCTGGTGGCCCTGGGTCGCATCGCGCCCTGGGCGCGGTGGGCGGCGGTGAGCAGCGGCGTCCTCGAGGCGCGCGCCACGCTGGCCGTCATTGGCCTCATGGACCTCAACTGGGCAGAGGTCGACCGGCTGCAGAAGGGTCCGCGCTGGCGGCGTGCCCAGCACACCCCGTCGCGGCTGCAGTGGCAGTACCTGCAAGGGGTGGATCTGCCGGCGGGGATCGCCAAGGAGCTGGCGGTGGCCGGACTGCCCATGGGGATCTACCGGGCGCTGTGCGTCCGGGCCGGCGTCGCGCCCTTGGCCGGGCCGGATCATCCGGGCGGGCTACGCCAGCCGGCGATGAACCTCGCCCGGCTGTTCGGCCGTCTGGGCGAGATGCAGTACTTCGCCGCCCTGCACGGGGCGACGCTGGATGCCGACGGCATCCATGACCTGGGGCAGTTCCCGCTCCCCACCGGGCGCTTCGACGCCGCCGGCTGGCGCCGGCGGGTGTTCAAGCACCCCAAGAAGACCCTGGCCCGGGCGGGGCAGTGGGGGGACATCGAGCGCGAGCTCGGTCGCGTCCCCGCGACCCTGACGGAGCTTCGCCAGGTGGCGGCGCGACTGCTGTCCGCCGGCATCGAGACCCTGGGCGACCTCGAGGTCGCGACCATCGCGGCCAAGGTCGGCCTGGGGCAAAGCCAGTTCGAGGATTACCGTGGGCTGATGCGCGGTCCCCTGAAGGCCTGGGAGGCGGTGCCGGCGGTGCGCGTCACCGGCGCGCAGGTCGGGCACGAGGGGGATTGGCTGTTGCGCCAACTAGCGCACGACGATCCGCTGGGCCCCATGCTGGGGGTGGTGACCTACTGTTCAGCACCTCCACGGGGCGGCCCGGTCCTGTGCCCGCGCAGGGGTGGACAGCCCACACTCGGCCTTCTGGGTGGTGGAGTACCGCTCCCAGGTAGTGGCCCAAAGCTGGGTCTGGCGGGCTACAACCGACCAGTTGGTCCTCGATTCCATCGAGGGCCTGGACACCGCCTACGTCGAGGGGGTGGCCAAGCTGGTCCAGGCGGGCGCCCGGCAGGCCATGGGCCGGCTAGGGGTCACCGGCGTGCGCCTGGGGGACACCCACTACGGGTTGACCGCAAAGTTGGCCAAGGTGCTGGGCTGTCCCAAGTGCGCCGAGGCGGTCGTCATGGCAAGTCCGACGGGCTATGCCGATGGCGCCCGGCAACGCGCCATGCCCGGGGTACCGGCCTGAGCCGTCCGCCGCCCGGCGTCCGGGGGTGACCTTCATCCCCCGGGGCCGGGCGGCTCTCCCCCGTTAAAGCCATTCCAGGCCTGCATTGCAGGCCTTTTTTTTTCCGCGGCGCCGGGCGTCCGGCGCCGCGCGGGGCGGGCTGCTGCGGAGGGGATCCCCGTTCCCGGCGGGGCGCGGTCGGCAGGGCGAGCGCCGGGTGCCGGTGTGGCGGTCCGGGAGGGGGGCGCTACCGGAGGCGGACCGGCGGCCGATCCACCCGGCCGCATGGCCGGGATCCCGCCGGCACGCTTACGCGGCGGCCTCGTAGCGGCAAATCCAGGCGGCGAGACCGTCTTCCTCGGCGTAGAAAAACGCAACGGGCCGTTGCAGGATCCGCGCCAGGGCGGCCAGGGTGCCGTAATCCGGGGCATGGCGCCCGCGCTCGTACTGGTTAATCCGGGTACTGGCGCTGGCGGGATCCAGGCCGGCGCGTACCCCCAGCTCGCGCTGGGAGATCCCCAGGAGTTCACGCGCCTCCCGCAGGCGTCTTGGCACCGGACTGCTCGCTCTCTCGCCCACCCTGTCACCTCACCCGCGACGTGGGCTGCGAGATTGTGGTGATTTTCGGTCGCGGGGATACTCAGGAATCCTTAGTATAGAGGACGCCCACGCGGCCACCACCACACGGTGCCCGGCGTTACCGGCCGGCGTCCGCCGGCCCGCGCTGACCCGATCCCGCGTTTATTCCGGCCTGCATTGCCGGCCTTAATTTTGCGCGAATTCGATGTGGCGCATTCGCCAAAAGCGCCGGCATTCACTATACTGTGCCCTAGGAATAACGACAGGAAGTGCTGGTTATTATTTGCCTCAGGCGGGCGCTTACGGTGGCGAAATGCGCCCGCATTCCATCCCCGCGACGGGCCCTTTCTGGCCCGCCGCCGCTAGGGCGCCCGTGCCCGGCAATGGTCGGATTGACGGAGGCGGTCCGGACACTCGGTCCGGCTGCGGTTACGGAAGAGCGCGCCATCCCCTTTTCATGCGGGAGGGAGCGCGCGGCGGAGGAACTGGCGGCCGTGCCGCTGCTTATCACCGGAGGTTTGAAGACGATATGCTGCACAATAATGCTCACCGCGACTTTGCCCTGATGATGTCGCTACCGCTCGCCTGGGTCAGCGACCCGGCGGACGTGGATGCCGCCAGGGACGCCCCCCCGCCGACGGTGGCGGTGGCCCCCCTGGCCCGCGATTTAAGGGACCAGCTGGCCGCGCTCGGTGTCACCGTGACGGGGTGCTATGCCATCCCGCGGGTGGTGACGCATTATTTCGCCGCCGTGCGCCTGGCGCCCGCGGCGGACGCGGTGACGCGGCTCGAACCGCTGGCGTCGGACTGGGTCCTGCCGGCGGCGCCCCTCGGCGTGCATTATGGCGAGGTGTATTTCGGCTGTGATTTCCAGGCACGGGACGGGGCGCCGCTCGCCGGGTTGTTGGCGCCGCTGCTCACGCGTTACGCCCGGGGCGGGTGGCCGGGGGATGCCGCGCCGCCCGCTGCGGTCGGCGGGGCGCCGGGGGCGGCGCTCCTCCACGGGACGTTACGCGACCCCGCGGGACCGGAAGCCTGGGTCCGGGCAGAGCACCGCCTCGGCACCGGGGGCTTTTGCTGGTGCGATGAGCTGGGCTCGCCGGTGCGGCCCGCGCGCCTGGCCTGGACGCTTCTCTGGGAAGGCGGCTGCCGGGCCACGCATCCGGCGCGCGTCACCGACCGCGGGTTCGCCCTCGGGCTGGATCTGGCCGGGGGGCGGGCGGTGGAGGTGAGCGTGCCCGCCTCGGCCGCCATCGCCGCCGCGTACGCCCAGGGGGCGGCCGGCCTGTTACCCTTCGATCTCGACCGCGCCCTGGAAGCGCAGCGGGATTGCTTGCGCGGGCTGTGGGCCGTGGTCGATCCCGCGTGCGTTTCCCTGACCCCCGCCGGGCCCGCACTGCCGGCCGGGAGCGGTGGCGAACTGCTGTTCGCCGACCCGGCGCAGCTGACCGCCCTGGGCTTCGATTACGCGGCGTATGCCACCGCCGGCGGGGGGCTGCCCGGCGTGGGCGCCGGGTTGCACGCGGCTTCCTCGCTGCGGCGGGTGTTGCTGGCGGTCCTGGGCTTCGTCGACACGCACCTCGTGCGCCACGCCTCGCTGTACTGTTGTCCAGACGCGGCGGACGAGCCGCTGCCGGGACCGCAGGCCATCGCCATCACCGTCGACTATCCGCTGGGGCTGGACCAGACGCTGTTTACCACCCGGGTGGCGCAGCTGCGTGCCCAGCTCCCGTGCGGGCTGCGGTCGGTCCCGGCCTACGACCGCGCCCAGCCGGAGGGCTTTATCCTCAATCACCCCCATACCGTCACGGTGCTAACGGATTAGGGCTCCGGGGCGGCGGGCCGGCACCGGGCGCGCCCGCCGCGGGAGGGCGTTACGGGGTGGCGCGGGCCGCTTCGGCCAGCAGGGCCCGTTCCGCGTCCAGAGCGCGGACCTGCGCGCGGCCGGGGTCAAATTGCGCCGGGTACCGCTGGCGCAATTTGGCGATATTCGCGGCCTTCGCCTGCCCCGGGGTGCGCTGCAGCTGGCGCTACAACAGCGCCAGGTACCACTCCAGGTCGCCCGCCTCCTCGAACAGGTTGATCTCATCCAACGGCGCGCCGTGCAGCGCCGCCCACAGCGCCTCCAGCATTTCCGCCGCTTCGGTGTAGAGCCCGAGAACGGCATGGAGCAGTGCCGGGGGCAACGCGCGGAGCTCCCGGGGCGCGGACGCCGGGGCGTGTGGCGCGGCGGCCGCGGGGGCGGGGAGGGGTCTGCAGGGTGTCGTGCAGGTGCGTCGGCGTCACCCGGTCGGGGTGGAACTGGCCTGAGGCGGTAAGGGCGGACTCGGTCAGATAGGTCAGGGAATCCATGGGCGGCTCAAACGGGGTGAGGGGAGGGGCGTGCCCCGCGGGGGAGCAGGCGGGGCCGTCTTCAGGGGGTGGCGGGCGCCGCCAATGCGGCGCACAGCTCCGCCCAGGCGAGCAGGAACTGCTCTTCCAGGGCCGCGGCCACCTGGGCGGTCAGGCGGCGCAGTTCCGCCGGGGTGGTGGGGGCGGTGCACGCCTGACAGACGCGGCCCCAGGCATACCGGGAGCCCACGGCCGTCCACGGCGCCCGCAGGGCCGGGGGCAGTACCTGGGTGGCCTGCTGCGGGTCGACGCCGAGGAGGCGCAGTTGCTGGTAGCTGAAGCGGGCCCACGCGAGGGCCTGGTCGTAGCGGAGGCTGGCTTCGCGCTGCAGGGCCGGGGGCAGGGGGGTCCCGACCGCGGGGTGGCCCGGGGAGGCTGCGCGCCAGGGCGCCCGCGGGGCCGGGGGCAATGAGGGCCGGCAGCACGCCGGCGGCCGCTGCCGGGTGGGCGTTCGCCAGATGTTCCAGGCACTGCTGGGCGACAAAATCCGGTGCGTCCAGGCGGAAGACCGCCCACGGGCGCTGAAAGCCCGCCCAGCGTTGGCGGCGCGCCTGCGCCCGCAGCCGCGCGCGCGGCGTGGCGGCGGGCCGTGCCGCGGCGGCAGCGGCGGCGTCCCCGGCGGTAAGGACCAGGTGATCATCCCCGGTCGCGGTGAGTAAGGTGGCGTGCATTGAGCGGGATAAGGATGGGGCGAGCGCGCGAAGGGGGAGGGGCCCTGGGCAGAAAACCGCTGAGCCCGGTGACGCTAAACCGCCGCATCGTAGCAGGGGGGTGGCAAATGCAAGCGCCGGTTAAATCGCTTTGCAAAAAAATGGTCGGTAATGACAAGAAAGCCCCTAGTTGATCAAGCGCCACGCGCGGGGGAGGGTAGTGCGATGTACGCACCGACGGTCGAATCGGCGGGGACGGGCCCGGCGGGGACGGGAGACTTCACCGCGCAGTTCGCCCGCTATGCGGGGGACCGGGATCACCATGGTACGTTTGAGTTTTACCCCGAGTTCCGCGCCTTGTTACAGGACGCTCTGGCGTCCGCCACGGCCTTCGATACCGGGTGGGTCGGGGTCAAGAAGGAAATCATGTCCATTCGCCTGCGCTGTACCCGGCCGACGGGCAGTGGCGCGCGTGCTGTGAAGTGTCGCTCAGCGACGATTTGGACACGTCGGGTCACGGTGAACGCACCATCACATGGACGGGGTTACCACCCGATAAGGCCCTGGAGGAACTCCGTGCGGGGTTGGGTGCGGCATTGGATGCGGCAGAAACACGGAACAGACCAGACGGCGCACGAGGAATACGTCGGGATTTGTGTCGGCCACGCCGGACGGTCCGCGCCAGGACTGGTGCTATACGCTCCTGTTGCCCAAGGAACCCGACATGGCCGGGGCGGAGCCCCCGGGGGACGTCTTTGACCATTGGGGCTGGGAGGATCTGGCGCCGCTGTCCGCGGACGACGACGCCGGCGCAGGGTTCTTCCGGGACGGTCTGGCGGACGTGGCACCGGAGGAAATCATCGGGCCCCAGGCGGCGCCCGCCGCTAACGATCCGTTCACGGCCGAATTGCGCGCCGCGTGTCTGGCGTGGGCGGTGGCTTATGTCCGTGGCGCCGCGGTCGGCACGCGCCACCCGGCCGGCCCGTTCTGCATCGAGCCGTGGATCTAGCCGCGGGCCGCCACGACACAAGGTTTCCTGTGTCACGCGCGGTCTTGCACCGGAACTGCCGTCCGCTAACCACCCCGCCTAAAGGAGGAGCGGGAGGGAGCGTCTATGATCTGAGCCGCACTTGCCCTCAATAAATGTTGACATCAGGTTGCGTCAAGCTAAATTAACAGT
>CALMDH010000109.1:0-1809 GCA_937862735.1 uncultured Gammaproteobacteria bacterium
TTGAAGCCCTGGCAGAAGAAGCCGTTCATCTTGCCGCGGTACATCTGCTCGAACATGGCCAAGACGTCATAGGCCTTGTCCTTCTTCGGCAGCCAGTCGTAGCGGAAGTCGTTGTCCGCCGTGGCCGCCGCGCCATAGAAGGCCTTGCACAGGCTGGTGAACCACTTGGGGAAGTTCTGCGGGAAGTTCATCTGCCCCGGCCGCAGGGCCTTAGGGGTGCGCTTCTCGACATAGGTCGCCCGATCCTTGTCGGCATCCGTGGGCGCGCTCAGGTACCCCGGCAGGTTATCGGAATAGAGGCACTGGTCGGTGATGCCCTGGACGTTGGCATGCCCACGTAGGGCGTTAATGCCGCCGCCGGCCATGCCCATGTTGCCGAGCAGGAGTTGGATCATGGCCATGGTGCGGATGTTCTGCGAGCCCACGCTGTGCTGGGTCCAGCCCAGGGCGTAGCAGATGGTCATGGTCCGGTCGGGCGCCGCGGTCTCGGCGATCATGCCGCAGATCTTGAGGAAGTCCTGCTCGGAGGTGCCGCAGACCTTGCTCACCATGGCGGGCGTGTAGGACGCATAGTGACGCTTCATGATCTGGAAGACGCAGTTGGGGCTTTCCAGGGTCTCGTCGACCTTGGCGAAGCCTTCCTCGTCCTTCAGATACTGCCAGGTGGCGTCGCTGTACTTGCGCTTGGCGGCGTCATAACCGGTGAAGAGCCCGTCCTTGAAACCGTAGTCCTCGTTGATGAGGAAGCTGGCATTGGTGTAAGCCTTGACGTAATCGTGATGGATCTTGTCGTGGCTCAGCAGGTAGTTGATGACCCCGCCCAGGAAGGCGATATCGCTGCCGGAGCGGATCGGCGCGTAGAAGTCGGAAACGGCGGCGGAGCGGTTGTAGCGCGGGTCCACCACCACGAGTTTGGCCTTGCGACTGGCCTTGGCCTCGATCACCCACTTGAAACCACAGGGGTGGGCCTCGGCCGCGTTGCCGCCCATGACCAGGATCAGATCGGCGTTCTTGAGATCAACCCAATGGTTGGTCATCGAACCACGCCCAAACGTCGGAGCCAGACTGGCCACCGTCGGGGCGTGTCAAATGCGCGCCTGGGTATCGAGGGTAACGACGCCGAGTCCGCGCAGAATCTTATGGGTGAGGTAGCCCGCCTCGTTGTTGACCGCGGAACTGGCCAGGAAGCCGGTGGTGTTCCAGCGGTTGACGGTGACGCCCTCGCCATTGGTGGTCTGGAAGTTGGCGTCCCGGTCGGCCTTCATGTGCTTGGCGATGCGGGTGAGGGCCTCGTCCCAGGAGATGGCCTTCCATTCCTTGGTACCGGCCTCGCGCACCTCGGGCACCAACAGGCGGTCCTTACTGTGGATCATGTCCACCAGGCCCGCGCCCTTGGGGCAGAGGGTACCGCGGTTGACCGGGTTATCCGGGTCGCCTTCGATATGGAAGATCTCGGCCTTGACGTTCTTGGAGGTGTCGCCAAGGGAGTAGATGAGGACGCCGCAACTGACGGAGCAGTAGGGACAGGTGTTACGGGTTTCCGTGGCCCTGGCGAGCTTGTAGGTGCGTACCTCGGCCAACGCCACCTGGGGCGAGAACCCCAGTGCCGTCAAGCTCGAGGAACCCACCCCAACCGCGCAGACTTTTAGGAACTGGCGCCGGGTGGCTTGCATGATTGTTCTCTAGGGTGTTGATTGGTGGTAGTGCGGCGAAAATTATTGATCCAGATCAATATATTTTATGCGCACATTAGAACCTAAATCCTGCAAGTAACCTTCTGAAGGCCCCAGAACCCCACGATCAAAGCGG
>CALMDH010000110.1:0-2814 GCA_937862735.1 uncultured Gammaproteobacteria bacterium
TCAGAGAGGGCATTGAGAGTGCTGCCGGGCTAATTGAACCGGACACCGTTGGTTGGTGATAAAGCCCTTCTGTCGGGCATGGGCTTTACTGATGCTGCCATCAAGTTCGCCGAATTCGGTGATCCAATGTGTTATAGCCCTAATCATCGAGTCTTTGTCGTGTAGATCGAGATGGTGACTGGTGAGAATGACCTCTTTCTGAAGTATCGAGTCATCAATCAGATTCTTAATCCAGGAGCTTTTCCCTTGGCTTTGATGACCTTGAAGAGTTAACACCCCGCGTGAATAGAAATCGTCGGGCTTGAGTGCGGCGGCAACGGCGCTGATAAACCACCGCCTGAGCATGATCCTTTTGAGCACCCGGGGAAACGAATCGGGGGTCTTCAGGGTATCGTGGAGTTGCGAGAAACGATCGACGCCATCCCAAGGCTTGCTCTTGATCCAGTTGGCGACCCGATTGATCGGGTTCTTATTCCCAATGGCCTCGATGTAAGCGGTGATATTGTTGGAGCTGATCCCATTGAGGGTCGCCAAACTGAGAATCTGCGTGAGGGCGGTGTTCATATAGCCTTCTGGCGTCCCCCTCTGCCCCGGAATGGCGATCACCAAGTCCTTTTTGATCACGTCAAACCTGACCGTGATCCCGTACCCCTTCAACAGATGTTCGATATTTTCCAGCGTCGCGGGGAGGGTGATCTGGCCATTGGCACTTTCCCGGATATGCGGAAAGTTAGCGCGATCCAGCGGCTGAGAGATGGCCGTGTTTGATGCTTGCACCATGGCAGGCGCGGCGTCTGACAAAGCAGGGGTGGGGTCTTGAGCAACAAAGCTCTCCTCCTCATCTTTCCAACCTCCTTGCTTGGCCAAGAAGAAATAGCTCCCGATGGTGACACCTCCCTCCCGTGCCTGAGTCGTGTAGAAGCGATCCCAAGTCGCCTCGAAGATTTCCTCCCCTGTCTTGCCATTGCTGTGACCTGGGTTACTCCACGCCACGCTGGGGAGCTCCCGGAAATCACCCCGGCTGATGCCCTGTGCCAGGTCCTTGAACTCGTCAGCATGCAGAGGATGGTCCTGCGCCGCTCTGGCTAGAGGGGCAACGATGGAGAATTTCCACTCCCGCTCTGCGACGTCGGGGTCGATATAGGGCGCGGCTGACCGCGCCTTGCTCAGCAGGTGTTGCGGTGACTCCTGGCGGTTTGACGCGGAACGGGCTGGCGGCGGATTAGTAGTAACTGGTTGATTAGATGGACTGTACTGTTCGATCAAGGTGTCGATTTGTTCTAACATGACTACTCCGTGATGAGTTGAGGTGCGACGTAAAGAAGAGAGACGGGATGCGGTGGGTCGGTCTTAAAGTTGAGCGTTCCTGGCAGTCGGAGGACACTGGCAATGTCAGCCGTTCGGGCATCATCGGCCCGTAATCCGAGTAAATTAGTCAACTGTTTGAACTTGGCGGCGCTAACACGCCAGCGATCGGCGGGGATAGTTCGAGCAAAAACCCAATAGCAATGCAGGCCACCGCCGCTATCCACGATGTGGGTAGGGGTCGGCAACTGCGTTTTCTCACAGAAGGTCATCACGCCCTGAAATGCATCGACCTTGGTGAGGTACCCTTTGCCCGCTTGTCCCTTCTCTGGACCGCAGTCCAGATCGAGCCACAGGGCGGCGGCTCCCGAGGCGTTGCTGGCCTTGCGGTTATCGGGGGTGACAAACTCGCCGCAAGCATGGTAGGCGTCATAGCCCTTGGCGGCGTACTGAGCGGCGATGGCGATGGCCTCAGTGACGCTGGGGACTGCCGGGCAGCGACGTTCGTTTCTCTGCCGATGCATCAGGAAAAGCTGATGTACCGCGTCGGCGGAGGGCCAGAGGGGCGTCAGTAAGGCTTCAGCCGGGTGGGTGATCGAAGCATCGACGCCGAAGCGATCCTGGAGGACCAAGATCAGCGGGTCAGGAGGGACTATTGCTGGACTCGGCTCTACCGCCACATCTTGAAGATGGAGAGCAGTGCCGGGGATGGATACAAGGTTGCCAGGATGAGCTGGCGAAGCGGAGGGTGAAATTCCCATTGAAGCCACCGTATTGCGCATGACGAACGGATGGGCGGGGAGCCCAGGTTCGCCGCAATAGGTGGTGGCTCGGCAATGACATGGCTTGTCACTTGCCTGCCAGCCGGTGAAACGTCCGATCCCCACTTGGGACAGTGGACGAGGCTGCGCGACTTGGTGTGCAAGATAGAAGGGTGCTGAACGATTTTCAAGGCCAACGGCGAGATTTTTTTCATCCCTCCCCCCCCACCCCCACCCCCACCAGCGGGGCGGATAGGACGCTGAAAAAACTGCCATCCTGCCACCCTCCCTGGGACCGGGGCGGGGCCGGTCGCCCTCCCTTCTCCCTGCTAACCGAAGGGCATCCTTTGGGATCGTCTTGACCGTTCCCCGATATCCCCGAGACTCCCTTCCCCACCCCAGCCATCCTGTGAGGATGACCGGGGCGAAGGACGTCAATCAATCGCAGCCAAGATCGCTCGTGCTTCCGGATGCGTTAGGGCGTAGCGACGTAAGCCATGGAACTGGTCGGCGAAGATTCCCCGAAATTCCTGGTTGGTGCCGAAGCACAGGTTCGAGTAGGCAAAGAGGCAGATCGTGATGCCAAAGGCATCCGGGGATAGGTCCCCCTGGTAGCCGTTGGGGCTGATCAGGTGGAAGGGCCGATCGACCGAAGGAGCCATATAGAAGGCCTGGTTCTCCAGGCGGTAGAAATGCCAATAGCCGCCGGTGTAATCGGCACTGAGGTTGCCGGCGATGGCATAGACGG
>CALMDH010000111.1:0-6015 GCA_937862735.1 uncultured Gammaproteobacteria bacterium
GCGCAACCGCGACGAGACAGGGCAACACCGGAGCGCGGGCCGGTGAGGTGGGAACGGCACAGACGTACCGTTCAGGGGGCAACTTCAGGCGGCACGCGACCGCGAAAGGCGAACAACAACCGGGTGCGTCAACCGGTCAGGGGGTACGGCAGGTGAGGTACCGGCCGTGAGGGAGGACTCCAGGCGGTGCGCAACCGCGACAAGACAGGACAACACCGGAGCGCGGGCCGGTGAGGTGGGAACGGCACGGGGGTGCCGTTCAGGGGACAACTTCAGGCGGCACGCGGCCGCAAAGGGGGATTAACAACCGGTAGCGTCGACCGGTCATGGGGGGTACGGCAGGTGAGGTACCGGCCGTCAGGGAGCAAGGCAGGCGGTGCGCAACCGCGACGAGACAGGACAACACCGGAGCGCGGGCCGGTGGACAGGGAATGGCACGGGGGCGCCATGCGGGAAGGAAACGCAACCAAGGTGGGGAAGCGCTTCGGGTCGCTGGATTACTCGCCAGAACGAGAACGCGGGAGCGTTAGGGAAAAGGGACGGGCAGGGCGCCCGAAAGGCAGACTGGGAGCGGGGTTTAAGCCCGCCACGGGGTGGATCAGGGGGTTCGCCCGCAGGGGGCGGGCGGCAGGTCAGGGGCGATTGCTCCGCACCAGGCCGAGGACGATTCCCGCGCTGACGGCAATCATCACCAGGCCACCGAGCGTCAAGGCATCAAAACTCATGGGGCGCTCCCGAGACGGCGGTTACAGTGGCGGGACGGGTGTCCCACGCCAGGTATATTAGCGCATTAGTGTTTGCTAATATACCCCTAGCCGCACTTCTTCGGGTGGGCGCGCCCCGGCCGCGCGGGCCGGGCGTCCCGGCATCACGGCCAGCGGAAGCGGTCAAGCACGCCCTGTTGGACCTACGCTGCGTGTGACGGAGTTCAGCTCGCTCCACCCCGGCGCCGCATCGGCACCTGGGGTGGCTGTGGTATAGCAAGATGGCCCGCCCGCTGTCAATGGCGAAGCGCGGGACACGGGCGCGGGGGTGGTGGGGCGACGAATGACGCGGCGCTTTGCCCCCCCACGCAGGTCTGTTTACGTTATCATTACAGGGGGAATTCCCCCCAGCACCGCGCATGGCGGGAACCGCGTCCGCCATGCACGACGCATACCTGTACCGGAGGTGATCAGCGTGATCATGTCGCAACCTGTTCCTACCGCCCTGACCGACGAGTTAGGGAGCGAAGTGCTCGCCCAGTGTCTGCAGGGCGTGGACGACCCGCTGCGTCCGCGCCTGGTGGCGATGCTCTACGCGGCGCTCACCTATGGGGCGGAGCAAGCCCAGGCCTGGCGGGGGACGGCGGACGGGGCGCCGAACCCGCTGTCCGCGCCGCAGCAGGCGCTGGTGGTCGGGGGCGCGGCCCTCGGCGCCCTGCTCCTGTTGGTCGAGGCCGATCGGGCCGTGGCCGCCACCGCCGGCTGGCAGCAGCTGCGCCCGCCGTTGGTCGCGCAGTGGACCGCGCTGCGCGCGACGGCGGCGCCACCGGCCCAGGCCGCGGCGCTGGTGCAGGCGATGACGGTCACGCCGGCGGCGCTGCCCTATTTGCAGGAGATCTGCGCGCACTATCAGGCTCTCGCCGCCGACCCGCTGGCCGCGGCCGACGGATGGCCGCGCCCCGGGGACACCCTCCATTGAGCTCCGTGCCTGGCGTCCCGGACGGACGGACGGATCACCGGCACCGGGCCGTGAAGCCGGCGGCGGCGGGCGGGGGCCCACCCTATTGCGTGCGCATCCCCCAGGGCCTGAGCCTGGCCTTACAGGCGCAATGCATGCAGGACGGGGTGTCCGTGGCGCAGTTTCTGCGCGATTGCCTGCGCGCCTACCTGGACGACCGCTTGCCCGCCGAGGTGGTGGCGGCCGCTGCGCCGGCCGCTGACGCGCCCCCCGCCACGTCCAGGCCGGTGTGCACGCGGCTGTCCTTCCCGGAGCATGCGGCGCTGCTGGAGAAGACCAGCGGGGATTCCGGCCTACCGGCCCGCTTGGTGCGCGCGTGCGTGACGGCCTATCTCGCGGGGCGCTTGCGCATTCCCCCCCCGACGGCGCGGCCGGCCTATTTCAGTTAACCGAGGAGACTCAAGATGCAGGGAGGGACACTACATGCTGTGCGCGGCAACGCCGAGTGAGGATGGCGACGCGGTCACCTATTGCACGTTGGCCACGGCCTATGCGTCCGCGAGCGACGCCCTTCGCGATCGGGCGCGCGTGGCGGCGGCCGCCGGGCTCCCCGGCGAGGCGTGCGCGGTGATCCGCGAGGTGGATGTCATGGAGGCCGAACTGTTCTGCCATTAACGGCCCGGGGCGCGCATTCCGCCGCGGGGACTGACCGCCGCCGTCGCCCTACCCTCCCGGCCCCGTCCGCGCGGCGCCGATCCGGCGTGGATGGCGCGCCCGCCGGGATCGCGCCCGCACTGGGGGCTGCTCACTGGTTTTTTTCCCCAGGGGTATAATGGAGGCCAGCGCCGGCGGTATACGCCGGCGCGTGAGCCGCACCCGCGGCGCCGGAGGAGGTTGACCATGAAGCCGTGGCGTTGGTTTGATCGTTATCAGACGGGGCGGGAAGATTTCGTACGGATTCATCGCCAGGTGATCCGGGTCGGGTTCTGGGGGGCGGCGAGCGTGTTTTTTGCCCTGCGGTCGCTGATGGTTCCAGACGGAACGCTCATCGATAGCGCCGTGGTGGCGCACCTGCTGCTGTTTGCGCCGCTGTTCTTCTGGTCCAGCATCCGTCCGTCCCTGATGCCCGTGTTGATCCTGTTCCTGGCCGTGCTGCTCCTGCTGCTCTACGACACCGGGTCCCAGAGCCACACGCTCCGGCGTCTGCTTCTGGATTACGGTCACCCGACGGCGTATCTGCCCCTGCTCGTGGCGTATGCGGCGCATCTGTGGTACATGGCCGTGCACCCGTTCGTGTTCGTCAGACCCCGCGACTTCGCGACGTACGGCGTGGGGTATCTGGGGAGCGGGTTACAGCCGCGGGATACGGGGTACGCGAGCGCGGAGGAAGAGGAAGAGGATGAGGATGAGGGTTTAAGTTGGATGGATAAGTTGAACAAGGAGTATTGGTTGAACGAGGAGTATCGGACGGTCCATGACCCGACTTTGGATATATGGCGGGACCGCGACCATTAGGCGTCCGCCGGAAAATCGACGCCCCGCCGGGCGCTGGTCCAGCCTGGCGCGTTGAGGCTAAAGCGTCCAGGGCAGGACGCGACAGACTAAGCCGAAGGCGCCGCAAGGGGATGAGGAAAAGGGTTGGCCAGACGTTGGCATGAGGACGTTAGTTCCCCTGGAATCCTGTTCTCTTGGCTACCCGCCCCTGGATTCCTGAAGCGATGCCGACGACTGACCCCCGTCGGGGGGCGGTGAGCACGGCCACCCGGGGCGTGCTCGTCACCGCCGGCGCGTGGTGCGGGCGCGCACCGCCGCCCCGCCGGAGGGCGGCGACCGGGGTGAGCGGCGCCCGCGCCCGGCGTCCCGGGTCGCGCTACTCCTCAATCAGCTTGAGGTGCTTGCGCTTGAACGTATCGCGCTGGTGGCGGCTGTCGGGATTAAAGCCCATGAGGAGCATTTTGTCCCGCAACCACGGCGGCATTGGCCCGCGCTTGTAATAATTCTCCTCGTTGTCGGGATCGACATAGCGTCGCCCCTCTGGCGGCAGCGCCCGCCGGTTACTGGCGAGTTGTTGGGCGATATCCTCGACCATGTAGCCGCGCGCGCTGATCAGTTCGCGCAGTTCACGCAGAAAATCCTGGCGGACCTCTTTGTGTTTCAGGCGAAAAAGACGGTCGAGTTCCGCCTGCTTCTGTTCCAGCTCCCGGCGCATTATCTGGAGCTCTTCCAGGGTCATACTCTCATAAGACATCGAAGTACACCTTAGGTTTATAGGGATGGGTATCTAGCCATTCTCAGTATAGAACGGCGCATAAAATAATACAGACCTTTTGCCGGCGGTGCGGGTACGGCGTGCGCCTTAACGCGGGCAGCCGGGGTGCATTTGCGCCCGGGCGCACCGGCCAAGGCCCGCCCGGCGGCCGCGCCCGGGGCGGCATCCGGGCGGGCGCACGGCCCGCGGCCCCGGGTCCGGGGTATGCTGATCGCGGCTTAACAGAGGGCAAAGGGCGGCGGCTGGTGCGTCGGCGCGGGTATTTCCGCCCTGTATTTGATCGCTGTTCAACGGGGTGAATTTACCTCCCTTCTGCGCCCTATCCTGCTCATTTTGTTCTGTTTACGTTTGTATACAATGCCAGGCAACCGCGCGGCCGGCACGCCTGCCTCCGGCCGGTTGCAGCGGGTATTGATTGTCTTTATTCTGCCCCTACTTCATTCGAATTACCTGCTCCCTGAGCTGGCCGGCGCCATGTCACCTCCGTGCACCCCCGCCTCTCCCCCGCCGGGACGGACCGGCGCTTCCACCCCACCCGCCGGGCGCCCGCGCGCCGACCGTCCCACGCTTCGGGGCGACGCGGAGACCCGCGGCTATGGCGGACCCACCTCCATTGAAACGCCCCGCCCCGCCGCCCAGCGCCCCTACGCCCACTGGTCGAATGCCGAGCTGCGCGCCGCCTTTGTGCCCGCCTTGGCCGCCGTGGAAGCCAGCAGTGACGCCTTGTTTCACGCCCTGGGCGACCCCGCGCTCCGGGGGGCATGCTGGCTGTGGGCGCCGCCGGGCGCGGACGGCGCGGCGGCGACCGCGTTGTGGGCGCGGGCGCAGGCCATCATCACCAATTACCGTTACCGGGAGCAGGAGCCGCGCCGGGGGAAACACGAACCCGACGCGGACGAACGGGCCGCCACCCGGCTCAATTACGCGCTGCACGATCTGGCCCCCGGGGTGATCGCCGCCCCCGCGGCCTGGCTGACACGGGCGCGGACCTTCAATGCGGACCGCGAGACCTTGGAGCCATTGCTGCTCGAGCTCAATCACCGCAGCCGCAAGGTGACGGCGGCCGATGACCGCAGCGGGGTCCACGTCGGCCAACCGCTGGGCCGGTATGTGCTGCGCTCACTGGGCCGCAACGACCTGCACCTGCACCGCATTCGCCGCCGCCTGGTGGTCCTCGACGCCCCGCCGGTGAGCATCAATTTTCTCTGGGCCACCCTGCGCCGCATCCGCCGGGTCGATCCGGACACCCTGATCCTGCGCCTGACGCGCTTGCGGGGCGCGGTGGAGGATGATCCCCGCGTCGGGGAGGATCTGGCCATCCTGCAGGCGGTGCGGGAGCATGCCCACCGTCAGGGCGTCGCCCCGACGCTGGCGCATATCACCGCGCCGCACCGGCACCCCAAGGCCAATATCCGCCTGCGGACCGCCGCCACCCCAGTCCCCGCCTCGCTGGCGGACACCACGCGCATTCAGCGGGTGACGCTGCTGCCGATCTTCTATCCCGGGGCGCCGGAGGCGCCGTTGATCCGCGTGCGGCCCTTGCCGCCGCTCCCCCCCGACGCTGAGGTGGAACGGCTCTACCAGGAGAGCGCGGTCAGTCCCCGCGGGCGCCTGCGCCGCTCGGATTTGGTCTACGACCACCTGCGGCAATTGCTGCGCACCCTGCCGGTCTATGCCCATCGTGACATCGTCGACGCCTTTGGTCGCCGCCCGGCCCGGGCGAGCGCCTGATCCACATGGAAATAACGCAGGATCTGCGCTTCGAGCGCCGCAGGAATCGTCACCGTCGTGTCCTCCGCGCAGTTGGACCGCCCCCCGCTTAAGGGCTCAAGGCGCCTGGGCGCCGGCCCGCCGCGGGGGCGGCAGGGGCAGGGCCGGCGACGTCGGGCCGCGCCGCAGGAAGCCCAGGCGCAGAAACGGCGAACAGGGGCGTCCACACCGGTGGCAACGGTAGCCGGCGCCAACCTCGGCCCCCGCGCGCCCCGCCCTTCCCGACGTGGGGGGCAGTGTGGCCTACGCCGTGCGAAACCCTGATGCGTCACGTTCGCGCGCTGGCGGTAGCGGCGCTGGCGCGCGGCATGTGC
>CALMDH010000112.1:0-6682 GCA_937862735.1 uncultured Gammaproteobacteria bacterium
ATCCAGATGGCACTCTCCGGGCAGATTTATGCGGAGGGGAGCGAGTAGTTACCCTTGCGGAAGGTCTGGCCGATGATGACCGGCTGACCCCGGTTAGTCACCCTGGGCATCAGTCGAGAGAGGATGCCGGAAATTTGAAAAAGGGCCTCCGGGGGTAGTGCCTAAAGTATCGAAAGTCCCTTGGTGCCACCTTGACCAGGGTCACCATCAGGGGCTCAAAAATTGGAAAAGGGCCTGGGGGGCAAGTGTCCAAAGTATCCAAAGTCACTTTGGATCTTTCTCCGCCCCATGCTTCCCGTCTTAGGTATGCAAATCCCCCTTGGCGCCCAGCCCATCGATGTACGCCCCGTCTCGCCCCTCATTGGTGAGGAGCGAATCTGACCTGCTCCTGGCGGTCAGGGTCCCGACCCCTGGACTGAATCTCGCCACCTCCTCCTGCCGCTGGCCAAAGACCTCCCAGAGGCGCCGGGCCTCATAAAGGCGCTGGCTTCTGGTGTCACCGAAATTCGTCGACACCAAATTCCCAAACCGAGCATCAGGGTTCTGCCCAACAATCCCGCAGGCCGGGTCCTCGCTAGGTCTTCCCGCGTTTCGTCGCACTTCGGCTCAGCCAAGGCATAAAGCCCGGACTGCGGGATGAATGCCACTTCATCCTGCCGCTGGCCAAAGACTTCCCAAAGGCGGCGGGCTTGGCGAAGTAACTGGCCGCTTGTTTCGTTAAAATTTAACGAAACCCACCGCCCAAGCCTGATGTTTGGGTTTTCGCCCTTGATGCCGCAGGCCGAGTCCTCGCACCACAGTCTGGCCTTGGCGACTATGCGCCACCAGGCTGCGCCCGGTAGGCCCTGATCCATCACCACCACAATCACCCCCGACACGCCGCATCGACCGCCTCCAGCAGTGCAACGGTCTGGTGATAGATTCCCGGGCGCCGGCTTTCTCGCGGTCCGGCCACGTTCAGGGTCTGGATCGCATTCTCACGTAGCCAGGCCAGGACGCTGGCGATCACCTCCCCCGTGACACCGGCATCAACCTGGACGATGAAATGTGGCTTACCCAACTGCCGGGCGAAGACCTGGGTTGCGAGCGTTCCGCCATCCAACTCCCCGGAGTTGACAATCAAGGTGCCATCGCTGTCTGCCACGTTCTTTCTGGTCCGCTGACGGTAGCCCCCGTCGACCAACTCGGTCAGTTGGTACTTCAGGGGAATCGTACCGTCCTCGGCTGCGCGTCCTTGGGGTGCCCAGCCACGGTGGGTGTAGCCGGACTGAATGGCGAAATCGAGCGCGGCACGATCCGCTCCGGTCTGCCCGCCGGAGACCAGGTGTTGGCAGAAGCGGACCGGCTCGGGGATGTGTCCGCGCCAGGGCGGCAGCGGCACCCGGGTGCCATCGACCAGGATTTCGCGGCGCTCGTCGATGGGGTGGTTGGGGTCCTCGTAGGGTTTCTCGTAGACCACCCGGTAAACCTCACCCACTTCCTGTTTGAGCCGCTGCGCTAGTTGCAGGCCGTGCGCATGAAAAGCGCGCCAATCCCAGTCACGGTCATCAAAGCTGTCGTGCGAGAACCCCGTCTGATCGAACTCGAAAGCCCAGTCAGCGAACTGTTGCCACAGCCCTTCGGACATGGGACAAGACTCGTCCCAGGAGACGCCATCGCAGAGATTGACGCCGACGCCACCCCGATCAGGACTGTCGACCCGCCAGAGAAAGGGCGCGTTGCCGTAATCCACCATCACGGTGAGGATGGGAACGAAGGGTGAGTGGTCAGTGCTGCTCATCATTGGTTCATCGCCCTGAGCTAGGGGCATTGCTGGGGTACGATGTGGTTAGGGGGCTACCCTTGCTCCTAAAGGGCAGCCAGTCAGGTTAGGGAAAAGTGCCCAACGAGTACCGCGTGGCACAGACGGGCCTTCCCCTTGCCACCCAGGAGCATGAGATCGCCTGACTTCTTTACATTGGAAGCCATCCCCGCGCCGGTAGCCTATCGTCGCCTCCCACGCTGCGGTATGTCCATCCCCAAGAGGTACAAGAACCATGCAACGGGACTTCCGTCTCCAGGGTATGACCTCGGAACATCACCAGGCCCTGGTGTTGGCCGGGCGCCTGCGGCAGGCATGCCGCCACGGCGGCGTGAGCAGGGAACTCTTGCGATCGACCTGCCGAACCTTTGAGCAGGATCTCAACCCCCACTTCGCGATCGAGGAAGAATTCATCCTTCCAGCCCTCGCTGCGGCCGGCCGGCGGGATCTCGTCGACCGCACCAACGAGGAACATCAGCAGCTGCGCGCCCTCATCGTTGCGGCCGCAACGTCGGAGGATGCGACACGGCACCTGCAAGCCTTTGCCGACCTGCTGACCGCGCATGTCCGCTTCGAGGAACGGATGCTCTTCGAAGCCGCGCAGCAGATTTTGACCCGCGAAGAGCTGGAGAGGCTGGCCACGATCAGACCCCACCGCCGACCAACCGAAACCGCACGCGGGTGGTCTCCGGCACCGGAATCGAGTGGACCTGGACTTCTGTCGAGATAACCAGAGTGGAAAGGCCCTGAAAAGCTCAGCAACCTCGGGTGGTCGCGGACTGATGGCATCCCCTTCACGCTCAATGAGGGCCAGGGCGATATCCCCGAGAAGGGGCCAGGGCGCGCACCCTGGCGATGGCCACCCCGCGGATGCGCAGTTCTTGGCCCAGGCGCGGGCGGATGGGGGAGAAGTCCGAGTGATAGGCGCACAGCCAATAGCGGGCGACATGCTGGCGCAACTCCCGTAGCAGTAGCTGACCCTCGACCTCGGCCCAGACCAGGTCGCCGGGCCGGGGAGGTAAGCCGAGGTGGATGGCCAGCAGGTCCCCTTCACGGATGCCGCGGTGGTAGAGGGCCTCATCGGGCACGGAGACGAAGCGGGTGGCGGCCGGGTCGGAGACCAAGTAGTGGTTCAGGTCCAAGGTGCATTCGGCGTACTCCTCCGCCGGGGAGGGGAAGCCGGCCTGGACCGTGTGCGCGTACAATGGCGAGGGCAGGGTTCCTGCGGCTACCGCGGGGTAGGCTGGTCAGAAACCGCAGAGCGTAGCGAACCGGACATCATGGCCCCCCCTGACACCCCAAGAACCTGCCTACCTCAAACCAGCGATTAACCTTCCACCTCCACCCAAGCCGGCATCCCAAATGGCTCCTCCCGGCGCGTAAGCCGCCGGCGCACATAGTAGGCGATGGCTTTCCGTACCCCAGGCAAGCGCAACCGGTCTTCCTCCTCGCGCAAAAAATCTAACCGAAAGGCCGTTTGTGCCTCGGGCGGTAGCGCTGGATTGACGACAAACGCCAAGTCCTGACGTTGGTGCCATTCCAGGTCATAATCGCCTGAAACCCAATTTTGCTCAGCCGCCTGGGCGCCGCCGATTCGTAAGAGGACATAATCCAGGTAGCGCTCGGCTTCGTGGCAATAAGCCCGGATGTGATAGCGCCCATCGGCGAAGACCAGATGATGAGGGGAGATGCGTCGCGAGCGTTGACGTTGCTTTGACCAATACTCGATTTCCACCACACTGTGCCGGCGCAGTGCTTCCAGGACCAACCCCACGGCCGTCTGGTCGTAAACAGAGTGTATTAGGGTCTCGGCATCGGTGAAGGGCAGATCCGCCCAGTCGGACTCATCGTGGAAACGGGCCACCTGGTTCACCGCCCGCTGATAATCCAGGAAGCGCCCGACCTCCGCGCGTACATGGCTGGCCTTGAAATCAGCGGTACGCACCTGTCGCCGCACCTGGGGGTCATACCGCATCTGGCCCCGCTGTTGCTGCCGGTAGAGGTCCAGGGTGTGCTGCGCATTCTGACGAGCGATACCAAAGGCCGCCCCCAGTTCCCCCGCGGTCAGGCCACCGCCCCAAAGCAGGCGGGCTTCGATGAAGGCGAAGCGCCTGATCATGTCATGATTCATTGCAGCATCGGATGTAGTTGGTTGGAATTTATCTGCTAGAGTAACCCACCATAACAACAAGGGAGGACGCCATGTTTCGAGTCCGCTTTCGTCTGCCCAAGGGGCACTGGGCCACTTACCGTTTCCTTGATCTGGTCCACGATGCCCTCGTCACCGGCCTGACCGCCGCCGGCGCCACGCCGGAACAAGTCCTCGGGCCAGGCGCCGAAGCCTGGAACTTCGCCGCCCTCGGTTACCACCGCCGCCATGAAGGCCAGGTCCACAGCCTGGTGGTCTCCACCCCTAGCGCCATTCTGGCCCCTTATCTGGCGCGCCTGGAGTCGGGTGCCATCCGCTATGCCCGGACCGCGACCGCCGAGCTTTTCGATTTCAGCGCCGCCCAGACCAGCCCGGAACTCCCCCCCGTCATTCCACAGGATGTGGGGCTCTTGGGCGTCCTGACCCTCTCCCCCCTCGCTCTGCGTGACCCCCGGCAACCGGGCAAACGCTGGCATACCCGCTTCGGGGATTGTGACCTGGCGACGGCGATCAATCGTCGCCTGAGCCGGATCGCCCAGCGGCCCGTCACCCTGAACATTCAGCCAGACAGCCTGTATCTGCGGGCCAATCCGCACCACTCGGTCTTGGTCAGCACCAAACAAGACCAGCAGGGCCGTCCAGCCTTTGTCATCGGCCTGGAGGGTCCGCTGGTCCTGTCCGGCCGCCGCGAGGATCTCCTGCTGGCCTGGTATGCCGGCCTGGGGGAAAAGACCCGTAACGGCTTTGGCTGCATCGGCCTGGCCGACCAGGGGGTAGGACGATGACGGACCCCCTTCACGCGGCCGTCACCCTGGCGGCCAAGGTCTACGCCGACTTCATGACCGAGGTCGTCGACGCGGGCGTCATCGCGGATCGCGCCGGTCCGCTGCCGGACGACAAGAAACGCAAGGGCCTGGATGCCGGCAAGCTGGTGGACACCCGCATCCCCCGTCTCCAAACCCTGAGCGGTAAGGGTGGCTACCATGCCGACCCCGAGCGCCGGGCGAGTTATGCGCAGAGTACCAACGTCACCTTACTGGATCACTTGTTATCCGTGGTGCGTGGCGCCCTGACCTTCGCCGCGTTGGACGTGCTGACTACCAACCCCCAGGCGGACAGCGCGGCCTTGGCGGGAAATCTGCGCCGCCTGGCCGCCATCGCCTTCCTCCACGACTTGGACAAAGAGCTGGGATTGGCGCGCAATGACATCCTGCCCATCGAGAGCCTGGCCGAGCGCTGGGCGCGCTATGGGCTGGATCGCTTCACGGCGGGCCTCGCCCCGGCGCTGACGCCCGACCAGGTCCGCGCCTTGATCGAACAGGTCGAGGCCAGCCAGGCCCACCGTAGCCCTCCCGCCGTCTCCCCGCCCCGCGCGGTCAGCACCCTCATGCCTTATGTCGCGCTGGCGGACAAACTGGACGGCCTCTGGCTCAAGGAAGGCATCGACGCCGTCCTTAACCGCCTGCGTCAGGACCAGACCTTACGCACCGCCATCGCCCGCGACTGGGCGGTCGTCGATCTCTTCGATCCCCATCACCCCTTCCTGGTCGACGAACTCCAGCGGGCGATCTCCTTTGCCTGCCGGCCGGTGCCGCCGCTGATCGAGATTCATCAGGATGGCCGCCTGCTGATGCTCATCCCCGCCGCCAGGGCCGGGGAGATCCGGACCAAGGCGCTGAAGGAGGTGCGCCGTCGCCTGCAAAGAAAACTGTTCCAACTGCGTGTCAACGTCTCCAACCGGGGCGTTCCCGAATTGCTGGAGTCGCAACCCGATCACGTCTCTCTGACCGCCTTCCTGGCCGAGGACCTGCCCGACCGGGATCTGGCCAGGTTGTTCCTGGTCAAGGCTGACCTGGCGAAGGACGCGTCCCTGACCCAACACCTCGATCATCTGCTGGGGGTCATCGGTCTGGCGCCCACCTGGCCCAAGGCCGTTGGCCAGACCCTCAGCCCTTACCCCAATCCCGTCACCCTTCCCGCGGAGGCCCAGGCCCACCTGCGCCGGGCCGCTCACCTTGCCCTGCTCCTCAACCACAAGTCGGTGAAGGAACTGCCTGACTACCAGCAGCGGGAGCAGCAATTGCGGGAGACACTGGGCGCCTGCTATCCGGACTGGTTAACGGAACTGGACCATGACGCTTCACGCCGCGCCCTGAGCGCCCTCTGGGTCACCCGCCTGGCCATCGATGATCCGGAGCTGGCGAAGCGGGTCTGGGGTGAAGACGGCCTGCTGCGCCGGTGGCTGGAAGGGCCAGCAGGTGGCCGTGGGTTACGCGACACCATCGACGCCAAGGATGGGCGGTTGCTGGAGCAGGTCACCCTGCATTTCACCCAACGCCTGGACGGCCAGACCATGGCGGCCTTAGCCGATGAGAGCCGTCACTGCCTCTTCACCGGCCAGCCGGTCGCGCGTAGCGACAGCTTCAAGGAGGCCGATCAGCTCTACGAGATCAAGAAATCGGCCTTTTCCGGGCGGGACGGCCGGGTCGAGGCCCTCGACGCCGTCCTCGGCGAGACCCACCTCTCCCCGGTCTCCTACACCGAATACCGGCTGCGCGCCCTGGTCCATGCCGGGGCCGGTGGCAAGCCGGATGGCATCCCCACCCTCGTCTCGTCTCCATCCACCACCGGCCTCTTCGCCGCCCTGGCCCTGAATGACGAGGAGGACTTTTCCACCCTGTCCAGCTACGACCTGGCCCGGGAGGAGATCGCCAAGGGCCGTGTCTATCGCG
>CALMDH010000113.1:0-10701 GCA_937862735.1 uncultured Gammaproteobacteria bacterium
CATTAGGCGGGTTGGTTGGCGCCAAAGGCTTTAACAACCCCAACGAGGGCGTCGTTCCCGCAACGGGTTATTTTATCTGTTGGGAGAATGAACAACAGGCGCGAGAGTAACCGTTCAGAGACCCGCCATTGGAGCTGGCAGCGGAGCGGCCGCACGACCAGCGCGGCGCTCCGCGATCACACCGGCCAGATAGGGCCAAGGCATGTGGCCACGTTTACGACAGGTTTCGATCACGCTGGCGAGCAGGGTGAAGGTGCGCGAGCCGACCGCGCCACGCGTCCCCATCATGATGCGTCGCGCGATCACCCAATGGCGTAGCGCTTGCTCAGCGTCGTTGTTCGTGAGCGGCCACTGGGGATTCTCCAGCACCTGGAAGATGGCGTCCCAGTCATTCCACAGCTCGACGGCCAAGGCGCGCGTTTTGGCGTGCCGGTGCCCGAGCAGACGCACGCAGGCGGCATGCAGATCGGTCAGCAACTCGGCATGGCGGCGCGGCAGATCGCCCGGTGGCCCGTCGCGCGCGGCCTGGATGGCGCCGATCAGGGTATCGAAGGCGCTTTGGACCTGACGCCCAAAGGCCTGCGCCTCGCGATCGTAGCTGTCGATCAACCCCTGCGCCTTGCGCGTGAGGTGCGCCCAGCAGCGCAGCCGGTGCGGGAGGTGGCGATACGCCTGCCAGCCGTCGCTCATCAGCCAGCCGGCGAAGCCCGGCAGAATCCGATCGAGGATCTCACGCCCGCGCTTGGCCACCCTGAACAGGGTGACGGTGGCGCTGGTGAAGACCCACAGCCAGAACAACTCGGTGCCTTGCGGCCAGGAGGTCTCATCGGCATGCAGCAGGTCGCTGGCCACGACCGCCGCGATCAATTCTTCCTCCAGCGGGGCGGTCGCCGCGGCGGCCTCGCGCAGGGTGCCATCCAGGGTGCCCACGCTCAGACGCAACCCCAGCCAGTCGTGCAGAAACTCCCGCATCCGGCGGCGCGACAGCCGAAAGCGCAGATGCAGCGCCACGATCAGGGTCGCCAGCCCCGGGCCGACCAGACGCCATTCGCTTAAGGCCACCGGTGCCAAGGTCGGATCCATGACCAGACCTTCGCCGGGACGCGCGCGCGTGCGATGACCGCAGGCGCAGCCGATTTCATGGTAACGATGGTCGGTGACCTGCAAACGCAGGCCGGGTTGTGCGGGATCGCCCCACACCAGATCGACCGACTGGAAGCCGGCGTAGGCGACACTCGGCGCGTCCCCCGGCAGCGCCGCGGCGCAGGCGGCGCAGGTTTCGGGACGATGGATGAGCGTCTCATGGGCCTGGAACATCTGGGTGCGTCCGAACCCGGGCGCGCCGGGCGGCTTACCAGGCTTGCGCTTGGGCTGCTCAGACGGGGCCGCCGCGCGCTCGCCGCCCTGGGTCGCCGGTGGGTCGCACGCCGCCGCCGGGGGCGTGCCGGCCTCTTCCGGTTGATCAGCATCGGGCGCCGGGGTGGTCGCCTCGTCGCGGCCATCCGCGTCTTCGTCACCCGCCGTCGGGCGCTCCCAGGGTGCTCGGCTACTGGGTGGACGAGAGCTATTGGTGGGATTTTGCCGCAGCCGTTCGCGCGCTTCCTTCAGGTCGTCCAACAGCCGCAGCGACAAACCACGCAACTGACCCTCGTCCAAAGTCTGGACATAGGCTTCGTCAAGTTGGCTCAGGCTGTGGTCACTCAGATGCATGGGTCAGGAGCACCCTATCATCGGGCAGCGAATGGAGAGCCATCCTGATCGGGTTTGGGGGCGGCGGTCAAGGGGTCTGTGAACGGTTACGCGCGAGATTACAATCAAAAACGCACAGTCGATGAGTTCCCCTTACAAAGAATGGAAGAGTCGGATGATGATCTCGATACCTGAGTATCTGGTTGCGATAGGGAAACGTCGATTGAAAAGGTAGGTTCGAGGTTACGTTCGATAAGTACTTCGCCGTTAACCTTCATCAGGAAATAATCAAAATTTCATAATGCCATGCAACTTGAACCCTGTCTCGTCTGCGGTGAACCCAAACGCCAGTTTCTCGTCTGCCCATACTGTGATGCTACCCTGCTGCACATGCGTAGTAGTGAGCAACTCATCGAAACAGGAGGAGACTCCGTTGCAAACTCCCTGCCACGCATAACCAGTAGCGGACATCTGGAACATCACGCGGAGGGCCATCAAGGCCAAATGGCTAACCTCAATGACGGTCTACACGCGGATGTAATCGACGACACAACCATTGATCTTGACTTACATCCGCCGTTCCAATCCGTTCATTCCCAACCACCCTTACTTGAATTTTCCAACCTGCGCCTAGCGACACAAGACCAGAGAGCCAAGTGCTGGCTAGAAGATAATCAGACCCCAGCGTTGCCAACTCGGAAAATCGCAATTGTTGAAGTTTATGATGGCTGGGCTTGCCCCGAGACGGTCAATTTCGCCAAAGAAGTTACTGCTAGAAACCCAGAAGCAAGTTTAAGCGACGTTCATTTGGCATTACTTCATGGTTATAAAGATGCACAGCTATCCGTACCCTATCTTTGGTTAGTGCAATTGTATCGCAAGCGCATACGGGGCCTGCATAGAGATGCCAACAATCAGCAGTTCATCCGACTGGATAAGAAATGGTTCCTTGCATATAGTTTGCTGGAGATGGCTGATTTGGTCGGTTGGGTGGCGCTTCATCAGGCTGTTCAGGTAGAAGGAAACTACAATGGCTACTTTATCCGCTGGGAAAATGAAGATTTAGCCAAAAACTACTACCATTACCGCAAGCTGCGCCAACAGGAGGTTCAAGAAAATGACTGAAAGTGAAGAAAGCCAGCGATTAGCGTTAGGCGCTGACCTGCTGTTGCACCGGGCGACGCCGGAGCAGCTCAGAGAAGCGGTGGAATTCCTGGCCTTCAAGTACAGCTACTTTGTGCGCCGCTATGGCGCGCTGACTATGGACGATCTCCAGACGTTAGCCGCTACCGATCCCCTCGGGGCCGAGATGGAAGCCATTCATCTGGAGAGCAGACGGGCCATCGTTTCCGCCTTGTCGTCGCTGATGGGCATCAACCCTGCGGAACCTACCTGGCATTAACGGGGCTTGATTTCGTTGATCTAACGGCGGTCTTTACTTTGCTGGTTGCTGAGTAGGATGTTGGCTGATGAGTCATCTCAGGTATTCTGAAGTCACTGAATGCTGTTTTCGATCAAACGGGGTTCATGCACGGTAATGTAGCAGTCATTGTTTTTTAGTAAATAAAATCAACCATACTCATACCATAGGAGGTCGTAAACAGCTAAATTGAATTTGAGAAATATCAGCAAATTAATTGAAGATACTTAATATGAAAACCAAGCCCTGTCCCAACTGCGGTGAACCCAAGCATCCTTTGAAATGCTGTAACAACTGTGGCCATTCCAACCTTCGCCAAGAACATGATCAGCGGATTGCAGAAGGTGGGGACTTATCCAAGGAACTACCCTCGGGCAAAGGGTATGGGACAGGATTCTTAGGTCTGAATCGCATCTACTTTAAACGTAAAAAGAGTGATCGGGTCATTACTTTTTGGGCGGATGAAGAGACAGATCAAGGAATTTATCGCGGTAATGATGCGCCGTTCACCCCCTTCCCTCAGTCAGACGATCCTGGATTCCCCAATAACCTTGAAGCCGTTTCGCCAGGATCTTTCAATCATCGGGTAAACTATCAGGGTACAAGCCAAACATTCCCGCTTCTAAAAGCAAGTATCTGGCTGGAGGAAAATCTTTCCCCTACGTTGCCCACCAGAAAAAAACGTAATGTGCCGCTCTTTGATGGCTGGGGTTGTCCTGAGACGATATCCTTTGCTCAACGTCTTATCACGCAGCACCCAGAAGCCAGTTTACGAGAAGTTCAACAGGAGATTCTCAAAGGCTTTGATGCTGCCACCCTGTCGGTTCCTAACCTTTGGTATGTGTGGTGTGGACAGCTTCGGGTTAAAGCGTTGTATGAAGATGCCAACCATCTGCCATTCATTCGTGTGGAAAAAAAGTGGCACCTAGCTTATGAAATTAGCCGCCTGGGCGGATTAGTTGAGGTACGGGGAATGCGCCCAACCAGGGATAAAAAGTATATTACCCACGGGTGTTTCATCTGTTGGCAAAACGAGGATGTAGCGATCAACTATCACCATTACCGCAAGCTGCGCAAACAGGAGGCAAATATTGGCAAATAACAACGAAGAAAAACGTCGATTAACTCAGCGTGCGAGAAATCTGCAAAACCAGGCAACTCGTGAACAATTGATTGCTGCGCTCAATCTGCTTGCCTATAAAAGCAGCTACTATGCCCTGCGTCATGGGGAAGTGGATGGCGACGATCTTGTGGCATTGGAAAGTGCCAGTCCTTTTGATCCCGAGAGACAAACACTTGCTCTGGAAAGCAAACGGTCCATCGTCTCCGCGCTGTCGATTGCCATGGATCTGCCAAATGATGATCTTGATCAGGATGATGAATTAGGTTTATTGATCAACGGCGAAGTTTAATTTTGATAACTTCCAACGCCGAAATTTTGCCTGATCAAGGTTATCCTTTCCCTGTTTTCACTGTAGGCTGTTCTCGATCAACTGCATCACTTCCTGCGTGATCCGTTCGTTCATCGTTTCCGGCAGGCCGAAGCGGTCATACATCACATTCTGGCCACAGAAGAGCTGGAGCAGCACTTGTTGCACCTCAGCAAAATCAGCGAAGGCCCAGGTGGCGATTCCCGGTTGCCGGCGTACATACTGTCCATGGCACAGGAGGCGCAAGACATGCAACACCGTATCACCGACTTTCTCGCTGAAATGCAGCCAGTAGGGCCACTCCGCCGTTAGAGACTGAAAAAAGGACCGAATCTCCGGTATCTCCGCCGTCTCCCGGGGATCGAAATTCCAGCCGTCAAAGGAGAAGGTCAGCCGCCCCTCCCACTGCATCGCTGCTTCCCGGCTTTCCGACAGGAAACCCAGCTTTTCCAGGAGCGGTGCGGTATCCCTGGTTATGACCGACTCCCGAGCGATGACGATGGCCAGGAGTTGCTCCTTGGCCGGGGAATGATCTGCGAGGGGATATTTACTGGCTCTCATGCTCGGTTAACCTGAACCGGGTAGTGGTATCCGTAGAATGCGAGAAAAACTTCCCGTTGTTGCCGCTCCCCTCAACCGATTTCAGGGTAGAGGGGAGTTCGGGTACCTCTCAGCCTGCCAGGTTCTGGGCAGCAAATTCCCAGTTGATCAGATTCTCCAGCACAGCGGTAACGTAGTCGGCTCGCCGGTTCTGGTAGTCCAGGTAGTAGGCATGCTCCCAAACATCAATGGTGAGCAGTGGCTGCTGACCGTGGGCGATGGGCGTATCAGCATTGCCGGTTTTGGTAACGATCAACTTGTCACCGTCTTTTACCAGCCAGGCCCAACCGCTACCGAACTGACTGGTAGCCGCCTTGGCGAACTCGGCCTTGAAGGTGTTGTAGTCGCCAAAGGACTGGTTGATTAGCTCAGCCAGTATGCCGGAGGGCTTGCCACCGCCTTGGGGTCGCAGGCTGTTCCAGTAAAAGTTATGGTTCCATACTTGTGCAGCATTGTTGAAAATGGCGACTTGATCGGCCTGGCCAGCGGTAGCCTTGACCACGGCGTCCAGTGGTTGATCGGCGAACGGGGTACCGGCGACCAGTTTGTTCAGATTGTTGATATAGCCCTGGTGGTGCTTGCTGTAGTGAAAGCCGATGGTGTTGGCCGATATGGCGGGACTCAGGGCATCATCGCCGTAAGGCAGTGGCGGCAACGTGAAGGGACCGGCAGTTGCCAGGGCCGGGCGGGGGAGGACAAGCTCACCGAAGGCTAGCACGGCAGAGCCAGCGAGCAGGGTGCCAATGAATCGGCGGCGGTTCACAGATAATGCGGGCAGATCGGCGGACATGGACTGAACTCCTAATTTGGCCGGGCAGGTCGATAATGAGCAAGTGTAGCCTAGGTTTGCGGTCTGTTACTGCCATGTAACCCACCTCTCCTTCAACCGGAACGACTGCATGGATACCGATGATGAATTTCGCCAGTACATCCTGGTGGCCGACGCCCTCCTGGAACAGGCCAGCCGGGAGCAACTGGTCGAAGCCCTGAAGCTTCTTGCCTTGAACATGGGGTATTTAGTGCAACGCTACGGTGACGTGCCCCAGGATTTACTACTGCGGATGACCCAAGCCGAAACCCTGACGGATGAAACCCGGGACCTGGTAATTACCAGCATGCGTCATTTGCTGGGGCTTTTGGGCAGTGTCATGGCACAGGGGGTCGAAGATGAAACCCGCCATTAGCCTTTTGTTGTTGGTACTTTTTCCGTTTGGTGTCTTTGCGGATACTCTGAACGGCAAAGTGGTGAAGATCACTGATGGCGATACGTTGGTGGTCTTGGATGCCGGGAACACCCAGCACAAGATTCGGCTGTCCGGCATCGACGCCCCTGAGTCTAACCAGCCCTTCGGCCAGCGCTCCAAGGAGGCCCTCAGCGCCCTGGTAGCCGGGCAATGGGTGGAGGTGGACTGGCATAAGCATGATCGTTATGGCCGCATCGTGGGCAAGGTGATCGCCCAGGGCAAGGACGTGAACCTGGCTCAAATCCGGATGGGGATGGCCTGGTGGTACCGCAAGTATGCCGATGAGCAATCCCGAGTGGATCAGGGGCTCTATGCGGCAGCGGAGGCCAAGGCCAGGATGACTGGAGTCGGGCTATGGAAGGACAAGGACCCCATCGCGCCTTGGGATTGGCGAAAGCGGTGAACCTGGTGATACCGCAAAGAAAGGCCCCTATGCAGAGTTTGCCAAACTCTAGTCACAGATTGAGTCGGTTCGTCCTGGCTTGCTGACCACCGGATACGAATATGTTACACCATAGCTTTTCCCATATACCCTCGGTAGGCACTGCAACCGAGCAGCGCATTTGGGACAGTGGCATCTGTTCAATAGATGAATTCATCCAGACGCCCCCCGGGTTTCTTTCCAGAGCCAAGCAGGCCAAGATCACCGAACATGCCCATCTTTCTAAACGCCAGATCGAGATGGGACTGATTGATTACTTCTACCAAAATTTAGCCGCGAAAGAGCACTGGCGCATTTTCCGGGAGTTTCAGTCGTCCACCGTGTACCTGGATATTGAAACCACGGGCTTGGGTGGACCGGGCGATGTCATTACCACCATTGCCCTGTACGATGGTCAACAGATCAAGCACTATGTCAATGGCGAAAACCTGAATGATTTTCCGCAAGCCATCCGGGATTATCAGGTGATCGTGACTTACAACGGCAAAACCTTTGATATCCCGTTTATTGAAAATTATTTTGGCATCCGTCTCACGCAAGCCCACCTGGACCTGCGCTATATTCTCTCCAGTCTCGGCTATTCCGGGGGATTGAAGTCCTGTGAACGCCAGTTTGGCATTGGCCGCACGGGCAGTCTCGCGGAAGTGGATGGCTATTTCGCGGTACTGTTATGGAACGATTACCGGAAGAAACGCAAAGTAAAATCCCTGGAAACGCTCCTCGCCTACAATATCGAAGACGTGCTGAATCTCGAATATCTGATGATTCAAGCCTATAATCTGAAACTAGCGACGATTCCTTTGGCACTCAGCAAACTTAACATTCCCACCGCACCTCATAATCCCTTTGAAATTGATACCGCCACCGTCAATCGTCTCAAGTCCCAATACTATGGCTATTAAGGACTATAAAAAATATGAAGTTGCATCGCAATGAGGTTTGTCCCTGCGGCAGCGGGGTGAAATACAAAAAGTGTTGTTACCCTGATCGGGCCAAGAACGCGGAGATCATCAGGGCGGCCGCCATGGCCACCTCTTGGGTGGAGTTGCGGGCAATACTCTCAACACCCGTTCCGGTGTATCGGCTCAAGGTAGCCTTGATCCAGATGAAGGGGATGATCATCGAGGAGGAGGTCTCACGCACGCTTGATATTGAGGGCAATGAAACCCTCTATGATCTGCATCTTGCTATTCAAAAAGCCTTCCAGTGGGATAATGATCATATGTTCTCATTCTACACGGGAGGTAAGTTATTTGACCGGGCTCACGAGTATTCTGGAACTCCTCTCGGTGACCTCCTGATATCCGGAATCGGTCCTCCCGCCAAATCCGCAGCAGAAACGCAATTACGGGATTTGCATCTTCATCAAACGTCCAATATGTTGTATTTGTTTGACTTCGGTGATGAACTGGTTCACGAAGTTACTGTGGAAAGCATTCATGACAAGAAAGCGGACATGACCTTGCCGGCGGTGATCAGTGCGGTCGGTACGCCGCCGCCGCAATATGAATATGTTGACTGACCCTTGGGTGCTGAACTAGAAATTCAGCTTATGGATCATTACCTCTGAAATTGAGGTTTACGGAGGAAATATTTAGCTGCTTCGCGGTGAAGCTATTTTTCGATAATATTTCGTGACGCAACAAAAACAGGATAAATCCAGAAGTTACCATGAATTACGCTAGGTTAATAGGTTATGGTCTCATTGTCCTGCTGAATCTGGACATGATGGGGAACGTCCACGCCGCCGATGACTGCGTTCACTTTTCCCCAAACATCAGCCGTGCCATTGAAGCTTTTACCGCCTCCATTCGTGGAGCGGAAGACTGTACCACCCGACTGACGGGCCAAGGCGATCTAAATAACAATGGCGTTACGGATCAGATCGTCGTCTTTACCGTGGAAGGTTCATGCCCTGATGAAGCGGAGGAGTCCCCCGGGTCCTGTGGCAACCATTATGAAACCTATCTGCTGGCGTTCATGGGCCGGGACCAGGTACCTGGCACCCCACTTCAGATCGGGGGCAAGGACATTTTTCTCCCTGAGAGCGTTACCTTTGCCAAGGGCGTCATCCAAATTGACGGTTCCAAGTATGGCAAGCATGACCCTTCTTGTTGCCCCTCGGAAAAAAACCGCCAACACTACCGCCTAGAAGGGGAAAGCTTCGTGGTCGCAACCGCTGACGGTCAACCACCAGCCAAACCGGCCAAGGGTATGACGGGCCACCTGATGGTTGAGGGTACCCCGGTGTCTTACCAACCCCAACCCGAAGTAAGCCCCCATGCCGTCGCGTTCGAGATGGAGAGCAAGGGCTATCGCAATGGCTACCTGCTCGACTGCCTGGAGCGCAAATATCTGTGGGTCAAAAATGTCGACCTGCGCACGCACCAGGAAACCGGCAACCATACCGGCGCGGAATGGAAGTTGATGAGCGAAAAAAGCACCATCACCAACGCGGTATACGATGCGGTATGCCCGCAATTACTGGGTGCCAATGCCGCCGTTACCCCAACTGACTGTATCAGAACCGAACCCTATCTTCCTGCTGGCTGGTGTCAGCCTGGCCCGGCCGATATAACAGGCTTGTGGTTGGAATATCAAGATAAAGTACCAGAGCCTTACCACATTACTGGCTGGTTTGACGAAAACTCAACAAAAGATCATGCCTGGATTCTTTATCGGCAAGATCGTAGCGCCTGGGGAATATTTGTATTTTTAATGGGGGATAAATCTTATACGCCCATCAAGTTTGGCGAGATTCCACTTGATTCCGCTAATGGTTTTCAGGAATATCATCTCACTGCCGCCAAACCGGGTGAGATTGTGACCGCTTGCGGAATAGGATTTTGGGATTGTGAACCCGATGAACCAGCAAAGGTCATATTGAAAACGAATGGCATCATCCAAGCGCCCTATGATAAGGGTGGCACAGTCCTTTGGTATTATCAGGCCGGGAAGTTTAAAGATGTGATGCTCGATGATTGAAAAACGACGAGAGTGCAATTAGCTCTATTTTTGCTTTTAATAATTAAGAGAAAATCATGATGGCTATTTCAAAAAATATGGTCGCAGTGATCAGTTTTTCGTTGTTACTGTCTTTACTGGGTCTTTTCACGACAGCCAACGCCGCCAGCTTTGATTGCGCCAAGGCAACGACCTTGGTGGAGAATGCCATCTGTAGTAATCCCGCATTGTCCGGTCTTGAGGATCAAATGGCTTCTCTTTACAGCCAGGCACTTGGTCAATCAGCCAACACCAAACAGTTTAAAGAAGATCAACGTGCTTGGTTAAAAAAGCGCAATAATTGCCAGAGCGAGAGCTGTATTAAACAAGCTTATCAAGAGCGTTTATCGGTACTGAGATCATCTACCTCTAACACCGCCATGCAGTCGCCCTCCCGACCCGGCGAATGCGTTACAACCAAGATCGTGGAAAAGAGTACCCGTTTTGAGGGTGCGATACCGGGTGAGTCCGGAGGTGAAATCCATGTTTCCCTTGCGAACAACATCGGGTTGTATTTAACTGATATTCCTCATCTCGCGCCGCATATCAATGCCAATGCTTACATGGCGCGGACTCATGATTTTGCCAAAGGGGACAAGGTAAAACTATGCCTGCTCTCCCTACCGCAAGACTGTCCCCCTGGTGATGATCGGGGCAAGGTTTATTCAGTCACCAATTTAAAAAATCAAATGTCTTTTACTGGTGTTGATGCCTGGCATCTTTGTGGAGGAGCATAGCTGCGTCTTAGATAATTGGGGAAAATAAATAGAGTCTAACATTGGCATTTTGGTGGCGATGTTTGACTGCCAATATTAATTCGGCCTTGATCACAAATCCGCCCAAGACCGAGTGATGCGCTTGGTTATAGGCATC
>CALMDH010000114.1:0-3513 GCA_937862735.1 uncultured Gammaproteobacteria bacterium
GAGATCACCGGCAGCCTGCACCGTTGGCTGATCCATGAGACCTGAGGCGGCGCGCCAGGCGCCTTCCATCATGCGCCCGCGCGCCCGGAGAAAGTCGTCCGACCAGACCAAAGCCCGACCAGACGAGAAGAATCCGCCCTGTGAGACAAGCACAAAAAGACCGGCAACGCCATGGCCATCCACGCCCCCCAGCTCTTTTTGCTCGCCTATGACATCGCCAATCCCAAGCGATTGGCCCAGGTCCATCGCCAGGTCAATAAGCGTGGCTTGGCGTTGCAGTATTCCGTCTTCCTGCTGCTGGATACCCCCGCCGGCCTGGATGGCCTACTCGGACAACTGGACCGCATCATCGACGGACGCGAAGGCCATCGAGACCCTGCCATGGCATCGGGCCAAAACGTCAACCAGCGCCTATAATGTCATTCCAATAACCTATTGGAGTAATGCTCTTGATCCAGGCGAAAATGTCAGAGGGCGGCAGAGTAGTCATTCCTCTCGAAATCCGCAAAGCCCTGGGGCTACAGGAAGGCGACGTGGTCCTTTGGGAACTGGCCGAAGGCGAGGCCCGCCTCACCACCCGGCGCGAACGGCTGCGCCGGGCGCAGGATCTGGTCCGCCAATACGTTCCGGAAGGCGTCTCATTGGTGGACGAATTGATCGCCGAACGGCGCGCGGAGGCCGAACGTGACTGAGCGTGTTCTCGATGCCTCGGCGCTGCTCGCCTACCTCCACCGGGAGTCCGGCGCCGACCGGGTGGAAACCCTGCTGCTGGAACACCCCTGCCTGATCAGCGCCGTCAATCTGGCGGAAACCCTGGCCCGGCTGGCCGACTGGAACATTCCCCTGGAGCTGGCCGAGGCCCGCATCCTGGGCCTGGAGGTCGCGGTCATCCCCTTCGACCAGGCCTTCGCCCGGCAGGCCGCCGAATTGCGCGCCTCCACCCGCAAACTCGGCCTCTCCCTAGGCGACCGCGCCTGCCTCGCCCTGGCCCGTGCGCGCGACGCGGTGGCGGTGACGGCGAATCGCGCGTGGCTGAAGCTCGATGGGGGGATTGGGGTAGAGATCGACTGCATACGGGGGGACATCCAATGACCGGCACACTCATCAGTTTCCTGGGCCGCAACACGGCCAAGCCGCGCGTCCGACGGGCTGCTGAAATGACGGCCTACACCCGCGGCAAAACCAAATCCGGCTCCACCCGCGCGATGGCCTCGAAATCGTGATCGTCCTGCAACAACGCCCGCCATTCTCAATCGCCAGTCCATGAAAACCTAAAGGAACAAGCGCTAAGCGACCGGAAACGCCATGGCCATTCACGCCCCACAGCTCTATCTGCTCGCCTATGACATCGCCAATCCCAAGCGATTGGTCAAGGTCCACCGCCGGGTCAGTAAGCGCGGCTTGGCGTTGCAGTATTCCGTCTTCCTGCTGCTGGACACCCCCGCCGGCCTGGATGGCCTGCTCGGACAACTGGACCGCATCATCGACGGGCGCGAAGACGATATCCGCGTGTACCCCCTGCCCACGAGCCTGGACGCCGAGCACTTTGGGCGCCAGTTCCTGCCGGAAGGGGTGCGGTTGTTGGGTGATGAGGATCGGGACCGCTTGGGTGCCCTGGTGGGGCGGTCAAGCCCTGGCGATGCGGCAGGTGCGCGTCCACCCTCCTCGACACGCTAGGGCGCGCCAGGCGCTCCCGGCACGGGCGGCCGGCTACGGCGCATATCCCGCGAGCCGCAGCCTTTGCTCCACCCCCGCGATCAACTCGAAATCGCGGTCGTCATGCAGCAGCGACACGCTGTGCTCCACCGCCAGTTGCGCGATCAGGCAATCGTGCGGGCTGCGCGGCGTCACTCCGGCCCAGCGGCAACGGGCGTATAGCACACCGGCGTCGGCATACGTGGCGGCGCGGGGTAGCAGCATCGGCAAGGGCTCGAAATACCGGCGCAACTTGGCAAGCTGTTCCGGCCCCTTCGCGCCTTGCAGCAGCTCCTGCAATACCACCGGCGCCAGCACGATCTCCCCTTCGTCGATCAGGCGGTCGAGGGCGAGGGTGGCCGGCCGATCACCCCGGCGCAGCCAGTCGATCCATACGGACGTGTCAACCAGGATCACGGTTCATCGCCTCACGCACGGCGCGCACGTCGTAATCCGGCGCGATCAGGTCGCGCCCTACCAGTTCCCGCAGCGCTCGCTGCCGTTGCCGTGCCACCAGTTCGCGCAACGCGCGATCCACCACATCTTTCTTGCTGCGCGCCTGGGTCAGAGACATGGCCTCTTCGACCAACACATCGTCCAGGACGATATTTGTGCGCATGGCATACACCTTATTATCAACAACTCGGTCGCTCAATTATACACCATGGTATCGGGGACCGATCCCTGGGCCTGCAAGCCTGCAAGGTGCTGGATGCCCAGGAACTGGGGGCGACCCGGGGTTCAAGAACCTGGTCATCGCGGGCTACGGCGGTTTGGGCGGCTATCCGCGGTTGATGCATCGCCAATCTCCCATTGATAATGGGGCTCAGGTCGGGCTCGATATCTGGGTGGGAGCGCCGCTGGAGATGCCATGCGAAATCTAATCAGAAAGTTCCAGTCCTACTGGTTGGCGGATGCGAGTTTTATCACCTTGCTGGTCATGCTGATTACCGCGGTATTCGTGCTGCCGGTAATCATGGAACATACGGGTCAGGGAGTACTGCTGTTCAACATCCTTTTGCTCAGTGTTTTCTTTTCAGGGATATTCTCAACAAGCAGCGTGGGGCTCATATCCCTTTCCGCGATTCTGTTTAGCATTCACCTGACGCTGCGATTGATTCGTTTCGGCGAGAACCCGTATTCATTCTTTGTGTTGGAGAATGTCATTGGCATCGCCAATGCGATGGTGTTCATTTTTATCAATCTCCGGCTGCTGTTTCGCGACCAGATTGTGAACAGCTACCGGATTATCGGCGCGGTTAATGTGTACCTGTTGTTGGCGCTGACGGGGGCGCTGACTTTGGAAGTCATTCATGCCGCTACCGGCGTGTCATTAGGTGGCAACGTCGTGCTAACGGGGAAGGACGACGACTATGTTCACTTCATTTACTTTAGCTTGGCTTCGCTGACCACCGTGGGCTTCGGCGACATCTATGCCGTCAGTACTTCCGCCAAGATGCTGGCCACTTTTTTATCCACTCTGGGCGTCCTGTTTCCGGCCATCATCATCGCCCGCCTGGTCGGACTGGCTTCCAGCCAAGGTTGATTGTTAGATAGTGCGGAAGACTCCCTCAAGACAACCCGCTTCCCGGACCCGGTCCGTCCGGTGACTCATATCCGCCCCGGCGGCCGTGGCCATGCGGGCCAGCACCTACCGCGGCCGGGGCTACAGCGCAAGGATAATGCGCCTGGATGATGCACCGGGATAGGATCAGTCGAAGGTGCCTTTATCGAGTTTGGCGGGAAGATCCGGCGTCACCTCATCAAAGCGCAGGATCCGTTTCCCGGCATGGTCGCGCAGAAACTCCTTGGCGTCCG
>CALMDH010000115.1:0-6494 GCA_937862735.1 uncultured Gammaproteobacteria bacterium
TGGGATAGGTCATGGTCGGATGGCACCGGGGGCGGGAATCTCGATGGCTTGGGTAATGGTCGGGATCGTGCTTCAACCGGGAACGGCAACCAAGGCGCCGTCCAGGAGCCGTCAGAGATCGGCTGACTTCCCAGAGAGTAAGGCCGCATACCCGTTGATGAAAGACGTTGCCGGTAACTTTAACGCCAACCTTCCTGAGGGCCAAGCCCTATCCCTTAGCGTGTAAATCACTGGAATTTAGACCATTATCAGGGGCATGGCCTGCCGTCTCATGACAGTTAGGATGTAAGACCCCGGAGGGGCGATATCACCCGGGGCGTGTCCTTCCACCGATTTAAACCGCCAGCCAGGGGCTGGGTTGGTCCTGCTGGGCCAGGGTGAGGCGCTCGGCCAGGCTGGCGTCCACCGCCAGGATGGCCTGGCGGGCCAACTCCGGATGGTTGTTCTTTTCGCTCAGATGGGCCAGCAACAGGCGGGACAGACGCCGATGAGGCAGTTGATCGACCAGTTCCGCCGCCTGATGGTTGCCCATGTGGCCAAAATCACCTCCCACCCGCGCGCGCAAGAAGGGCGGATAAGGGCCGCTTTGGAGCATTTCGGCGTCGTGATTGCACTCCAGCACCAGGGCATCGCATTCGCCCAGGCGCTGGCGGATATGCCGGGTGACGTGACCGCTGTCGGTCAACAGACCCAGCCGCCGGCCGCCGCTTTCGAGGACGTAGTGACAGGGCTCCCGGGCGTCATGGGGGATGGGGAAGGGCTCCACCCGGATGTCGCTGACCTGAAAACCCGGCCCCGTGCTGGCGATGAGGTTGACGCGCTCAACGCCCGCGTCCCGGACCCGGCTCCAGGTGCCGTTGGTGGCCCAGACCGGGATGCCATGGCGCCGGGCCAGGGCGGCGACGCCGCGCAGGTGGTCGCCATGCTCGTGGGTGACCAGGATGCCCTGGAGATGGGTGGCGGCCACCCCCAGCAGGGCGAGTCGCCGCTCCGTCTCCCGGAGGCCAAAGCCACAATCCACCAGCAGGCGCGTCGTGCCCCCCGCCACCAGGAGGGCGTTGCCGCGGCTACCGCTGCCGAGGGTGGCGAAACGCATCCCTGATCACCCGCTCACCCCCCAAGGGGTTGGCAGGAACGTAACCAGCCGTACCTGCCAGCAAGGGTGGGGCGAGTCCGCTCATGCCATGTCAGCGCAACTGTTCCTTGATCAGGTTCAGGATGTTGAGCGCGGTGGGCGAGGTGTCCGGCTTGCCGGACTGGTCGCGCACCATGACCCGGGTCTCCTTGCCGCTCCCGCTGAGGGCGACCTGATACTGGGTGACGGTATCCACCTTGTCATCACGCCAGAAGGCCATCTTGGAGAAGAAGCCCTTCTTCTTTTCCGCCTTGGAGGGATCGTCATAGCGGACGTAGTAGACGCCCTGGGTCATGTCCCGGTCCTCCACCGCAAAGCCGCTGCGATCCAGGGCCCCGCCCACCAGGCGCCAGGCATTGCGCATCTCGTCGTCGATGACCAGGACGCTGCCCCCCGCCTCCAGCCGCGACTTGGCCATGGCCGGGGCGCCGCCAGCCGCGCTGCTCGGGGTACCGCCCTCGGCGACCACCCGCTTGGCGCGCTCGGCGGTCACGCCCAGGTACATCATGATGGAACGTAGCATGGCCGCCTCCTTGTCGGGATCGGAGGGGACTGCTTGCCACATGGAGGTGGCCTCCTCGCCCACGGTGTTGCGCAGCAACTGTTCCTCCATGGCGCGGTGGGTCAGGAAGACGTCGGTGGTGCCGGGCTTGGGACCCGGCTCCAGCCGCAGGCGGTACTGGTCGCGGGTGCCCGTGGAGTAGACGCTGTCGAGGGCCTTGCGGAACAGGTTGGTGATGGGATCGCTCTTGATCTGGGCACGGTTCTCGATCCAGTCGGTGACCATCACGCCGGTCGTGGGGTTCTTCTCCGCCAGCAGGATGCCCCGCTCGCGCCAGAAGCCCTCCAGCCGGGGCCAGAGGGCCTGGGGCTTGGCGCTGACCTGGATCCAGCGGCGGTCACCCTCGCGATGATAGGTGATGTCCTTGACGTCGGGCAGGACATCCCCGGTCTGGGCGACCTGGCGCTTCTGCTGGCGCTCGCCGACGTACTCGGAGTAGGTGGCGGAACCGCCCAGGTCCGGCACGTCCATGGCGTCGTCGAACTGGCCGGACACCAGATCCGGCGGCAGTTCGAGGTTCTCGCCGGCCTCGCGCTGCTTTTTGTAGGCCAGACTGTGGTCCGGCAGATAATCGTCGACGCTGAAGCTGCTGCAGGCCGCGAGCAGCGTCAGGGACGGCAGGAGAAGGGCTAGGGCGGTGCGGATGGGCATGGGGGGTGATGGAAACCGGGTGCTGGGCTAACGGTAGAGAGAGATCTCGCCTCACCCCCGACGATGAAAGACGCTGCTGTTGTCCTTCACGCCAAGGGGGGGGGCATCGGGATATGCCAGGGATTCAGTCGATGCCGGCCTGGCGCATGGCATCCCGGACCTGTGCCTCGGCCGCCGCCGACAGCCAGGTGAGGGGCAGGCGGATCCCCCGCGGGCAGAGACCCATCTCGGCCACCGCCCATTTGACGGGGATGGGATTGGACTCGACGAACAGCTTGTGATGCAGACCGTCCAGGCGGGCGTTGATGGCATGGGCCTCGTCGGCGTTGCCCGCCAGGGCCGCGGCGCAAAGGGCGTGCATGAGTCGGGGGGCGACATTCGCGGTGACCGAGATGACGCCGTTGCCGCCCTGCAGCATGAAGTCGCAGGCGCTGGCGTCATCGCCACTGAAGAGCAGGAAACCCGGCCGGCACTGGCGGCGCAGAGGCTCGACCCGACCCAGGTCCCCGGTCGCCTCCTTGATGCCGATGATATTGGGGATGTGGGACAGGCGCGCCGCGGTCGCCGGTTGCATGTCACAGGCGGTGCGGCCCGGCACGTTATACAGGATCTGAGGAATTTCCACCGCCTCCGCCACCGCCTTGTGGTGGAGGTAGAGGCCCTCCTGGGTCGGCTTGTTGTAGTAGGGCGTCACCAGCAGGGCGGCATCGGCCCCGGCCGTCCGCGCGCAGCGGGTGAGGCGGATGGCCTCGGTCGTGGAGTTGGCCCCGGTGCCAGCAATGACCGGAACCCGGCCGCCGGCAAATTCCACCACTTGGGCGATGACCCGGCAGTGTTCTTCCTCGTCCAGGGTGGCGGACTCCCCGGTGGTGCCGACGGCGACGATGGCATCCGTACCCTCGGCGATGTGAAAATCCACGAGGCGCCGGAGGGCAACGTCGTCAACGCGGCCGTCCTCGTGCATGGGGGTGATGAGGGCAACGATACTGCCGCTGAACATGGTCTTTACTCCCGACCGGCGCAAAAATTTTGGATATTATCCAGGCTATTCCGGCGAAAACAAGCCAGGCGATTCAAGGCCGGCGATCGGGCATGCTACACTCCCGACCAGTCACTGGGGTGGCCGGCCCGGCCTTAGGCTACAGCCGGTCCACTCGCCTTATCATGAAGCCGTCCCTTCGCCAGGAACTTAATCTTTACGACACGCACGCCATGACCGCCCAAACCAAGAAGACTTATCTCGTCATTTCCGCCCTCGGCGAGGATCGCCCGGGCATCGTCAACCGCCTCTCCAAGGTGTTGCTGGATCAGGGCTGCAATATCGAAGACAGCCGCATGACGGTCCTGGGGGGTGAGTTCGCCATCATGCTCCTGGTGGAGGGTAAGTGGAACACCCTGGCCAAGGTGGAGAACGTCCTGCCCGAACTGGAGCGTCAGCTCGGCATGACCATCATCGCCAAGCGCACCGGCGAGCGGGCCACCGGCAGGAACCTGCTGCCCTACGGGGTGGACGTCGTCGCCCTGGATCACCCCGGGATCGTCAATAACCTGGCCGAATTCTTCGCCGAACGCAACATCAATATCGAGGACATGTCCACCTCCTCCTACGCCGCCGCCCACACGGGCACCCCCATGTTCTCGGTGCGCATGACGGTGGGCATCCCCGCCGACATCCACATTGCCGGGCTGCGCGAGGAGTTCATGGATTACTGCGATGACCTCAACCTGGATGCCGTCCTGGAGCCCCTCAAAGGCTGAATGTCCAACACGCCAGGCTTAAGGCGGCAATCGCCGCCTGGCCTGGGGCCCTGGGGTCCAAGCCAGTCGACTCGGTCACCAGCTCAAAAAGCTTGCCGTTTTGTTCCGATTACCAGTGCTTAAGGGAGATGAAGACGATGCCCCCCATCCTCGGTCAACCTATCGGCGACCTCGAACTGACCCTGACCGGTAACCGTCAGGCCCGGCTGGCGGATTTCCGTGGCCGCCACCTGGTGCTCTACTTCTACCCCAAGGCCAGCACCCCCGGCTGCACCCAGGAGGGCCAGGACTTCCGCGATGCCTTCGCCGACTTCACCACCCTGAATACCGCCGTCCTTGGCGCCTCCCGAGACGGCCTCAAGGCCCAGGAAAACTTCAAGACCAAGCAGGGCTTTCCCTTCGACCTGGTGGCGGACACGGACGAGGCCCTGTGTCGCCTGTTCGATGTCATCAAGCTCAAGAAGATGTATGGCCGTGAATCCCTGGGGGTGGAGCGTAGCACCTTCCTCATCGACGCCCAGGGGATCCTGCGTCAGGAGTGGCGCGGCGTCAAAGTCCCCGGCCACGTCCAGGAGGTCCTGGATGCCGCGCGCGCCCTCGGCGCGGGGGGCTGACAGCGCTGGGGCCAGGACCCGCGCAACCTGTCATCAATCAGTTACAGCTCCAGCCACTCTTACCCATCGCAAACCTATCTTCAGCTTTCCCCGGGTCGGGTAGCGTCTGGCGGGGGAAGCTGTGAATCCATCCCTGGAGGCTTGACGACCGCATCCCTGCGGTCGATACCCCCGCCAGACGCCACCCGACCCTCCTCGGCAGCCCCGAAAAAACCAGAGCCGTGTTGGACATATCTCGGTCGGGGTGGCTGGTCACCATTACATGATCGTTAGCCCACATCGTTAGCCCACCATGATCAAGCGCGACGACCGCAAGCCCCGCCTCTTCGTCCTGGACACCAACGTGCTGATGCACGACCCCACGGCCCTCTATCGCTTCCAGGAGCACGACATCTACCTGCCCATGGTGGTCCTGGAGGAACTGGATCGGGGCAAGAAGGGCATGTCCGAGGTCGCCCGCAACGCCCGCCAGGCCAGCCGCTTCCTCGACGGCCTGATGCAGGGGGCCGACAAGGCCGATATCGACGCCGGCCTGCCCATCCAGCCCCTGCGGGAGGGCATGGGTGGCCATGTCCTGCCCGCCACCGGCCGCCTCTTCTTCCAGACCGAACATCTGGAGATCGGCCTCCTGGGCGGACTGCCCGGCAGCAATCCGGACAACGCCATCCTCGGCGTGGTCCAGGCCCTCCAGGCGCGTTATCCCGACAAGACCGTCATCCTAGTCTCCAAGGACATCAACCTGCGCATCAAGGCGGCGGTGCTGGGAATTCCGGCGGAGGACTACGCCAACGACCAGGTCCTGGAGGACGTGGACCTGCTCTATACCGGGGTCACGGCCCTGGCGCCGGACTTCTGGGACCGCCACGCCAAGGAACTGGACTCCTGGCGCGAGGAGGGCCGCACCTTCTACCGTGTCCGGGGCCCCGATGTCGCCACCTGGTTCCCCAGCCAGTGCCTGTACCTGGAGGGCGAGGACGGCATCGAGGCCATGGTGCGGGGCAAGCCCACCCCCGAGGAGGCCATCATCGAACTGGTGACGGACTACCGGGTCCCGCGTCACAACGTCTGGGGCATCACCGCCCGCAACCGGGAACAGAATTTCGCCCTCAACATGCTGCTGGACCCGGACCTGGACTTCGTCACCCTGCTCGGCACCGCCGGTACCGGCAAGACCCTCCTGGCCCTGGCCGCCGGCCTGGCCCAGGTCCTCGACAAGCCCGTTTACCGCGACATCATCGTCACCCGGGTGACCATCCCCGTGGGGGAGGATATCGGTTTCCTGCCCGGTACCGAGGAGGAGAAGATGACGCCCTGGATGGGGGCCCTCATGGACAACCTGGAGGTCCTTACCCAGGGCACCAAGGGCGGCGAGACCGGGGACTGGGGCCGGGCCGTCACCACCGACCTGGTGCGCAACCGCATCCACATCCAGTCCCTGAACTTTATGCGCGGGCGGACGTTCCTGAACCGCTACATCATCCTTGATGAGGCGCAGAACCTCACCGCCAAGCAGATGAAGACCTTGATCACCCGGGCCGGCCCGGGCACCAAGATCGTCTGCCTGGGCAACATCGGCCAGATCGACACCCCCTATCTGACTGAGACCACCTCCGGCCTGACCTACGTCGTCGACCGTTTCAAGCCCTGGCCCCATGGAGGCCATATCACCCTGATCCGCGGGGAACGCTCACGGCTGGCGGATTTTGCTTCAGAGGAACTCTAGCCCGAATGTTTCATAAGATCGCCGCGAGCCCCAGTACCCGAGCGCAGGACT
>CALMDH010000116.1:0-6169 GCA_937862735.1 uncultured Gammaproteobacteria bacterium
TACCCGCAAGTTACCGAGGTAAAGTAAACCGATTTTTCAAATAGGACGGGTATATGTTGGACGTTCTAGACAGAAATTGACAGAGGTAGGAGTCCCAAGGCGTTAGGGACCCTGATGGACATGAACTTCGTGGTGACCAATGAAGTCGGCCAGCCCCGCGCCACCATCAATGCCCGCCCGCCAGCAACGAAGTCGAGCACCCCAGCATCGCCGTCCGCCCCGCCGCACTGACGATCGACTTCATCGCTCACCAGCGACCGCCACTCAACCGCGCCCTTGACCCGAGCCCACAGCGCTAAGTCGCGATCCTCGCCACCCCTCGTCGCCAGGTCGCGTGCCAACGACGCACGCCACCTGGCTCATCAACCTTACCGTTAGCTTCAGCGCCCGCTGCCAGCCCGCGCTGACGCGCCGGCTCAGGTGGACTCAGCGCCCTTGCCGTCCCCAACCAACCCTTGTCCTCACCGCCAAGGGTCGCAATCCTCAGCGCACCGTAGTCGCCAGGTCGCGTGCCCACGACGCACGCCACCTGGCTCTGCCACGCCCCATAGTCATCGGCCCCCAGAAGACCGGCCCCGCTCTCGCGGTACCGGAAGAGCCCCCCCGCGTCTACGCCGGAAACCCAGCCTACGCCACCCCCTGATAATACAAATTCTGAGGATGCCTCGCCTCGGCAAAGAACGCCCAGCGCTCCGCTAAGAGCCCCAGGTACTGCACCCCAAACGCCAGCCACGGCGCCAGGGGCGACTCCAGCCCATGACCCACCGCGATCAGCACCACCGGCAGGGGAAACACCAGCAGCAGAAACAGCCCCCGCACCCGGCGCAGGGTCCGGGGCGAACGGCCATGGAAAAACTCCCGGGTATTGAAGCTCCCCGCCGTCGCCCCCTGGGCGATCTGCACCAGGGCCTGATGGCGCACGCCGATGGCGGTGCGCAGGCTGCTCTTGGGCGTGAGCCGCTTCAGGCGCCACAGGCTCGCCCCGCGCGTCACCAGCCCCAGCAGGGTGAAAATCACCGCCCACAGGCCATAAAAGCTCACCAGCGGCGCCCCGCGCCCGGCGGCGTAGGCGGCGGCGAGCATGAAGCCCGAGGCCATGCCCAGCAGGATGAAGTTGGCCACCGTCAGCGGGCTGTGCCACTCGGGCAGGAAGCGCACGCTGGCATAGATCATCGCCGTGCACACGTAGAGGGTATAGACCGCCAGCGTCGCCAGCAGCCCCAGCACCAGGGTGGCGTCCACCGGCAGCACCCCGGCCAGGGTGAACCAGGGCGCGGTCAGCCCCAGGGCATGGGCCAAGCCATAAAGCGCCACCAGGGCCATCGCCGCCGGCAGCACGATCACCTCCCGCGACAGCCAGGAGGTCCGCCACTGGGTCGCGGTGCGCCAGGCGCGCTCCGGCCGCCCGAGGTGAAAGAAGGACGCCACCAGCCCCAGCACCAGCAGCGCCAGGGCCAGGACGCTGCCGCCGACATAGAAGTCCGCCCCCTGGGCCGGCAGCAGTTGCGCCAGGGCATAGACCTGCCCGGTGTAGAGGGCCAGAAACAGCCCCTGACCGGCACCGATCAGGGTAGTGAGGAACAGCACGGAAAAGGCGGGATGCATGGGCGGTCACCAGGGGTCGGCGGGGACGAAGCGGGCGGCCGACGCGACCCTACCAGGCCACATCGTCCACCGCCTCCTCCCCGGTGTAGCGGGTCAGGTCCTCGCGCCGCAGCGGGTTGTCCACCCGCTGGAGCTGGTCGGGGTCGATGTGTAGCTCGGTCTTGCGCCGCGGCAGGTAGTGGTTGGCGGGCTGGGTGCCCCACTCCGGCATCAGGGCATAGCCGCCGCGCTCGCGGATGGCGATCGACACCGCGGAGTGGGGGTCGTGGACATCGCCAAACAACCGCGCGCTGGTGGGACAGGCCAGCACGCAGGCCGGCTGGCGCTCCCGTTCCGGCAGGCTCTGGTCGAGGATGCGGTCGAGGCACAGGGTGCACTTCTTCATCACCCGCTGGCGTTCGTCGTACTCCCGCGCCCCGTAGGGACAGGACCAGGAACAGTACTTGCAGCCGATGCACTTGTCGTAGTCCACCAGCACCACGCCGTTGTCCGGGCGCTTGTAGGAGGCCCCGGTAGGACACACCGGCACGCAGGGCGGCTCCTCGCAGTGCAGGCAGCTCTTGGGGAAGTGCAGGGTCTCGGTGTCGGGAAAGCGGCCGATCTCGAAGGTCTGGACGCGGTTGAAGAAGGTCCCGGTCGGCCCGGCGCCATAGGGATTGTGGTCCGCCAGGGGGCCGGCCCAGCCGGAGGTGTTCCACTGCTTGCAGGAGGTGACGCAGGCATGGCAGCCCACGCAGACGTTCAGGTCGATCACCAGGGCGAGTTGGGTCATGGTCGGGTCCTCCTCAACGCCGCCGCCCGAAGCGGCCGGCGACATAGGCCAGCCAGCGCCCACGGGGCGCCTCCTGCCCCGGCAGGCGTGGCTGCGGCGGGAACTGGGGCTGGGTGAGGGCCGGCTCGCCGGGGTCGGCGCGGCGCAGCCGCACCCGCACGTCGAACCAGGCCGCCTGGCCGGTCACCGGGTCGGAATTGGACAGGTGCGCCCCGGCGTCATGGGGCGGCAGCTCCTCGCTGATCACGTGGTTGAGGAGGAAGCCCCGCCGCGCCTCGTCGGCGTCCGGCGCCAGGCCCCAGGCCCCGGCGGCCTTGCCGATGGCGTTCCAGGTCCACACCGTGCCCGGCTCCACCGCCTCGGAAAAGCGGCACTGGCAGCGCACCTGGCCGTGGGGCGACTCCAGCCACACCCAGTCGCCGTCCTCCACCCCCTGGGCGACGGCGGCCCGGGGGTTGACGAACAGGACGTTGCGGCTGTGGATCTGCCGCAGCCAGGCGTTCTGGCTGTCCCAGGAGTGGTACATGGCCATCGGCCGCTGGGTGAGGGCGTTGAGGGGATAGCGGCGGGTATCCACCAGTTGCGTCTCCAGGGGCTCGTAATAGAAGGGCAGCGGGTCGCAGTAGGTCGCCACCCGGGGGGCGAGGCGCGCCGGGGGCTTTTTTCCCGGTCCCTTGCCCTGGGCGGCGAGGCGGAAGCGCTGCAACACCTCGGAGTAGAGGTTGAGGGTAATGGGGTCGGCGTAGCGCGTCAGGCCGTGGGCGCGCGCCCAGTGCAGGTAGCCCTTGTTCCAGTTGCGCATGTACTGGTAGGACTTGGGCAGTTCGTGGTGATAGACGCAGTCGTGGCTGGCGTAGCGTTCCCACTGGCGGGGGTTGGGCTCGCCCTTGAGGAACTTCTCGCCGCCGGTGCCGCGCCAGCCGGCGAGGAAGCCGATGCCGGAGCCGGGGGAGGTCTCGTAGTTGATGATGAAGTCCGGGTAGTCGCGGTAGCGCCGCTCGCCGCGCTCGGTGACGAACACCGGTAGCTTGAGCCGGGTGCCGAGCTCGATCAGTACCTCCTGGAAGGGCTTGCACGCGCCCTTGGGCGGCAGCACCGGCACCCGCACCGCGTCCACCGGGCCGGCGTACTCGGAGATCGGCCGGTCGAGCATGGACAGCACGTCGTGGCGCTCCAGGTAGGTCGTGTCCGGCAGCACCAGGTCGGCGAAGGCGACGGTCTCGGAGGCGAAGGTGTCGGCCACCACCAGGAAGGGGATGCGGTACTCGCCCTGCTCGTCCTTGGCCACCAGCATCTCGCGCACCGCCACGGTGTTCATGGCGGAGTTCCAGGCCATGTTGGCCATGAACAGCAGCAGGGTGTCGATGCGGTAGGGGTCGCCGCGCCAGGCGTTGGTGATGACGTTGTGCATCAGGCCATGCACCGCCAGGGGGTGCTCCCAGGAGAAGGCCTTGTCGATGCGCAGCGGCTCGCCGACGTCATCGACGAACAGGTCATCGGGCTTGGCCGGCCAGCCCAGGGGCATGCCGTCCAGGGGGGTATCGGGCTGGACGCAGGCCGGCCCCTTGGGCGGCTTGGGACAGGGCGGGATCGGCCGCGGGAAGGGGGCGCGGTGGCGAAACCCCCCCGGGCGGTCGATGGTGCCGAGGATGGTCATAAGGATGCCCAGGGCGCGGATGGTCTGGAAGCCGTTGGAGTGCGCCGCCAGGCCGCGCATGGCGTGGAAGGCCACCGGGTTGCCGGTGACCGAGGCGTGTTCATTGTCCCAGCAGTCGGTCCAGGGGATGGGTAGCTCGATGCGCTGGTCGCGGGCGGTGACCCCCAGCTCGTGGGCCAGGCGGCGGATGGTGGCGGCGGGGATGCCGGTGAGGCCGGCGGCCCACTCGGGGGTGTAGTCCGCCACCCGGTCCATGAGCAACTGGAAGGCGGGCTTGACCGGGGTGCCGTCCTCCAGGGTGTAGCTGCCCAACAGGCGCGGCTCGACCCCGGGGGTGTGGGTGCCGACGGCGCCGATCTCCGGGTCCCACCACAGCTTGTTCTCCGGATCGAAGCAGCCCTCCTCGTAATGCATGGCGAAGCGGCTGAACAGGCCGTGGTCGTCGCGGCTGGGGTCATCGACCACCAGCTCGGCGGCGTTGGTGTACTGGATGAGAAAGTCGCGGTCGTAGAGACCGAGGGTGAGGATCTCGTGGATCAGCGCCAGCAGCAGGGCGCCGTCGGTGCCGGGCTTGATCGGCACCCACTCGTCCGCCACCGCCGAGTAGCCGGTGCGGATGGGGTTGATGGAGATGAAGCGCCCGCCTTTGCGCTTGAACTGGCTGATGGCGATCTTCAGCGGGTTGGAGTGATGGTCCTCGGCGGTGCCGATCATGACGAACAGCTTGGCCCGCTCCAGGTCCGGCCCGCCGAACTCCCAGAAGGAGCCGCCAATGGTGTAGATCAGCCCCGCCGCCAGGTTGACGGAGCAGAACCCCCCATGGGCGGCGTAGTTGGGGGTGCCAAACTGCTTGGCAAACAGGCCAGTCAGGGCCTGCATCTGGTCACGCCCGGTGAACAGGGCGAATTGCTTGGGGTCGGTGGCGCGCAGACGGGCCAGGCGCTCGGTGAGGAGCTGGAATGCCTCCTCCCAGGTGATAGCCTCGAAGTCGGAGGTCCCCCGCTCGGCCCCGGCCCGGCGGCGCAGGGGCTGGGTGAGGCGCGCCGGGGAGTACTGCTTCATGATCCCCGAGGAACCCTTGGCGCAGATCACGCCCTGATTGAGGGGGTGATTGGGGTTGCCCTCGATGTAGCGCACCTCCCCGTCGCGCAGATGGACGCGGATGCCGCAGCGGCAGGCGCACATGTAACAGGTGGTCTCCTTGACCTCGCTACGGCCGAGGGCGCGATCGGGGATGGGTTCCTGCATGGGGGGACCTGCTGGGATAGGGCTGGGAGGGTGGTACCCTCCACGGGAGTGGGCCTGAGATAGGCTGGATTCTAATATTACCGATTACTGATAGGCAATTGGAATTGAGTGTGTCCCCCTCCTAATTGTTAGTTTTCGTGATTCATCTCATTAGCTAAAGATCTAAGCATTTGAAACCTGGTCGGGGTTCGGCGGACATAAGATGCGGACCACTGGCGAAGCTCCTACCGGGTGAAAAAATCGCTGTATTACGCAATTTGGCCTTCTTGCGACGGAGGGGAGATTGATTCGCCCACTGAACACGGGCGAGGTTGGCGGCTGTCTGATCTCCTTTCCGGACTTTTTCCAAATGCCAATCCTGAGAGATGATCAGATCACGTCTCACAAGGGCCGGTGAGGGGAAGGTCGACGCTGGCGGATAAGGGTGGTGCGGTGGCTAGCCGGCGTCCGGGGGGCAGCAAAGCCGATCGGCCGAACGCACCTGCCTGCCACCCGCCGCCCCCGCTCAGCCGGTGTGTTGTCACGGTGACAAGCGCCATCACGGCCCTGCTGGGCCATGATGGCGCCTGCCGCGATCGCGGCTAGTCGTCACTGGTGATGGTCACCGTGGCGCTGCCGGGATTCCCGACGGCGTAGCTGGCGCTTTGCTTGAGGGTGACGATGACGGTCTCGTTCAATTCCTGCAGGGTGTCTTGCAGCGGCTTGACGGTCTTGGTGACCTTGGCCTGCCCGGCGGCGAAGCTGACGCTGGTGCCGAGGGATTGGTAATCACTGCCGGCGGTGGCGGTGCCGCTGACACTGTAGTTCACCGTCAGGGCGGCGGCGGTGCTGCCCGTGCGGGTGAAGGTGAAGGTGCCAGTGGTTTGACCCGCCTCGGTGGCAGTGGC
>CALMDH010000117.1:0-7135 GCA_937862735.1 uncultured Gammaproteobacteria bacterium
AAAAGGGGACATTTCTATATTGCACAAAGGGGACATTACTACTTTGGGCTAACAGGGAGTGGTGACGCGAATGATCCGCGAGTCGTCGTACAGGATCACGGTGTGAAAGTCGGCGTTCCAGTTGATGGCGTAGGCCATGGCGGGTTCCTCATGCTCGTCGGGGCCGGGGGCCTCCCGGCAGGGGCAGGCGTGTGCCTGTTGTCCGTACTACCCCTCTACGGCGGCATGAAGTCAACTTGGTTGACACCCGCCGGCCTGACCGGAACTGATCAACCGCGTCCGCAGCCGAGTGGCGTAATCTGACTAGTCAATTTCGCCCAGCGAGATTTTCGATGTCCGGAATCTAACTGCACACCCTGGAGTTAGCGATCAAGCCACCTTGCTGTTAGCAAAGCGCCCTCAACTTGCAAACTATGGCTTCGTGGCTGATACTGAATGTGCAGTCGCGAGCAGGGGCCGGGGGAAACCCCAGTTGGCTGCCGGTGGGGGGCAACCTCTGTTGCCGTATGGCGACCTCAAGACCGAAGGGCCTGCAACCTACGGCTCACTCTTCTGGAGTGGGCCGTTGTTTTTTCTGGGGTCTTGACGTTGCTGTAGCCGGACGATTTCGGCAATCGACCGGAAATAGGCGCTTTTGAAAACATACCTGCCTGATGCGTCATGCCAAGCCAGGACTACGGTGTAGTGCTCGCCATTCCGCTTTCCTTCCAGCAGCAAGTCAGCACCGTTATAGCGTAACCGTCGATGAGGATGTTCTATCACCTCTAGGATGCGCGACATGGCCTGCGCCCTTTTAAGACCGAACAGCCGCTTTGGCAATTTCTGTCCTACCTGATTCAGGCTGTCGGTGTAGGCATGATTGTTCCAAGCATCAAACCGCACAATAACCGGGTACTCCTTGCCGCCTGACTGTACTGTCAGAGGCATGTCTTTGCCGCCATAATGTTGCAGCCAATAGGCTTTGGCCTCCTCTTGGGTGGCCAACCCCTCGCTACTGGGCAAAGTCATGCGGACCGCTCTACCTTCGCCCCCGCCACCGAGCGCCACACCGTCTTGTGTGATGGCATGCCATCTTTTTCGCTCCAAGCGATAACCAGGCTGGTCACGATACCGCCGGGCTTTTAGAAAGACCACCGTCGGTGCAGCCGAAGAGGTCGCTTTGCGAAAGATGACAAGCATAGTCGGCGTTATGCCTCGACCCGCCACACCTCGGGGATGACGCTGCCGAAGGCATCGCCAAGGTCCGCTCCAGATGCGCCATCTCCTCGTCCGTGCATTGATCCGCCAGGCGTTGCGCCCAAGCTGGTAGTTCCATCGCGGTCTCCTGCGGTCAGGGCCTTGCCAAACTGCCCGGCCATTTCACCCACCATCTGCTTGGCCAGGGCGGCACTGTCGGCCTGCTGGTCAGACCCTTGGTCGTCGCCTGCCTCGGCCTCGTCGTCGCCCGTGTCGCCCTCCTGTGGTGTCTCCTGGCCCTCATCGAGCATTGGGCCGGCTTGCTCATCCGGGCCGGAGGCATCGCCACCCTCGGGACCTCCCGCACCGGGGCCACCCTCGCCCGGCGCGCCTTGGGGGGCCTGGGTCATTTGCATCCACGGGCCGACCAGGCTGGGGTTCACCGGGGCGTCGCCGAGGGGGGATTTCTTTTTTTAGGGTAAATCTGGTCTACTGGCGATAGGTATGAACAATCAAAAAAGAATGAACGATAGAGATAATAGGGGATATCAGCGACTTGTTGGTTGGTCTTTAGTGGACCGGGGAGAGCAAGTGGACGCGAAGTGGACCCAGTCCACACCCCAGGCGATGGTCCACTACTGCCTGGATTCGATGAATTCCAGGGCCTCGCGCTTACGTAATGCGATTTGATCCTTTCGCACCTGGACCGGATTAGGCCCTGTCGCTTTTGACGCCAGACTAGCCCGCAGGGCCGCCAGGCGCTCGCGGGTGGCATTGTCCGGTAATTCCACGACCTTGCCGGTAATCAAGCCAGCGATGGCCTGGCCTTCCGCGGTGCTATCAGGGGGCGCCAGATAGCGCCGCGCTTGGTCGTGAGTCAGTCGCCCGCCCTCCATGGCCAGTCGTACCGCATCAGCTCGGCGTTCCGCATCCCAACCTGCGGAAACCTGCCAGATAGGCTTGCGTCCCTGGATGCGCGCGATACCTATCAGGCGGTCATAGGCAGACTTGAATGCCATGCGAGCGCCGACCTTGTCGTACTGCCATTGCGTCCGGGCCTGGCTGACCGCCAACGCCTCCAGCATCAGGTCGGTCAGGATCACCGTCGCCGCCTCGTCCATGGCCCCGATGACCAGGCTCCAGGCTTCATCAGCTCCGATAACCCCTGTCGCATCGACCATTTGTGCCACGATGGCCGCTGGTGTCGGCGGAAAGCGCCCCTGATCGGGATCAGTAATGTGCCGGTGAAATGCCGCCTGCAGCTCGGCTAGGTCATAGCTGACGAGGGCAGCCCACCAGATGCGGAGTGCTGCTGGAGTGATAGGCCGGTGATAGGTCTCCATCGTCCCTTGGAGAAGATCCACGAAATCGCGCTTGTCGGTGTCATACACGTTGGCATTCCCCCTCGATGACCCCGTTGGTATCGTTGCCGCGCAGGAAGTCTTCGAAGACTGCCGCGTTGCGCTCAGCCAGATCGGCCGTGCGCACGCCATTCGTCTTGACCGCTGCCACCGGGGTGATGGCGTCCTCCCAACGCCGTCCGTTGAGGTAGGTCGTGGGGTTGGGGATGTAGCCGTCAAGCCAGCTACGGTCAGTGGTGACGCGGCGCGGCAGGTCCGCCAGGATGGCGTCGATGTCTGCCGACTCTAGTCGCAATCGGTTCCAGGCCTTGCGTGCATCTTCCCGGGCCATTTTGCGCGGATAGGCGGCCCAGAAGTCGCCAAATCGGGGCCAGGATGTGACCTGGAGGTTTTTCATCGCCTGGGTTGTTGGGGGAGCGAGGGCACTGGTTGGCGATGATTCGTCCATTAGCGCTACAGGGGGAGATTCCACACGCTCACTCAAGGGGCCTGAGGCAGAGGGCCTAGCCAGGGGCGAGAGGGGGGAGGGGGGGAGAGAAGGGGATACTTCCTGTTCCTGTTCCTGTTCCGGTTCCGGTTCCTGTTCCGCAGCGTTGCTGCGCGGAACTTCAGCGAAGTTACGCGTAACAGGGGCACCCATGTCGCCAGAGGGAGGATGATTACCCGCTTTTTGCCGCTGGCGATGCTGTGCCATGCGCATTTTCGCGCTGGTGCGGGTCGCGATCATGCTCAGGACCATGCCGCTGACGTGAGTGTGATACAGATTTCCGTCGCTATGCAGCGTCCAGCCGCGTAACAGAATCTCAGCATGAGCGTCCAGAAATGCCCGGCTGCACCCGATGCGGCGGGCAAAAAGCGTTCGATCAGCGGGCATCGCACCCACGGGTACCGACCGCCAGCATTCCATCCAGATCCGAAGCAGCCAACATCGCTCGTCTTCTTCAGCCAGGACCCAGGTATCTGATGTCAGGATACGTTCGATATCCAGCTCCGGCTTCCAGCCGTTGGCCTTGGTATCCGCCGTGTACGGGGGCGGAGGTAATTCATTGGCCACCACGGACAACCTGGGCGAGACAGCAGGATTGGTAAATGCGCTCATACCACACCGACCGCGTGCAGGCGCATGGTGTGGATCAGCCCTGAAGGCTGATAACAGGGAAAAAATAGGCTGGGAAGGGGCTGGAGTGACGCAGGCGCATGCAGCCTGCTACCATTCGAAGCGGGCATGGGACCTCTCCATTAGGTTCATATGTCAAGTCCCCGTCCAAGGCCGCGAACCAAAGGCGGGGGCGCACCTGAATCATGGTCGGTTAATCGACCACTGGCAAGTAATTACTTTAGTGAGGTTGTGGTTTGGTGACAGACAGTTATCTACCCAGCCAACCTAGACGACCAGGCTGTTTGGCATACCAAGAATCGGCACGGCTGACTCGACGTCGATGTGCAAGGAGGATTCACTGCCTCGCCGCGGGTGATACCTAACGCCAGGCTCCTGAAAGCTGCCCATCGGATCGGACTGGCACATGAGTTCGGCGGCAATGGCCGCTTCGATTCGCCGTCGAAGACGAGCATCGCATTCCAAGGGGGCGAGCAGAAACCGGTAGATCCCCGTCAACTCGGTGATTGCCCGGCATAAGTGGGGATAGGCCGCGATGCACTCCAGCGCGGTCTTCCGTTCACCTACATCGTAGCGTCCAGGCCAGAGAGAAATCTTCTCTCCCTTGGCGAATCGCTCAGGATCATAGAGATGGTACATGCCGGAGGCATGCTCCTTGTAGTGCTCCAGCATGCGCACCCTGAAGGCTCGTCCAGTCTCCCCTACGTAGTAGACGAGATGGCCGTGTGCCAAGGGTATGGTCCATAGGTAAATGCCTGGATGCCGGCTGGTTTCCGCTTCCAGCAACGAAGGAGCATCCGGCATGTCCAGCCAAGAGTATGGCCCCAAAAAGTTAAGCTTTACCATCGCCCCACCGACAGAGGTTTGCTTGGAATGGTTACCACGCTGTTCAGGCACGCAAAGCCTAGATAATCGCCTGTCCTCAGCTTGTGCTAGTTGGTATTTCCTGGGGTGGAGTGTATAGATAATTACTCTTTGGTTCCCAACCATGATCAGTGAGCAACCGATCAACTTCCTCTCGAAATCTTTTCCGGCGCCCCGCCAGCGTCTGAGCAACCGCAGAGCTAGCCGGAATTATGTTGCCAATGGCAATGCGTACGCTGCCATTTTTGTTCCATTTTAATCGGCTATCCTCTTTCCGGTTGAGGATCAGAGATACGATTTCTTCAGCGATGGGCTTGACATTCAGTTTGGGCTGCACCGGCTTCAATTGTCGCCATCCTCCGGTACTGCATGAGGCAGACCGGTTTTCAACATTGACGCGCCACTGCTGCAGTTCTGCGCGTGTGGACCCCAGCACCGTTCCACCATGACGCTCAATCGTAAAACATAAAAAGGGGGGTTCCCAGGAGAGATCTTCGGCCCTACCCAACAGTTTGTCTGATTGCATGCCGTTCTCGTTACTTCCTTGGAGTTGGTCCCAGCAATCAGCAAGAAGAGAGATAATCTCTTCACCATCCGTGATTTTGCCTTCCGGTATTGGCTGCAACCGCTCAAACAATTGCTGCATTATCGTCACCATGCTTTGTTAAGTTGAAAAATATTACACCTGATAACTTGAAACTGGTAGGTGAGGTTGATACAAGATAGGGAACTTGAGCAATTGATTGTGCTCAGAATGGGCGCCCAGGGGCAGAGGTTGTTCTGAGATTTGACTGCTAGTTATCAGTAAAGAGGTTCACGCAAGGGAGAATAACCCCTTTGTTGGCTATTGTGCTTATTCCGCTCACGCATTACCTCCATCACCACCGACTTTTGCGCCTTAGTCATTTTTACTTTTTTTTCACGTGAATCGGGAATTGTGGAGAGATATTCCTCGATTTCCTTAATGCTGAAATCCTCAGGAAGATGGAAAAAACGGGCATAGGCAATCCGAAACAAATTCTCTAGGTCGGGCTCAGGGTGTATATTTGTGGTATGCATCTTAATTGCTCCGTGTGCAAAAAAATCTTTCATGACGAGGGGGGGGAGCTTCTCACGAGCATCCATTTGGATGTCCTCGTAGTCAGTGTTGCTTCAATAGTTTGATAGTACCTCGTTGCATCATGGCGGGCAATGCTTGGGTCAGATCCACTCCACCAAGGTCTAGTTTATCGCGTTTGAGTCGGCTTTATTGCCGCTTTATTTGTACATTTTTTTCTAGAAGTTACACGCCGCATGCTCGATTTAAAAAGTATCCAATATGCAGGATAGGCTGTCGTCGGAAGGACTAGCCTCCTAATGATATGTGGGTTAGTCAGAATATTTGCTTTTTTTGAAAAATAGCCACCTTCATCTATCTACTAAGGTGCCAGAAGAACTCGGGTTTGACTTTCTCTGGTGCTTACTTTGGGTTCTTGCTGTCATTCTTCGTACCGTAGTCCAGAAATCCCGCAGGGCCTGCTGTGAGGCTGGAACAGCCGTTTCCTCGATGCGTGCGATAGTCACTCCCGGTTTTAACAATCGCTGCGCCAATCGTTCAGCGCTTTGTGCTGATGGAGCAAAGACGGTGAGTTCGGTCATTGCGCGTCACCCTCTTCAATAATGATCCTATAGCAACGTAGCCTGGCACCTAACCCTGGCGGGTTGTCGCGACGAAAGCGACCACGCATGAGTTCCGACAATCGGTTGAATTCGCTTATGCATACCAGGCCAGCCACCAATCTCTGATTTTTGCGGCCACAAAAAACACATTGGCGTGCATCATCCACCGGATTTGGCAATTGCTCCCCGGCATACCCGGCGCCAATCTCACAGCCGCGACAGATATGCACCGGATCCCAGGGCTCGGTCTTTTTGGCACGTCGAAAATTCTGCGCACAGGCTTGGGGTAGAAGTCTGAGATTGCCCGTCATGCGTGGGCACTCGAACAATGCCGTGACCAATGCCGAGTCGTGCAATCCCAATCTCCAATGCAGCGGTGATTGGCTCGATTTTCGAGTCCCGACATTCGTCCTGCGAGGAGGTGTAAGGGATAGGCCCCAGCCGCGCCAGGAAGGCGGTGAAGGTAGCGGCAGGTAATGGGCGGCAAAAAGGGACATAAGTGCCAGGCTCATCGCTAGCGCTGACCCTGCCAGTGATGCTGCCGGGCTTGGCGGGAGCGCCAAACGTGCTCGGCCCAACCGGCGCGGTAACCATAGCGAGCGGCGACGTCTCGCAATTCATCCAGGGTTCGACACATCGCCTGTTCGCGCTTGGCGGTCAGGCGGCGGTCGCCGGGTTTGATCTCCACCAGGTTGCCGACCACCTCCTCCACCTCACGGGTGGCAACCGGGAATCTATACCCGCACTCCGCGCAGACAGGCCGGACACGGCTGACGCAATGGCAGTTGGGGCATTCCCGCGTCGGCATCTTCGCTTCGCCTTCGCGTTGCTTCTTGGTGGCATTCAGATCCCACTGCCGCTCTTCATCGGGCAGGCCATGACGATGGACGTTGCCAACATGATCCGTAACTACTCGCTCCCCTCCGCATAAATCTGCCCGGAGAGTGCCATCTGGATG
>CALMDH010000118.1:0-30239 GCA_937862735.1 uncultured Gammaproteobacteria bacterium
TGCTCGAAACGCGGCACCGCCGGGCCCTGGGTGAGGAAATCCGAGCGCAGCACGGTGGTGACCGCGGCGATATCGGCCTCGGTGATGGCTTGGCGTCCGTAGGGGATCATGGGGCGGGGTAAGGTGCAGCGTTCAGGGAGCAGTGGTCATGGATGGGTTAGTTTGTCCGGTGGCCGGTTTGAAAAAACGACGGGCGGCTAAGGGTCCGAACCGCGTCTTGCCCAGTCGCTTAGCCGTCGAGCATGGGTTGGTAGGGGGTTGAGAGCGCATCAGAGGCTGACGTTCATCTCCCGGGAAACCAGGTGGCGCAGTTCGTCCACGGTGAGGAAGTGGGGGTTGGTGCCGCTGTTGTAGGCATAGCCGGGGGCGACCGGCGGGCAGCCACTACGCTCGCAATACTGGTCGACGCTGTACTTGGCCGCCATGGGCAGGATGGCGTAATAGGGGCCGAGATCGACGGTGTTGAAGCTGTCGCTGGCGGTGATCATCTCCTCGTGCAGTTTCTCCCCGGGGCGGATGCCGACGATGGGGTGCTCGCACTCCGGACCGATGGCCTGGGCCAGGTCGGTGACGTGGTAGCTGGGGATCTTGGGGACGAAGATCTCGCCGCCGTGGGCGTTCTGCAGGGCCCAGAGGACCATGTCCACCCCTTCCTGGAGGCAGATGTTGAAGCGCGTCATCTCCGGATCGGTGATGGGCAGGACCCCGGTCTTGCGCCGTTCGAGGAAGAAGGGCACCACCGAGCCGCGGCTGCCGAGGACGTTGCCGTAACGCACCACGGCGAAACGGATGTCCCGGCCGCCGCGGATGTTGTTGGCGGCGGTGAACAGCTTGTCCGAACAGAGCTTGGTGGCGCCGTAGAGGTTGATGGGCGCGGCGGCCTTGTCGGTGGAGAGGGCGATGACGTTCTTCACGTCCGATTCCAGACAGGCGTCGACCAGGTTCTGGGCGCCGAGGATATTGGTCTTGATGAACTCTGAGGGATTGAACTCGGCGGCGGGGACCTGTTTGAGGGCGGCGGCGTGGACCACGGTGTCGATCCCTTCCAGGGCGCGTTTGAGGCGGCTGTAGTCCCGTACGTCGCCGATGAAATAGCGCAGACAGGGGTAGCGGGCGGGATCGAACTGCTGCGACATCTCGTATTGCTTGAGCTCGTCGCGGCTGTAGATCACGAGGCGTTTGGTGCGGGGATGGGCGTCGAGGACGGTCTTGACGAAGGCACGGCCGAAGGAGCCGGTGCCCCCGGTGATGAGGATGGAACTATCGGTGAACATGGCTGGGATGAGGCTGTTCAGTCTCTCAGCGGACCGGCTGGACGCCGAGGTAGCGATGCCATTTGCGCGTCCGCTTGACGTGGGTGGGGCAGGTGACGGGGTGCTCGCGGAAATAGTCCACGGCCTCCGCCAGGGTCAGGCCACGGTGATGGATACTCGCCAGGTGGCCGGTGATCTGCTCCCGCCAGCCGCGTTTGTTGCCCCAGTAGTGGGCATTGTAGGGTGGTTGACCCGGGACGTTGATCTCCCGGGCACGACCGCCGCCGGCGAGGACGGCGCTCATGGCGATCTGCTCGGTCAGGCGGTGGCTGATGCCGGCCGCCAGCATGGCGTCACAGACGGCCAGGGATTTCTTGACCAGGGGGGTATTGGTGGCGGAGACGGCGGTGATGCCGGTGTTCCACATCTGGGTGTCGCGGTCGATCCGTACCCCGTCCCACTCCCGGTCACCCACCAGTTGCCACAGGGCCTTGGCGCCCTTGTTGCCCTGGCGACCGCTGTCGTAAAGCCTGTATTCCAGACATTCCATGTAGATGTCGCCCTGCAGGGCCCCGGCGATGACCGGAGCGAAATCCCGGTTGATGATCATGTCGGTATCCATGTAAATGGCCACGTCCGCCTTGGGGCTGGCGTCCAGGCCGACCTCCAGGGTCTTGATCAGGGCGCGGAAGAAGTACCGCTGGGGACCGAGCCAGTCGTTCAGTTCGTCGGCGGACATCCCCTGGACGCGGATGGCGTCGCCGAACCAATGGAAGTAGCGGGGCTGGTCGGTGGAGACCAGGATCTCGAAGGGTGGCTCGGCCCGGGCCAGCAGGCTGAGGATCGCCCAGTGCGCTTGCCAGTAGAGGGCGTCCTCCTGGCCAAAAACCATCAGGGTGTAACGGGTTAGCACGGACGATACCTCTGGCGTGGGCCCGTTCCGCGGGCTCGGTCGCGCCGCGACGGACGGTAGCGGGCGGTTTGTATATTAGAAACAACTAATTAAATCATTGTAATCCCGCCCATGACGCCCTGCAATCGCCACGTTCCTTCGGGCGGGGGCCAAGCGGTGGTAGCCGGGCCGCCCGGCGGCAAGAATGCCGTGCCGGCCGTCGGGAGCGGGGCGCGCCAGGCCACGCGTAGCCATAGGTCACCCGCTGGTCAGGGCCTATAATCCGATGAGTCACCGATCGCTTTGGCTCACGGCGTTGGCGATGCCAGGCATGGGTTTTAGTTTCCGTCGGCGGTCGTGCCACCTCTCGGCAGGGGTGGCCACCTCCGGTGGAGGCTAGGTCCGCGCTTGGTGGCCCGCCAGCCCGGCTCCGCGCCCGGTGGCCCGTCAGCCCAGGGTCCGCCCCCTCTGCCCCTTCAGTCTCGCAGGTAACGGTATGATCGAATCCCATTTCAGCACCGGCATCACCGCCCTGGATCGCGTCTTCCGTGGCCTGCTGCCCGGCGACAATCTGGTCTGGCACCTGGACGACATCGCCGATTTCGCCCCCCTGATCCCGGCCTATTGCCGGGCGGCGCACAAGGAGGGGCGCCGGCTGATCTATTTCCGCTTCGCCGCTCACCCCCCCCTGCTGCGGGAGGCCGACCATGGGGAGGTGCGGGAGATCGACGTCGCCATCGGTTTCGAGCGCTTCATCACCCAGGTGCGCGCCGAGATCCGCGAGGCCGGACGCGGGGCCTTCTTCGTCTTCGACTGCCTCTCGACCCTCGCCGAGGCCTGGTCCAGCGACCGCATGCTGGGCAACTTCTTCATGCTCACCTGCCCCTATGTCTTCGACCTGGAATCCCTGGCCTACTTCCCCTTGCTGCGCAACACCCATTCCACCCAGGCCACGGGACCCATCTCCCGCACCACCCAGATCCTCACCGAGGTCTACCGCCACAAGGGCAGGGTCTACATCCAGCCCACCAAGGTGGAGCACCGCTATTCGCCGACCATGAACATGCTCCATGTCTGGGAGGGCGACCGGTTCACGCCCATCTCCGACAGCGCCACCATCGCCGAGATCCTCACCGCCAAGCCGTGGGCGGGGCTGGATGCGGTGCACTTTCGGCTGGGCAAGTGGAACCGGACCTTCCTCCACGCCGAGCGCATCTGGGAACGGCAGGAGCGCGGCGAGGCCGTGGGGGACGAGGCCCAGGAGGTCTTCCGCACCCTGACCGAGATGGTCTTCAGCCGCGAGGAGCGGGTGCTGACCCTGGCGGAGCGCTACCTGGACCTCGGTGATCTCGTGACCATCTGGAAGCGCATCATCGGTACCGGCCTGATCGGCGGCAAATCCGTCGGCATGCTCCTGGCCCGGGCCATCCTGCGCAAGGTCGATCCCCGCTGGCGGGAACTGCTGGAGGCCCACGACTCCTTCTTCATCGGCTCGGACGTCTACTACTCCTACCTGGTGGACAATGGCTGCTGGCTGCATCGCCAGCGCCAGATCACGGGTCAGGACGCCCTCCTTGACGACCTCCATGAGGCTCGCCGGCGCATTATCACCGGGCGCTTCCCCACCGAACTCATGGAGGAGTTCGTGGAGATGCTGGACTACTTCAGCCAGTCACCGATCATCGTCCGCTCTAGCTCCCTGCTGGAGGACAGCTACGGCAACGCCTTCGCTGGTAAGTACGAAAGCGTCTTCTGCGCCAATCAGGGCTCCCACCAGAAGCGTCTGGATGACTTCCTTGCCGCCGTCAAGACCATCTACGCCAGCACCCTGAGCGAGAAGGCCCTGCGCTATCGCGAGCAGCGTGGTCTCCTCGACCGGGACGAGCAGATGTCCCTGTTGGTGCAGCGGGTCTCCGGCCGGCGCTATGGCAACCACTTCTTCCCCCAGGTGGCGGGGGTGGGTCTGTCGAAGAACCCCTACGCCTGGCATAAGCTCATCGACCCCGCCGCGGGCATGGTGCGCCTGGTCTTCGGCCTCGGTACCCGGGCGGTGGACCGCTCCGACGATGACTACACCCGGGTGGTGGCCCTCAACGCCCCCAAGCGCCGGCCGGAGAGCGACGACGACGAGGTGCGTCAGTATTCCCAGCGGCGGGTGGATGTCATCGACCTGGATGCCAGCCAGGTGGTGGCGGTGGAATTCACCGACATGTCGGCCCGCAAGGACGATCTGCCCCTGCACATCTTCAGCTCCCGGGATGAGGGGCTGGCGCGGCGGGCGGCCAACCAGGGCCGGCTGGCGCCGGACGTCCGCCTCCTCACCTTCGACCATCTCCTCAACCAAACCCCCTTCGTCAACGACATGCGGGAGATGATGCGCATCATCGAGGAGGCCTACGAGAATCCGGTGGACATCGAGTTCACCGCCAACTTCGGCGAGGGCGAGGACGGGGAAGGCTACCGCATCAACCTGGTGCAGTGCCGCCCCCTGCAACTCACCACCGATACCGCCGGGGCCAACCTGCCGGCCCTGGCCGCCGCGGGCGAGTTGGTCCTGGAGGCCGCGGGGGCGGTCATCGGCAAGAGCCGCCAGCTCGGCATCGACCGTGTCATCTATGTCATGCCCAAGGTCTATGGCCTGCTGCCCATGCAGGACCGCTACGCGGTGGCGCGGCTCATCGGCCGCGTCCTGCGTGTCGACAAGGAGCCGCGCCGGGTCATGCTCCTGGGTCCAGGCCGCTGGGGCACCACCATGCCCATGCTCGGGGTGCCGGTCTCCTTCGCCGAGATCGACAAGGTCTCCGTTCTCTGCGAGATCGTCGCCATGCGCGAGAACCTGGTGCCGGACGTCTCCCTGGGTACCCACTTCTTCAACGACCTGGTGGAGTGGGACATGCTCTACCTGGCCCTCTTCCCCGGCCGGGAGGGTAACCAGTGGAGCCTGGAGTTCTTCGAGCAGTCCCCCAACCGCCTGGCGGACCTGGTCCCCGAGGAGGCCCGCTGGGCCCATGCCGTCAAGGTGATCGACCCGGCCGATGACCAGGTCCGCCTGACCCTCTGGGCCAGTTCCCTGGAGCAGAAGGTTTTCTGTTACCTGGGTCGGGAGGACCGGCCAGAAGAGCCGACCGCTTTGCCAGGGCACTCCGCGGCGGTCGGCGCGGAGGGCCCCGCGGTGGGGGGCTGAAAGGCTGGCTCAATTGGTTTCCGCCGGCCAATCCGGTCATTCCCTCCGGCGTCCGGTCTTTTTTCATTCATCCGCTGGTGAACAGCGTGCCAGCTTTTTCCGGGAGACCCAGAACCGCATGAGCGAAAAACTCGTCATCGTCTTTGGCACCGGCCCCGATGCCGTCGGCCTGGTGGAAAGGATCACCGCGCCGGTGGCGGCGGTGGGAGGCAACATCATCGACCTGCGCCAGGACGTGCTGCATGGCCTCTTCACCCTGTTCATGGTGGTGGACCTGGCCCAGGCCAGCCTCACCGAGACGGAGTTGCCGGCCTTGGTGGCGCGTCTGTCGGCGGAGACCGGTCTGGATCTGCGGGTGGACCCCTACCGCCCCCAGCCCCGTGCCGGGGCACGCCAGCCATTGCTGCTGATCCTGCTGGGCCGGGATCGACCGGGGATCGTCGCCGCGGTGACGGGCCTGCTCAAGACCTACACCATCAACGTCGAACTGGCGGAGATGATCGCCCGGGAGGGCATCTTCCTCATGGAGTTGCTGGTGGACCTGCACCACTGCGCCATCCCCCTGGACAATCTGCGCCAGGAGTTGCGCCAGCGCATGGGGGAACTGGGCATCGACATCCTCTTTCAGAGCGAGGACGTCTTCAACAAGAGAAAGCGCGTCCTGCTGTTCGATCTCCGTACCAGCCTGATGGACCAGGGGACCCGGGAGGCGATCCTGCGGCTCGCCGGCATCCCGGCCGCGGACCTGGCCCTGGCCCCGGGCCAGGGAGACTGGGATTGTCTCAGCCACTCCGCCGCTTGCCTGGAGGGTCTGCCCCTGGACGTGATCGCCAACGTGGCGCGGGCGGTGACGGTGGGGCCCGGCACCCTGGAACTGATCCAGACCCTGAAGACCATGGGCTATCGGGTCGCCCTGGCCTGCCGCGCCTTTGATTGCGTGGCGGAGATCCTGCGGACCAGGCTCGGCATCGACCACTGCTTCGGCGTGCCCCTGACGGAGAACGACGATGCCATGACCCTGACCGGCGAACTGGAAGAGGTTGCCCTGGAGAACCTGTCCCTCGCGGCCCTCACCCGGCGGCTGGCCAAGCTGGAGGGGGTGGAGCGGGAGGAAATCACCGTCATCGCCAGCGATCCCAGCGACGCCGATGCCCGGCTGCCAGGTATCCGCCTGGACTTCGACATGAAGCTGATCCTGGATTACCACAACCAGCATATCCTCAGCCGTCAGGCATTGATCGGTCTGCTGGGCAGCTTTGGCCCGCTGGCGCCGACGGCAGCCGACCCGCGGGCCGGCGATCCTGAGGCGTCCGGCGAGGGGCGGAACCCGCCCCGGGGAGAGGCGCCCCGATGAGGTCGGATCTCGAGATCGCCCGTGAGGCCAGTCTCAGGCCCATCACCGAGGTCGCAGCTGGCCTGGGCCTGACCGCCGAGGAACTGCACCTCTATGGTCCCTACATGGCCAAGGTCCCCCTCGGCGTCATGGAGCGTCTGGCGGATCGGCCCGACGGCAAGCTGATCCTGGTCACCGCCATGACGCCCACCAAGCACGGCGAGGGCAAGACCACCACCACCATCGGCCTGACCCAGGCCCTGGCCCGCCTGGGCCAGCGCGCCGTCGCCGCCATCCGCGAGCCCAGCCTCGGCCCCTGCATGGGGCTCAAGGGCGGGGCGGCGGGGGGTGGCTACGCCCAGGTGCTGCCCATGGAGGAGATCAACCTCCATTTCACCGGCGACCTGCATGCCGTCACCGCCGCCCACAACCTGCTGGCGGCGGTGGTGGACAACCACCTCCACCAGGGCAACGAGCCCCAGATCCACCCGCGCAAGGTGCTGTGGAAACGGGTCATCGACATGAACGACCGCGCCCTGCGCAACATCCTCATCGGCCTGGAGGGCGGTGGCGCCAACGGCGTTATGCGTGAGGATGGCTTCGAGATCACCGCCGCCTCCGAGATCATGGCCATCTGGGGTCTGGCCTCGGACCTCATGGACCTCAAGGCGCGCATGGGGCGGGTGCTGGTGGGTTTCGACGCCCTGGGCCGGCCCATCCAGGCCGCCGAACTGGGGGTCCAGGGGGCCATGGCCGCCCTGATGAAGAACGCCATGCACCCCAACCTGGTGCAGACCATCGAGGGGGTGCCGGCCTTCGTCCACGGCGGCCCCTTCGCCAACATCGCCCACGGCTGCAACACCCTGGCGGCGACGCGCCTGGCCCTCAAGCTGGCCGAGGTCACCGTCACCGAGGCCGGCTTCGGCGCCGACCTGGGGGCGGAGAAGTTCCTGCACATCAAGTGCCGCATCGGCGGCCTGGCCCCCAGTGCCGTGGTGCTGGTGGTCACCCGCCGCGCCTTCCGCCTCCATGGCCTGGCCAACGTCGCCAAGCACGTCGAGAACCTGGGGCTGTTTGGGGTGCCGGTGGTCATCTGCCTCAACCGCTTCCTCGACGACGGCGAGGAGGAACTGGCCGAGGTCCTGGCCGCCTGCCGCGATCTGGGGGTGCCGGCGGAGATCGCCGATTATCGTGAGGCCGGCGGCGCCGGGGGACTGGAGCTAGCCCAGAGGGTCTTGGCGGCGGCCAGCCCTCATCCCGGCGGCGGTGCTGGTACCAAGGCTTATGTGGGTGCCGGGGCTGGTGGCGCTGACGCGGGCGCAGGTGCTAATGCTGCTACAGGTAAAGATACGAGATCAGCTGCGGGTGCTCATACTGATGCTGCTACAAGTTCAGGTACAGGTTCAGGTCCGGTGGCGGGTACGGGTGAAGGTACTGGTCGTGAGGGCGGACAGGCCCGCTTCACCCCTCTTTACGACCTGGATCAGTCCCTGGAGGCCAAGGTCGAGACCCTCGCCCGCCGCCTCTATGGCGCCGATGGCGTGGATTTCTCCAGCGAGGCCCAGGCCCAGTTGAAACATATCGCCAACCTGGGTTATGGCGGCCTGCCCATCTGCGTCGCCAAGACCCCGGCCTCTCTGTCCGACGACCCCAAACGCCCCGGCCGACCCACTGGCTTCCGCCTGCACGTCAAGGGCGCCAAGGTCTCCGCTGGCGCCGGCTTCGTCGTCATCTATACCGGCAGTATCATGACCATGCCGGGTCTGCCCAAGCGCCCCGCCGCCCAAGACATCGATATCGACCGGCATGGCACCATCAGCGGACTCTTTTGAGGAGTGCCTCAGGGTTCTGGTCTAGGGTTTGGCCCCAGGGGGCGCTTTAACGCACACCTTGGTGGCTATTTGAAAGAAGATCGCCTCACAACCGCCCCTTATCACCAGAGGAGAACATCGATGAAATCTCTCAACGCCATGGCGACCATCGCCCTGCTGGCCTTGCCGGCCCTCGCCTTGAGCGCCCCCTATGCCGTCTACGAGAGCGAGAGCGACTTCGATACCGTGATGGAAGGCGCCAAGAGCGCCATCGCCGAGCGCGGTCTCTATATCAACAACGTCATGCACCTGGGCGAGATGCTGGAGCGTACCGGCAAGGATCTGGGGATTGGCGGGCCTCTCTATGCCCGTGCCGAGTCCATCGAGTTCTGCAGCGCCACCCTGTCACGCAAGATGATCGCGGAGGACCCCAACCGTCTGGTCAACTGTCCCTTCATCCTTAGCATCTACACCTTGCCCGGCCAGGAGGGCAAGACCTACGTCGTCCATCGTAACGTCCCCGCGGAGGAGACCACCAACAGTGCCGTCATGCGGGAGGTGGCCGAGATGCTCAAGGGCGTCGCCGAAGGGGCGGCTTCCTGGTGAGTCCAGGGGCTGAGTCCAGGGGCGTTGCCTGCCTGACGTTTGATGGTCTAGTATCCATTTGGGATTGGCGGCGGCGGTCGCCCCCGGTCGCGTTTACCGTTGGGATAGTATGAGGATTAGTTCATGAACAAAATCAAAGTGGCTCTGGCCGCCGGCGCAATTACCGTCGGACTGAGTGGCTGTGTCTCCACCACCGGATCCAACCAGGCGACGGGTACCGCCGTCGGCGCCACGGGCGGCGCCATCGCTGGGGCGGTGATTGCCAACAATACCGGTGGCAGTCCCTGGGTGGGTGCCCTGATTGGCGGTCTCGCGGGCGGCATCATCGGCAATGCCATTGGCGCCTACCTGGATGAGCAGGAACGGCAGGCGATGGATGCCGCCATGCGTAGGGCAGCCGCCGAGGCCAAGCCCAATCAGAAGGTGGCCTGGAAGGCGCCGGCGCCCTCCAAGAAGTCTGGTAAAGTCACGACGGGCTATGTCATCCCTGGCGAGATCTACACCAATTCGGCTGGTCAGCAGTGCCGGAATATCGAGCAGGTTGCCGAAAAAGACGGCCAGACCATCCAGGGTAAGACGACGGCCTGCAAGACGAATAAAGGCTGGACCGAGGCGGCGGTCTGACCTGGGCAGGGAGATAGCGGACAGGGATGTCTATGCTCAGGGTCTGTGATTGAGGATGAGGTTGTTCCAAGTGTGCCAGGGCGGGTGATTGCGTAGCGGGTGCGTGGCCGGCGAACAAATATTTAAGGCAAGCCGGTACTCGCCTGTTCCATGGATTCAGCTTTGTGGAGGCGAGCATGATGAGAGGCGTAAAGGTCGCGGTGGCGCTGGTGCTGGTCGCCGGCTGCTCGGGTTGCGTGACGACTGGTACCCCCGAGGGGGGCGAGAAGGGTCAAGCCGGCAAGGCCGGGTCTGAGTCGGGTGGGATCTATGGCGGCTTCGCCAGCATCGGCCATTCCATTGGCAAGGCTTTGGGTGGCGTGTTCGATGAGGTTGAGCGCCAATTCCTCGGCTCGGCCAAGCAACGGGCCGCCAATGCCAAGACCAATGAGCGGATCACCTGGAGCGCCCGCTCCAGCAAGACCGGCAAGACCACCAAGGGCTACGTGATCCCGGGGGAAATCTACACCAAGGCGGATGGGCGCCAATGCCGGCAGTTACGGCAGGTCACCCAGAAGGATGGCAAGACCTATGAGGAAAACTCGCTGGTGTGCAAATCCGGCCAGGGTTGGGAAGAGGCAACCCTCTGAGGGGGCCGACTTCACCCCTGCCGGTGAAACAGCCAGGCCGGTATTTTCATCCTAAAAATCCTTGACTTGCTGGAAGGGCGCTGACCCGACGGTCTCGCCCTTGCGCAACTGGGCGATCGCCTCCGGGTTGATCTCCTCCAGTTTGGCCACGGCCTGGGGGGCCTTGGCGATATGGCTGAGGCGGGCCGGTGTGGCGACGGCCAGGGCGGCGGGTGGCTTGGCATTGAATTCCTCCACCAAGCGGTCGAGGTCCTTGGTGCCATGGAAGCTCACCTTGACCACCCCTTGCTCGACCGCGTCCAGCCGGAAGGCCTGTTCCCCAAATTTGGCATTCAGGGGCTTGATCACCACGCTGTTCACCACCTCGGCGAAATTGCCGGTGTTGCCGGCGAAATTCACCTCGTAAATGGAGATACCGTCGCTGGAGTAGTTGCGAAAATCCACCCCGAGAATGGGACGCAGCCCGATCAGTTCCTTCTTGAACAGGACGCCGACGTCATAACTGGGCAGGCCGATCACCCGCAGCTGGTAGATCTTACTCGGGCTCATCAGGTGCTGTTGAAAAAAGTCACGGGAGAATTCCTCGCCAATCAGGCGGCCGATCTCCTGCACCGCCTCGTCTTCCGTGGCCCAGCTATGCCGGCGCGGGACCTTGTTGTTGAAATAGATCTCCTCGCCGGTGTGGTTGTCGACGCATTTCACCGTCCAAGAGGTGATGACGTGCTTTTTGACGTTGACCCCGGAGGCCTTGAGGTTGACCGTGCGGACGTCGAACTTGACCTTGCCGTAGATCGAGAAGTCTGATTCCTTGAGGTGCGACATGGAGATGGTGGCCTCAACCTGATCGTCGATCGTTGAGGATTCCACCATTTCCGCCTTGAGTTTCTTGGTCAGCTCCTCCGACCAGACGCGATAACCGAAGCCGGCGATATGCTCCTTGAGGATGTTTTCCGCGATCTCCGACCGGCTCTCCCAACTGCCCCGCTCGACATCCTGGGCAAAGATGGCCACGGAGATCTTGGGGTCGCCGTATTGGCGGATATAGCTGACTCGTGAGGAGCGGGACATCTCCTGCAGGGCCTCCTCCACGCCGGTGACATAGACCTCGGCCTGGATCAGCAGGTGCATGAAGCCGTCCTCGCCCAGCCAGGGATTGCTTTCCTTGATGACGCGCTTGATGAGGCCGGTGGACTTGCTGAAGACCCGGTCCTCGATCAGGACGTAGTTCTCCATCAGGGTATTGCTGTCGATAAAGGCCCCAACGGCCTTTTCGATGACCTGCCGCCGGGCATCCTGGCGCAGGTCGTCAATGAGAAGGCCCTGGTCACGCTGGTAGGTCTCGGCGTTGGGATCGGCCAGGCCCTCGGCGGTGACGGTGATGGTATCCGCGGCCAGGGTGGCCAGGCTAGGTAGGACCACGGCTAGCAGCAGGAACAGCCGGAGGAGGAGGGGCCTGAGGGAGTCGTTGCGCATGAGCGTGTTTCCTGCCGGGTGAGGGCTCGGTTGCCCGGGGCGGTCTATATCCCTGGAAATTTTGTTGTGGCGTGGTGTATGAATCCGGACCCGCTTACGTCCGCCTGAACGGCCAGACCGAGGCGGGTGGCCCGGTCTCCCGGGCTCACCTGGGTCTCAAGCCAGTCGGGCCTCAGCGCAGATTGGCGCCACCGCCCTGGGCCTCCGGCGGCATGGCGGGTACCGTGGCCGGGCCGACCGGCACATTGATCGTGCCCTCGCGGATCTCGGTGCGACCGCCAAAATTGCCCTCCATGCCCACCGTGGTCGGGTCCTGTTTGAAGTCATTGTGCTGAGCGCCGATGCCCTCGACCTCGACCACCTCGTTGTCGTACTTAATGCGGCGGTTCAGCACGTCCTGAACGAAGCCAAACTTCAGACGCATCTTGACATAGGCGTCGCCATTCTCATCCCAGCGGTAGCCCACCAGTTCGGCGCCGTAAATGGCGGCCATCATCTTGGCGCGGATGCTGTCCGATTCCAGGATGTAATCCCGCACGGAGGTGTTGCTGTCGATCTTGAAGCCGATGATGGTCTTGGCCAGTTGCTTGTAGGCATCCATTTCCGCCGCCCGCAGGGCGCGGAGGGGACCGGCCATCTCGGGGGTGGAGGTGGCAAAGCCAACGCGCTGGATGGTCTGACCACCAAAGTCGATGTTGCGGCCGATGATATTGGTCACCCGGCCAAGCTTGATGGTGGCGACGACCTGCGCGATATCCTTCTCGGGGTCATAGATGGCATCCGCGTATTCGATGCCCTTGATGGCCGCCGCCGTCTTGGCGTCGACGGTCACCTCCTGGGCGACGAGGTCCTCGACCCGTTCACTGCTCCGGACCTTGAGGCCGATGACGCTCTCGACGATGGCCCGTTCCGCGGCCACCTTGGCGGCATTGACTGTCATCAGTTTTTTGTTGCCCGCGACGGCAACCTGGGCGCCCAGCAGCAGGGCCAGGGCCATCAGGCCGAGTTGCAGGCCCCTTCTCGCGATCATTGTCTTCACCATGGTCATTTCTCCATTCGTCTCCGCATTAATTTTCATCAGCCGTGGGGGCTTGGAATTGACGGGCACAAAACTTCGGTAACTGGCGGGGTCACCAGGGTTTCAGAACGGCGCCACCGCCGGTAGTGGGGGAATCGGGGGGTACCGGGTGACTTGCATCCTCCAGAGGTAAGTGGTGGGCGCCGAGCTGGGCGGGCGCGGTTGATAAGGTGAGTGGGTCGAGGGGAGCCGGGGCGCGCTGGTCCGTCTGGCCGGCCGTCACGGGCGGCGCGGCCGTGACCGCCTTGGCGGGGGTGGCGGCCATCTCGACCTGGTCCGGGATGGGGCCGAAGCGCAGGCTGGGGCTGCCATGGCCAAAGGGGGCCAGGACATTCGGGCTGGCGTGGGTACCCTTGACGGTGGGGGCGGCTGCCGATGGGGCCCAGGGCAGGGGGGAGTGGATGGCGGAGGGTACCGCGTCCACCGCGCGTTCGGCACCCGTGACCTCCAAATGGTCCACCTGGAAGAGGGGCTGGCCAGGGCCCGTCGTTACCCTGGCGGATAGCCGATACTCACCGTCCTGGATACCCGTGTGCAGCGCATCCAGGATCGCCTGATTGACACCGATGAGTTCACGGGCATTCTTTTCCATCAATGCCCGGTTGCCGGTCCAGCCCTGGACCGGCAGGATTGCCAGCGCCATCAAGACGATCTTGCGCTGGGTGGCGCGCATCAGGCGTTACCACTCACCCGGCTTGAGGGCGCGGCCGCCACCGGTGAACTCCGTGGCGCGCTCCACCTTGGGCGGCCGGTTGCCGCCGCCACCACCGCCACCGCAGATCTCACGCTGCGCCCGCCGCAGCCCCTCCTTGGCGTCGAGCAGGCCAGGATTCAGGGCCAGGGCCTTCTTGTACATGTCGACGCTGGCCTTGCAATTGCCCTGCATGCGGTAAATTTCACCCAGGTAATAGAACGGCAGGGGATCGGAGGGCGCGTACTCGGTGGCCCGCTTGAGGTGGGTCTCCGCCGGTACGTACTCACGCTGTTTGAAATAGAGGATGCCCGCCCGGGCATGGGCGGCGCCATGGCTGGGTTGGACGCTGACGGCATTGAGATAGGCGTCCAGGGCCTGTCGGTTCATGTTCTGGGCCTCGTAGGCCCGTCCCAGACCATAGAAGGCCTCGCCATAGCGCGGGTCGAGACGGGTGGCCTCCAGAAAATAGGCCACGGCGTTCTGATAATCCCCGGCGTCATAAGCGGCGCGGCCGAGGTTGTAATTGTCCACGGCGGCCCCGCCGCCGGTGGGCATGGTCTGGCAGCCGGTCAGGATGAGACCGATGACTCCCAGGAGCAGAAAGTGTCGGATCAAAAAGGCACGCATCTCGTCCTCTACTTGTCGTTAGGTAGCGATGGGTGAAACACCTCCAACGGGTGTTTCCTAACTATATACCAAGGCGATCGAGCTTGCCGAAGCCGGGCCCGGCCTTATTCTCCCGATCAGTTTTCGGGTTACTTTTGGCCGCCTCGCTGGTGCCGTTGGGTCGGGAGCATCCGGTATTCGGCGGGCTATCCTCCCTATTGACCGGGATCAGACTGACCTCGGCTTCCGGAAGGGCTGGCAGAGACTCAGGAGGGTCTTTTCAGGGCGATCGGGAAATCCTGAATGGTCTCAGGCTTGGTCGTGGTCGGCGTCTGCTTGTTTCCGGTGAGCTCTTTCACCCGCTCGCTCAGATACAGTTCGAGCATAGTGATGGTAATACGTCCGTCCTGGCGTTGGGCTGCCGCCCCGTTGATACCTTCCACCAGGGCCTTGGTGAAGGCGCCGTTGCCCCATTCGGGGTTCTCTAGCGAGTACTGCTTGCCCGTGGAACTGGCGAATACCACCAAGCCGTTTTCGGCGGAGGTCAGGTCGTTGATGACACCAGTGACGTCCGCCACTCCGCGACGACCGCCCATGATGTTGCCGGAGTGGCAGGTGTCGACAAAGGCCAGGACCTTGCCCGGCAGGGCGGTCAGGGTATTCTTGACCTGGAAATTGGGGACGGCGGTACTTATCAGTTGATTGGTATTGCTATCCCGGGTCAAATAATAATAATTTCCGTCGGGGTCGTTGACGCCATGGCCGGAGATGAAGACCACGGCGATGTCCCGACTGGTCACCTCCGTGCGCAGCCAGCCCAGTCCTTCGAGCAATTCCTTGCTGGTGGGATTTTCCAGGCTGCGTATCTTCACCTCGCGGTACAGCCCCCCCGATTGACGCCTCAAGGCTTCACCGAAATCTCTGGCGTCCTTGGCGGCGAGCTGGAGGTCTAGGGTGTCGTCTTCGTAATCCGAAACCCCCGCCAACAGGGCGTAGAGCTTGGGTGGGGCGATGAAGGCGTCCGCCTGACCGCCCGACCAGCGCAGCCGGATCGTCTCCGGGGGCGAGGCGCCGAAACGGTTCTCCGCCACCAGGGTCAGAGTGAGGTCCTGCGGGGGCAGGTCGATCTCCAGGACCTGCTCGCCCTCGGTCGCGGCGCCGGCGACCTGACCGATCTGACCGGCCTGGCCACCCGGCTGCCCCGTCTGACCCATTGGGCCGGCCTGACCGGCGCTGACCCGCTGGAGACCACGCTGGGTGTCCAGGGGCCGGCCGTTTACCAGCACCTGAAGAGGCCGCGGCGGTTCGCCGCCACTGTTCTTGATACGATAACGTAAGGTGGTTGGCCCAGGGCCGAAGCTGTCGCCGTCGCGAGGACTGAGGAGATGGACCATCGGCGGCAGCGAGGTGGCGATGTCGGGCTCGGGGAGGGCGCGCCCCCCCTGGGTGTTCGCCTGGGCGAGGGCCTGGCCCTCATCTAGGGTATCGAGTACCTTCGCCACCACGGAAGGGCGGTAAAAGCGCTCGCGGAAATTGCCCACGGGATAGAAGTCCGAGGCGTCGGCCCGCGCCAGGGTCTTGCCTACCAGGGTTCCCACCTTGGGCGGGGCCTGAGGCTGGGTCCGCTGGGGCCAGACCTCGAAGGCCAGATAGTCCATGCCACGTAGCAGGTTGACCCGGAGCGGCTCACCGGCCTGGCTCTGGGCGATGATCTCGGTGAGTTCTTCCCGGGTCTTGGGTCGGAGGCCGTTGACCGATTCGAGCTGATCGCCGGGCCGGATGCCGGCCGTGTCGGCGGCGGAGCCGGGCATCACGTTGAGCACCCCCAGCCCCTCGCCCATTTCGACCCGGTTCAGGTGCCAGCCGATCAGTCGGTCACCGCCGGGGCTGGCATCGTAGAAACCCTTGGGGCTCCAGAGGACCCATTCCCGGGTTACCCGGTGGACGAAGAGCGCCAGCAGTTCCTGGCCATCGCGGTATCGGTACCAGCGCAGGGTTCCGTCGCCACAGGCGGCAACCGCGATCCGGCCGTCGCCGCTGATGTTCACCCCCCAGGCCGTGTCCTGGATCGGGGTTTGCCAGAGGAGCTGGCCCTGACGGTCATAGCGGCGCAGATACCAGGAGGTGCCGAGGAGAAAGCTCTGGGCGTCGGGGGCGATGGTCAGGGCGCGGGCGGTTTCGTGAGGCGCCAGGGCCAGGGACCTGTTGCCTAGCTTGGGGGCCTGGCCGTTCTCCCAGCCACTGATCTTCAGGCCTTGGGCCTTGGTGCGCGGCTCCGTTAGGGGGCTGATGCCCAGACCACGTCGCGCCGCGTCGTCCAGGCCGCCGGGGCCCAGTCCCTGTTCCTGGCGCCATTCGTTGAGGGCCTTGCGGACCTGGGGTCCCTGATTGCCGTCGAGGCTGCCGGGGTCGAAACCCAGCTCATCCAGCCGTTGTTGCAACAGTAAGGTTTCGTTGATCCTACCGTCGAAGAGCCGCTTGGCATCGATGTCGAACATCACCGCCTGTTCACCGCCATAGCCCAGGCCTATGGCGACCTGGCGGCCGGTGGCGGAGAGGCGGAAGTGGTCACCCAGTTTGTTACGCAGGTCCGGGATCTGGCTGGCGCGCTTTTGTACGACCTCCCCCTGGGGGTTGAAGCGCAGCCAGGCGGGGTCGTTGGTACCGACCAGCAGGTCGCCGCCGGTCAGGGGCCGTAGATCGGCGAGGCTGTTGGCGGTTCCGGTCCAGAAACGCAGTTCCCCTTTGCCGCCTCTCTCCCAGACTACCACCGGGAACTTGCCCTCACGCTGGAAGCGGCCGCCGGCATAGAGGCGCTGGCCATCCGCGGACCAGGCGACCTTGCTCAGGTCGCCATTGTCCAGGCCCTTGCGGCCGGGTGGCTCCAGCGGCTGCAAGTCCTGGCCGGAGAGGAGTGCCACCGCCGGGGCATCGGCCAGGCCCACGGCGATGCGGCTGCCGTCGGGGGAGAAGGCGACGGCAAAGGGCTCCTTGCCGCCCGGGGCCGGGCGTTTGGCGATGAGGTTGAAGTCGGCATCGTAGAGCCGGATCTGGCCGTCCAGGGCCGAGGTCACCAGGTGGCCGTCGGGGCCGAAGTCGCACCAGAGGCTGGCATCGTCATACTGGCTATCGCTGGCGACCGCTTGCCAGCCCGCCGTGGACCAGACGCGCAGGCCGCCCGAGCCATGGCTGGCGGCCAGGTAACGACCGTCCCGGGAAAAGCACAGGTGGTTGACCACGTCGGGCAGACCCACCAGGTAATGGCGCAGCTCGCCGCTGGCCCGGTCGAAGAGATAGACGAGATAACTGCCCTGCCCCTCGCCCCCGGCCTGGGTCGACCCGCCGGTGGCCACCCATTGACCATCCGGGGACAGGGCGGCGGCGTAGAGGCGGCCCTCGTCCCCGGGGCCGATGGGCGGGCGCAGGGTCCGCAACAGACTGCCGTCGGCCGGATTCCACAGGCGCAGGGTCTTGTCATCGGAGGCGGTGATCAGCAGGCCGCCGGCCTGGTCGACGCCGATGCGCTTGATCGGGCCGGTATGCATGCCCGTTTCGAGGCGGAGCAGGGGATCGGTGGGCAACTCCCCGGCCTGGGCCCCCAGGGGCGTGGCCAGCAACAACAAGAGCAGGAGCAGGGTCCCGGTGGCAGCCAGCCAGGGGCGATCAGCGCCAGGACCAGGAGCCCGTTGGTAACGAGGGCCCCAATTACGGCCAGGGGACAACCGGTTAGGAGGCATCCCGCCAGGGGAATACACGGCGGGGCGGCAGGGGTGGGCGGAGCAGAGGGGGGCGAGGGTGCACATCGAGAACTCCATGCCGTCTGAGGTCAGTCCTGGTCGGCGCCGCTCCGCATCCCCTTGGCGACTGAGCAAGGTAATTTTCGCAGAGCGACCAGAGTCTAGAGACCAGTGTTAACCAATTATTATTAATTTAGATGGCCTGTGGCGGTCCGGTTAAATGGCTCCATGCCTTATCATTTATCCCGAATTAGTATGGGTCAGGAGTATATCATTTCCCGGTCAACGAATACTCGACAGGATCTCTCACTATGCTGATCAGACGCATACTTTCCTCGATCCCGGCATACCCGCGCCACTTAAGCGCCGGCGGCCTGTGCCTGGCGCTCCTGGCCCCGCATCCGGCCTGGAGCGATTGCACCACCCTGGCCCAGGACATCCAGAGTGCCGCCCGTGCTCGCGACCTGTCGGCCCTAGCCGGGCACGCCAGGCTGATCCCCACCGAGCCCAGTTGCCCGGATGATTACCGCGCCAAGCTCGGCCGGGTTGCCGCCCTCGGCTTCATCCGCGAGATCCAGCAACGCCTGGGGGCGGGGGCGAACCTGGCCGCCCAGGAGGACCTGCTGCGCCAGTCCGTCGCCATCGCCAATACCTGGCAGGCCCAGGCCCTGCTGGGGGATCTGGAACTGGCCCGTAAGCACTACGAGTCCGCCACCCTGGCCTTCCAGGAGGCCCTGAGCCTGATCAACGACCCGGTCGCCACCCCCAAGGCCCCGCCGGAGGCCGAGATCCGGTCCATCTTCCGCAAGGCTAGCGAGTGTCGGCTGCTGGCCGAGCGGTATGTGGCCGTGCCAGTCAATCACCGCTCCGGCACGGCGGAGGGGCTGGCCCTGACCTCGGTCCGGGGCTGGGCGGTAGAGCGGGTGCCCCTGCCGGTGACCTTTGAAAGTGGTTCGACCGCCTTCACCGCCAAGGGCGAACAGGCGGCCAGCGACCTCGCCGATTATCTTCTCAAGCAGAACCCGGCGGACATCACGCTGGTCGGCCATACCGACGACCGGGGCTCGGACCAGGACAACCTGGCCCTGTCCAAACGCCGGGCGGAGACCCTGGCCGCCTATCTGCGGGAACAGGGCTTTGAAGGTCGGATCGGGACCGAGGGCGCCGGCGAATCCCAACCCATCGAATTGGATGATCCTGATCGTTTCAGCGAGGAAGAGATCTGGGCCCTCAATCGCCGTGTCGAACTGGTGCGCTGAATGCCTAACTGCCTTTTTCCGCTTCGCTTACACACTCATTCACTGATCAGTGTCTTCAGGTTCATCAGCATTCTACTGGCCGGCCTAGCGTTACTGAATGTTGGCCTGGCCCAGGCAGAGGTGCGCGCTCTGGTCATTGGCATCGACGAATATCAGCATGACCCCTCCCTCAATGGGGCAGTGGCGGACGCCCAGGACATCGCCGAAGCGCTGAAGGGCCTGGGGGTCAAGGATCTGCGCCTCCGCCTCAACGCCGAAGCTACTCGTGACAACCTGGTGCAGGACTGGCTGGACTTGGTGGCCCGCGCCCAACCTGGCGATACCCTGGTGCTGACTTACGCGGGGCACGGTTCGCAACTACCTGAGCGTGTTGCGGGTAGCGAGGAGGATGGCAAGGACGAAATCCTGCTGCTGGGGGGCTATACCAACAAAGGGAACGGGTCCCGCGAACTCATTCTTGATGATGAGTTTAATCAATGGTTTAAAGAAGCAAGCGACAAGGGGCTAGCAATCCTCTTCCTTGCCGACGCCTGCCACTCCGGTACCCTCACCCGTGGGGTCGATCCCCGGGCCAGCGGTGGCCAGGTGCGCTACACCGCCGTCGGTGATATCAGCGACGACGACCTGAAACTGGACCTACCCCCAACAGCGGCAGACATCAGCGAGGATGATCTCCCCGGACTAACCTTCCTGGCCGCCGGCCAGGAAAACCAAAAGGTCCCAGAGGTACCTTTGTTTGATCATGAGGGGCGCCGTGCCCAACGGGGCGCACTGAGCTGGGCATTCTCCCGCGCCTTGGAGGGCTATGCAGATCGGGATAGCGATGGCCTCCTCACCCGTGACGAAATTAATCGCTTTGTGCGCGCCAATGTTCGCGCTGTCGCCGAAGCCCGCCAGACCCCAAACCTGCTGCCAATGGTGGACCAAGAAAGGGTGGTGCTGCCTTTGGCTGGCACCGGTGACCACCCGGTTGCAATACGTCAAGTTCTGCCCCGGTCGCAGGTGTACATAAAAGTCTCTGACGATGTAATGCCCACGGACATCGCTAACGACTTGAATGGAATAAAAATTGTTTATAATGAAAAAGAAGCTGATCTGATCTTCGATATTGGGGCTCGCCAGGCCATTTCTGGTCAAGGCGAAGTCCTGGCGCGGGACCTACGGCGGCCGGCCCTGCAGACCGTGATCGACAAGTGGCGCGGGCTGGAGCGGCTCAAATGGGAGCGGCTCGGCGACCGCCTGACCATGCGCGTCCTGCCCAACGACGGGACCCACCGCCGGGGCGGGCGCATCGCCTTCGAGATCGACGATATCCAGTTGCCCTACCTGGTCTTCTTCAGCCTCTCCGGTGATGGCACCCTGCACTACCACTACCCCTGGCCAGAGGACCCGGACCGGGTACCCACCGGGCGCCCGGTCAAGGTCGAATTCGACGTCACTCCGCCCTTTGGCGCCGATCACATCATCGCCGTGGCCAGCGACCAGTCCCTGGGTGAACTGGCGGCCCTGCTCAAGTCCCTGGATGGCAAACCCGCCCCCCGGCCAGCCGTCGAGGCCGTCCTGGATGCCATCCGTCAGGGCCGGCGCCAGCTCGGCATTCAGGCGCTCTTCACGGCACCTTGACCGGCGTGAATGAGGGGGCGATTCACACCATTGAAAATGAAATTCTTGCCCGTGATTTTCACGCTAGTCCCCAACCCCCGCGTCCCGGACTTCAGACTTCAGACCGCCTGCCAGCGCCCCGTTTCCCAGAACTCGCTCAGGGATGCCTTCCAGGGTTCGGGCTTCAGGCCCGCCTGAGCGATCCATTCCGGGTTGTAATACTTGTCCCGGTACCGGCTGCCTTCGTCGCAGATGATGGACACGATGGTGCCACCTTGACCTTCGCGGTGCATGCGCTCCATCAGCCGCAGCGCCCCGTAGAAATTGGTCCCGGTGGAGGGGCCGACTTCAAAGCCGACCAGGTCCGTGACCAGTTGCATCCCCGCCAGGGAGGCGCTGTCCGGCACCTTGATCATCTGCGCGATGCCCTCCCGCAGCAGGCTGAAGGTCTTGCCGAACACCACGGGGCCGCTGGAGCCGATCCCTTCGATGCGTGACCCGCTGGGGATGCTGAGGGTGTCGTTGCCGGTCAGATACCAGTCGAAGAGCACGGAGTCCTCGGGATCGACGACCGCCAACCGTGCCGGGCAGTTCCTGCCGTCGAAATCCGCCCACTTGCGCAGATAGCGCGCGATGCTGGTGGCGGTGCCACCGGAGCCGGCCCCCGCGACGAACCAGTCGGGACAGGGCAGGTCTTCCATGGCGAGCTGACGGTAGACCTCCGCCGCTAGGTTCATGTTGCGATCCGGATCGGCATCGAAATAGTCGAGCACCTTTTCCGTATTGGCGAACTGGTTGAGGTTGTAGCCCTCGGCCTCCGCCTGGCGCAGTTGTTCCAGATAGACGCCGGGGGCCATGCCTGGTGGGGCAATGGCCACCTGGCCGCCATATTGCTTGATCGCTTTGATCTTCAGCTCACTGATGCCCGGCCGCATCACCGCCGTGAACGGCAGGCCCAGCTTGGCGGCGAAATAGGCCTCGCCGATGGCGGTGTTGCCGCTCGTGGCCTCAAAGAGATGGGTCTTGGGGCCGATCGCGCCATTGACCAGGGCTCCCATCACCAGACCCCAGGCCACCCGATGCTTGAGACTGCCGGTGGGGGATTTGGCCTCATGCTTCAGATAGAGGTGCAGGTCCTTGCTAAAGGGAGGGCTCAGGTGCAGCAGGGGCGTCACCCCCGACCGCCTACGCTCCGCCCACATCAGCCGGATAGCGTCCCGTACCCAGGCGGGATCGGAGAAGGTCTGAGCTGCCTCCCGAGGGGCCTGGGTCAGCCCCGTCGCGGTTGCCGGTGGCGACTCGCCCCTGGCAAGCTGGGGTAAGACCAGACTGGAGAGCAGGAACAGGCTCTGGTTGATGAACCTGCGTCTGGTTGGGACATGCAGGGTGGATGGATGTGTGTCGTTCATGAGATCGATGCCTACCTGCCAACAAAATCAAAGACTAGCCAAGGTAGCCAGGTAATACACCTGGCACCGTCAGTTGTAGATGCCCCCCGGCGATCAGGCTGTCAAAGTAACGCCACAGCCGCAGCACCATGGGTTCGTACTCGATGAGGATGCCGGCCTCGATATTCCGGGTCTGCGCCGCCTCGGTGAAATTGGCCGAGGTGATGAAGGCCTTGCGACGGTCCACGATGATGCATTTGGCATGCAGGCTGCCACGGTCGCTGGCGGTATCTTCCAGGGAGCGGGGGTAATGATAGAGGGCCGGGCGCTCCGGCCAGGGCCAGTGCCGGCTGGAGAACTCTTCGGCGAAGCCGTCGATGGCATCCTGGACCTGGGCGTACTCCTTGCGGCGGATGTCGAAGGACAGGCGGACCCGCAGCTCAGGCACCGCGAGCATGCGTTCGTGCAAGGGGGCGAACATCTCATTCCCCTGGTGGACGGCGTAGCCCACCACCAGCACGTCCTCCCTTGCCTCGGCAAAGAGCGAACGCACCACGGCGGCGGTCTGGCGGGTAGGGATCCCCGTCACCGGGGGGCCGGAGAGGACCAGCTCGAAGACCAGGCTGGGGTCAGGAATCTGGTGGCGGGTTTCAGCGATGGCCCCCACCAGCAGGCCGATCTGGGGCCGGCTCATACCCGCCTGTTCAAGGTCCTTGATGGCGCTGGCGATGGCCGTGGCGCCAATGCCGGCGATCTGTTCCAGGGTCCGGTAACTCTCCCCCCGCGACAGGGCACCATCACGCAACGCCTGGGCCAGGGCCTGGAGCGAGCCGGGTGACAGGGCATGGAAGGCAGCGTAATTCATCGGTGAAAGGCCCCGGCATTCATGGGCCAAAGAACTCCGCGCCCAGGGCCTCGACGGTTGCCGTCACCAGAGCCCGGTCCAGGTATTCGTTGCGCTGCTCACAGGAGGTTTCGGCGATGAGCAGACAGCCATGGCAGGCGGCCCCATTAAGGGGCTGATGGTCATGCTCGGCAGGCTGATGATAGGCGCAGACCGGATCGTTGGAGCAGAGGGAGGCCAATTCGATGGCGTGACGCAGGTGTTTGCCGATCTCCCGGCCCGCCTGGACCAGGCCGCCCAGGGTCCCCTCCGCGTCCGGGGAGCCGGTATAGATCAGGATGCCGTAATGCCCGTGCAGGGCATAGACACGTTCCCGCAGGGAAGAGGCGGGATAGCCGCACTCCAGGGAGACCGCCGTGAGCAGCAGATGAGACAGGGAATGCAGCAGGATGAAAGGCAGTTTCGGGAATTCCCGGCTGGTGGGCTCGTGTTCCCGTTTCCAAAGGGCATAGCCCGCCTCCAGGACCTGCCCGCGCCGGATCACGGCGGGCCTTTCCAGCCAGGCGTCGATGGCCTCCGCCTTGAACTGGAGAAAGACCCCTTCGCCATGGTTCTCCACCGCTGGCAGCCAGGTCGCATCCGCCGCCAGGGCGGCCGCTTTGACCCCCAGGTCCAGTTCCCCATCGATATCCGGACCGGCGGCCTCGAAGCGCGTGAAACCCACCTGCGCGATGACCTCGCGCAGCCGATGGACCAGGACGATACGCTCGATGGGCCGGGTCCAGGGGCTTTGCCATTCCTCGGGCGGCAGGGCACGGGCATAAAAGTCGCCGTCGGGTCGATCGGTGCCCAGCTCGTCCCTGGCCTCGGCGAGGGCCTCGAATTCCACCTCCTTCACGCTGCGCGCCGTGCCAGCCAGGCCCCCCTGGGCCCGGCCGATGGCGGCCATCACCGCCTCGTCATCCAGCCCCGCCAGCTTGGCCCCCGGCGTGGGTTTCTTCCGGACCTTGCCCAGGTCCGCCAGATTGGCGACATCGCACAGGAAATCCTCCCACAGGGAGCGGACCACCTCGTCCACCGGACTCTGGGTATCGGGGATGGAGATCACCGACATCAGTTGGGGAAAGTAGGCATTGGAGGCCGTGCGCAGCAGCAGGCGGTTGGGCTCGCCGCAGGACTGGCGATTGCCGGGGCCCAGCCAGGGCCGGTCACCGTTGCAATGGCCGAGGGCACCCAAGGCGCGGCGCGCCGCCTGACTCATGGAGCGGCTCTGACCGCAGGCGCAGAGGATCCAGACGGCCTCCAGGTCACCCGAGGTCCCCCGCTCCTCAACCCATAATTCCTGCTGACCCCGGGGGCAGCCTCCCGCGCCATGGACGAAGCTGGGCCAGTCGATATCGCCGATGTGGCCCTTGGGGCAGGCACGCACGAAGCGGATGGGGACCACGCTCTTACGCTTGCCGTCGTCATCCCGGAACAGGCCGCCGTCCAGGGCATCCAGATGCACCAGGCGCCGGCGCCGATGGCCGCCGGGGGCCGACACCGCCTCCTGGACGATGAACCAGAGGGGGAAGCGCCAGGCGACCACATCCGGATGGGTGCCCTGGGGTCGGTCATTGGCCGGGGGTGGCGCGCGCAGGGTCAGGTGGGACCGGCCCAACTGCTCGGCCAGCTTGGCCACCAGCCGGGGCTCCTCGATCAGGTGCAACTGGCTCTGGTCGTAGTGCCAATGGTCCAGTCCGGCCACCAGGACCGCGGCCTCCGGCAGATCCAGCATGGACCCCGGCCCATAGGTCGTGATCAGTTGGCTGGTGCGCAGGCTGGGCTTCTTCATGGCCGGTCTCCCCAGGCATTCAGGTTCCGGATCTCGAATTCCACCTTGGTCTCCACGTCACGCATGGAGCGGTTGGCGCGGAAGCGCCGCCTTTCGTCGGGCAGGCTGGCCAGTTCCGGGTCCAGCAGGTCATAGAGCAGACGTTGGGCACCCGTGGTTTCCCAAAGCTGATATTGCAGCTTGGTATGGGTGCTTTGCAGTTGGCTGGCGATCTGCAGCCAGTCATCCAGCAGGCTTTCGCAGGTGTGCAGCACATGGTCACGCAAGCGCTGGGCATCGGCTGGGAGCTTGTAGGCATCATGGTCCCGGGCCCGTTCGGCGAAGCGGTCGGCGACGAACTGGAGGGCGGCTCGGCGGCTCAGGATGCGTTCGGCGCCCCGGGCCGGGGTCATCGTGGCATCCCCCTGGCGACTCAAGGCCACCAGGGCCCCCGCCAGGGCCCGGTCCAGGGCGCGGGGCAAGAAGGGCGTGACGCTGGTGGCTTCGACGGCGCGGTAAAAACTGGCGTGGTAGCCCGCATAGCGCTCATAGTGGGAGCGGTCCCGGGGCTTGTGGATATTGAGGAGGGTCACCACCAGGCCGGGGCGCTGGGGATCGCGGCCGACACGGCTGGTGGCCTGGATGTATTCGGCGCTGGTCTTGGGCTGACCCAGGACCACCATGAGACCGAGGCGGATGATGTCCAGGCCTACCGAGATCATGTTGGTGGCCAGAGCCACATCCACCCGCTCCTTCTCCTGGAAGGGCAAGGCCAGGCGGCGCTTGGTCGCGGCGACCTCCGCCGTGGATACGCGGGAGGTCAACTCCAGCACCTCGTAGGCGATATTGCGATTCACGAAGAGGCCATCGTCGGGGTCCAGCCGCCGGCGCTGGCCGTATTGGTGCAGGCGCGCCCGGATCTCGTCCTCCACGATCCGCCGGGACCCGCCCAGTTCCCGAAGGCTGTTGAAATAGCCTAGCAAGGTCATGTAAGGGTCGGCGGGATTGGGCAGGCACTTGCTGCCGCCGGCCGCCTCCCAGAGCCGTTGTCCCGCGGACAGCAGGGCCAGGGCGGCGCGCAGCAACACCACCTTGAGGCTGCGCCCCTGGGCGGCGACCCCCACATAGAGGCGGGCCGGCACTTCGCTGGCAGCCTTGGTCAGGGCAAAGAAGGCATCGCGGCGATTGGGACCCGGCGGCGGAAAGACCTCCACCCGTGGCCGGCCAAAGAGCGCCCGGATCTGGCGGTCAGCACGCCGCACCGTCGCCGTGCTGGCGATGATCTTGGGCCGCACCGGTTGATCGGCGAGGGTCCAGGTCGCCAGGGCATCGATGGCGGTCTCGTACAGGCCGGCGATGGTGCCCAGGGGCCCGGAGATCAGGTGCAACTCATCCTGGATGATCAGGTCCGGCGGTGGCAACCGCCCCCCGAAGGGCCGTCCGGTATCGGTGCAGGGGCCATAGAATCCCTGGTCGTCGTAGCGCTCGATGCGTCCGAAGAGGGTGCCGGTCTCGCCGGTCCAGGGCAGGCTGGCAAACTTATCGACCGTGGCGATCAGCAGGCCCGGCAGGCGGCGATAGATGGGTTCGTCCACCGCCAGGATGGGCAGGGCGCGTTCCGTGGAGAAATCGCAGCGATGATTGACGCAGCGCACCTCCAGGTTCAGGGGCTGGTTGGGGTTGGGCGCCAGGCGGAAGGAATCAGGTTCCAGTTGCGCGCCACACCAGGGGCAGTTCTCCAGGGGGATAGGCCGCGGGTTCTTTCTGGGCTGTTGTTTGAAGCGATTGGTACGCCGGTAGGCGGTATCGTCGGCGCCAGGGCCATCGTAGCCCTTATAGCCCAGCCGGTTGGGGGTGGCCGCCGACCCCACCCAGAGGCCGACCTCGAAGGGCCAGGGGCCCAGCCGCGCCTCCGCGGCCCGCTCCAGTTCCAGGGCGCAAATCAGGGCCGCGGCCCGGCCCATCTGATCCAGGGTCAGCAGCCGCAGGGTGTAGCGCATCAGCACGCTGACCCCGGCCCCGCGCAGGCCGGGGTTGCGCAGGCGTCGCAGCACCAGGATAAAGGCCGCCAGCCCCAGGTAGGCCTCGGTCTTGCCGCCGCCAGTGGGGAAGAACAGCAGATCCACCACCTCGCGGTCACCATGGAGCGGGTCCGCCATGCCCCGCAGGGTGAGCAGGATGTAAGCGAGCTGGAAGGGCCGCCAGCAGGGCGGGGGGACCTGGTCCGGCGCCTGGCCTTTGGCCTGGGCCTCGCGCCGCCGGGCCGCCGCCGCCATGGCGCGGTTGGCGATGCGAAAGGCCAGCAGGGCATCCGGGTCGGTGAGAAGGCTTATCCCCGCCTGGATGCGGTTGGCCGCATGCTCCGCCGCCTCCAGGAGCTCAGCCGCGGTCTGGGCCCGCCGGCCGCTGAGAGCGGCGCACTTGTGGCCTTGGGCCCGCACCCAGTCCCGATACTGGTCCACCAGCGGCCTCAGCTTGCGGGCGGCATCCTGGCCGTCGGTCAGCTCGGCCAGGGCCTCCATACCCAGTTCCACCCCGGGCAAGGGGGCGGGCTCGACCCGCTCGACCTCGGCGGTAGGTAGCCATTCCGAGGCTACCTGAAAACAGGCCTGGTCCGCGTCCAGGCTGACCTTCGCTGCCACGCCATGGCCGACGGCATATTCAAAGAGATCGCGATAGTGGAGATCGCCGACCTTGGCGTCCCATTCCTCGCTCAACTCGCCGTCACCGAAGCCGCGCGGATCCGGCCGCGCCACGAAGGGCACGGGAGAACGCAGGATCAACCCGGCCTGGAAGGCAAAGGCGCGGTAGCCATGCTCTTGATTGGGCTGGCGCTCGTTGACCAGGAAGACGGCAACCGACCGGGTGCCGGTGGGCAGATTGGCCGTGGCCGGCACCTGCCGGGAGGTGATCACCAGTTTCAGCCCCCGGCTCTGGGGCAGGGCCCTGGTGACCGGCTGGCTCCCGGGGGCGGGGATGTCCAGGGACAGACCGGCGGCGCACGGGGTCCGTCGATAGCCACGCAGCACCGGCACGGGAGAATTGCCTGGCGCCGCTGGCTCCCGTCCCTCCTCCTCTCCGCCAGGGGCCACCTCCTGGTCTGGCGCCGGCTCATCCCCGGCGCCCTCGTAGGCATAATCGCCCCACACCACTCGGGCCTCCAGAGCCTGGACACCCCCCGCCACCAGCACGGACAAACCCAGGGAGGAGGGCAGGTAGCTCTTGCCCGCCGCCGCGTGATCGGGCGGCGCCCCATCGTCCGCGTCGATCTCGCCGCCGCCGGCCTCGAGTTCCTCCTGAGCCTGGGCATCGGTGCGCTGCTCCTCCGGGGCATGGCGGGGCACCAGGAAGCCCGTCAGGTACCAGCGGGTGGGCGACTCCGGCAACAACTCATGGGCGAAGACGTGGTCGTTGTCAGGGCCGACCAGATCGAGGCGCAAGGCCTCGACCAGGCCAGCCCGTATCAGGGTCGAATCCGACTGGATATTCATGCCAGCTTCCTCACGCAGGGCCTAACCGGAGCCTTTGCTACTACGAGCAACAGAACCAGACGCAGTCTTGCCATCGGCATAACCATATTGATGTGGTTATGCCTTGCTCACCGGTGAGGGAACTGATTCAGGTCATCAGGTCACCAGGGTGAAGCGGGCACTGATGGACGATTGTCCGCGAAGTCAGAATACAAGCACTTCAGGCCTGTTCTGGCGGAGCCTGCTTCCCGGTCCGTGCTCGACGGCGGCGCGGCTTGATGTCTGCGTCAGGCGCCGGTGGGCTAGGAAGCCACTCGGAATGATCGCGAAAATCGGCCGTGGGCAAGACCAGTGGCCCTGCGATACAACGTCCGGTCAGCGTCGTGACCAGTTCGCGGACGGCCCCATAAACCAGACTCGCGCCATTCACCAGCGCCAAGTCGCGGCGCTTCTGCGTTTCGACCTGCTCAGCCACCTCGATCAAACCAAGCGCCAGGATATCGATCATGTAGGGAGCCGGTTTACCATCCTCTGGGTCGATGGCGATGGCGAGCGACACCACAAAGTTCAGTGGGTTTTGCCCACCCTCGACCGGTGCCGGATTCACATCGAGAGAGACGCGAAACGCCACCCCTTCGAAGTCGAAACTGGCGCTCGCATCAGGCACCGCATCTCCTGAAGGTTCCAATGCCTCCACCAGAATGCGCTGAAAAACGACCTGTTTCAGTTGAATGATGCTGGCGCGCATGAGACCGGTGTCCTGTCAGCCGACGGCGGCGAGTTCCGGCGGGCGACCAATCCGGGTGTCGTTGGCCGCCTCGGCTGTACTGTAGGTAAATCTTTGCGCGCCTCCTAAGGTCACCCGGAAAGCAGCCAGAGCCGCGACGGCAGGACCCTGGCGGCCCATGGTTAGCGAGGCAGGGGACGATTCGCCCTGGAGACGCTTCAGGACCACGCATCCCTGCTCGCGGGCGCAGGATGTGGGCGTCGGGGCAGGCAGACCCGCTCGCCGCAGCAACCAGGCCGCCGCCTCCGGGACACTGTCGGCCAAGCGTAAGAGTTTTTCCATGCCCTCTGACGGGGCGTTCTCGGCATTCTCGTACTTACCAAAGGCATTGGGGCCGCCACCGAAGACACGAGCGGCCTGCACCTGGGTTAGTCCCAGATTCTTGCGGATACGCAGGATGTCGGCTGGGCTTAGGCGGTGAGTCGCGTCGCGGGAGGCGACGGCCTGGTCACGGGCCGTGATGATGACACGCTTGTTGTGGCGTGACTGCGCTGGCGTGGTGATGTATTCGCCGCAGTGGCTGCACAGCGAATGCAGCAGCCCTGAAACTACGTAGGCATGACCCTCGATTTCGGCGGGCCGTTCATGGATGTGTTCAATCAGTTGACCTTCGCCGCACAAGGGGCAGAGGATTGAATTATCGTTCATTGCAATCTCAATACGAACGCGAGAGGTGACAGCTAAAGACCCATAGGATCAGACGGGGATCGTTAGCCCGAAAACCAAATTTCACGTAATAACGCCGGTGTTGAGCCCATTGACCACGGCAGCCCGCGAGAGGATCGTAATCGATGCGGTAAACATCGGCATCAGTCACCACGCCCCGGCTGCTCTCGCACCATTCGGATTTGCGGTAATCCTCTGGCAGCAATGCGCGTATCAATTGCGCTACATCATCCGTATCCCATTCCAGGCTCTCCACGTCGGTAGCACACCGGATCGTGGCCAGAAAGACATTTTCCCCGCTTACCCGGGCTTGCACGGCCGCCAGGTCATAAATGGGACCGGGTTTCCTCCGGTCGCCAGGCAGCGGGTCCGGGGGCGGCGTCCATGGATGTTGCCTCAAAGTATCCACCATTTTGGTGAGTTCCGCTAGCAATAAACGTAACTACTCGCCCGGATCGCAGGCTTTTCGCTAATGGCGGGCAACCGGTAG
>CALMDH010000119.1:0-8889 GCA_937862735.1 uncultured Gammaproteobacteria bacterium
ATGGAGGCGGGACTGCGCCGCGCCCTGGCCGCCGCCAGTGCCCAGACCAACCGGGTCTAGACGGGCGAACCTCGTCGGAGGATTTTCAGTGCCGCCGTTTCGCGGGGTTTGGCTGCGCCCTGCGTGGGGGCCCCTTGCCGAAACCCGGGAAACAGCGAATAGTCCTTGAGTATGCTGAGGACGGCCGGTCAGGGAACATGCCCCCGGCAAGCCGCGGCATTCTTGGATCCTGGCATCTCATCCCTGAGATGCCGTTCCGGCCATCCTCAGCACTCGATATGCTCGGCCATCTCCAAGGCATCATCCACGTCTCTACCGAGTTAACGGATAGGTCGTATCAAGAGCGGCATAGAGAGGTATGTGCGCACGCCAAAGGGTACCCGTTCAGACCCCCTCCCCCCAATCCTCCTCCACCGGGGTGAGGGAGCATGGGGGTCAGCACCTTGCGCCGCTAAAGCCCTCCCAGGGCGCGAGGGCTCTGAACAAATACGCCAAAGGAACCCAAGCGGACACTCCGGAGCAGGATCTCTTCACCACCCGCTCGAACCAGCGGTCCAGCGCAAAGTGGAGATAGACATTGGCCAGTACGGGGGTGATGACGCCACGGACACAAAAGGTAATCTGAGTCCCCGGAGGGACTTCGATCCTCCGCAGGGGGTGTAGGCGGATCCCCCCCGTCTGGACTTGGGGTACAACGGTGTCCGACTGCGTTAGGCCGGCAGCATACTACCTATCCGAGCTAAGCGGCCCGGAGGGGCCATGACACCAGCGATCCGGCCTTGCTGCGGAGGTGGGACAGACAAGCGCCAGCGCGGCTACCGGGCGATGGGGTATCGCGTCGAGGCGCAGCGCGAATTTGGCGAAATCAGCCAAATTTGTGTCTTGACATCGGTTTGCCGGTGATTCCTCGGGGTGGAATGAGCGCAAACAGGTGACAGTACAGTCGTTTGTCTTCAGCGTGCGCAATAATTGCGACAATTACCGCCTCCAATGCGACAATACTTATATCTGATCGCTCTGGGAGGTTCCCATGTCTGAACGCATCAACGCCCGCCTGTCGCAACCCTTGGCTGAATTCGTGGATCGAATGGTTGGCGAGGCGGGCCTTTACGAAACGCCCAGCGAATACGTGCGCGACCTGATTCGCCGCGACATGGAACGGCGTGACGGTCAGTTGGTGCAGGACGCCATCCTCGCCGGTTACCGAGACTTGGCGGCGGGCCGCGTCTTTGCGTCCAGCGGCGACTTCATGGCCGACATGGCGGTGCTCGACCGCAAGGAAGCCGATGGCTGGCAATGACGGGCCATCACCCGCCACGTTCCTGCTGACCCGGAAGGCGGCGTTGGATTTGCGCCGCATCCACACGCGGTCACGCCGCGAATGGGGCGATGACGTTGCCGACCAATACCTCGCCGATCTGTACGCGGCCATGGGCGTTGCTGCCGCCAACCCGGAGAAGGGCCGCTGGCGGCAGTACCGTTCGGCTCCGTTTCTGATGGTTCCGGCGCGGCAGCACTTCGTGATCTACGACCTCGTGCCGCAAGGCATCGCGGTGCTGACGGTTCAACATCAGGTGCGCGACATCGCATCCCTGATCGCAGAACTGACCCCGGCCTTCCACACCGAAGTCGCGTGGCTGAAGCGGAAAGCCTGATGGCACCCGCTCATACCCGCTGCATTGCTATTCAACTGAATTTTGGTAGTTTCCATCCGGCCACGGGTCGCCGCGCGGCGACGATCAATGGATTTGTGGGTGGTTGGCCCGTGGGCGGGCAATCGATACCAAAACCCTCCCCAGCGAGCGTCATGGCGCGCGCCCGGCGTGCTCCGGCGACGGCGAATTCGGTGGTGGGCTGTGCGGCGTAGCGGCGCTTGCGGGCCTGTGGAAGATGGGCGACATAGCGCCAGGTGATGGTGGAAACTTTTCAATGCTCTTTTCCCCAGGACCCTGGAAAGTTTTGCACGCCGTTTTGCCTTAAACCCTTCGGGCGGCGGGAATCACCGTCCGCAGGCTACTCTATAAGGCGATGCTGGGGAGGCAAGCGTTAGGGATGGTTGCCAGGCCGCAGAAGCGGTGCGGGAAGCAACCGCCGCCGTGGCGAGCAAGCGGGTCGTTGTCTGGCAGATCGCCCAAAAAATGAAAGCACAGCACCTGACCAAGGCCCCAATGGCCGAGAAGATGCGCACCAGCCGGGGGCCCTGAACTGCTTGCTGGATGAGACCGACACCCGTCTGACCCTGACCACGCTCTCCCGTGCCGCCACAGCGCTGGAAATAGCCTGCGTGTCGGACTGACGTAAGCCAGGGTGGTCATCCAAGCCGCTCGTCATCACCCGGCGCGAGATGACAATGAACAGGTATCCTTCCCCCCTGCCCTCTTCCAGCTGAGCCCACCCGCCGCGGCGGTGTTCGTGACCCTGCTGGCCCGGATCCGGGCTCTGCGGGAGCTGAAGGCAGATCCCGTCCAGGCTGCTGGGCGTCGCCAAATGGGCACTGAGTGGGCGCTTTACGAGGTCGACCGCCACCATACCGGAAGACGTTCGCTTTAGCGGCTGCGCCCCGCCCGCCCCCCCGTAACAGACCAGAACGGAGCCCGCCATGCGCCCATCGATCACGACCCTACTGCTCATGCTGCTGCCGCTGGCCGCGCCCCCGGCCGCGGCGGACGAACAACCGGTAGCCGGGGCGATGGAGGTCGTTGCCGAGTTGTCCATCAACCCCGGCAATGTGGCGGTGACCCCCGAGGGCCGGGTCTTCGCTACCGTGCATCAGTTCCGCCGTGCCGGGGTCCAGCTCATCGAGGTGACCGCTTCGAACAGCTACCAACCCTGGCCGAACGCGGCCTGGAACGGCCCCTTTGGCTCGGGTCCGGACGTGCTGAACAGCGCCCTCGGCATCCAGGCTGACCGCCAGGGGCGCCTGTGGGTGCTCGACAACGGGCTGGGCAACCCGCCGCAGCCGCCCAAGCTGGTGGCCTTCTCGCTCGCCGACGGCCAGCCCGTCTGGCGCTATGACTTCACCCCGGAGACGGCGCCCCTCGGGAGCTTTTTGAACGATTTGGCGGTCGACGACCCACGCGGTTTCGTCTACATCGCGGACCCCGGCGGCAGCCATGAACCCGCGCTGGTGATCGTCGACCTGAACAACCGCGGCGCCCGCCGCTTCACCGCTTCACCGGCCCTGGGGGCGGAAGATGTGGACCTGGTGGTCGAGGGGCGAGTTGTCACGCGGCCGGACGCCGATGGCCAGCCCCAGCCGGTCCGCGTCGGGGTGAATCCCATCACCCTGTCCGCGGACGGCGAGACCCTCTACTTCGGCGCCTTGAATGGCAAGACCTGGTATCAGGTCCCCGCACGCCTGCTGCGCAGCGGGGCGGATGACGCGACCATCGCGGCGGCCATCACCAAGGCTGGAGATAAGCCTGTCTCGGATGGGGCCGCCACGGACGCCGCGGGCCAGCACTATTTCACCGATCTGAATCACAACGCCATCACCGTCCTACACCCGGACGGCCGGCTCGAGACCCTGACCCAGGACGACGACTGGCTGCGGTGGCCGGACGCGTTGCGCCTGGCAGATTCCGGGTGGCTCTACATCGCCGTGAACCAACTCCACCGCGCCCCACCCCTGAATAACGGGGTCGATTACGGTCAGCCCCCGTACCGGATCCTGCGTGTCCTCAGCTTCGCGGAGGCTGGCCAGGAGTGAGCCCGGCAAGGCTCGACCCTATCCCCAAGAATCCTTGGTGATTTCTCCGGAAACTTATACCAATGGGGGCGAGATTTAGTGCCTAATGGCAACTCGAGCCCAGCCTGATGAACTGACAACAAGTTAGCTGGTATTGGATGGTCAAATGGTGGCGGATGGCTGACCAGGTGCCGACTGGCCTCCCGAGCTGGTGAGCACCGGTGCGGGGTACTGCGGGTCAAGCGCCCAGCAGGCGGCGAACAAGCACGGATTGCATGTCACGGCGCCCGTCCGCAATCAGGTAAATGATGACTTGGCTGCCGGTGACACGGTAGATCACGCGGTACGGCTTGAAGAAGGTCTGGCGGTACTCTTTGATACCGAGACCGACCAGTTCCTTCGGATAGCTACCGCGTTCCGGGCATCGCGATAGGCTCTCCACAACGTCCATCAACTCATCCAACACATAGTTGGCATTGGCGACGCAGTCGAATTCGGAGATGTAGTCGTGGATGGCTTCCAAGTCCTGCTCCGCACCCTCGGTGAGCATGACTGCGAACTTGGCAGATGTGCCTGCCATCAGACGGTGGCTCGCTTGGCGCGGAGGCGGACAACGACGTCGGCCACTGGCTTGACCTTGCCTGCGGCCACATCCTGGTTGCCGAGCGCAAGTATTTTCAGCAGCGCTAGCGTTTCTTGCGTCTCTTCGAAGGAGGCAACGTCCTGCAGGACCGCCTTGGCTTCGCCGTTTTGGGTGATGACCATCGGTTCACGCCGCTCCGCGAGGTTCATCAGAACCTCGGCAGCGTTGGCTTTGAGATAGCTGATGGGCTTGACTTGTGATGAGTAGCGCATGGTCGTGCTCCAAGCTTAATAAGGACTTAATATAGTCTTTTTATGGTCTCAAAGTAAGGTGCCAGAATCGGATGCGGACGGTAGCCTAGCGTTCAGCGTAGCGGCCTTTGCCGGCACGGCCCAGCCTGTCCACCTCCACCCCGCCTTCCCCCACCCGTGCTCGGCGCTCATGCGCGGCACAACGCAGACGGTCGGTCGACATCTGTCGTGAGCCAGCGCCTCGCCCGGCTGCTCTCCGGTCGAGGTGCTCTTGTTGCAGGGGCTCAGGCGACATTAATCTTCCGCTCGCCGGCGGAGTGGAGGGCGTCGATGTACTCGCTGCGGCGCCAATAGCGCCTCCGCTCAATGATGATAGGCTGCGGGACGATCCCCTTGGGTATCCAGCGCCACAGCGTCATGTCGGAGACGCCCCCGGCCAGATGGCGGGCCTCGGCGGCTGTAATCAACGCGTCGCGCGCAAGGTCGTTTCGGGTTGCGGTCACTGCCGCTCGCTGCTCGGTTTGCATGTTGATTTCCACGTTACAATAGTCCGTATATGGTAACGGGCTGCAGTTACTTTATTGGCCCGCATGCGAGGCATTAGCCTGAGCTTTCGCCGGATAACGGCTATTTTGTTGCGTGAGGGGAGTAATCGAGTCAACGCTCAGCCCTGCCCAAGGGCTGGAATCCAGTATCCTTTATCCGCTGATGACGGGCTCGTTCGGGGAGCATCCTGGCGGCATGATGGCCGCAACAGTCGGCACCTTAAATCGAACGACCGGTGATCCATGTTCTGAAAATCCCCAGGGGCGCGGGGCATGCTGGCTGTATGCTCTTGGGCGCGGGGTCTTTGCCAACTCATCCAGGGATCTAACTGGTGGGCGGAAGTTTTTGACGACGCTCGAGCCGAAGGGCGGAGTAACCTCGGCGTCAGCCTGTGCGCGCTGCTTATCTGGTTGTGGTAGATCGAAGTTCCACTTCGTTCTACGGTTTGGCATCGCCCACGATATCGAGCAGATGCCGGGACCATGCTTCGAGGGCATCTCGGCGCTCGTCCAGATACAATGCGCGGTTGTAGATGCCTGCCACGCCGCTTTTGGTGCCGCTGATGTGGTTGATGGTGGCCTCCAGAATGTGCGGCGCGATGCGGAGCTTCTCGGCGCAGTGAGTAACGAACGAGCGACGAATGTCATGCAGCCGCCACGGTTCCATCGCCGGCGCCGGATCAGCGTCCTGGTCAGCCTCGGCGAGCAGTATGTTGATGCGCTTGTCCAGAAGCTCCTTGCCGCGTGAGAACCCGCTAAACGGAGTTGTGCCGGTGGTGGTGAACACCAATCGAGGCATCGGCTTGTTTATGGTGACGAGCGCCGTTTGAATCGCCTTGCGAGCCTCTAGGATGGCGATCATGGGATCGGTTAACGGTACCAAATGCTCGCGTCCGTTCTTGGCTCGCTCGGCCGGCAGGGTCCAAAGGCGCCTGTCGGTATTGATCTCGCTCCAGCGCATTTGAGCGACCTCATTGAGCCTTTGCCCGGTGAGCATAAGCAGCCGAACGATACTGTTGAACTGCGTGTCGTCGCCTTCGGTGGACTTCCAGATCAGGCGCAGCTCTTCCATGTATAGCACGCGGTCGCGGTCGTTCTCGATGCCCGGCTTATCAATGGAAATCACAGGGTTCTCGCTGACGTAATCGCGCTGCCGACTCCATTTGAAAAAGAGATTCAAGTAAACGAGCGTCTTGTTGGCCTGTCGTTCGGCGCCACGGCCTTTGATGCCGTCGAGCACGTTGAGCACATCGCGCTTGTTGATCTTAGTTAGGGGCACGTCACGCCAAGCAGAGAAGTCGGCGCCTTTCAGGATGCGGCCCATCTCCACCAAGGTACTCGGTGCCGGCTTTGGGACCATGGTTGCCGTTCTAAATAATCAACAAAAAAAGATCAAAAGACACCCTTCCAAGAAAATCGCTTTAATGAAATTCAGACATTACTCAAGGGTTATTTTAACGACCACCTCAGCTCATTTTCTGAAATGGAGGATTTGCATCACATCACTGTGAAGCACAACGAAGTGTTAGTGAAACACTGATCATTTCCAAAACACCGGGGCCGCACAACATCGACTGTCAGACCATGACTCGTCGGTCTGAGGCCCATATTCGTCAGCAATTTAGATCGCTTGGCATTAAACGGCCTCCGCCGCGGTCAGGATCTCCACTACCTTCGAATGGCCCAACGTAGAAGCCTTAGATAATGCCGTGTTGCCATAATTATCCGTGGCATTCAAATCGGCCCCCGCCTCAACCAGGACCTTCACTACCTCCGAATGGCCGAGCACTGAAGCCCTAATCAACGCCGTATGGCCATCGATATTCTTGGCATTTACATCGGTCCCCGCTTCGATTAGCGCATGAACCACGTCCAAATGGCCACCCGACACGGCTAGCATCAAGGCTGTGTTGCCAGCTTTTTTAGCATTAACATCAACCCCATAGCTGATTGTATCTTTTAGCATCTTCAGGTCGCCGCTCTCCAATGCATAAACAAAGGCTTCAATTGCCCCCATTTTAGGATCTCCGCGAAGTGCCATAGTGGTAATCCTCTAATTGAATTTTCTATTGAAGTATGCCCAAATGGGCAAGAGCCCCATTACACGCGTTTCCCGACAGGCCGCGCCGTTGCTGGCATAGCGCATGTGTTGGGTCTAGCCCCATGGTTTCGACACAGGTTCGCAACACTGGCGTGTTACAGCCCAGGTAGATCGAATTTATCCTGCCTATGAAGACCGTTTAGGGACTGAGTGTAATCCGACATTCGCTCAGAAGAAGGGACGAAGCCTCGCCGGATCAAACCTACTCTGCCTTTTTTTCTTGTGTTTGAAAGCCGCGCCCTAACCCGGATTATTCAAGAAAAGGGGGGCGAAACTCGTTCAACCAATTGATATAATTGTTGTTACGCTAATAACGCTTCGTCGCCAAGGACCCATCAAGTTCGCGCTCAATGCGTGCAGTTTGCCTTTTAGGTCTACTCGTTGCTCCTTATTGTCCTTCTGGAGTATCCAGACAGCCACGATAATACCTACGACCAGATAGGCCAGAATGAACCAGTAAAGCGGGCTCATGTGTCTCTCCTGAAATTGTGGGATAGATTGTGTGCCTAAGACGCATGCACGATTGCTAATTATGTTTAGCAGACAAGCACATCTGATATGATAACGAACTGAATAACGATGATTTAATTATAATAACAATACCGTCATAATCTGCTTTATCTACACAGTAATTTGTAATGAACATTGCAGACATAAATCCTGTCGCCTCCGAAATGATAATTCATCTTAGCGCATGAGGTTGAGTCCATGAGCACAAAGCCAAGACAAATACTCAAATCCCTTTTTGATCCTGAAATTTCAGAATTCATCAATTGGGAGAAGGTTATCAAGTCCACGAAATTTATACAGCTTGCCGAAGACCATATTGAACACTTTCACCAGTATGGTGACTATACTCTTATAAAGCGAACACTCGATCATTTTCATGGTCACAAGTTTTTCAAGCCAATGCTACGTTGGTATTGTGATTCTGCGGGATTAGACTTTTCGTTCAAAGGATCTGGGTTGGTGCTTAAGCGTGCTGCGAGCGCTCGCAAAACAGAAGGCAACCTTAGTGACTACTTGGCCAAGTACAACGGCACGGCCAAGGATGTGGGTGGAGTGGTTTCATCGCCACCACGGAAACCAACGCGGCAGCAAGAACTTGCCAGGCTGTTCAACCCCGATGGTCATCGTGGTGGTAGCCCGTGCGTTCAAGGTGGAGCCCCTGGTTTAGGAAGACGCAGATAGCAGCATGCAAAGTCTGTCTGAGAGGATTCAGTTATACCTTCGACCGACACCCAATGGTTCAGCATGGTAAGGCCCATAAGACTTCGACGCTGACAAAACGTTACAACCAGCGGCCTTATTGACTGGATAGACCCACCTTGACCAATCCAGGAGTGTTGCATCTAAATTCGGACAGGCGGGTAAGCATCCCGCCTAGCCCACCGCCACCGGCAACTCCTCCCAACAGGTCGTGTACCTGGGCGTCATCCGCCCCCGGCGCATCTGCCAGGGCTGCGCCAGCCCCTCCGCCAGGTAGCGCACCGTCCCCCGCCCCCAGCGGGTATTGATGCCATCCATGACCGCCATCAGCCGCTCCCGGCGTTCCGTCGCTTCTATCCGGGTCGCCGCGAACAGGTCTCCCGTCACCGCCCCCACCGGCGCCAGGTCCAGCAGGACCACCCCCGCCTTTTTGTATTCGTAACCCTCCCGGTAGATGTGCCGCAGACCGACCCGGGCGGCCCGTAACAGCCGCGTGGTGTCCGCCGTGGGGA
>CALMDH010000120.1:0-5779 GCA_937862735.1 uncultured Gammaproteobacteria bacterium
TCGGCGCCGGCGCCGATACCCTGCTCACCCTCGGCAAGCTGATCATCGGCTTCCTAGGCAACTCCGCCGCCCTGGTAGCGGAGGGCCTGCACTCGGCCGCCGACCTGCTGTTCGACCTCGTCGCCCTAATTGGGATGCGCATCGCCCGCAAGGAGGTGGATGAGGATCACCCCTACGGCCATGGCAAGTATGAGAGCCTGGCGACGCTGCTGCTGTCCCTCATCCTGCTGGCGGTGGCCGTGGGGATCGTCTGGGACGGGGTGGAGCGCATCCAGCATCCCGACCTGGCGGCCCCCGCCGCCCTGACCCTGTGGGTGGCGGCCGGTTCCATGCTCCTCAAGGAATTTCTCTACCACTACACCATCCGCGTGGGCCGGCGCATCGGCTCCAAGATCATCGTCGCCAACGCCTGGCACCACCGCAGCGACGCCATCGCCTCCTTCGCCGCCCTGATCGGCATCGCGGGCGCCCTCCTGGGCTGGCCCATCCTCGACCCGGTGGCGGCCATCGGCGTCGCCTTCTTCGTCGGCAAGGTCGGCATCGAGATCGCCATCGAGGCCCTGCGGGAACTCACCGACGCGGCGACCGCCATCGATAAGGAGATCCATGACAGCATCCAGCGTCTGATCAACGACCATCCCGAAGTCCAGTCCGCCCACCTGGTCAAGGCCCGCCGCATGGGGCCCGACATCATGGTCGACGTGCATGTGGTGGTGGATGCCTACCTCTCGGTGTCCGAGGGCCATCAGATCGCCGACGAGGTGGAGAAGACCCTGATGCGGGAGATCCCCGCTATCACCTCGGTGATGGTGCACGTGGACGTCAGCGACGAAACCGCCACCGAGTCCGACATGAGCGAGGGGGTGGAGCGGATTATCCCGACCCGCGGCCAGTTGAAGGCCAGGATCGAGGATATCGGTGCCCTGGAGGCCCCCTTGAGCGCGGTCCATGCCGTGGTGCCCCATTACACCGCCCAGGGCCTGGTCGCCGAGGTCTTTCTGCTGGGCGAGCCCCAGGCCACCGTCGCCGAGGTCAGCAGCCGCGCCCGCCAACTCGGCCAGCGACTGCACGCGGCGCACCAGGACTATGCCAAGGTGCGACTACACCTCTTCCTGGGTGAGGATGCCGGCGCCAAGGGAGGCGATGCCGTGGTGGGTGGATGAGTTCAGCAGGGCCAACCCCAGCCTGAGGGTGGCCTGGGTTCAGATTTCCGTCATGCGCCGCCTCCCGTCGGGCTCTCTCCGGTGAAACCAAAGTCCACCGGCACGCGCAGGTAGAAGAGGTTGAGTTGCTCCCGGGCGAGGTGGGCCAGGAAGCGGTCCGCCTCCTCGGTGGTGACGACGAAACCCACCTCGACTGGCAGATCACCCTGGAGTTCGAAGAAGTGTTCCTCGTGCAGGCGGCCGTGACGCCCGAAGCCGGCCAGGGCGCGAAAGGCGGAGCCACCGTGCAGGCCGAGCTTTTGCGCCTCTTGCAGCAACCACTCATAGGCCAGAAGGTGGTGATGGCGACGATTTTCCGCCACGTAGAACTTGAGAAAGCAGCCAGTCATGGCAGGATGCCTCGGCGATTGCTAGGGAAGGGGAGAGGTGAGGTGAGTGGCAAGCTCCCTGGACGCCCTCAAGGATGGTCAGAACCCTGGGCTCAAGGACGACAACCGGGGCCAGGCCCGCAACGGGGTCAGGGAGGGACCCAGGGATGGTCATCGTGAGGGACTCAAAACCCAGCGCGCCACCCCCGACTCAAGGTCGCCCCAGAATGGCCAGCAGCAGGTGCGCCAGGGCCATGCCGAGGGCCGTCAGGGCCAGGGAGCCCAAAAGATGGGCGGCGGCGGTCCCCAGGCCCCAGAGATAGTCCCCGCGGACCAACAGGCCGACCACCTCGGCGGAGAAGGTGGAAAAGGTGGTGAGCCCACCCAGGAACCCGGTGACCAGGAACAGGCGCAGTTCCGGCGGCAAGCCGGGATGGCGTCCCAGCCAGGTCAGGACCAGGCCGATCAGCAGGCCGCCGAGCAGATTGGCAGCCAGCGTGCCCAGGGGCAGCGTGGGAAAGAGGGGATTGAGCCGGGCGCCGAGGGCCCAGCGCAGGAGCGCGCCCAGCCCGGCCCCGAGGAACACGGCAATGCCGGCGTAACTGATCATGATCCCTCGCTGCGTGAGGGCCGGGGGTCAGCGGGAGGAGGGGCCATTGACATCACCCACCCCCGCCGTTCCCGGCCGGGTTGGTAGGCATCATCAGCCGGCCCGGCCGGCGGTTGGGGGAGAAATGCCATCTCCGTTTTTGGCTATCTTAGCGTGAAAGTCACGGGAATATCTTTCATTATCAGGGGTGTGGCGTGCCGCCTCATGACAGTTAGTCCCTCATCCACCCCCGCTCCCTCTCCCGGGTCAGAGCGAGATCACCAGGCGGATCCCGGCCACGGCCATGTCGGGATAGCCGCGGGGGGGAAAATCGTTCTGGCCGGGATTGACCACGTATTGAAAGAAGGGCTGGATTTTCAGCCAGGGATTCACCACCGCTTGATGGGTCAGCTCCAGGAAGGCCTCCTGACTCGGGATGGCGAAATCGGGCACCCCGGAGGGGTCCAGCGTCCGGATGAAGGCGGCGTAGTCCGGGCTCATCTCCAGCCAGGTGAACCCGATCCCGGTGCGGTCCAGGGGCCGTCCCGGGATGAGCCCGGTGTAGGCCAGGCCGGCGTCCACCAGCCAGTGGGCGACATTGCGCTCGGTCTGCGGATTGATCGTCAGGGTGCCGAACAGATTGAGCCCCCGACTGCGGGTATCGCTCTCATGCCAGAGGGGCCGGTCCAGGGAGAAATACAGGGCGTAATTGCCCCTGAGCGCTCGCGGTGGCGGGTCAGCCTCATCGGCGTCCCGGGGCTCCCCGGTGACGAGGGTGCTGTAACTGTCAAAGTCGCCGGAGTGATACCAGGCCCCAAGTTTATAGGCATGGGGCAAGGTGTCTTCCTGGCCAGCCTCCGGTTCGTAAGCGAATTCCAGGAAGGTCAGGGCACCCTGGCCAAGGGGAAAGCGCAGCCCGTTGGTATTGCCCGCGGGGTCATTACCCGTGGGGCTGCCATTGAACACCGCGGCCTGGACGCTCCATTCCGGCACCGGCCGGAGCATCAGTTGCACGGCGGGAACCGGATAGGGGTAGGTCGGCCCCGAGCCGGGGAGATTGGCGGACCAACTGCCCAGCCAGCCCCAACTGCCATTGATGAAGAAATCCGCGGAACGGAGGATATTGAAGTTGATGTCGCCTTCGATCTGTCCCACCTTGAGCGCCAGCCGGCCGTCAAACCATTCCTGTTGCAGCCACAGCTCGGCGAGCTTGGTGACGGCGGGGCTGTACTCGATGTTGGTCGGGGAGAGATAACCTCTCAGGCCACTGGGGGTGGTGATGCCCTCCCCCTGAATGACGTAAGCCGAGACATTGAAGCTGGCGCCTTGCCAACCCACCAGCCGTGCCAGATCGACATTGAGGTCCGGGAACAACAGGCCGTCGAAATAGCCCCCCTGCTCATTCCCCCCGGTATTGAGCATGAAATCGGCGATTTGCGTGACCTCAAGGGTGATGCCGGCATCCCTGAGCCGTTGGCGAACGCCCTGCCATTCCCCGGTCAAGGTCGCTGACTGGGAGATGTCCTCGGGGGGCGGGTAGTCGGTGTGCGCCTGCAGGGGGGTGGCCTGCACCAGGATGAAGGCCAACCAGAACCACCTTGCCACCGGGTCGCGTAGAACGTTCGTCATCGTTTTTCTGCTCAGGCGCCTGACCAGCGGGATTCGCCTCCCGTTTCCTGGCCAGCGGTAGATGGGCGAAGTCGCCTTGCAATGTGAAGCAGCCCTCCGCGTGCCGGCGGATGCCCGCTTAACTGATCGTGCCTCCATGCCCAGTCCCAGTCCCAGTCCCGCGCCCTGGCGGCGTCACCCCCGCACCGGCGGGGGCGTCTCGACCCGGTCGGTGATGGCCAGACATTGCTCACGCTCGCGGAGGGCCAGTTCGGCGCCGCGGTCGACCAGGACGAGGAGGCTGTTCTCCTCCAGCCTCGACGCCGCGGCAAGCTGCATGACATGGACGTCGCAGGGCAGGGTCCGGTCACTGCCCAGTTGCAAGCCAAGCGCGCTCAAGGCGCCCGACGGGGGCTGCTCTCGCCGCTGCACGACCGGGCGCAGCCGGGCGCGGCTGTCGAAATCGAAGAGCTGGAAGACCGATAACCCCCGCAGCGACCGGTGCCGGCTCAGGCCCAGCAGCTCGGCGGTCTGACGGTTGGCCTCGACGATGAAGCCCACCCCATCGACGACCAGCGCCGGCAGCGGTAGGTGCTCGAACAGCAGCCGATAGCGCTCCAGGGCCCCGGCGAGCTTGGCCTGGGCCTGGACCAGCTCCTCGTTCTGGAGCTCGAGCTCGGCCTGATAGACGCGCAGCTCTTCGACCAGCCGGGTGTAATCGATCTGCATCCGCCCCGCGGCCACCTGGTCCTCGAACTGGCCAGCCTGACCCTGGGCGATGGCCCGCTCGGCGCGGGCGCGCAATTCCATGATATTGACCTTGGTCGAATTCATGCGGCCCTCCCCCGCTGCCAGGCGCTGATGTTGACGTGACTGACCACGGCGCCGATGTCCTGACTCTGGACCGGCGCCACGTTCATGACGAACCAGCGCTCCTCGGTCGGGGAATGGCAGGGATACTCCAGGGAGAAGAACGGCAGGCTGCCCTCGAGCACGCCCCGCAGGCCCCGGTAGGCCCGATCGGCGTCCGCATCCTCCCCCTGCCGTCCGGTTTGGCACACCGTCAGATAATTCACGCCCGGCCCGCTGTGGGTGAGCAGCCGGTCGCCGTTGGCCTGGGCGAAGCGTCGCCAGGCGGCGTTGACCATGACGATGATTCCGGCGGGGTCGAGGACGGCGACATGCTCGGGCAAGGCATCGAGGATGGCCTGGAGGCGCCGGGCATCATGAAAGGCCGTCACGTCGACGAAGGTCGCCACCACGCCATGGATGGGGGTCGAGGGCACCAGGTAGGGCAGGATGCGCAACAGATAGGTCTGCCGGTCGTCCAGGGTCACGATCTCGGTCTCCACCGGGCGCTGGGTGCGCAGGGTCCCGCGCAGATCCTCCATCAGGGTGGGGTAGCGCAGCTGATGGGCGATATCGTCCAGCGGCCGGCCGATATCCGACTCGCGCAGCTTGAAGATCTGGGTCGCGTCAGGACTGAAACGGGTGATGTGCAGGTCCGCGTCGAGAAAGACGGTCGCCACCCCCGCGGCCTTGGCCATGCTGTCGAGGTCGGCATTGACCCGGTTGAGCACCAGCATCTTTTCCTGAAACTCGGCGTTGACCGTGCTCATCTCCTCGTTGACGGACTGCAGCTCCTCGTTGGAGCTTTGCAACTCCTCGTTGGAGGCCATCAACTCCTCGTTGGTCGCCTGCAACTCCTCGTTGGAGGTCTCCAGCTCCTCGATGGTCGCCTGGAGGCTCTCGCGGGTCGCCGCCAGTTCGCGCTCCAGCACCGCCACCCGGGCCATGGTCTCCGCGTCCACGTCCACCGGCGCCTCCCCCGCCTGGTCAACGGGCAAGGGCGGGGTCTCGAAACACAAGAGGGTGAGCCGCTCCTCGCCCTCGGTCGACACCGGATGGGCGGCGAGGCGGAGGGTGCGGCGCTCGCCGCTGGGCAGCGACACGTCCAGCAGATCGGAGACGATGGGGCTGCGGTCCCGCGTCGCCTTGTAGAGCAGGGCGGCGGCGACCGGGGTGAGGGACTCGGGCAGCAGGCGGTTGAT
>CALMDH010000121.1:0-62861 GCA_937862735.1 uncultured Gammaproteobacteria bacterium
TCAGAGAGGGCATTTAAAGCATTGCTTGGCTAATTGAACCGGACACCGTTGCGGCGAAGTATAACCGTTATCGGCCCTGGCCATAGCGCCGCGGCGGCGGGCCGGGGCTCTCCGCGCTGGGCGGGGCGCCGCGGCGTGAGGGCTGGGGACAAAAAGGCTTAAGATGCCGGGCATCGTCCCCCCGTCGTCCTTCGCCCGCCCTGATGCCTGACTTCTTCGCCACCGCCCCCCGGCACCTGGAATCCCTGCTGGCCGACGAATTGCTGGCCCTCGGCCTGGCGGGGGTCAAGGAGGCCCGCGGCGGCGCCCGCTTTTCCGGTCCCCTGGCGGACGCCTACCGCGCCTGTCTCTGGTCCCGGGTGGCCAACCGGGTCCTCCTGCCCCTAGCCCGCTTCCCCGCCGCGGACAGCGACAGCCTCTACGCCGGGGTGGCGGCCATCCCCTGGGAAGAGCACCTCTCCCCCCGGGGCAGCTTCGTCGTCCAGTTCGATGGCACCGCGGACGGCATCAGTCACAGCCAGTTCGGCGCCCTGCGGGTCAAGGATGCCATCGTCGACCGGTTTCGGGCCCGCTGCGGGGAGCGGCCCAGCGTCGATCGGGCGACGCCGGACCTGCGCGTCCAGGCCTATCTGCACCGGGACCAGGTGACCCTCAGCCTGGACCTCTCCGGCGACTCCCTGCACCTGCGCGGCTACCGCCGGCTGGGGAGCGCCGCCCCCCTCAAGGAGAACCTCGCCGCCGCCATCCTTCTGCGCGCCGGTTGGCCGGAACTGGCCGCGGCGGGGGCCGCCCTGGTCGATCCCCTGTGCGGATCCGGCACCCTGTGCCTTGAAGGGGCGCTGATCGCGGCCGACATCGCCCCCGGTCTGGGCCACCGCCACTGGGGCCTGACGGGCTGGCGCGGCCATGAGCCCGGCCCCTGGGAGGGGCTGCTGGCGGAGGCCCGGGAGCGGCGCAGTGCCGGCCTGGCCCGGCTGGCGGCCGAGGGGGGCGCGATTCGCGGCTATGACCGGGACCCGGCGGCGATCCGCGCCGCCAACGACAACCTGGCCCGGGCCGGCCTGGCCGGTCGGGTCCATTTTGAGTGCCGGGAGCTGCGGGAGGCCGCGCCGGGTCGGGCGGACGACCGGGGGCTGGTGGTGACCAATCCCCCCTATGGCGAACGGCTGGGCGAGGCGGCGGAACTGCCGGGCCTCTACGCCCTGCTGGGCCAGGTCCTGCGGGAACGCTTCCGCGGCTGGCGGGCCGCGATCCTCACCGGCAACCCGGAACTGGGCCACGCCCTGGGGCTGCGGGCCCAGGGCTACCACAGCCTGTACAACGGCCCCCTCCCCTGCCGGCTGTTGCACTTCAGGGTGCGGGAAGAGGACTTCGTCGCCGACCAGCCCCGCCCCCTACCCCCCGCCCAGCGCGGCCCCGGGGCGGAGATGCTGGCCAACCGCCTGCGCAAGAATCTTAAAAGCCTGGACAAATGGCGTCGGCGCGAGGGGGTGGACTGTTACCGGCTCTACGACGCCGACCTGCCCGAGTACAACCTCGCCCTGGATCTCTACACCACCCTGGACGGGGAGCGCATCGCCAACGTCCAGGAGTACGAGGCCCCCGCCAGCATCGACCCCCGGGACGCCCGCCGCCGGCTCCGGGAGGCCCTGGGTGTCATCCCCGAGGTGCTGGAAATCCCGCCCGCGCAACTCTTCCTGCGCGTGCGCCGCCGCCAGCGCGGCAAGGAGCAGTACGAACGCCTGGACCATCAGCGCCGCTTCTTCCAGGTCCAGGAGCGGGGCCTCGAGTTTCTGGTGAATTTCGAGGACTATCTCGACACCGGCCTGTTTCTGGACCACCGCCTGGTCCGCCGCCTGATCGGCGAACTGGCGGCGGGCCGGCACTTCCTCAATCTCTTTGGCTACACCGGCACCGCCAGCGTTCACGCCGCCGCCGGGGGGGCCCTGAGCACCACCACGGTGGACCTCTCGCGCACCTATCTGGACTGGGCGGGCCGCAACCTGGCCCTCAATGGCTTCGCTGGCCGGCGACACGAACTCATCCAGGCGGACTGCCTGACCTGGCCCCGGGAGGGCGCCGGGCGGCGGCGCTGGGGCCTGATCCTCCTTGACCCGCCCAGTTTTTCCACCTCCAAGCGCATGACCGGGACCCTGGATGTCCAGCGCGACCAGGCGCTCTTGCTGCGGGATGCCCTGCGGCTGCTGGAGCCCGGCGGCATCCTGATCTTTTCCAATAACCTGCGCCGGTTCCGGCTGGACCGGGATGCCCTGGCCGCCGCCCTGGGCACGGCGCCTGTCCCTCGCGTCAGCATCTGGCCGGTGGCCCCCGGAAAGGGTCCCGGTGGGCCAGCGGGGTCAGATCAGCGTCAGGAACCGGATGGGCTGAATGGGCCAAATAAGCAGGATGAGTGCGATATGCTGGCCGGGCTGGAGATCCGCGACCTCACCGCCGCCACCCTGCCCAAGGACTTCGCCCGCAACCCCCGCATCCATAACGTCTGGCGTTTTCAGTACCAACCCTGAGCGGGGTCGGGTTTAGGGCTCCAGGTTCCGCTCCAGCCAGTCACGGAGTTCCTCGAAGGCATGGACGCAATCGACGGGTCCGTGACGCAGCAACCGCTCCAGACCGTGAACGCCATAGGCCACCCCCAGGGCGGCCACCCCGGCGTTGCGGGCCATCTCCATGTCGTACTCCGTATCCCCGATCATCAGGGTCTCGGACCGGTGGGCCCCCAGTTCATCCATGACCTGCAACAGCATCTCCGGGTGGGGCTTGGAATAGGTCTCGTCGGCGCAGCGGGTGGCATGGAAGTGACCGCGCAGCCCGGTACTGGCCAGGGCGGACTCCAGACCGCGCCGGCTCTTGCCGGTGGCTACCGCCAGCAGCAGGCCCCGCTGGTTGAGGTCCTCGATCAGTTCCCGGGCACCGGGAAAGAGGCTGGAGGAACCCTCGCTGCCACCGAGAAAGTGGAAGCGGTAGCGATCGACCAGTTCACGCCGCTGCAGGACGCTGCCATCCGGCCAGAGCATGGTCATGGCCTCCTCCAGGCCGAGCCCGATCACCTCCCGGGCGACCTCGCGCGGGGGGGGCATCTCCCCCAGATCGGCGAAGGCAGACTGGATGCAGGCCACGATGCGGGCCTCGGAGTCCATGAGGGTTCCGTCCCAATCGAAGACAAGCAGTTTGAAGGACATGGCACCTGGAGAATGGCTAGCGGACGATGGTCGGGGATGACCTGTACTTAAGCAAGTATCAAGCAAGAAGCGTGCTAATCAGCAGCGGCGGGGGAGCGAGACGCGGGGGCCCGAGCAAGATATCGGGGACGGTGCACGCCAGACCGGGACCGGAATTACATCAATATCTTATTGATAATAATAAGTTTAATTGTCAAGCGCCCGCCAGAGACCGGGCCATGCCTGACTCAATTCCTGACAAGGGCTATACCTTACTCCTTCTTAGCCATTTCCTCCAGCCTGGCCAGCAAGGCCTGGAGGTCCGCAGGCAGCGGGGCCTGTAGCCGCAGGGGCCCAGGGAGGTGCGCGGGCTGGAGGCTCAGGTCGGCGGCATGGAGGAAGAGTCGCCGCAGCCCCAGCGGGCGCAGGGCCTGGTTGATGGGCTCGTCGCCATACTTCTCATCCCCGGCGATGGGCGCGCCCAGATGGGCGGCATGGACGCGGATCTGGTGGGTGCGGCCGGTGACCAGGTGGGCCTCGACCAGTTCCAGAACCCCGCCTGGCCCCGGATAGGCCCGCAAGCGGCGGAAACGGGTGCGCGATGGCTTCCCCTCGGCCCGATCGACGCGGACCACCCGCTCCCCACTCTTGAGGGTGTTTTTGCGCAGGGGGGCATCCACCGTCAGCTCGGCCCGCGGCAGTGGGCGGGTGAGGAGGGCCAGATAGCGCTTGTCGATGGCCTGATCGCGGATCAGCCGGTGCAGATCGCGCAAGGTACTGGTTCGTTTGGCCAGGAGCAGGCAGCCGGAGGTGTCGCGGTCGAGCCGGTGGACCAGTTCCAGCTCCATGCCGGGGCGAAGCTGACGCATGGCCTCGATCAGCCCGAAGCTGAGACCGCTGCCGCCGTGGACCGCCAGCCCGGCGGGCTTGTCGATGGCCAGCAGGCGCTCGTCCTCGAAAAGGATGGCCGCCTCCAGCCCCCGCAGCAGCGCGGGCGGGGCCAGACCCGGCTCCCGCGGCTCCGCCTGCCGCACGGGGGGGATGCGCACCAGGTCCCCCTCCCGCAGCCGGTAATCCGACTGGACCCGCCCCTTGTTGACCCGCACCTCGCCGCTGCGCAGGATGCGGTAGATGTGACTGCGTGGGACGCCCTTGAGCCGCGCCAGAAGGAAATTGTCGATCCGCTGGCCCACCACCGCGGTCGGCACGGGCACGAATTGGACCCCCGGGCTCGCCACCTCACCGGGCATGGTCAGTCAGGGGACAACCCAAAGCGGGGAAATGTTGCTGCATGGCCTTGATTCGATTGCCGCGATTGGGGTTCGCTGTTACCATTGGCGACTTGCTACTCCCCGGTGCCGAGGGCCCGGCCGGATGATGCAAGTGATGATTTTTCGGGCGATTATCCACGAGCCGCCCTCCGTTCCAGTCCCACGGCGCCCCGACACCCTCCTCGTCGGCCTGGCCCCTTGCGCTTGACAGCGGCGTCCCTATCCTCAAGCGGCCGCGGATTGTACACCGAGACGGCCCGGCGCATCGCGGCGGTCCCGCTTCCCACCGGATCAACCGCCAGCCGATGACCTGATTGCCCCGGTCCAGCGCCCCGCCCTTCCTGGCAGCGCGGGACCCTTGCGCGTGGTGCCCGAAGGACACCGCGAAACGAGGTTACACGCGCGCCTGTCCGCGACCCCTCCCCGCCCACCCCTTCGCGGGGCCAGGACCCGGGAGGCGAAGCCGGTACCGTGCCTGCCCATGCGCCCCCCGGGGTGACAACCGGCCGGCACGGCCCGGGTTGGACGGCGCGCCCGGTTACGAGACAACGAATGAAAAGAATGCTGATCAACGCAACTCAGCCGGAAGAGTTGCGGGTGGCCATCGTCGATGGCCAGAAACTCTTCAACCTGGATATCGAATCCCCGGGACGCGAACAGAAAAAGGCCAACATTTACAAAGGCTCAATCACCCGCGTCGAGCCAAGTCTGGAGGCGGCCTTCGTCGACTACGGCGCCGAGCGCCATGGCTTCCTCCCCCTCAAGGAGATCGCCCGGGGCTACTTCAGCGACGAGGCCAACAAGCCCGGGTCCAAGGTCAATATCAAGGATGCCCTGAGCGAGGGTCGCGAGGTCATCGTCCAGATCGACAAGGAGGAGCGCGGCAACAAGGGCGCCGCCCTCACCACCTTCGTCTCCCTGGCCGGACGCTACCTGGTGCTCATGCCCAACAACCCCCGCGCGGGGGGCGTCTCGCGGCGCATCGAGGGTAATGACCGCTCCGAGCTGCGCGACGCCATGAGCCAGCTCGAGATCCCCGAGAACATGGGGCTCATCGTCCGTACCGCCGGGGTCGGTAAGAGCGTCGAGGAGTTGCAGTGGGACCTCAACTACCTCACCCAACTCTGGACCGCCATTGAGCAATCCGCCACCGAGCGCAAGGCGCCCTTCCTGATCTACCAGGAAAGCGACGTCATCATCCGCTCCATCCGCGACCACCTGCGCACCGACATCGGCGAGATCGTGGTCGACGACCGCAAGATGTACGAGAAGGCCGAGGCATTCATCCGCCAGGTCATGCCCCACAACCTGCGCAAGCTGCGGCTCTACGACGACGAGGTGCCGCTCTTCACCCGCTACCAGATCGAGAGTCAGATCGAGTCCGCCTTCCAGCGCGAGGTGCGGCTGCCCTCCGGCGGCTCCATCGTCATAGACCACACCGAGGCCCTGACCTCCATCGACATCAACTCGGCGCGGGCCACCAAGGGTGCCGATATCGAGGAAACGGCCCTCAACACCAATCTGGAGGCCGCCGACGAGATCGCCCGCCAGTTACGGCTACGCGACCTGGGCGGGCTCTTCGTCATCGACTTCATCGACATGACCCCGGCGCGCAACCAGCGCGAGGTGGAGAACCGGTTGCGGGATGCCATGAAGCAGGACCGGGCCCGGGTCCAGCTCGGGCGCATCTCGCGCTTCGGCCTCATGGAGATGTCGCGCCAGCGCCTGCGCCCCTCCCTGGGCGAGTCCAGCCAGCTCGTCTGCCCGCGCTGCAAGGGCCAGGGCACCATCCGCGGCGTCGAGTCCCTGGCCCTGTCCATCCTGCGCATCCTGGAAGAGGAGGCGATGAAGGAGAACACCGAGCGCATCCTGGCGGAACTGCCAGTGGACGTGGCCACCTTCCTCCTCAACGAGAAGCGCAATGCCATTCTCGGCATCGAGCAGCGCCAGCGGGTCAGCGTCCTGCTGGTCCCCAATCCACACCTCGATACGCCGGACTTCCGCATCGAACGTATCCGGACCCAGGACACCGAGCGGCTGGCGGTCGAACAGCCCAGCTATCAACTGGTGACCCGGGCGGAGGAGCGGCCCCTGGACCTGGCGCGAGCCGCCGAACCGGTGCGCACCGAGGAGCCGGCGATCAAGCAGACCGCCCCCCGGGAGCCGGCGCCGCCACCCCGGCGCCCTGAACCCCAGCCCCCCGCCCCATCCCAGCCCGCCCAGGAACGCCAACCGGAGAGCCTGCTCAAGCGCCTCTGGACCACCCTCTTCGCCCCCCGGCATGCGGAAGAACCGGCGCCTCCGGCCCAACCGCCCCAGGCGGAACCCGCGCGCCGCTCCCGACCCCTCCGCCCCGCCCCGGAGCAGCGCCAGGCTGAGCCCCGCCCGCAGGAAGCGCGGAGCACGGCGACCAGGCCCACCGGGGGCGAGCCGCGTGAGGCCAGCCGCCCGGGCACCGGGCGCCAGCCCAGCCGCCGCGAGGAACCCCGGCGGGAGGAATCACCCCGCCGCGACGAGGCCCGACGGGAGGAAGCGCGGCGCGAGGAGCCGCGTCGGGAGGAAATCCGGCGGGAGGAGCCCCGTCGGGAAGAGTCCCGGCGCGAGGATGCCCGGCGTCCCGAGGGGCGGCGCGATACCTCCCGCCGGGAGGATAGCGGACGCGAGCCCGGTCGGCGCGAGGACGGCCGTCAGGAAGAACCAGCACGGGAGGGAGGGCGACGGGAGGAATCCCGTCGGGAAGAGGCCGGACGCGAGGGCGCCCGGCGCGAGGAGAGTCGCCGGGAGGAGACCCGGCGCGAGGAACCACGACGCGGCGAGGCGCGACGCGACGAGCCCCGGCGTGACGAGCCCCGGCGGGAGGAGTCTCAACCCCCGGCGACCGCGCGCGATGAGACCCAGGAGGAACCGGTTTGGCGCGAAGAAGTCCCCCGGGCCGATCGCGGCCGGGAGGAACCCCGGCGCGGGGGAGACTTCGGACCCCGTCCGCTCCTCAGCCCCCCCGCCCCCCGATCGCCCGCGTCGGTCACCCCCTCCTCCGAGACAAGTCCCGCCCTCGCGCCACCCCCCAGCCAGCCGGGAGCCCAGGACGAACTGTCCGAGGGAGAGTCCCCCGGGGATTCACGCCGTTCCAGTCGACGCGGTAGCCGTGGCCGCGGGCGGCGCGACGGCGAGGGGCATCGTCCCGAGGCGGTCACGGCGTCGCCGTTTATCGAGGATGAAAACCTCGACTTCTTCGACTGGGACCTGATCCCGGCGGAAGCAGCCCCAGCCGCGCCTGGCAAAAGCGCTCGACCGGCCCCGAAATACCAGGACCAGGCGGAACCCACCCCGGCCTCCCGGGAGGCCGGCCCTTCCACCACGGCACCCATCGCGCCGGCCCGCCCCGAAACCCCAGCCGCCATTACCCCCCTGCCCCAGGAGGAACGGGCGGCAGTCCCGTCCGAGACCTCGCCCGCCCCTACCGGCGCTGCGGTCGCCGAGGCCACCAGCCCATCGCCCGTCGCCGCCCTGGACGCGATGGACCTGGAGATCCTGATCGCCGGGGGCGAGGCGGAACAGGAGCCCACGGGCCGGCCCCGCTCTCGTCGTCGGCGCGGCGGTCGCGGTCGCCGTGGTCGGGGCGGCAGCGCGGAGTCGCAAACCAGAGAGGAGACTGAAGCCCTCCCGGCCGAGGTTGACGCCGTGGGGTCGGCGGTCGCTGATCGGCTGGTAGTCCTTGACCAACCGGAAGTCCCGGAAAGGCCGACGGCTTCCGAGCGGCAAGTCCCTGAGGACACCCCCACCCTGGCTGGGGCCCCGGAGGGCGCCAAGCCAGTGGGGCGGGTCACCGGACAACCCCGTCCGCTCCAGACAGCCGAAGACCAGACCGCGAAGGCCAGCGAGCAGATACTTGATGTACCGCCGACTCCTGATACCGTAGAGCTGACAACCAAGATCACGGCGACTCCAAGGGCCGGAGACCTGACTTCTGAGGCCCCGGTGACCCCGGAGGAGAGGCGTCTCACCCCGGAGATCCCGCCGAGCCCCAAGGGCGTGGAGCTGACACCCGAGGCCCAGGCAACGTCAAAAGTCAGGGCAGTGGTCCACGCGACCCCGCCGATGCCGCTTGATGATGTTGGGGCGCAGGCGGCCCCGCTGATCCTGGAAACCCACGCGCCCATGCCCCCGGTTCCGGCTCCGGAAGTCCGCCCAGCCATGTCTTCGGTGCAGGCGCCGGCGGAGTCGCGAGAAACCGCCCCCCTGGCACTGGCAATACCCGAAGCCAGGGAGTCCGCGCCTGAAATGCAGGCCACACCGAAGGCCAAGGATCGACCCGCCCTGGCGCAGAAATCAGAGCTGACGGTGGCCCCAGCCCCCCAGACCACCCTGGCCGAACCGGCGCCGGAACCGGCACGCGCTGCCCCTCCCACCCTCCCTCCCACCCTGGCCGAGCAAATTCCACCCTCGCCAGAGACCACCCCCACACCACCAGCGCGACTACTCGCCGAGACCGAGGGACCCAAACCAGTCCCGCCATCGGGGGGTCAGCGCCGCCGGCGGCCAGTCGCGGAGCCCAGCGCCCCTCTGCCCAGCCCAGGGACGGCGGAGGGCGACACCCAAGAGGCAACCGTGGCTCGGCTCCCGGCGGCACCAGGGCTGACGGCCCCGGCCAGCGGTAACCTGGATGTGGCGGCAGGGGTCCTCTACACTGACCCGGAACCTCCCCGCGAGGCTGGGGCCGGAAAATCGTCGCGCCCTGAAACCCATACCGCCGAGCGTCGCAGTTCCAAGACCGAAGCCGTTACCACCACCCAGCGCCGCTCCAAGGCCTTAGCCGAAGCCGAAGCCGAAGCCGAAGCCGAGGCATTAGCTGAGGTCAAGGCCGAGACTCAGGTCGAGGCCGAGGTGAATTTGGCCACGCAACAACCTCCCCAGGCGAGTGGAGAGGCCCAGCCGGAGACGGACCGATCTGCGCCAGTCGTGGACGCCCCCGCCCCAGCCAAGGTCAAGGAGACCAGGTCCAGGAGCGATAAGTCCAGTGGGGCAGGCGGGCCCAAGGGGTCAGGGAAGGATCAACCCGCTTCCCAGGCTGAGCCGGAGACCACGCCATCCCTGGTCAAGACCAAGGAATAACGGCGCCATCCACGGGCCGCGCCCGGCCCGATCCGCGCCGGTCCTCCCGGCTTCACCCCCTCCGGGGTGAAGTTACCGGGGGGAGACCCGGACGGCCACGGCACGGAGTGGAGCCAGGCGATAGCGTGAGAGGCAGGGCCAAGCCTTACTCTTGCAGTGGGTTGGCTCGCCATCTCATGAGATCTGGCATGGAAGTCACGGCAAAGCCTTTAATTTTCATTGGGTTAGCACCCGCTCTCTCGTCCGTTAGCGGTCGCGATTATGCAACCTGACCGCTCCTGAGCGGCTGGGAAGCGGCGACTGAGGCTTCGGTGCCTGGGCTGGCGGTCGGGAGGCTACACGCCACGCCTCTGATAATTAGAGACTTTTCCATGAGTTACACGCCCGGTGTGTCAACGGCAATAAGTCCGTCATCAGCCTGGAAAACGCCCACGGATATCCTCCAACAGCCCCAAGGCCGCGGCCTCCACCATATCGAAGACCCGCTCGAACCCGCCTGGCCCCCCGTAGTAGGGATCGGGCACTTCCCGGACCCCCATCTCTGGGGCGTACTCCATGAATAATTTGAGTTTCTGGCGATGGTCCGGCGGGCAAAGCGCCGCCAGGGCCTGGTAGTTCTCCTGATCCATGGCCAGTACATAGTCAAAGAACTCAAAATCCTCCCGGACCACCCTTCGCGCCCGCAGATCGCCGAGGTCCACGCCCCGCCGCTGGGCCGTCTCCCGTGCCCGCGCATCGGGAGGCTGGCCAATGTGGTAGCCATGCGTCCCGGCGGAATCGGTTTCGATAACATCCGCAAAGCCTTCACCGCGCAGCAGATGACGGAAAACACCCTCCGCCGTTGGCGACCTGCAGATATTACCCATGCACACGAACAATACACGGACCCTGGCAGTCGCGCTCATGATGCCAACCTCCTTCTCTTTTAAAAACATAATCTTAGCTGATAGTAACGGAGTCGATCCGTAATCACCGGCGGAGACGCCAACCGCCGACACTCCCCTGATACGTGGCCACCGCCGTGAGCCACCGGGATGCCCTCCCATCATCTGGGATCATAGCATTGCCACCAGCGACCACCACGCCAGCCGACGACCTCCAGGCCACGGGTGAAAATGACCCGGATGCAGGTCTATCCGCACCACTAGGGTGCGCGGATCCCGCCGATGATCCAGCGCTGGAGCGTGGCGCATTTGGCAGCGGTTGGAGAGCCTCCCCGAGTGGCCCACCTTCCCCAACCCAGCATTGTCCATCCCAGGATCGCCTACCCTAGGATTGCCCAATCCAGGGTTGCCAGGCCCTCTTCTGACCTGACATCCGGATCCTCCGGCCGAGGGTGGGATGCGTAAACGGCCTGAATCCGGTCGCATCAGTGGGGCCTGAAGGTCACGGGACAACATTGGCTGGTAAATTGCTTAATTAAGGATGAGACGGATTCTTCCTCCGACACGTCCGTTCTCTAACCTCCTCAGTGGTGAATTGCCCCGCCTCCAAGCGGGGCTCTTTTTTGACACTTTCCTAAGAAGATCGGTTTGCGGTCGGGCACGAATGGAATCAATCGCCGGATGGACCGTGCTCAAGGATCATGTATATCAGAATTTGCTAAATTAGCACTTGCTTATATACCGATCATCGGCCATACTAAAACCATCACCAATGGCTCATGAACGCCAATATCTCTATATAATCAATCAGTTCGGAGAGAAAGATGAACTTTGACGCCTTGACCCTGGGGGGGTTTCTACTAACCATCCTCATCGCGGGCCTGCTGCTCGCCATTCACGCGGCTAACGACCGGTTGTCGCAACTTCATCGACGACTGAGGGGATGCGGCACCTGTTGACGACCCATCGGCGCCAGGAGCCAGGATCCTCGCCAGGGAGTTGACGGGTCGGGGGGAGACGGGGATCTCAAGGGGGGGTCTCATAATCAGCCCAAGGCCTTGCGGGAGGCCGGCTAGCCACCTTCACGGCCAAGCGCCCCACAGAATCCAGGGATGGGCAGGGGGCGGATCGACGAGGTCCCGTCTGATTAGCCCGCCGACTAGACCCAAGGTGTCATGAACATGGCGGTGAGGGTGGGATTCGAACCCACGGAGCCTCGCGGCTCAACAGTTTTCAAGACTGCCGCAATCGGCCACTCTGCCACCTCACCTGAGACTGATATGCCCCGCTTTTGGGCGACTTTTGGCCCGGAGCCACGACAACGGCTTGAGATCAGTTGCGGTAAGGCTACGTTTCCTCTTTCCGTTCAGCCCCCTGACAATAGGGTCAGGAGTCTCGGGACCGCCACTATCGACCACTCCGTCACCCTTACGTATCCGCGCGGGTTCTCGACTTGGGATGGATCAAGTCGACCCCAGATTCGAGGCTAGCAAGGATACCGGAAGGGACATCTCCAGGCCAAGCGCGCTGAAGTTGCCTTTTCGAGTCGGACAGGTATCCTTCGGAACTCAGCTTCCAACCGCCGTTCTAAACGCGGACAAAATCCTTTTCCGACCCTTACCGAGGAGAGACGCCCGATGGCCAACCCCCAATACTCCGTACTGAGCGGCGCCCAGAGCGCCATTTCCGCCAACAAGGTGTTGAAGAACACCTACATGTTGCTGTCCGCCACCCTGGGCTTCAGCGCCCTGATGGCCCTGATCTCCATGTCCCTCGCCCTGCCGAGCTGGATGTATCTGGTGTCGGTGATCGGCGCCATGGTGATGGGGATCTTCGTCCTACCCCGCACCGCCAACTCCAGCGCCGGTATTGGCGTCATCTTCGCCATCACCGGCCTGCTGGGTCTGGGTCTGGGCTCCATCCTGACCATGTACCTGGCCCTGCCCCGGGGTCCCGAGATCATCGCCACCGCCTTCGCGGGCACCGGCCTGATCTTCCTGGGCCTGTCAGGCTACGCCCTGACCAGCAAGCGCGATTTCAGCTTCATGGGTGGCTTCCTGTTCGCCGGGATCATGGTGGTCTTCATCGCCGCCATCGCCAATATCTTCCTGGCCATGCCGGCCCTGTCCCTGGCGGTCTCCGGTGGCATCATCCTGCTGATGAGCGGTTTCATCCTCTTCGACACCAGCCGCATCATCAATGGCGGTGAGACAAACTACATCATGGCCACTTATGGCTTGTACCTAAACATCTTCAACATCTTCATCAGCCTGCTGCAGATCCTGGGGATCATGGGCAGCGACGACTGACCTCGGCGCCACCGTCTTCAGCTAGAGGCTGAACCGGACCCCGGCCCCGTGCCGGGGTTTTTTTGTCCTCCGCCCTCAGCTCAAGATTAACCGGGGCGATCTATCGGGCCCGCGCCATGGTCGGTTTTTTCCGTCCCTCAACCTCAGCTCAGGGTGTTCCTGAGCAGGGCCCTGACCTGAAGGGCGCGACCTCACCATTCACAAACCCGGAGGATGACAATGGATCTCTTCATGAAGATCGTGGCGGCAGCCGCCATGGGCATGATGGTCTTCTACGCCTGGCGGGCCTACCAGCAATGGCAGCAGCAGGGACCGAAGGCCGAGAAAGGCGACTGGCAGGCCGCCATCCTACCCCTGGCCCTGGTGGCGGGGCTCGTGGTCCTGCTCATCGCCATGGTGCGATGAACGGGACTGGTGACTGACGTCACCGGTTCTGGCCCAGGCAATTCCGATGAGGATCGGACCAGGGAGGTTCGGATGGCGTCCAAGCGGTGGTATCGTCGACGGGAATGTAGCCGGCGAACCCTGGAACCTAGGGATGGCATGCCTTGGTCAGATGCCACCCGCCCTGGACAAACGAAAAGGGATTGGCGATGAAGCCAGTGCTCACTCCCTGGCCCCTCACCCAACCGGTGTCTCACCCCGCCGTATGCACGAACTCGGCCCCGCCCAGGTAAGGCCGCAGGGCGTTGGGGATGCGCAGGCGACCATCGGCCTCCTGGTAGTTCTCCAGCACCGCTACCAGGGTCCGGCCCACGGCCAGGCCCGAACCATTGAGGGTGTGGAGTAACTCGGGCTTGCCGGTGTCGGGGTTGCGCCAGCGGGCATGAAGGCGACGGGCCTGGAAGTCCAGGAAGTTGCTGCACGAGGAGATCTCCCGGTACTTCTGCTGGCCCGGCAGCCAGACCTCCAGGTCATAAGTCTTGGCGGCGGAGAAGCCCAGGTCCCCGGCGCAGAGGCTGACCACCCGGTAAGGCAGCTCAAGCCGTTGCAGGATGGCCTCGGCGTGGCCGGTAAGGGCCTCCAGGGCGGCGAAGGAGTCCGCGGGCCGGACGAGCTGGACCAATTCCACCTTCTCGAACTGATGCTGGCGGATCATGCCCCGGGTGTCCTTGCCATAGGAACCGGCCTCACTGCGAAAGCAGGGGGTGTGGGCCACCCACTTGCAGGGCAGGCGGTCGGCATCCAGGATCAGGTCCCGCGCCAGGTTGGTCACCGGCACCTCGGCGGTGGGGATGAGATAGTAGTCACGCTCGCCGGGGACCTTGAACAGGTCCTGCTCGAACTTGGGCAACTGGCCGGTGCCGTAGAGGCTATCGGCGTTCACCAGGTAGGGGACATAGACCTCGACGTAGCCGTGCTCCCGGGTATGGGTATCGAGCATAAACTGGATCAGGGCCCGGTGCAGCCGCGCCAGGGGGCCACTGAGGACCACGAACCGCGCCCCCGCCAGCTTGGCGGCGGCGTCAAAGTCCATCCAGCCGGTGGGGACGCCTAGGTCCACATGGTCCTTGGGGGTGAAAGCGAAGACCCGGGGCTCGCCCCAGCGCCGCTCCTCGCGATTGTCCGCCTCCGCGCGCCCGTCGGGGACGCTGGCGTGGGGCAGATTGGGCAGGCCCAAGGCAATCTCCCGCAGATTCTCCTGCACGGTCGCCAGCTCCACCTCGGCGGCCTTGAGCTGATCCCCGAGGTCGGCCACCCGCGCCAGCAGGGGCCCGACGTCCTCCCCGGCCTTCTTGGCCTGGCCGATGAGCTTGGAGCGGCTGTTGCGCTCGCCCTGGAGTTCCTGGGTCCGGACCTGGATGGCCTTGCGCCGGGTCTCCAGGGCCTCGATGCGCGCGGTATCGAGCGTCAGGCCACGACGGGCAAGCTGCGCGGCGACAAAGTCCAGGTCGGCGCGCAGCACTTGAGGATCGAGCATGATGAGTCACCTGATGGGTGTAAAAGGTGCTGGATGGGCAAGGGGAGTGACCCCGGACCGGGCATTTTATAACGGGGCTGACCGAGAGGCGGCCCCTCTTGCTGGCGGTGGGGGTTCACGGCCCTGGCACCAGGGTCTCGCGGCCAGGACGGCGGTTGCCGAAGCCGGGCTATGGATGCAACCAGACGCAACGCCCCTCGCTGGCCTTGTCGATGGCGGCCAGGCGCCGCTGGTGGGCCTGGAGCTCCGCGTCCGTGGCCCGCACCACGCGCAAAGGCGGGCGATCGGCGGGCAGGCGGCGGACGGGATGACGCCCCGCCTCCTGGCCCGCCTCGCCCTGGCCCCCCAGGGCCAGCTTGACCTGACCGCCGGTCATGACGAGATAGACCTGGGCGAGGATGCCGGCATCGAGCAGGGCGCCATGCAGATCGCGGCTGGAATTATCGATCTCGTAGCGCTTGCACAGGGCATCCAGGGAATTGCGCTGCCCGGGATGACGGCGACGGGCAAGGACCAGGCTGTCGACCACGGGGCAGAGGTCGGCGATGCGCGGCGCTTCGGCCCGCCACAGCTTCAGCTCGTGATCGAGAAAACCCAGGTCGAAGGGGGCGTTGTGGATGATGAGTTCGGCGCCACGGATGTAGGCGAGAAACTCCTCGGCGATGTCGCCAAAGCGCGGCTGGTCGCGGAGGAAGGCATTGGTGATGCCATGGACATTGAGAGCGCCCTGTTCCACGTCGCGATCGGGCTGGAGGTAGCGATGGAAGTTGTTACCGGTGGGCCGCCGCTCCACCAGTTCGACGCCACCAATCTCGATGATGCGATGGCCCTCGCTAGGTTCCAGGCCGGTGGTTTCCGTATCGAGGACGATCTGACGCATGGTGGCGGTAACCTGGCAATGGTGGGATGAGAGGTTGGCTGCTGGCGGAAGCCAGGGGCACCACCCTCTGGAAAATATTTAATATACTGTTTTATAAGAATATTTACAAAAAGAGATCCACCCAACAAAGAAGGTATTTGCCATCTTCATCCATCGGGGTGGCAGCAGAAAGCTTACGGTCGCCAGAGGGCACTTCATCCCCGGGGAATGCCCCGATTGGCCAGGGCGTCGGCGCGCTCATTCTCCGGGTGACCGGCATGGCCCTTGACCCAGTGCCATTCGATCCGGTGTTCGCCCAGGGCCCGATCCAGGCGCTCCCAGAGGTCCTGGTTCTTGACCGGCTGGCGGGTGGCGGTCTTCCAGCCATTGCGCTTCCAGCGCGGCAGCCACTGGGTGATTCCCTGGCGCAGGTACTGGGAATCGGTGACCACCCGCACCGGCACAGGCCGCTTGAGGGCCTCCAGGGCCTGGATGACGGCCATCAGCTCCATGCGGTTATTGGTGGTATGGGCCTCGCCCCCGCACAACTCCTTTTCGTGGGCACCAAAGCGCAGCAGCGCGCCCCAGCCGCCCGGGCCGGGATTGCCCTTGCAGGCGCCATCGCTGAAGATCTCGACCGGCGCCGTCACGGGGCTTGCCATCCGCTCAGGCGACCACTCCACCCATCACCCGTGGGTGGGCAGCCTGCCGATGGGGGACTGGCCAGCCAGCCGCTCGACGAGGCGGGAGTGGTAACCGCTACGGCCAGGGCGCGGTTGGTCCCCCGGGCGGTGGGCTCCACGGCCCCGCCGGGCAACAGCCGGCGACGGGTCTTCCAGGAGGGCCGCAGGGGCGTCAGGGTCGAGACGCGCTTGACAGCGCGCAGGGCGTATACACCGCCCAAGGCCGGCCAGTAGCGGCTGCCCGCGGCGGCGAGGAAGCTCCCGGAGCACCAGCGGGACCCACCCCAGGGGGCCTGAAAGACCAGCATGCGCTGCCACTCGACATCAAAGCCGAGCAACGACAGCCAATCCCCGACCCGATAGCGGGTGAGGAAGGCGCCACACCAGGGCATGCGGCCCGGTCGCGCCAGGCGCACCAGGGCCCAGGGGCTCAGGGCGTTGAACCCGAGCAGGATAAGCCGGCCCTCGGGGATCAGCACCCGCTCCGCCTCGCGCAGGACCTGGCGCGGGTCACCGGCGAAGTCCAGGGTATGGGGCAGGAAGACCGCATCCAGGCTGTCGCTAGCGATCGGCAGCGCCTCGGGGCTGGCGACGATGCGCATGCCCAGTCCCGCCGGCTGGCCGGCCGGGGGCAGGGTAATGGCGTGGCGGACCTGGCTGGTGGCCACCGTCTCGCGGAAGACCTCGCTTCCCCCGACCTGGAGGATGTAGTGGCCGAAGACCCCCTCCAGCATGTCCCGCAGGCAGGCCGTCTCCTGGCTAGCCACCTCCCGGCCGAGGGTGGAGCCATACCAGGCCTCAAGCTGAAGGGCAGGGTCACCCCCGGGGGGATGGTTCGCGCTGGGCATCATCGGCAGGCCTGCTCAGTCGACTGGCGGTGGCGCCAGGACCTCGCGGTTGCCGTTGGTCTCCGCCGGACCGACGATGCCGATGCGCTCCATCTCCTCGATCATGCGCGCGGCGCGGTTGTAGCCGATCTTGAGCCGGCGCTGGACCCCGGAGATGGAGGCGCGGCGGGACTCGACCACGATCTGCACCGCCTCGTCGAAGAGCGGGTCCGTGTCCTCCAGATCGCCATTGGCGCGGGGTTCCGGGTCGATGCCGGGGATGCCGTCGCCCATATCCATGAGGATGGTATCGATGTACTCCGGTTCACCCTGGGCGCGCAGGAACTCCACCACCTGATGCACCTCATGGTCATCGACGAAGGCGCCGTGGACGCGATGGGGGATGCTGGTCCCCGGCGGCAGGTAGAGCATGTCGCCGTTGCCCAGCAGGTGCTCGGCGCCCATCTGGTCGAGGATGGTCCGGGAGTCGATGCGCGACGAGACCTGAAAGGCCATGCGCGTGGGGATGTTGGCCTTGATCAGGCCGGTGAGCACGTCCACCGAGGGCCGCTGGGTCGCCAGCAGCAGGTGGATGCCCGAAGCGCGGGCCTTCTGCGCCAGGCGGGCGATGAGCTCCTCCACCTTCTTGCCCACCACCATCATCATGTCCGCCAGTTCGTCGATGATGACGACGATGTAGGGCAGATGGACCAGGGCCGGGGGGGACTCCATCGCGGTTGGCAGGTCCCGCGCCAGGCTGTAGAGGGGATCGGGGATGGGCTCGCCGGCGGCCTCCGCCTCGGCGATCTTGCGGTTGTAGCCGGTGATGTTGCGTACCCCCAGCCGGGCCATGAGTTTGTAACGCCGCTCCATCTCCGCCACGCACCAGCGCAGGGCGTTGGCGGCCTCCTTCATGTCCGTCACCACCGGGGTCAGCAGGTGGGGTATGCCCTCGTAGACCGACAGCTCCAACATCTTGGGGTCGACCATGATCAGGCGCACATCCCGGGGCCCGGCCTTGTAGACCAGGCTGAGGATCATGGCGTTGAGGGCGACCGACTTGCCGGAGCCGGTGGTGCCGGCGATCAGGGCATGGGGCATACGCGCCAGGTCCGCCACCACCGGGTGTCCGGAGATGTTGGTCCCCAGGGCGATGGTCAGGGGGGATTTGGCGTCCAGGTAGGCGTTGGAGCCGAGGATCTCCCGCAGGACGACGGTCTCGCGGAAGTTGTTGGGAATCTCCAGGCCGATGACCGACTTGCCAGGGATGACCTCGACCACCCGCACGCTGATGGTGGACAGGGCCCGGGCGATATCCCGGGACAGGCCGGTGATCTTGCTCGCCTTGGTCCCCGGCGCTGGCATCATCTCGAACAGGGTCACCACCGGCCCGGGATGGACCGCGACCACCTGGACGCTGACGCCGAAGTCCGCCAGCTTGATCTCCACCTGACGGGAGAGCTCGTCGAGCTGCTCCTTGGTATAGCCCTTGCCGCTGCGCCGGGCCTCGTCCAGGAGGGCCAGGGGGGGCAGTTCGCTGGTCTCCTCCTCCCACGGCGCCAGAGGCGCGGGTGTGGGGGCGGTCCCGATCCGGCCGTGCTGACCGGCTGGGACCAGGGCTGGCGCAGCCGCTGGCGCTTGGGCCGGGGCTGGGGCCGAGGCTGGGGCTAGGGGTGGTACCGCGGCCGAAATTGGCTGCCGGGTCCCGTCCCGCGAACGGGACGCGGATGCAGAGGTGGAGGCGGTGACGGGGTCAGGCCGGTGCGACGAACTGGCCCCAACCCCGGGTGCCATCTCCGCGTCCGGATCATCCTCCAGCAGGTCGTCCAGGCTGAAGGAGGGCGAGGTCCCGGTCCGCGAAGCAGATTCGGGTTTGGCCTGGGAAGCGGTAGCCGCCCGGCCCTGGAAGGTCGTGGTCGCCCGCGGCGTGAGGGGTTCGCGCTCAGCTCCGGCGGAGTCAGCGCTCGGCCGTCCGCCAGCCCGGGTCGTGGGGATCGCGGTGGCAGGGGCGTTTCCCGCCACTTCCGCAAGCCGTGACTGGTCCGACTGCCCCCCTCGTCCACCTTGTCCTGTTGGTCCCGCCAGTCCCGCCATGCCCTTCTGTCCCGCCAGGCCCGTCTGCCCCAACTGCTCCATCCGCCGGTGATCGGGAAAATCCCCGGCCCGCGACCCTGTGGCTGACCCCGACAGCTCAAGGAGGTCCCGCTCATCCACCAATTCCCGCTCATCCACCGACTCCTCCTCACTCCTCGGCCCGAAGCCGGTCAGGGGGCCGGGATGGTGGTGCCGGGCGGAATGGGACCCGGTCTCGTGAAGGGGTGGCGCGGGGGGGGAGGCATGCCCGGGAGTTTTATCCTTGACAGCGGGCCGCAGGAACCAGCGAACCAGGCGCTTGCCCGCGTCCCAGGCGAGGAGGGTCAACCAGCCGATGCCGTCCAGGACGCGCAGCCAGGACAGACCGGTGAAGAAGGTGATGCCCGCCAGGAATAGGGGGGCGAGGAGTAGCAACGCCCCGGATTGGTGAAAGTGGGCGACCAGCTTGCCACCCACCAGTTGGCCGACGCCACCGGCGATGCCGTAGGGCAGGTTGACGGGGACGGCCGCCAGCAAGATGCCCGCCAGAGCGCTTCCCGCCGCCAGGGTGAGCAGAAAGCCGAACAGGCGCAGGGCCAGGCGCTGGACCCGGGTCTCGGCCTCGTCATCCATGCCGCGCAGGGTCAGCCAGGCGCTCCAGGCGATGGCGAAGGGGAGCAGAAAGGCGAAGTAGCCAAAGAGGGACAGGGCCACGTCGGCGAACCAGGCGCCAACCGGCCCCCCCAGATTGCGCACCTCATTGCGCGGCTCGATGTGCGTCCAGCCCGGGTCCTCGGGGCTGTAGGTCAGGAGACAGGCGACCAGCAGGAGCGCGATCGCGAACAAGGCCCACATGATGGCCTCGCGTAGGACGCGCTGAAAATAGTCGCTGAAGGTCAATTGCCCGATGCGGGTCGCCTGTGCCAAATTCGCTTCCTCCGGATTAGCCCCGCGATTATACCCATCGCCAACCGATTTTCGGTTTTCCCGATCCTCTCAGGCCTGACCTGAGCGCACCGTACCCGTTCAGACCCCCGCTCCCCAATCCGTCCCCACCAAGGGGAAGGGAGTAAGAGAGTCAGCACCTTGTGCCGCCAAAGCCCTCCTCATGCCCGAGGGGTCTGAACAAATGCAGCGCACTTGGTCCCCCGCTCGAATAGCCTCGGGTATCGCCCTGGCCTGTTAGGGTTGTAGTGGCATGCACGGACAAACTGTTAACCCAAAGATCGTCTTGCCGACTCAGAGGGATCGCAAGGCGGGCAGGACCAGGCGCCCCCCTTCCACGTTGATCGCTCCCGCCAGGGCCGGGTCAGCGGGCCAATCCGTCCGGGCGAGGCGCCGCACCCAGGGGAAGAGGCTGGCGCACAGGGCGCGGGAAGCGGTCCGGGGCACGGCGCCGGGCATGTTGGTGACGCCAAAGTGGATGACCCCCTCCTCCAGGAAGGTGGGAGCGGCGTAGGTCGTGGGGCGGGTGGTCTCGATGCAGCCGCCCTGGTCCACGGCGATGTCCACCACCACGCCACCCGCGCCCATGGCGGCCACCTGGGCCCGGGAGACCAGGTGCGGCGCCCTGGCGCCGGGGATCAGGACGGCGCCGATCAGCAGGTCCGCCTCCCGCACCGCTCGGTCCAGGCTGTCCCGGTAGGGATAAAGGCTGGTGACCTGGGGACCGACCTCATCCATGCGGCGCAGCTTGTCGGCGTCCAGATCAAAGACAGTGACCCGGGCGCCCAGGGCCGCCGCCAGCCCTACCGCGGCCGCCCCGGCATGGCCCGCGCCGAGCACCACCACCTGTCCGGGTTCCGCCGCCGCCAGCCCGCCGAGCAGCAGCCCCTTGCCACCCTCGGGGGCATGCAGCAGCCGGGCCCCGATCTGCACCGCCAGCCGCCCGGCGATCTCGCTCATGGGTGCCAGGATGGGGAGGCCACCCCGGTGCTCCAGGGTCTCGAAGGCCAGGGCCGTCACCCCGGAGGCGAGCAGGCGGTCCACCAGTTCGGGGTCCGCCGCCAGATGCAGGAAGGAAAAGAGCCGTTGTCCCGGCCGCAGCCAGTCCGGCTCCTCGCCCCAGGGCTCCTTGACCTTCACCACCAGGTCCGCGGCCGCGTACAGGTCCTGGGGCTGATCCACCAGTCTGGCCCCCACCGCGGCATAGGCCTCGTCCGGAAAGCCGCTGGCGTCGCCGGCTCCCCGACCGACCAGGACCTCGTGACCGTCGCGGACCAGATCTCCGCAGGCCTCCGGGATCAGGGCAACCCGGGCCTCCAATGGTTTGATTTCCTTTGGGATACCAATTCGCATGCGCTCATCCCCGCTGATGGGCTGGAAGGGGCTCATCCTGCCTGGAAAATGCTCCCCTGCCAAGCTGGTCCCGCAGCGGAGTTTTTCTCAGCCACGCCAGCCCCGCGCCTACTCCGCCCCATCCCAGCCTGATCGATGACCGGCGCCCGGACCTGCCCCCCTAACTGCGCCCCTAGACTTCGCCCCTGACCTGCAAACCTGAACGACGACCTTAACCGGCGACCCCGACCAGTGCCCGGCTTTACCAGGTGCCCGACTTTACCCACCGCGGGCCAATCCGTAACATGCCGATCATTCCATACCTGAAACCGCCGATCATTCAGCACCACAGCGGGCCCCCTGATAGTTCCCGAGCCGGTTCCCAGGACAGCCCCAGGGGCGCATTGTGTTCCGCGACGCACCCCCTCAGACCATCCGCAATAGACCAGGCTGTTTTGCGTGCATGTCACGGCAAGGTCTTTCATTTCAGAGTCTTTCAGTTATTGGGGGATGGCACATCCCCTCATGACCGTCGTCCCCTCGCAAACAGTTATTAGCTGTATGGAGTTATCCCGATGAGCGATACCAAACACTGCCGCCTCCTGATTCTGGGATCGGGCCCGGCGGGCTACACCGCCGCCGTCTACGCCGCCCGCGCCAACCTGCACCCAGTCCTGGTCACGGGGCTGGAACAGGGCGGCCAGTTGATGACCACCACGGACGTGGACAACTGGCCCGGCGACCCCGACGGCGTCCAGGGTCCGGATCTGATGGAGCGGATGCGCCGCCACGCCGAACGCTTCGAGACCGAGATCATCTTCGATCACATCAACCAGGTCGACCTGGGCCAGCGGTCCTTCCGCCTCACCGGCGACGGCGGCGTCTACACCTGTGACGCCCTGATCATCGCCACCGGCGCCAGCGCCCGCTACCTGGGCCTGCCCTCGGAGCAGGAATACCGCGGCCGCGGCGTCTCTGCCTGCGCCACCTGCGACGGCTTCTTCTATCGCAACCAGAAGGTCGCCGTCATCGGCGGCGGCAATACGGCGGTGGAGGAGGCCCTCTACCTGTCCAATATCGCCGCCGAGGTCATCCTGGTCCACCGCCGCGACGCCCTGCGCTCGGAGAAGATCCTCCAGCAGCACTTGTTCGAGAAGGCCGAGCACGGCAACGTCAAGATCCTCTGGAACCACACCCTGGACGAGGTCCTGGGCGACCCCACCGGCGTCACTGGCATGCGGGTGCGCAACGTCAAGGATGGTGGCACCCAGGACATCGAGCTCCAGGGCGTCTTCATCGCCATCGGCCACCAGCCCAACACCCAACTCTTCGCGGGCCAACTGGAACTGCACAACGGCTACATCAAGGTCCAGGGCGGGAGCGAGGGCAACGCCACCGCCACCACCGTCCCTGGCGTCTTCGCCGCCGGCGACGTCATGGACCACGTCTATCGCCAGGCCATCACCTCCGCCGGCTCCGGCTGCATGGCCGCCCTGGACGCCGAGAAGTACCTGGATAACCTGGGAAGCTGACATCAGCCCGCCCCCTCGGCGCCCTTAACCCAATTGACCCGCTGGTACTCACCCGCTCCAGCGGGGCAAGCCACGTTTTGCGCCGTTTGCGTGCGCTGAATCGATCAGCGATGGCGGTAACAACCCCATGGCATTGTGTAACGATTGCCGTGGCTGGCCCTCCGGGACGGGGAGGCACATCGTGGCAGTCAGCTTGAACACGCGGCCAGTCCCGTAGCGACGGTCATGAGGGATAAGTCGCCCCGCTAGTGGACAACCGCTACCCACAAGCGGAAAATTCGTGTAGCTGATGTCAACACAATTGAGAGTAAATCATGCGTAACGCCGCCATCAATCTCCGGGCTCGGCCCGAACAGCGCGAGTTGATTGATCATGCTGCCAGCCTGCTGGGTAAAAACCGGTCAGACTTCATGCTAGAAGCGGCCTGCGAACGGGCACAAGCAGTCCTGCTCGATCAAGTCTTTTTCAGTCTGGACGCGGACCAGTTCGGCAGGTTCAGCGCGCTGCTGGATGCACCGCCATCGCCTAATCCTGGACTCGACCGCCTGATGGCGGTGACAGTGCCTTGGGATACTGAATAGGCATGACCGGGCATCTCCGCGCGCCGCACCCCCTGGCGGCCACGCATCGCCTGGATGAATTTGCCTGCGGCGAAGCCACCCTCGACGTTTGGCTCAAACACCGGGCCTTGTCCAATCAGATGAGTGGCGCCAGCCGGACTTTCGTCGTCGCGGATCAGGATCGCCGCGTATTCGGCTACTACGCGCTGGCCGCTGGTGCCGTCTCGCACCAGGTAGCCACGGGCGGGGTGCGACGAAACATGCCTGACCCCGTACCGGTACTGGTGCTTGGCCGCCTTGCCATCGACCTCCATGCCCAGGGTCACCATCTCGGTGCTGGATTACTTCAGGATGCCGTCAAACGGGCCCTGACCGTGTCACGCCAGGCTGGTGTTCGGGCCTTGGTCGTCCACGCCCTCCATGATCGGGCCAAGCAGTTTTATCAGCACTACGGCTTTCAGGAATCACCGCAACATCCGTTGACGTTGATGCTGCGCTTGGACACGCGAAGCACATCTACCGATAGTCCTGTTTGAGGCTCCAGGGCCCAGGGGGCCAGGCTGATGGGCAACCCCTACCTGAACATCCCCGTGGCGCCGCCGTTCGCGGCGGCAACCCCAAGGTGACCGAAAGCGGCGGGCAAAGACCCTGAACCCGCCCTCCCTCAGTCCTCCGACCGCTCCCGCAGCAGGACCACCGCGAAGGCGGCGATGCCCTCACCACGGCCGGTGAAGCCCATACGCTCCATGGTGGTGGCCTTGACGTTGACCCGTTCCGCCAGGCAGTTCAGGTCACTGGCCAGGACCTTGACCATGGCGGGGATGTGAGGAGCCAGCTTGGGACGCTGGGCAACGAGGGTAAGATCCGCGTTGTGGACGCCCAGTCCCCGCTCGACCAGGGACTCCATGACCCGGCGCAGCAGGATGCGGCTGTCAATACCGGCATAGGCGGCGTCGGTGTCGGGAAAATGGCGACCGATGTCGCCCAGACCGGCGGCGCCGAGGAGGGCATCGCACAGGGCGTGGATGGCGACGTCGCCGTCGGAGTGTGCCTCCAGTCCCTGGTCGTGGGGGACCTGGACCCCAGCGAGTACCAAGGGGCGGTTGCCGCCGAAGCGGTGGGCGTCGATACCCTGTCCAATCAGCATCTTCTCATCCTCATGCCAGGTTACCAATCGTCAATCACGCTGCGGACCCGCCAATAATCCCACTTCGGCTTGGCAGAAATGTAATGGCTACCCCCAGATCAGGCTTTGACCCGGCTCGGCATCAGAGACTTCGCCCATCGAGCGGGAGCCACCCTTGCTGGGCCAGGAAGAACCGGGCCAGGGGCAGGTCCTCGGGGCGGGTGATCTTGAGGTTGTCCGCGTGGCCCTCCACCAGCAGGGGGTGCTGGCCGGCCAGTTCCATGGCGCTGGCGTCATCGGTGACCAGTTGGCCAGCGGCGAGGGCGCAGGTCAAGGCCTGACGCAAGGCCCCGAGGCGAAACATCTGGGGGGTGAAGGCATGCCAGAGGCCCTCCCGGGGGACCGTGCGCTGGACCTCGCCACCAGCATCCGCCGCCTTCATGGTGTCCCGCACCGGGATGCCAAGGAGGCCACCGACGGAGTGCCCGTCCAGGGTCGCGATGAGGCGGTCCAGGTCCGCGCGTCGCAGACAGGGACGGGCGGCGTCATGAACCAGGACCCAGTCGTCACGGCCGGCACGCCCCGCCAGGGCATCGAGGGCATTGAGCACCGAATGGCAGCGCTCGCTGCCGCCGGGGACGCGCAGCACCGCCGGATGGCGGGCGGAGGGAAGGCCGTCCCAGCGTTCGTCCGTGGGGTCCAGGGCCACCGCCAGTCCGCGGATGCGGGGATGATCGAGGAAGAGCCGCAGGCTATGTTCCAGCACCGGCAGACCCGCCAGATCCAGGTACTGCTTGGGGATAGCGGCGCCCATCCGCCGGCCGGCCCCCGCCGCGGGGATGACGACCCAGCAGGGGGTTTCAGTCATGGTGCTTGGTCTCGGCCTTACCCGCCGGGGCCTTGGGAGCCTCCTTTGCGTTTGGGTTCACCGCCACGCTTGGCCCCGTGGATGCCGCGCCAGCGGCAGGGGTTGCCGCTGACGACCCTTGACCCTTGCCACCATGGGCCCCCTGACCACTTTTGCCACCCTGGCTGCCCTGACTGCCTTGGCCACTCTGACCACCCGCCGCAGCCGCCCCGGCCACCGGGGGATCGGGCTCGATCAATTGGAGAAAGAGTTCTCCCTCCTTGATCATGCCCAGTTCGCTGCGGGCGCGTTCCTCCAGGGCATCCAGCCCCTGGCGCAGATCCTCGACCTCGGCCTGGAGGCGGCGGTTGCGGGCTTGCAGCTTCTCGATCTCCGCCTTCTGGGCCTGAATCTCCCGCCGCAGGGCGGTGACCTCCGCCAGACTGCCCTCCCCCACCCAGAGGCGATACTGCAATCCGCCCAGCAGCAGCAGCAAGACCAGGATCAGAATCCGCATGCTTGTTCTCGCTCAGCCCCATCCCGGGCTGGGGCCGACGCCATGGGGAAGTCGACCGGACGCCGTGACGGACCCTGCCAGGCGCCACCGGGACCACCGGCCGCCATCCTGGCGCCCAGCGGCCAACACACCAGCGGATGCACCGTCGGATGCATGGGCGGGTGTGTCGGCGCCGCGATCTGATCCAGGGTTGGCACCCTCAGCGCCATTCGCCTCTCACGGGTCTTCCGCGCACCCCCTGCCGTCGACTCAGAGCCAGCGGAAGGCGCCGCGACCGGCATAGACGGCCTCGGCCCCCAACTGGTCCTCGATGCGCATCAATTGGTTGTACTTGGCCACCCGATCGGAGCGGGACAGGGAGCCGGTCTTGATCTGACCGGCGCTGCTGGCTACCGCCAGGTCGGCGATGGTGGTGTCCTCGGTCTCGCCAGAGCGGTGGGAGACCACGGCGGTATAGCCAGCGGCGTGAGCCATGGCGATGGCCTCCAGGGTCTCGGTGAGGGTGCCGATCTGGTTGACCTTGATGAGAATGGAATTGCCGACACCCTTGTCGATGCCTTCCTTCAGAATCCGGGTATTGGTGACGAAGAGGTCGTCGCCCACCAGTTGCACCTTGTCGCCCAGGCGCTCGGTAAGGCGCTTCCAGCCCGCCCAGTCGCCCTCGGCCAGGCCATCCTCGATGCTGAGGATGGGGTACTTGGCGCACCAGTCCGCCAGCAGGTCGATCATGCCGTCGGCGTCCAGCTTGCGACCCTCGCCTTCCAGGTCGTAGACGCCATCCTTGTAGAACTCGGAGCTGGCCACGTCCAGGCCCAGGTAAATGTCGCTGCCCAGCTTGAAGCCGGCCTTCTCGATGGCGGCGATGATGGCCTCGACCGCCGCCTCGTTGGAGCTGAAGTCCGGGGCGAAGCCGCCCTCGTCGCCCACCGCCGTGGACAGGCCGCGCTGGTGCAGCACCGCCTTGAGGGCATGGAAGACCTCGGCGCCGTAGCGCACCGCCTCCCGCAGGCTGCCAGCGCCCACCGGCATGATCATGAACTCCTGGAAGTCGACGCTGTTGTCCGCGTGCTGGCCGCCGTTGACAATATTCATCATCGGGACCGGCAGCCGGTAATGGCCCTGGCCGAGGTAGCGGTACAGGGGCAGGGTCTGCTCCTGGGCGGCGGCATGGGCCACGGCCATGGAGACGCCGAGGATGGCGTTGGCACCAAGGCGGCCCTTGTTGTCGGTACCGTCGAGCTCGATCATGCGCCGGTCGATGCCGCCCTGGTCGGCGACCTCCATGCCCAGCACTGCCTGCTTCAGCTCGCCGGTGATGTTGGCCACGGCCTTAAGCACCCCCTTGCCCAGGTAGCGCCCCTTGTCCCCATCCCGCAGTTCCAGGGCCTCGCGGGAGCCGGTGGAGGCGCCGGAGGGCACCGCGGCGCGGCCATAGGCGCCGTCGGCGGTGATGACATCGCACTCGACGGTGGGATTGCCGCGGGAATCCAGGATTTCACGGGCACGGACGTCGACGATCTCGGACATGATCAAGCTCCCTGGGGGTACTTCCCCGATGTTGGACTATCTTGGTTACTCGGTAACGCGGCCCGATACCAGCCAGGGCCGCGGGGTCTAGGTCTAAAACAGGGTCTGGGCCTTAGCCGGGGCCTGAGTCCAGGGCTGGATCTGGATTTAGGTCTGGGTCTGGCGTCAGCTACTCAGTTCCGGGAAAACGCGCGCCTTCACCACCCGGTCGATCTCCAGCAGGGTCTCCAGCAGTTCCCGCATCCGCCCCAGGGGCCAGGAGTTGGGGCCGTCGCTCAGGGCGCTGTCCGGGTCCGGATGGGTCTCGACGAAGAGGCCGGCGATACCCGCGGCCACCGCCGCCCGGGCCAGCACCGGGACGAACTCACGCTGACCGCCGGAGCTATCTCCCTTGCCCCCCGGCAATTGGACCGAGTGGGTGGCGTCGAAGACCACCGGGCAGCCAGTCTCGCGCATCACCGCCAGGGCGCGCATGTCGGCGACCAGGTTGTTGTAGCCGAAGGTCACGCCCCGTTCGCAGACCAGGATCTGGTCGTTGCCGGTGGCGCGGGCCTTTTCCACCACCCGCTTCATGTCCCAAGGGGCCAGGAACTGGCCCTTCTTGATGTTGACCGGCAGGCCCATCTCGGCGACGGCGCGGATGAAATTGGTCTGGCGGCAGAGGAAGGCCGGGGTCTGGAGGACGTCCACCACCTCCACCACCTCCCCTAGGGGGGTGTCCTCGTGGACGTCGGTGAGGACCGGTACCCCCAGGCCCGCCCGGATCGTCTCGAGGATGCGCAGGCCGGCCTCCAGGCCGGGACCGCGAAAACCGGAGATGGAGGAGCGGTTGGCCTTGTCGAAGGAGGACTTGAAAATGAAGGGGATACCCAGTTCCCGGGTCAGTTCGCGCAGATAGCCCGCCGTGTGCTGGGCGAGTTCCGCGCTCTCCAGGACGCAGGGGCCGGCGATGAGGAACAGAGGCTGGTCCAGCCCGACCTCGAAGTTGAGCAACTGCATCAGCGAGCCCCCTCACCAGCGGCCTGGTGATAGTCGATGGCGGCGCGGATGAAGCCGGTGAAGAGGGGGTGGCCATCGCGGGGGGTCGAGGTGAACTCGGGGTGGAACTGGCAGGCGATGAACCAGGGATGATCCGGGATCTCCACCATCTCCACCAGGCGGCCGTCCAGGGACCAGCCGGAGAAGCGCAGCCCCGCGTCCTGCAAGGCCGCCAGGTAACGGCTGTTGAATTCATAGCGATGGCGATGGCGCTCGCGGACCTGGGGCTGGCCATAGACGGCCCGCGCCAGGCTGCCGGGCTCCAGGCGGCAGTTCTGGCCACCGAGGCGCATGGTGCCGCCCAGGTCGGTGTCCTGATCGCGGCGCTCCACCTGGCCGGTCTCGGTCAGCCACTCGGTGATCAGGGCTATGACCGGATGGGGGGTCTTGGGATTGAACTCGGTGCTGTGGGCACCCTCCAGGCCGGCCATGTCGCGGGCGTATTCGATGACGGCCACCTGCATGCCGAGGCAGATCCCCAGGTAGGGGATGCGGTGCTCGCGGGCGTAGCGCACCGTCTGGATCTTGCCCTCGATGCCGCGCTCGCCGAAGCCGCCAGGGACGAGGATGGCGTCGACCCCCAGCAGGCAGTCGGTGCCCTCGCGCTGGATGCGCTCGGAATCCACGTAGCGCACCCGCACCCGGGTATGGGTCTGGACCCCGGCGTGGGCCAGGGCCTCGGACAGGGACTTGTAGGCCTCGGTGAGGTCCATGTACTTGCCGACCATGCCCACCGTGACCTCGCCGATGGGCTTGTCGAAGCCGTCCAGGACCCGCTGCCACTCGTTCAGGTCCGCCGGCGGGGTCTGCAAGCCGAACTGGGCCACCACCAGGTCATCCAGTCCCTGGGCGTGCAGCAGCATGGGGATGCGGTAGATGTTGTCGGCGTCGACGCAGGAGATGACGGCGTCCTCCGGCACGTTGGTGAAGAGGGCGATCTTGCGCCGCTCCGCCTTGGGGATGTCCTGCTCCGCCCGACACACCAGGACGTCGGGCTGGATGCCGATGGACCTCAACTCCTTGACCGAGTGCTGGGTGGGCTTGGTCTTGATCTCGCCGGAGGTCTTGATGTAGGGCACCAGGGTCAGGTGCATGAAGAGGGCGTTCTCGCGCCCCTCCTCCACCCGCATCTGGCGGATGGCCTCCAGGAAGGGCAGGGATTCGATATCGCCCACGGTGCCGCCGATCTCCACCATGGCGATATCGGCTGAATCCGCGCCGCGACGAATGCTGGCCTTGATCTCGTCGGTGATGTGGGGAATGACCTGGACGGTGCCCCCCAGGTAGTCGCCGCGGCGCTCCTTACGGATGACGCTCTCGTAGATCTGGCCGGTGGTGAAGTTGTTGTCCCGCCCCATGCGGGTGCGCAGGAAGCGTTCGTAGTGGCCCAGGTCCAAGTCGGTCTCGGCCCCGTCGTCGGTGACGTAAACCTCCCCGTGCTGGAAGGGGCTCATGGTCCCGGGGTCGACATTGATGTAGGGGTCGAGCTTGATCATGGTGACCCGCAGCCCGCGCGCTTCCAGCAGGGCCGCCAGGGACGCGGAGGCAATACCCTTGCCAAGCGAGGAAACGACGCCGCCCGTGATGAAGATGTATTTGGTCATGAAGAGGGGTGAGGGCCAGGGCTGGAGAGGGGGCTTAAGGGAGAGTCCCGCAAAACCGGGGCAGGCTATCAAAATCCCCGCCTCCCCTCAACGACGTGCGCCACCGCCAGAACCGGCGCGGTCAGGGCGGCTAACCAGACTGCGATTTACTTGATCCGGGTCAACTGAAACTGCAAAATGGCCAGCATGAATACCCCAGCCCTGACCACCCTGACCGCCCTGCCCGAGGGCAAGGTCATCTCCTTCGAGTCGATAAGGGTCGCCTGCCGCAATTGCACCCTGATGACGCTCTGTCTGCCGTTGGGGTTGGCGCCGGAGGACGTGGAACGGCTGGACAGCATCGTCCGACGCAACCGCCCCCTCCACCGGGGGGATTTTCTGTTCCAGAGCGGCGATCGCTTCCGCTCCCTCTTCGTGGTCAAGACCGGCTCCGTGAAGACCTTCGCCCAGAGCCCCGAGGGCGGGGAGCAGGTCCTGGGCTTCCATCTCCCCGGGGAGATCATCGGCCTCGACGCCATCGACAAGGACGCCCACGTCTGTTCCGCCAAGGTCCTGGAGACCTCCGCGGTCTGCGAGTTGCCCTTTGGCCGCCTCGAGGAGTTGAGCGTCACCATCCCTTCCCTGCAACACCAGATGTACCGTCTGCTGAGCAAGGAGATCGCCCACGAGACCGAGATGCTCCTGCTGCTGGGGAAGAAGAGCGCCGAGGAACGTCTCGCCACCTTCCTCCTCAGCCTCTCCCAGCGCTTCCGCAAACGCGGCCTGAGCCCCACCGATTTCTACCTGAGCATGTCCCGCCATGAGATCGGCAACTACCTTGGCCTGGCCGTGGAGACCGTCAGCCGGCTGTTCACCCGCTTCCATGACGAGGGCCTGCTGAAGGTGGATCGCAAGCACATCCAGCTCACCGACCTGGAGGCCCTGGAGGCCATGGTCAGTCACGCCCCCGTCGAGGAGTGTCGGCGGCGCATCTCCTGAGGTTCCGCCCACCGGAACCCGGCCGAGCCAACAGCCGCCCGTGAATTCACCTGACCATCAGCCCCGGGCCAGACCGCATCAGCAGCCTCCCGGCCTTTCCAACTTGATTCCGCCCACCGAACCCGTCGGTGCCGGTATCCGCCTGACCCTCCCCGCCGCTAGGCAGTCAGGACCGGGGCGGCCTGTTCGCCGCCCCGGCCGCGGAAAGGCCCCTGATCAGAAGATGCTCGCGTTCAGCCACATGTGGCAGAGGATGCTGGCGACGTAACCCAAGGCCACTGCCCAGGTCCATTTGAGGTGACTGGCGAAGGTGTACATGCCCTTCGACTGGCCCATCAGCGCCACGCCGGCGGCGGAGCCGATGGAGAGCATGCTACCGCCCACGCCCGCCGTCAGGGTCACCAGCAGCCACTGGCCCTGGGACATGTCGGGCATCATGTTGAGGACCGCGAACATCACCGGGATGTTGTCAACGATGGCCGAGAGGATGCCGATGAGCACGTTGGCCGTGGTGGGGCCCAGGTCGACGTAGATGAACTCGGAGATCAGGGCCAGATAGCCGATGAAGCCCAGGCCGCCCACGCACAGCACCACGCCATAGAAGAACATGAGGGTGTCCCATTCGGACCGCGCCAATTTGCGGTAGATGTCAAAGGGCATGGCATCCTCGATGGTCTCGTCCCGCAGGTTGGTCTTCTCGCCGGTCTTCTTCAGGAAGTAGGCAAAGATCTTGAGGTAGGCCAGGCCGGTCATCATGCCCAACACCGGGGGCAGGTGCAGGAAGTTGTGGAAGCTGACGGCGGTGGCGATGGTCAGCAGGAAGAGGAGCATGATGCGCTTGGCGCCCCGACGCATCTTCACCTTCTCCCCGATGGCCGGCGGGACCACGTTCGGGATCCCGAAGTGCATGATGGCCGCGGGCACGACGAAATTGACCAGGGAGGGGAAAAAGAGCAGGAAGAAGGTCTGGAAATCGACGATGCCCTTCTGCCAGACCATCAGGGTGGTGATGTCGCCAAAGGGGCTGAAGGCGCCGCCGGCGTTGGCGGCCACCACGATATTGATGAAGCTCAGGGCGACGAAGCGGGGGCTGTCGGCACCCACCGCCAGCACCACGGCGCCCATCAGCAGGGCCGTGGTCAGGTTGTCCGCCACCGGGGAGATGAAGAAGGCCAGGGTGCCGGTGAGCCAGAAGAGCTGCCGATAGCCGAAGCCGCGACTCACCAGCCAGGAGCGCAAGGCCTCGAAGACGTTGCGCTCGTCCAGGGTGTTGACGTAGGTCATGGCCGCCATGAGGAAGAGGAACAACTCGGCGTATTCCAGGAGGTTGTGCCGCACCGCCGCCTCGGCGGCGTGGGGCAGGCCGTTCTGGACATAGACGATAGCGATCAGCACCCAGATGGCGCCGGCGGCCAGCATGACGGGCTTGGACTTACGCAGGTGGGTGAATTCCTCCACCATCACGAAGCCATAGGCGACGACAAAGATCAGGATGGACACGAAGCCCACCCAATGTCCGGTCAGATCGATACGTTCGGCGGTATCGGCCGCGGCGGCGAGCCCCGGCGCCAGGAGGGCGGCGACCGGCAGGATAAGGCGCGTCAGCGCTTGACCCGTCATGTTGTTTCTCCAGATCAGGAATTAAAAGTAGCCGCCATGCCAGCCGGCCAGCCGGATCCGCGTTTACCGGCCTGGTGACTGGCCCCCGAGCTACCAGATTCGGGTTCGTGAAGCATCATGGCGGGGGCGGATTCTAGCCCCGGGCCCTGGTGACGTAATTGTTACAGCGCAATTAAAACGCGGAAATAAAACCCGCTACGTTCCAGGCACGCTCGCGGTTTGGTTTAGAACGCGCATCTCGACTGTTCCGAGGCAACCCGGAGGCCCCCCCTCACCGCGATGCGAGAGTTACTGACCCTCTTCGTCCCGCCCCCACCCTCCGGCCCCTTCTCTGGTTCGGAAACCGCCCTCGCCTCCCTCTCCCTCTCCCTGGCCCAGGTCCAGGTCCTTCATCGCGATCGCCACCGTTCCAAGCGCCGCCGTTCCACTGGCTGAATCAGGCTTTTTTTGCTACGGTTTGGAGACACCGTCATGACCCTCGCATGACCGAACAACAATTACACGACCCGGGAGGCCTCTTGGACATCGCATTCGTTGTCGAATTGATCATTTTCATCATCCTGTTGGGATTCTCGGGTTTTTTTTCCAGCACCGAGACCTCGCTCTTCTCCCTCAACAAGCTCCAGTTGGAGAAGATGCGCGCCGAGGACAACCGCCGCATCGACCTCATCGAGCGCCTGCTCAGCGAGCCCCGCCGCCTCATCGTCACCATCCTCATCGGCAACGAGTTCGTCAACGTCGCCGCCTCCGTCATCTCCGCGGCCATGGTGATCCAGCTCTTCGGCGCCGAGAACAAGTTCGTCAACCTCTTCGTCATGGTGCCCATCCTGCTGGTGTTCGGCGAGATCACCCCCAAGGTCCTGGCCATCCGCAACAATGTCGCCTTCGCCACCTTCGAGAGCGGACCCATCGACCAGTTCGCCCGCCTGATCACCCCCCTCCGCTGGGTGGTGCGCAACGTCTCTGAATGGTTCACCACCCTCATCGTCGGCAAGGAGCGCTCCAAGGGCAACATCGTCACCGAGGACATGGTCCGTACCCTGGCCCGGGAGGCCGTGGGCGAGGGCACCCTGGACCATGCCGAGGCCCAGTACATCGATCAGATCTTCGATTTCGGCAGCCAGCGGGTCAACGACCTCATGACCGCCCGGGCCGACGTCACCTTCGTCCCCATCGAGGCGAGCGGCGCCGAGATCCTGGCGATCTTCCGCGAGAGCCGCCAGTCGCGCATGCCGGTCTACGAGGAGAACCGCGACAACATCCTCGGCATCCTCCATGCCCGTGATCTCCTGGCCGTGGACCTCAATCAAGTGGGCACGGAACGGAAAACCCTGGAGGCCCTGCTGCGCCCGCCCTACTTCGTCCCCGAATCCAAGCCGGCCTCCGAGTTGTTCGACAGCTTCCGCCACCGCAAGAAGTCCTTCGCCCTGGTGGTGGACGAATACGGCGGCGTCACCGGGGTCATCACCATGGGCGACCTGCTGGGGGCCATCTTCGGCGACATCCCCACGCCCTCGGACGAGGCCGACGACGACTGGTTCCACGAACTGGCCGACAACCGCTTCGCCCTCCCCGGCGCGACCTCCCTGGATGACTTCAATAGCCGCTTCCACGCCAATTTCGCGGTCGACGACGTCCGCACCCTGGGTGGACTGGTGTTGCACCACTTCGGGGAACTCCCCGATGAGAGCGCCAGCATCGAGATCTGGCCCTTCCGCTTCACCGCCCAGCGCATCGAGGCCAACCGCATCACCGAGATCCTGGTCGAGTTGCTGCCCGGGGCCAAGCCCGACCCCCTGGAGCATGGGGAAGCCCCCGCCATGGACGAGGACCTGCCCACCCCACCCCAACCCCGTCCCGACGCCTGATCCCGGTTCCGCCTCCGAACCCAGGCACCCCTCGACCCACCGCGCGAGATTTCAGGCCTCATGGACATCGTCACCACCCTGCTCATCATCCTGCTCTGCCTGCTGCTGGAGGGCTTTTTCTCCGGCTCCGAGATCGGCGTGGTCAGCGCCGACCAGATCAAACTCCGCCACGATGCGGCCAAGGGCTCCAAGGGCGCCAAGCTGGCCCTGGCCATGCTGAAGAAACCCGAGTGGCTGCTCTCCACCACCCTGGTGGGCACCAATATCGCCGTCGTCACCAACACCACCATGGTCACCGCCCTCATGATCCACCTCTTCGGGGATCAGGGCAGTTGGCTGGCGGTGGTGCTGGCGGCGCCCCTGATCTGGGTCTTCGGCGAGATCGTGCCCAAGAGCGTCTTCCAGCAGCGCGCCGACAGCCTCACGCCCATCGTCATCTTCGCCCTGCGCTTCTTTTCCATCCTCTTCTGGCCCATCCTGGTCTTCTTCAGCCTGGTCACCAAGCTGCTGGCCAAGCTGGTGGGCGGCACGGAACGCAACCCCTTCACCATGCGCGAGGAGATCGTCACCATGCTCAAGATGCCCGCCACCAACGATGGCGACATCCAGCCGGTGGAGAAGGAGATGATCCAGCGCCTGTTCAACTTCACCGAGACCCAGGTCGCGGACAGCATGCGGCCCCTGATCGAGGTCACGGCCATCGACAAGGAGGCGACCTGTGGCGAGGCCCGCCGCCTGGCCATCGAGACCGCCCATGCCCGCCTGCCGGTCTTCGAGGAGCGCGTCGACCAGATCGTCGGCATGCTCCATGTCCTGGATCTGCTGGGTGAACCTGATGACAAACCCATCACGGCCTTCATCCGCGAGGCCCTTTACGTCCCGGCGACCAAGAGCGTTCAGGACCTGTTGGTCCATTTCCGCCAGGCCGGCGAGGTGGTGGCGGTGGTGGTGGACGAGTTCGGCGCCGCCGAGGGCATCGTCACCGTCGAGGACATCGTCGAGGAGGTGGTGGAGGACCTGAGTGACGAATACGACGCCAAGGAAACGGTCCAGAGCCGCTTCCAGAAGCTCGATGAGCGCGACTACCTCACCAGTGGCCGCACCGAGTTGACCGACATCGCCGAGACCCTGGGCATTGACCTGTCCTCGGCGGAGTACTCCACCATCGCCGGCTACATCCTGCACCGTACCGGCCGCATCCCACCCCAGGGCACCCAGATCGAGGCTGGCAAGACCACGCTGACCGTCCATCGCGCCACCCCGCGCGTCATCGAGGAGGTGCGGATTCGCTGGTCGGAGGCCTGAAGAAGGATTGAGGCGAGGGGGGGCCTCTCTCCGTTAAACTATGGCCCATGGAAATCATCATTCTGATCGCGCTGATCCTGCTCAATGGCCTGTTCGCCATGTCAGAGATCGCCCTCGTCACGGCCCGCAAGGCCCGTCTGCAAAAACGGGCCGACGAGGGTGACAAGGCGGCCCTGGCCGCCCTCCAATTGGGCGAGGACCCGACCTTCTTCCTGTCGACCATCCAGATCGGGATCACCGCCATCGGCGTGCTGAGCGGCATTGTTGGCGAGCTGGCCCTGGCAGCCCCCCTGGCGGGCTGGCTGGAGGCGCTGGGCATGTCCCCGGAGTACAGCTATGTCGGCGCGACGGCCCTGGTGGTGGTGCTGATCACCTACTTCGCCATCGTCGTCGGCGAACTGGTACCCAAACGCATCGGCCAGACCCACCCGGAGACCCTGGCGCGCCTGGTGGCCCGGCCCATCGACCGGCTGGCCAGGCTGTCCAAGCCCTTCGTGCTGCTCCTGACCCATTCCACCCGGCTGTTGTTGCGTCTGCTCGGGGTCAAGGAAGGGGCCGCCAGCCCGGTCACCGAGGAAGAGATCCACGCCATGCTGGCGGAAGGGACCAGCGCCGGGGTCATCGAGACGCACGAGCACACCATGGTGCGCAACGTCTTCCGCCTGGATGACCGCCAGATCAATACCCTGATGGTGCCCCGCGCCGACGTCATCGTCCTCGACCTGGAGGAATCCTTCGAGGCCAACCTGGCCCGCGTCGAGGGATCGGACTATGCCTACTTCCCGGTGGTGCGGGGTGACTGGGGTGAACTGCTCGGCATCCTCAATGCCCGCCAGTGGCTCTTCAACGCCTTGCGCGGGGAACAGCGGGAACTGGCCGATCAGGTCCTGGCGGAACCACTCTTCGTGCCGGAGACCATCACCGGCATGGACCTGCTGGACAAGTTCCGCCTCGCCGCGATGCGCATGGCCTGCGTGGTCGATGAATATGGGGAGGTCATGGGCATCGTCACCCTCCAGGACCTGATCGAGGCCATCACCGGCGAACTCAGCCCCCCCGACCCGGAAACCGCCTGGGCGACTCAGCGGGAGGACGGCAGTTGGTTGCTGGACGGCCATATCCCCGTGCCAGAACTCAAGGATTGCCTGGGACTCCAGAGCGTGCCGGACGAGGAGCGGGGCCGCTACCACACCCTCAGCGGCATGATAATGCTCCTGACCGGTCGCCTGCCGGCCCTGGCCGACGTCATCACCTGGGAAGGCTGGCGCCTGGAGATCGTCGACCTGGACGGCCGGACCATCGACAAGGTACTGGCGACGCGGATCGCCCCGGACGCCGACCCCGTCAACCTCCTTCCCCCCCCGGACCAGGGTCCAACAGCGGATCAGGAGCGTCACCTACCCGCGGGGGCCTGATCCCCGCCAAGCGTTGCCTCCCACCTGCCACCTGGGCTGCCATAGGTAGCACAAGCCGCTGATTCTTCTATCCTCCCACCCTCGCGAGGCAAGCTTGGCGAGAGCTTTTGCCCCTCCCATCAGCGAGTCAAACTTGCGAGAGGTCTTGCCCCCTCCCCCCTGGTGGGGGAGGGTTGGGGAGAGGGGGGTCTGAACAGCTCCATTCGCCACTGCACCGCTGGTCTTACGCTCTGGACCCACCCAACATCACTCAAAGCGCCTCCTCCCAGCCGATGGACAACCGCATGGCGCAGTTGATCAGGCCCACCAGGGAGTAGGTCTGGGGGTAATTGCCCCACAACTCGCCCGTCTCGGGGTGGATGTCCTCGGAGAGCAGGCCCAGGCGGTTGCGCCGGGCGAGTAGGGCCATGAACAGCCGCCGCGCCTCCTCCTTGCGTCCCAGGGCGGCGAGGGCCTCGATGTACCAGAAGGTACAGATGGTGAAGGCCGTCTCCGGCCGGCCGAAGTCGTCCGCCACGCTGTAGCGCAGCAGCAGGCCCCCACGCATCAACTGGGCACCGATGGCCTCCACGGTGGCGGCGAAGCGCGGGTCATCCGCCGCCAGGAAGTCCAGTTCACTCAGCAGGAGCAGGCTGGCGTCCAGGTGATCACCGCCAAAGGTGGCGACGAAGCAGCCCAGATCCGGGTTCCAGGCCTGGTCGCTGATGGTCTGGTGCAGGCGATCGGCCTCCCGACGCCAGTGACGGGCGCGTTCCGCCAACCCCAGCCGGTCGGCGATGCGGGCCAGACGGTCGCAACCCGCCCAGCAGATGACCGCGGAAAAGGTATGCACGGCGGGCAGGTTGCGCAGTTCCCAGGGCCCGGCGTCCGGCTGATCGAAGACCGCCACCGCCAATCGCCCCAATTCCTCCAGGCGCTCGAACAGGACCTGGTCCCCGGCCAGGGGCAGGCGCCGGTCGAAGAAGGCGTGGGTGGCGGCGAGGATGACGCTGCCATAGACGTCGTTCTGCACCTGGAGATGGGCCTGGTTACCGATCCGCACCGGCCCCATGCCCCGGTAGCCCGCCAGGGCGGGGGCGATGCGCTCCTGGAGATCGGCGCGGCGGGTGATGCCATAGCAGGGCCGCAGGCGGCGGTTCTCGCTCTCCCCGACAATATCGGCGATATAGCCCAGGTACTCCTCCATGGAGCGGGTGGTCCCCAGGCGGTTGAGGGCGGTGACGACGAAATAGGCGTCCCGCAGCCAGCAGAAGCGGTAATCCCAGTTACGCTCGGTCCCCGGGGCCTCGGGGATGGAGGTGGTGAGGGCGGCGACGATGGCCCCGGTCTCCTCGAAACTGCACAGCTTGAGGGTGATGGCGGCGCGGATGACCTCGTCCTGCCACTCGAAGGGGATGGACAGGGAGCGCACCCAGCCATGCCAGTGGTCCAGGGTCCGCTCCAGAAAGGAACGGGCGGTCTCGGCGATGCCGGCGGTCAGGCTTTCATCGGCGCCGAGGATGAAGTGCAGCGGCCGGTCGAGGAAGAAGGGGGTCTCCTCGACCACGTAGGCCAGGGGGGCGTCGGTTGTCAGGCGCACGGCGCCGGAGTGACTGGTGTAGCGGACATGATTGGAGCCCAGGGTCTGCTGCGGCACCTCCTGCCCATAGGCAAAGCGGGGTCTTACCCGCAGCCTGAGCCGCGGCAGGCCCTTGACCGGGGCGACGCGCCGCACCAGGGTCGGTGGCCGGAAGATGCGGTCGTACTGATGAAAACGGGGGGCGAAGTCGGTGACCTCCGCCACGTTGCCCTCGCTATCCTCCAGTTCGGTGACCAGCACCGCGGAGTTGAGCTGGTAGCGCTGGCGGCTGGCCGCCAGGTCCCTGGCGGGTTCCACGGCGAAATAGCCGCCATTGTCCCCTTCCTGGGGCCGGTAGGGCTGGGTACCCCCAACCAGGGCGCAGAAGAGGGGATCGCCGTCCAGCCGGGGAAAGCAGCACCAGAGGATGGTGGCCCGGGCATCGATGAGGGCGGCCAGGGTACCGTTACCGATGGCGCCCAGTTCCAGAGAGGGCCGATAGTCCGCTGTCGTCATGGCAGTCTCCCGTAGTGGGATGATCAGAAGAAGTGGGCCGCGGGTGCCGGCGCCAGGTGGGCCTCCAGCCGCCCCAGCCAGTCGCGCAGGGCGGCCGGGGTCGCCAGGCGATACCGCGCCTGGGTGCCATCCCCCGTCCCGACCCGGATGGAGATCCCCCCCAGGACATTGACGGCGGCGAAGCCATCCTCGTCGGTCAGGTCGTCACCGGCAAACACCGGGGTGCGGCCGTGGTAGGGGGGCCAGGCCATCAGGCGCCGGATGCCCGCGCCTTTACTGGCCTGGGCGGGCAGAATCTCCAGCACCTCCTTACCGGCCTGGAGCCGGTAAGCGGGACCCAGGGCCCGGAGGAGGGCCTCCACCAGGTCGCGGGTGACGACCACCTGGTCAGGGGCCTGGCGATAGTGGAGCGCGAGCCCCTGGGGCTTGGCCTCCAGCCAGACCCCGGGCAACCCTTCCAGCCTGGCCAGTAGGTCCCTGGCCGGCCCAGCCAGTGGCAAGCGGGTCATCGCCAGGGGACCAACCTCTGCCTTGATCGGATCCTCCCCGCCGGAATCCCCTCCCCCGCCGCGTTCACCCTCCCCGGCTGCCCCAGGCAACCTGACTTGTCCCTGGGCCTCCCGCAGGGTCTGCCTTTGCCCGCCCCTCCCCTCGCCTACCGCGTAACTAGCCCTCTCCGCCCCACCGTCCGCCCGCACGAGGCCGTAAATCCGCCCGCCCAGCCGCCACTCGGCGCCATGGGTGCCGACGGCGTCCAGTTCCCGGGGAAAGAGGCGATCGATGCCCCCAAGGGGCCGGCCACTCACCAGGGCCAGGGCGCCGTCCAGGGCCCGGGACAGGCGGCGCAGCCGCCCCGGCAGTTCCGCTGGCACCACCACCCGGTCCGGATGGGGCGCCAGTTCCAGCAGGGTCCCGTCGATGTCAAGGAAGAGCGCCCAGCCCGCGGCGCCCGCGAGGCTCGCCACGGGGCCGGGGGTGGGGACCCGGCCCGTCACCGGCGCCCCTCCCGCCGCCGCTCCCGTGGCCAGGGCCGGGTCACCGCGTCGATCTGGGCCTGGATGCGCGCCCGCTTGCGCAGGCGGGCCGCGGTCAGCAGCATGCGCGCCGCCCAGAAATAGACATTGTGCTCGCTCACCAGGCCGCGCATGAGCCGCATCCGCTCCCGCCGCTGGTCCGGGGGCAGGCGCAGGCCGCGATGGATGGCCGCCGCCATGGCCTGGCTGTCGTAGGGATTGACGATCAGGGCCTCCTGCAACTCCCGGGAGACCCCGGCGAAGGCGCTCAGCACCAGGACCCCGTCCTCGTCGTCCCGGGCGGCAACGAACTCCTTGGCCACCAGGTTCATGCCGTCATGGAGACTGGACACCAGGCAGATATCCGCGGCCCGGAACAGGGTGAAGACCTCCTCCGGCTCGTGGTGGCGCGGCACCAGCAGGATCGGCCGCCAGCCCTCATGCCCAAAGCGCTGATTGATCGCCGCGGCCAGGGCCAGGGCCTCTTCCTGGGTGTGGCGATAACTGGGGAGCCGGCTGCGGCTGGGGGCGGCGATCTGCAGCAGGCTGAAGCGCCCGCGCCACTCCGGATGGCGGTCCAGCAGACATTCCACCGCCCGGAAGCGGTCGGCGATGCCCTTGGTGTAATCGAACCGCTCCACCCCCACCGCCAGGAGGCTGTCCGGGGCCAGCCCATGGGCCGCCCGCACCTGGGCGCGGCACTCGGCCACGGGCGCCTGACCGGCGAGGGCCGCCGGGGGCCAGGCGATGGAGATGGGATAGGGCTTGACCAGGGTGACCTGCCCGCCGGCGGTGGCGGTGCTGTGCTCGCGGTCGATGCGGCACTCCAGAAAGCGGTCCACCGAGTCGAGGAAGTTCAGGCAGTGGAACTGGGTATGGAAACCGAGGATGGTGCTGCCCAGCAGCCCGCGCAGGATCTCCTCCCGCCAGGGGCAGATGCCGAAGACCTCCGGGTTGGGCCAGGGGATGTGCCAGAAGGTGATGATGGTCGCCTCCGGCAGGCGCTCCCGTATCAGGCGCGGCAGCAGGGCGAAATGATAGTCCTGCACCAGCACCACCGGGTTGGGGCTCCGCGCCTCGGCCACCACCGCCTCGGCGAACTTGCGGTTGACCGCCGCGTACTGTTCCCAGTCCTCGGCGCGGAAGGTCGGGCGGACGAAGACGATATGGCACAGGGGCCAGAGCCCCTCGTTGGCGAAGCCGTAGTAATAGCCGTCCTGCTCGGCGTCGGAGAGCCAGAGGCGCCGCAACTCATAGCTGGGGTCCTCCGGTGGCACCCGGACATGATCCTGACCATCGACCATGGCCGCGTCGGCATCGCCACTGCCATGGGCGATCCAGGTCCCGCCGCAGGCGTGCACGATCGGTTCCAGGGCCGTCACCAGGCCGCTGGCCGGGTGCTGGACATGGACCTGGCCGTCCTCCCCGCGCACGTGGATATAGGGCTCGCGGTTGGAGACGACGATGACCTGGGCCCCAGGTAGTTCCGACCTCAGCAGGCGCCGCAGGCTCTCCGGCGTCCAGTCCACGCGGATGGCATCCGCCAACCCCCGGGGGAGTTCCAGATCCCGCAGGGCCTCCCGCGCCTCCCGCACCAGGGCGGCGATTTCGGGGTCCGTGGCGGGCTCTGGCGCCGTCCCCGCCGCGGCGGAGGCCAGGCTCCGGCGCACCTGCTGCACCCAGCCCTTGAGGGTCAGGCGGGCGACGACCGCCGTCAGGGTCGCCGCCAGCACCCCCAGGAGCCCGAGGAAGAGCATCAGATAGCGCTCCAGGTCCGTGCTACGGCGCTCGATGTAGCTCAGGTCATGGAGGATGACCAGGTGCCCCAGGTCCCTGCCCTCCTCCACCAGGGGGAAGCTGGCGATCAGGAGGCTGCCGTCGCCAAGGTATTCGATCTCATAGGCGGGTTCCGGCAGGCTGGCCGCGGGGGTGGGCGGCGGGGCGGAAGCCGGGCAGGCGAGGGCCAGGGGCCAGGTCGGGGTATGGTTCAGCAGTCGGCCATCCGGGGCGCAGAGACCCACCGCCAGCAGGCGCTCGTCACGGGTCAACCGCTCGAACAGGGTGTCGAGCCGCAGGCCCAACGGCTCCTTGGCCAGCCGGATCACCGTATCCTGGATGGAGTAGAAGACGAGCTGGGAGCGCAATTCCACGTCCTTGCGCAGCCACCGGTCGATCAGATTGCCCAGCAGGGGGCTGGTCCCCCAGGCCAGGAGCCCCAGCACCAGGCCCAGGGGGAGCAGAAAGCGCCATGTCAGTCGCATCAGCCGGTTCTCATTGCTAAAGGCTCACCTTGGCGGGCAAAACAGGCCCGTCGCCCTTGGTCTGGCGTTTTACCCAGGTCGCGTGGCATCGGGCGAGGTAGGTTGTGAAAAGGTCCCGGCAGGCCTGATGACCGCTTGCCGACGGTCGACACCCCCGCCTGATGCCCCCAACCGCCCACCATGGGGCAAAAAACCGACCCACGACCGATACCTTCACCTTACTGCCCCCCCAGAGGCCGGCTCAACCGCGCCTTGCGCACGGCCTTGTCCGCCTCGATGGCGAGGAAGGCTGGCAGGCAGGTCGCCAGGATCCAGGGCCACCAGTCGAAGGGAAAGGGTGCCAGGCGAAAGGCCGCCGCTAGGGGCGGGACATAGGTGACCAGGGCATGCAGGAGGACACTGAGGGCGATGCCCCCCAGCAGCCAGGGATTACCCAGGGGATCGAGGCTGAAGGCCGAGTCGTGGATGGACCTGGCGGACACGACGTAGCTGACCTGGGTGATGAGGATGACCCAGAAGGCCGCCGTCTGGGCCTGGGTCAGCAGCCGGGGGTCTACCAGTTCCCCGGCCACCACCGCCGGGGCGCCGAAGTGGTGATAGACCAGAAAGCTCGGCGCCGCGATCATCAGCCCCATCAGCGCCACCCGCTGGAGGAAGAGGGCATCGATGATCCGCACTTGTGGGTCCCGGGGTGGGCGGGCGAGCAGCCCGGGTTCCTTGGGCTCCATCATCAACGGCAGGGTGAGCAGCACCGAGTCGATGAGGTTGATCCAGAGGATCTGCACCGGTTCGAGGACAAAGCGCGCCGCGAACACCGGCACCAGGGCCGCCAGCAGGATGGCGCCCATGATCAGCAGGGCCTGGGCGGCGTTGGTCGGCAAGGTGTAGAGGATCGCCTTTTGCAGGTTGGTCCAGGCGTGACGCCCCTCCTCCACGGCGTTGACGATGGTGGCGAAATTGTCATCGGCGAGGACCATGTCCGCCGCCTCCCGCGCCACCTCGGTGCCGGCGATGCCCATGGCGACGCCAATGTCGGCCTGCTTGAGGGCCGGGGCGTCGTTGACCCCATCGCCGGTCATGGCTACCACCTGGCCGTTGGCCTGGAAGGCCTCCGCGATCCGTTGCTTATGCTCCGGGGCCACGCGGGCGAAGACCGAGACCTCCGCCACCGCGGCGCGCAGGGCGGCCAGGTCCATCCCCGCCAGCTCGGCGCCGGTCACCACCCGCCCGGCGGCGATACCGAGCTGGACCGCCACCGCCTGGGCCGTGTCGGGGTGGTCGCCGGTGACCATGACGGTGCGGATGCCCGCCGCCCGGCAGCGGGCCACGGCCTCGATCGCCGCCGGCTTGGGGGGATCGATCATGCCCTGGAGGCCGGCGAAGGTCAGGTCGCGCAGGTCCTCATGGCGCAGGTCGACCCGGTCGCGGTCCACCGCGGTGAAGGCCAGGCCCAGGGTGCGCAGGGCCTGGCGCGCGAAGGCGCGTGCCGCCCCGTGCCAGTCGTCCATCGCCAACGGCCAGACCGCGCCCGTGGCGTCGAGTTGCCTGGCGCACATCGGCAGCACCGCCTCGGGGGCACCCTTGACGAAGACAAAGCGACCCGCGGGGGTGTCGACCAGGACCGCCATGTACTTGGTGGCGGAATCGAAGGGGATCTCCTCCAGACGATGGGCGCCCTCGTGGGTGATCCCGGCCTTGGCGGCGCTGACCAGGAGGGCGAGTTCCGTCGGATCCCCGACGCCGCCGCCCTGGTCGCTGAGGTGGGCGTTGTTACAGACGCAGCCGATCTCCAGCAGGCGGCGCAGACCGGGGAGGCGGGCCGGGTCCCGTTGCGCCCCCGCTTGGAGGAAATGGCCCGTGACGTCATAGCCGACGCCACCCACCTCCAGGGTCTCCCCGCCGACCCTGACCTGGGTCACCGTCATGCGGTTTTCGGTGAGGGTGCCGGTCTTGTCCGAGCAGATCACCGAGGTCGCGCCCAGGGTCTCCGCGGCGGGCAGCTTGCGGATCAGGGCCTTGCGGGACGCCATGAGGGTCCCCGAGACCGCGAGGATGGCGGTGACCAGGGCCGGGAGCATCTCGGGGATGGCCGCCACCACCAGGGATACCGCCCCCAGAAAGCTGTAACCCAGGTCGTAGCCCAGGTAGACACCATAGAGGAAATTGAAGGCCCCGACGACCAGGATCGCCTTGATCAGGGTGTGGATGAATTCGCGCATCTTGCGCTGCAGCGGGGTCAGGCCCGCATCGGCGCTCTTGACCAGGGCCGCGATCTGGCCAAAGACCGTGTCTCCGCCAGTGGCGACCACCAGGCCGCGAGCGGTGCCCTGGGTCAGATAGGTCCCGGAAAAGCCCATGTTGCGCTGATCGCCGGGGACCAGATTCTCGCCGGCCAGGGCCTGGACCGTCTTGGGCACCGGGACGGATTCACCGGTCAGGGAGGATTCATCGACATGCGCGCCACTGACCTCGATGAAGCGCAGATCGGCGGGGATCTTGTCACCCCCTTCCAGCACCAGGATGTCGCCCGGGACCAGTTCGCGGGATGGCAGGCGGCGCACCTCGCCGTCGCGGACCACCATGCACTCGGGCACCATCATGCCCCGCAAGGCCTCCAGGGCCGACTCGGCCTTGCCCTCCTGCACGTATCCCAGGATGGCGTTGAGCAGGACCACCCCGAGGATGACCAGGGTGTCCGGGAGCATGTGGCCGCCCAGGGCCGTGAGCAGGGCGGTGATGGCGGCGGTGATCAGCAGGATGATCACCATGGCATCGTTGAACTGGCGCAGAAAACGCACCCAGGCCGGCGTCTTGCGGAAGGCGATCTCGTTCCAGCCGTATCGGGCGCGCCGCTCCTCGACCACCGCCGGGGACAGGCCCCGGTCACGGGAGCTGGCCAGGGTGGCGAGGACCTCATCGACAGCGGCACCATACCAGGGCTTGGGCAGGTCGGACGCCTTGCGTTTGGCGTTGTTCATGACGATCACCTTGCAGATTCCGGCTGATCCGGGTCGGGTGTGTCCGGATCAGGTATGTCGGGGTTGGCGTGGCTGAAGGGTGCCTCAGCGCTGGCAACCATCAGGTCAGGTGGATGCTACCCAGCCCCCAGGCCAGGCGCAGATCCTGGTAGAGGGCAGGGTCCGGGGCGGTGGCGCCACGAAGCTGGACGATGCGCGAGGCGAAGGTCTGGGCCCGTTCCAGGGTAAGGGACAGGGGCCAGTCGCGCAGGAGACCGAGGAGGGTGACGGCGGCGAAGGCATCGCCGGCGCCGACGGCATCGACCAGGGGCGCGGGCGCGGGGCTGACCCGGGCGGTCTCACCGCTGGCCAGCAGGGCCAGGGCACCGGCGGCGCCGCGGGTCAGCACCAGCCCCGCGAGGCCATGGCGGGCGCGCAAGGTCCCCGCGGCGCGGGCGATCGCCGCCCCCGGTCCGGGGGTGGAGTTGGCATCCAGGCCCGGCGCTGGGGCAAGCCAGGCCAGCTCGTCCTGGTTCAACTTGGCCCAATCCGCGCCGTCCAGCAGGCGTCGCACCTCCTCCGCGCGCCACCAGGGGGGGCGCAGATTGACGTCGACGAAGCGCAGGGGGCGGGCCCGGTTCCCGACCGGCCGCGCCGCCGGCAGTGGGTTGGCGGCCGCGCCCGGGAAACGGCCGGCGAGACCCAAGCCGGGAGCGGCGGAGTCCGCTTGGTGGGCGGTGGGGCCGGCACCGCGGCGGGCCAGCAAGGCGTCCAGGGCGGCGGCGGAGACCGGGTTCCGCAAGGCCAGGCTGCCGTGGTAGACGAGGGCGGGGATCAGGTCCGGCAGTTCGTCAGCGGCGATGAAGTCCCAGGCGCTGTCACTGACGATATCAAAGCTGGGTTCACCTTCCCGCAGGCTCACGGTCACACGGCCGGTGGGGTGTACCGGGTCCGTCTGCAGCCCGTCGAGGCGCATGCCCCAGGCCGCCATCGCCGCGCGAATACGTTCCCCGGCGTCATCGGCGCCGACGCGGCTGATCAAGAGGGGCTTGAGCCCAAAGCCCTGGAGGTGCCAGGCGACGTTGAAGGGCGCCCCACCGAGGACCTCGCGGCCATTGTGAAAGACGTCAAACAGGATCTCGCCAAAGAAGCAGGGGGGGTGTTGCAAGCTCATTGCTCCGGTTCCGTGCCTATGCCTGGTCTTGGGGATACCCAAGGACCCCGTGAAGGTCGGTTGCGCCCCCCGCGGGTGGGGGCTCGCCGGGTCCGGTCACGGCCGAGGCCCCATCGGGGACGACCGTGGCTTCATGAATCGCATTGGCCGTAACCCGAGGCCTGACGATTCAACGAGGGCGTCTCACCCACGGTGGGCGAGACTCGGTGCTGGCGTTACCAGCAGTCGTTGAAAATATTAGCACAATTGGAAAAATGGCGCATCTAATTGTATAATATAGGTTTTAATTTAATGACCATCGCCCGATGGAACCAAGCCTGGCCCCGCCACTCCTATCTGGGGTAACCTCACGTTGGTGATTGGGCAGGCCTTCCATCCAGGGGGTGGACAGTCACCTCCCCGGTCGAACACCATCCGGTCGGCACAGGCACCTTTTTCCCGCCGCGGTGGCAGGAAATCCGTCCCGATCCTGAGGGGCCACCAGGCCCGACCCTGGTCTAGCCCTAGGCGCGGGTCCCAACCTGAGGGTCAGTCAAGGGGAGTCATGAGATGAAGCACTTCAAGAACATCCTGTATCTCGTCGAACCTGGCAAGGATCAGACCGCCGCCCTCGCCCGCGCCGTGTCCCTGGCGGAAAACAACCAGGCCCGGCTGACCCTGCTGGAGATCATCGAACCGCCGCGCTCGGGGATCCTGGAGGGTAGCCGCACCTTGGAGGCCCTGTTCTCCGGCGCCCGCCAGCGCCTGATGGCAAAGCTGGAGGCCCTGACGGAGCCCTACGAAGACCGCCTGGACATGGACATCCAGGTCCGTCTCGGCACGCCCTATCTGGAGGCTATCCGCGAGGTCCTGGCCGAACACCGGGACTTGGTGATCAAGCTGGCCAGCCCCGACGACGGCATCCTGGACCATTTTCTCGGCGGTACCGACCTGCAACTGCTCCGCAAATGCCCCTGCCCGGTCTGGATCATGTCGCCCCGGGACAAGGACAACTATCGCCGCATCCTGGCGGCGGTGGATTTCGACCCCTGGCGGGAGGAGACGGCGGAGGCCTCCGCCCTGAATCGCCAAATCCTCGAGCTGGCCTGTTCCCTGGCCCTTTCCGACTTCGCCGACCTGCACCTGGTCCACAGTTGGGAACCCCTGTCGCCAGAGATGATGCGCCTCTGGAGCGACACCGAGGACGCCGCGGAGATCGCCGACCAGGTGAACATCGAGCATCTGCGCCATCAGGAGGGCTTTGAGCGCCTGGCCCAGCAACTGCGCGGCTGGATCGGCGCCGAAACCTACGATTACCTGACGCCACGCCTCCACCTGCTCCAGGGCAGCGCCCGGGAGACGATCCCGACCCTGGCGGCGCGGATGAAATTCGACCTGGTGCTCATGGGCACCGTGGGCCGCAGCGGCATCCCGGGGGTGATCATCGGCAATACCGCCGAGGCCATCCTCGGCCAGCTCCGTTGCGCCCTCCTCGCCGTCAAGCCAGCGGACTTCGTGACGCCGGTGACCCTGCCTGACTAGACCCGGGTGCCCAGCCCTGTTGTAAGCCCGCCGGTGTCCATCATCCCGGCGCGCCCGCTCCGCCCGCGGGGCGGGGCCCCAGGGCCGGGGCGCCGTCCCTCCACCTTCAGGCCCGCCCACGGGTGCGGCATACTCGTGAGAAGCGCCATCCCATGGACCTGACCAACGAGCTGATCCTCATCGCCGCGCTGGCTTTCCTGGTCAGCATCCTCGCCAGCCTGGTGGGCCAGCGCCTCGGCATGCCGGTGCTGCTGGTCTTCCTCATCATCGGCATGCTGCTGGGGGAGGAAGGACCGGGGGACATCCATTTTGACGATGTCCAGGCCACCCACCTGGTCGGCAGCCTGGCCCTGGCGATCATCCTCTTCGACGGCGGCATGGCCACCTCGGTGCGCAGCTTCCGGGTCGGGTTGCAACCGGCCCTGGGGCTGGCGACCCTGGGCGTCCTCATCACCTCCGCCCTGACCGGCCTCTTCGCCACCCTGCTCCTGGGCCTGAGCGTGCTGGAAGGCCTGCTGCTCGCCGCCATCGTCGGCTCCACCGACGCCGCGGCGGTCTTTTCCCTGCTGCGTTCCCGGGGGCTGGAGCTCAAGGAGCGGGTCAAGGCCACCCTGGAGATCGAGTCCGGCAGCAACGACCCCATGGCGATCTTTCTCACCCTGGTCCTGATGGAGCTGATCCTCGCCCCCCAGGACAACCTGGGGGCAACCGTGGCCCTGGCCTTCATCCAGCAGATGGGGCTCGGCGCCGTCCTCGGCCTCCTGGGGGGTCACGCCATCGTCTGGCTGGTCAACCATCTGGATCTGCCACCGGGGCTGCACCCCATCGCCGTGCTGAGCATGGGCCTGAGCCTCTTCGGCCTGGTGGCCATCCTCGACGGCAGCGGCTTCCTGGCCATCTACCTGGCGGGCCTGGTGGTGGGCAACCGCCCCCTGAAGGGCCGGCGCTACATCGGCCGCTTTCACGACGGCCTGGCTCGGCTGGCGCAGATCGGCATGTTCCTGGTCCTGGGCCTGCTGGTGACGCCCTCGGAGCTCCTGCCGGTGGCCCTGGACGCCCTGCTCTTCGCCGCCCTCCTGAGCTTCGTCGCCCGGCCCCTGGCGGTCTGGCTCTGCCTGCTGCCCTTTCACTTTCCCTGGCGGGAACAGGTCTTCATCGCCTGGGTCGGCCTGCGGGGCTCCGTGCCCATCGTCCTCGCCCTCTTCCCCCTGATGGCGGGGATGGAACAGGCCCATGTCTATTTCAATATCGTCTTCTTCGTCGTGCTGGTCTCCCTGATCGGTCAGGGGTGGACCATCCCGCTCCTGGCGCGATGGCTAAAGCTGGAGATGCCGCCACAAACCCAGGTGGTGGAACGGCTGGAGATCGACCTGCCCGGCGAGCGCGAGCTGGAGCTGGTGGGCTACCAACTGGCGGCCAGCAGCCCCCTGGTGGCGGAGCGCCGCGCCTTCCCCCGCCTGCCGCCCTCCGCCCGCCCCGTCGCCCAGTTGCGCCAGCGGGAGCTGGTCGACCAGATCGACTGGCAGGACCTGCGCGCCGGTGACCAGCTCCTGCTCATCGTCGATCCGGCGGAACTGGAGGCCCTGGACCGGCTCCTGGCCCCGGCGGAGACCCCCGACCACCTCTCCGATCAGGCCTTCTTCGGCGAATTCGTCCTCAACGGCGAGGCGCGGCTGGGCGACGTCGCCACCGCCTACGGCCTGGCGGTCAGCGAGCGGGAGCGGGACCTGACCCTGGACGCCTTCCTGCGTGACCGCCTGGAGACCCAGGTCGTGGTCGGCGACCGCCTGGACATGCAGCACGTGCAACTGGTGATCCGTCGCACCGAAGGCAACCGGATTCTCAAGGTTGGGCTAAAACTGAAGAAGTCCCGGTGAAGGTCCGCCGGCTGGCCTGGCCCACCCGCGCCGTCCATTTCAGGGCCAGCGCCGCGACCACCGCCCATGCCTCGACGCCCATGCCACGACGCCAGGCCACTAACCCCAAGGCACTGACGCCAGAACCCCTAACAAAGATCCCGATGCCAGGACCCCGTGACGCCATCCGGAAGATGACTTGGAACCATGACCCGATTATTCGCCCGCCTGCCCGGCCTCTACCGTCCCCTGCCCGTGGCCCTGCTGGTCTTCACCCTGACGGGCCTGATGACCGCCGCCCTCATCGGCTACGTGGAGACCGGCCTGCGCGATCAGGAACGGACCCGGGTCGGCGCCCTGGCCGCCGATCATGCCCAGGACATCCAGCGTCTTGTCGAACGGGCCCTGAGCGCCACCTACGCCCTGGCGGCCCTGGTGCGCCAGGGTCGGGGGGAGATCGAGCATTTCGATACCCTGGCGGCGGAGATGCTGTCCTACTACCCGGGGGCGGCCGCCCTGCAACTGGCGCCGGGGGGCGTCGTGCGCCAGATCGTCCCCCTGGCCGGCAACGAGGCCGCCCTGGGTCATGATCTGCTCCAGGACCCGGCGCGCACCCGGGAGGCCTTTCTGGCGCGGGATACGGGGCAACTGACCCTGGCGGGGCCTTTCACCCTCAAGCAGGGGGGGCTGGGGGCGGTGGGGCGGCTGCCGGTCTTTCTCGACGAGGACCCGGCGGAACCGCCACGGTTCTGGGGTTTCATCAACGTGCTGCTGCGGTTTCCGCAGACGCTCGATGCCGAGAACCTGACCCAGCTGGTGGCGCAGGGCTTCGACTACGTCCTTTGGCGTCCGCATCCCGATACCGGGGAGCGGCAGCTCATCGTCGCCTCGACGACGATGCCCCTCGACCAACCGGTCAGCGCGTCCCTGGAGGTCCCCAACGGTCGCTGGACCCTGGATCTGAGCCGCCGCGGAGGTTGGGGGAACGAACCCGGCCTGGGGCTGCGCCTGGCCCTGGGGCTGGCCTTTTGCCTCCTGCTCGCCGGTCTGGCCGCCAGTCTCACCCGGCTCGGCCGTTCCCTGGCCCTGGCCGTGGAGCGTTACGACCGCATGCTCGCCGCCTCCAGCGATGCCTTCTGGCTGGTGGACGTGGCCAGCAGCCAGATTCTGGACGTGAACGAGGCGGCCACGCGCCTGAGCGGCTGGTCCCGGCGGGAGATGCTCACCTTCAAGGTCGACGACATCGATGTCGACGACAGCCCGGACGTCATCCGTACCCGGACCGCGGGCATCCTGGCGACCGGAGGCGTGGTCTTCGAGACCCGCCACCGTACCCGGAGTGGCGACATCCGCAACGTCGAGATCAGCCTGGTCCCGGATGCCCGCGCCCGCCACCTCTTCAGCTTCATCCGCGACATCACCGAGCGCCGGCGGACCGAGGAGCAGATCCAGGCGCTCAACGTCGAACTCGAGCAACTGGTCGCGCTCCGCACCGCCGAACTCGAACAACTGGCCCAGGCCAACCGGGCCAAGAGCGAGTTCCTGGCCAACATGAGCCACGAGATCCGCACCCCCTTGCACGCGGTGCTGGGGCTGGCCCAGCTCCTCGCCGGGGAACCCCTGGCCACCCGCCAGCGGGAGATGGTGGAACGGATTCAGGAGGCGGGCCAGACCCTGCTGGGCATCATCAACGACATTCTCGACTTCTCCAAGATCGAGGCCGGCCAGTTGCGCATCGAACCCACCGCCTTCGACCTCGCCGCCCTCCTTGACAAGCTCGACCGCCTCCTGGGTCAGGCCGCCCGTGCCAAGGGCCTGCGGCTCAGGCTGGAGGGACACCAGGGGTTGCCGGGGCCCCTGGTGGGGGATGTCCTGCGCCTGGAGCAGGTCCTGTTCAACCTGCTGGGCAACGGCATCAAGTTCACCGAACGGGGTGAGGTGGTCCTCCATGTCCACCGGCAACCCGCCCCTGACCAGGCCCCGCGCCTGCGTTTCGAGGTCCGGGATACGGGCATCGGCATCGCCCCGGAGACCCGGTCCCGGCTCTTCGCCCCCTTCATCCAGGCCGAGGAGGGTATCACCCGGCGGTTCGGTGGCACCGGCCTTGGCCTGTCCATCAGCAAGCAACTGGTCGATCTGATGGGTGGAGAGATTGGCGTCGAGAGCCAGCCGGGTCAAGGCAGCACCTTCTGGTTCGAGTTGCCCTTTGGGCTGGCCGAGGGGGTCGACCCGGCGACGAACCTGGTCACGAATCCCGCGACGAACCTGGCGACGAGCCCGTCCATAGGCACGGGGACGAATCCGGCGCCGAGCCCGACGACGAGTTCCTCAGGGCTCCTGGCCCCCACCGCCACTGGCTCCCGACTGAGCGGCTTGCGAATCCTGGTGGTGGATGACAGCCCCATCAACCGAGAGGTGGTGGAAAGTTTGCTGGCCCTGGAGGGCGCCGTCGCCACCCCGGCCGCGGATGGCCGGGAGGCGGTGGAACTGCTCCGGGCCCGGCCCCGGGACTTCGCCGCCGTGCTGATGGACGTGCGCATGCCGGTGATGGACGGCTTGACCGCGACCCGGCTGATCCGGGAGGAATTGGGCCTCAAGGACCTGCCCGTCATCGCCCTGACAGCTGGCGTCTTGGCCGAGCAGCGGCTGGCGGCGCAACGGGCGGGCGTCGATGAATTCCTGGGCAAACCCCTGGATCTGGAGCGGCTGGTCCGCGCCCTGACCGAACGAATCAGCCCCGTCTCGCCACCGGCGCCCGCGGCCAGCCCGGCCACCGCCCCGCGCCCGGCGGCCGCCAACCGCCCGGACGCGGCCGCGACCGCTCCCGGCCCCGCTATTTCCGCTAGCTTCGCTAACCCCGCCGGCACCGCCAGCCCCGATGGCCCCACCCTTGTCGCCATCCCCGCCATCCCCGGTCTGGACGTGGACCGCATCGGCCTTACCTTCGGCAGGGACCCGGGCGTGTTCTTTCGCCTGCTGGATCGCTTCATCGCCGACTACCCCGCCCTGCGGGCGGAGCTCCAGGCCGCCCTGATGGCGGGGGACCGGGAGAGCGCCGGACACCTCCTGCACCGGCTGCGGGGTAATGCCGGCAATCTGGGGGCCCTAGAGATCATGGCCCTGGCGGAGCGGCTGGAACGGGCCCTGGAGCGGGGCGACGGTGCCCTGGAAACCGGGCTCGCCGACCTGGACTCGCGGTTCCAGGCCCTGGACCAGGCCAGCGGGCCCTGGCGTCCCGCGCCCATACCGCCATCCCTCGCCAGCACCGCGACCCCGCCGCCCCCAACCGAGGCCCCGCTGCCGGAACGCCTGGCGGACCTGGCGGATGCCTTGCGTTACCACCAGTTGCGGGCCCTCAAGCTGTTCGCGGCCCTGACCCCGGCGCTGGCCCGGGAGCTAAGTCCGGAGCGGTTCCGGGCCCTGGACCAGGCGATTCAGGACTTGCGCTTTGGCACCGCTCTGGAACAATTAGCGCCTTTATTGCCACCGGATCCGCCCGCTCCAGCGCCAGCCCCTGCCCCTGCCCCTGCCCCTGCCCAGAAGTCGACTTCATGACGTCTCTCCCCCGCATCCTCATCGTCGACGATGAGCCCCTGGCTATCCAGGTCCTGTACAACGCCCTGGGCGATCTGGGAGATCTGAGCTTCGCCCTGTCCGGTGCCCAGGCCCTGGAACAGGTGGCGGCGACGCCCCCGGATCTGGTCCTCCTCGATGCGCGGATGCCCGGTCTGGATGGCTTCGCCACCTGCGAGGCGCTCAAGGCGCGCCATCCCGAACTCCCCGTCCTCTTCGTCACCGCGGACGGGGACCCGCGCAGCGAGTTGCGGGCCCTGACGGCCGGGGCCGCGGATTTCATCGTCAAGCCCATCAACCCGCCCCTGGTCCGCGCCCGGGTGGAGGCGCATCTGCGCCTGCGGCGCCAACAGCGGGACTATCAGGCCACGGTGGAACGGCTGCGCCACAGCGAGGAACGCTTCCGCAAACTCTTCGAGGATACCCTGCAGGCCACGGCCCTCTATCAGGACGGGCGCTTCGCCGCGGTCAACCGGGCGGCGCTGGGGCTGCTGGGCCTGGAGCGCGCCGATCAGATGCTGGGGCAGACCCTGGCCGCGCTCTCCCCGCCCCGTCAACCGGATGGCCGGCCCTCGGCCGAGAAGGCCTGCGAACTGATCGACGCCGCCTTCGCCGAGGGTTCCGCGGCCTTCGAGTGGCAACTGTCCCGAGGGGACGGCCGGCCGTTCCTCGCCCAGTTTCTGGCGACGCCGATCGATCAGGATGGCGTGGACCTGTTGCACCTCGTCTTCAGCGACATCACCGCGCGGAAGGCGGTGGAAGCGGCCCTGGCCCGCAACCGGGCCGATCTGGAAGAGGCCCAGGCCCTGGCCCATATCGGCAGTTGGACCGTGGATCTCGTCGCCAACCGCATGGAGTGGTCAGCCGAGGTCTATCGCATCAGCGGCATGGAACCCGGCACCCCGGTGGCGCCGGATACCCATTTTCGCCTCATCCACCCGGAGGACCTTTCCGCCTTCGACAGCGCCTGGCAGGCCACCCTCCAGGGGGCCCCCTACGACATCACTCACCGCATCATCGTCGACGGCCAGGTCAAGTGGGTCCACGCCCGGGCCACGATCACCTTCGACCCGGATGGCCAGCCCCTCTCGGCCATTGGCACCCTGCAGGACGTCACGGCGCAAAAGGCGGCCCAGGTCGAGATCGAGTACCTGGCCTACAACGATCCCCTGACGGGCCTGCTCAACCGGGCCGCGGGCCAGGAGCGCCTCGCTCATGACCTGGCGGTGGCCAAGCGCGAGCGGACGAGTCTGGTGCTGCTCTTCATGGATCTGGACCGCTTCAAGTTCGTCAACGACCGCTACGGCCACGCGACCGGCGACCTGCTGCTCCAGGGCGTTGCCCGGCGCCTGCGGGACTGCCTGCGGGGCGAGGATACCCTCTGCCGCCTGTCCGGCGACGAGTTCATGATCCTGCTGACGACGCTATCAGCGGAACACCTGGTGGCCCAGGTCTCGGCCACCTGCGAACGCATTCTCAGCACCCTGGTCCAGCCCTTCTCCCTGGGGGGCCACCAGCTCACCACCTCCTTTTCCATCGGCGTGGCGGTCTTCCCCCAGGACGGTCAGACCGGTGAGACCCTGATGCGCAACGCCGACACCGCCCTCTACGCCGCCAAAAAGGCCGGGCGGAACGGCTATCGGTTCTTCGAGCCAGGGATGAACGCCGCCCTCAGCCACTTCACCAGCACCCGGGACGCCCTGCGCCGGGCCCTGGACCAGGGCGAGCTCGAACTCCACTACCAGCCCCAGGTCGACCTGCGCTCCGGCCGGGTGGTGGGGGTGGAGGCCTTGACGCGCTGGCGGCGGCCTGGCGTCGGCCTGGTCATGCCCGACGCTTTCATCCCCGTCGCCGAGGAAAGCGGCCTCATCATCCCCCTCGGTCGCTGGGTGCTCCGGGAGGCCTGCCGCCAAGCCGTCGCCTGGTGTCATGATGGCCCCGCGGTCCCGGTCATGGCCCTGAACCTGTCGGCCCTCCAGTTGCATCACGCCGGCCTGGACGAGGAGGTGCGGCAGGCCCTCACCACCAGCGGCCTGGACCCGTCCCGGCTGGAACTGGAACTGACCGAGATCGCCCTGCTGCCGCCCCAGACCGGCAGCCAGGCCATGCTGGCCGCCTGGCGAGCCCTGGGCCTGCACCTGGCGATTGACGACTTCGGTACCGGCTCCTCCAGCATTCCCCAGCTCAAACGGCTTAAGGTCGATAAGCTCAAGATCGACCGCTCGTTCATCCGGGACCTGACGACCGAGGCGGAAGACCACGCCCTGGTCCCGGCCATGATCCAGCTCGCCCACGCCCTCAACATCCGGACCCTGGCGGAAGGCGTGGAAAACACCGACCAGGCGCGACTGCTCCGCGCCCTGGGCTGTGACGAGGCTCAGGGTTACCTGTTCGCCAAACCCCTGCCGGCGGCGGAGGTGGAGTCATGGCTGAGGGCCCACTCCCCCGCCCGCCTTGATGGATAGCCGCCATGTCCAACCTGCCACCCTGGCACCACCAGCCCGCCGCTGACGCCCTCGCCGCCCTGGAATCGCGCCCCGACGGCCTGAGCGAGGCCGAGGCCAGGGAACGCCTGGCGCGTTTCGGCCCCAACCGCCTCACCCCCCCCAAGCGGCGCGGCCCCCTGACGCGGTTCCTGCTGCAGATCCACAACGTGCTGATCTATGTCCTGATCGGCGCCGCCGGGGTGACGGCCTTCCTCGGGGAGTGGGTGGACACCGGCGTCATCCTCGGCGTGGTCCTGATCAACGCCTTCATCGGCTTCATCCAGGAGGGCAAGGCCGAGAAGTCCCTGGACGCCATCCGCAACCTGCTCTCCCCCCGCGCCACCCTGATCCGCGACGGCCACCGCCGCGAGGTGCCCGCCGAGGAACTGGTCCCCGGCGACATCGTGCTGCTGGTCTCCGGCGACAAGGTGCCCGCCGACCTGCGGCTCATCGAGACCCGCAACCTGCGCCTGGAGGAGGCGGCCCTCACCGGGGAGTCGGAACCGGTGGAAAAGTCCGTGGCGCCCGTTGCCGCCAACGCGCCCATCGGCGACCGCACCTGCCTCGCCTACTCCGGCACCCTGGTGGTCTTCGGCCAGGGCCGGGGGCTGGTGGTGGCGACCGGCGACCAGACCGAGATCGGCCGCATCGGCCGCCTGCTGGCGAGCGTCGCCGCCGTCACCACCCCCCTGCTCAAGCAGATGGCGGTCTTTGGCCAATGGCTGACGGTGGCCATCACCGCCCTGGCCGCCTTCGCCCTCGGCTTTGGCATGCTGGTCCACAACCAGGGGGTCGCCGACATGTTCCTCGCCGCCGTCGGCATCGCCGTGGCCGCCATCCCCGAAGGCCTCCCGGCCATCATGACCATCACCCTGGCCCTGGGGGTGCAGCGCATGGCCGCCCGCCGCGCCATCGTCCGGCGCATGCCCGCCGTCGAGACCCTGGGGGCGGTGACCGTCATCTGCTCCGACAAGACCGGGACCCTGACCAAGAACGAGATGACCGTCCGCCGCCTCATTACCGCCGACCAGGTGGTGGCGGTCGGCGGAACCGGCTACGCCCCCCATGGCAGCTTCAGCGTCGGCGACCGGGAACTGGCGGAGCCGGCGGCGGTACCGGAACTGGGGGAACTGGGCCGCGCCGCCCTGCTCTGCAACGACGCCAGCCTGCGCGAGGTGGACGGCCACTGGCGCCTGGAGGGCGACCCCACCGAGGGCGCCCTGGTCACCCTGGGCCGCAAGCTGGGCCTGGACCCGCGCTTCGAGGCCGCCGCCCTGCCCCGCCTGGATGTCATCCCCTTCGAGTCCCAGCACCGCTTCATGGCCACCCTGCACCATGACCACCGCGGCCATGCCTTCGCCTATGTCAAGGGCGCTCCGGAGGAGGTGCTGGTCCGCTGCGCCCGCCAGCGCCAGTCAGGGGAGGATCAGCCCCTGCGCCGCGCCTGGTGGCAGGAACGGATGGAGGCCCTGGGCCGGGACGGCCAGCGCGTCCTGGCCCTGGCCTTCGCCCCCCTGCCTAATGGCCAGCGGGAGCTGGACTTCGCCGACCTGGAGGGCGGGCTGACCCTCCTCGGCCTGGCGGGCATCATGGACCCGCCCCGGGAGGAGGCCATCGAAGCGGTGGCCAACTGCCAGGCCGCCGGCATCCGGGTGAAGATGATCACCGGCGACCACGCCGTCACCGCCCAGGCCATCGGCGCGGCCATGGGGATCGGCACGGGCATGAGCCGCGGCACGGCTGACCCACGGGGCACGTCACCCGGCCCGGGCAGACCTGATCGGGATAGCGCATCCTTCGCCCCCCTCACCCCGGCCACACACCCACGGGCGGGGTCCGCCGTCGCCGACCTAGCCCGGTTCCCGGCCAGTGGCGCCAGCGGGGTCCTCACCGGTGCCGAGCTGGAGGAACTGGACGACCAGGCCCTGCGAGAGGCCGTGGCCCACACCGACGTCTTCGCCCGCGCCAGCCCCGAGCACAAGCTGCGCCTGGTCCAGGCCCTCCAGGCCAATGGCGAGGTGGTCGCCATGACCGGCGACGGCGTCAACGACGCCCCGGCCCTCAAGCGCGCCGACGTTGGCGTGGCCATGGGCCACAAGGGCACCGAGGCGGCCAAGGAGGCGGCGGAGATGGTGCTGGCGGACGACAACTTCGCCACCATCGAGGCCGCCGTGGAGGAGGGCCGCACCGTCTACGACAACCTGCGCAAGGCGGTCATCTACGTCCTGCCGGTGAGTGCCGGCCAGGCCGCCATGGTCCTGGTGGCCGTGCTGCTGGGCACGACCCTGCCCATCACCCCGGTGCAGATCCTCTGGGTCAACATGGTCACCGCCGTAACCCTCTCCCTGGCCTTCGCCCTGGAAAAGCCCGAGCCCGACATCATGCGCCGCCCGCCCCGGGACCCGGCCACCCCCCTAGTGGATGGCTTCATGCTCTGGCGCATCGGCTTCGTCACCCTGCTCATGGCCCTGGCCTCCTATGGCCTCTTCCTCTGGGAGGAGGCGCTGGGCGCCCCGGTCGAGGTCGCCCGCGCCGTGGCCGTCAACGCCCTGGTGGTGGCGGAGATGTTCTATCTCTTCAACTGCCGCCGCCTGCACGGCTCCATCCTCAACCGGGCGGGCTTCCTGGGTAACCCCCTGGCCCTCCAGGCCATCGCCTTCCTGCTGGTGCTGCAAATCGGCTACACCTACCTGCCCCTGATGCAGTCCCTGTTCCACACCGCCCCCATCGACGCCGGCGCCTGGCTGCGCATCCTGGTGGCCGGCATCCTGCTGTTGCTGATCGTCGAGGGGGAAAAGGCCCTCATCAGCCGTTGGGCCAACCAAAGGGCCGGGCAGCGGACCCGGCGGTAGGAACCGGCGGAGGCCAGGAGCCGACGGAGGGGGATTGCCGCCACGCAGGGGCCGTACGCGGGGGCCGTACGCAGGGGCATTACGCGGAGGCATTACGCAGGGGCATTACGCGGGGGCGGTGCCTGGGGGCGGTGCCTGGGGCAGTAACCCCTGTAAAGGAGGCCGTGGCCGTTAAGATGGACTTAAGTTTGCCCCGTTAGAGTCGACCCCAGCGTCGGGACCATGCCCGGCCAAGTGAACCCCATCACCCATCACCGGAGAAACGCCATGTTGACCAGAACCCATGCCCTCGCCCTGTCCCTGACCCTCGGCGCCAGCCTTGCCGCCGGCAGCCTGCTCCTGGGCCCGGCCTTCGCGCAGCAGGCCGCCACGCCAGCCGCGCCGCCGGCCGTCGAACCGGCGGCCAGCGCCGCGACGACGCCCGCTCCCGCCACCCTGACCCTGCGCCAGGTGCTCGACAAGCTGGAAGCCGCCGGCTACCGGCACTTCTCGAAGATCGAACAGGAGCGAACCTACTTCGAGGTCGAGGCGACCAACCCCCAGGGTCAACGCGTCGAACTCGACGTCGATGCCGTCACGGGGGAGATCCTCAAGACGGAAGTGAAAGGCCCCAAATAAGGCCGCCAGCCGGCTGAAGCTCGGAGGCGGTCAGGGGCCATCCTGACGAAGTGAAGGGCACCGCCAGCTCCGCTGGCGAGTGTCCCTTTTAAATGGTTTAGCCTCCTCGGGACCCACCGCTCCATCACCCTTCCCTTCAGCCACGACCTTCTCTTGCCGTCTTCTCTGCGATAAATAGGGCAGCCAGGGTGCAAGCACCCATGATGCCCTTCATGTTTCCGCTCCCCCGATTCATACAGGCGGGTCATCCTGCCCGATTCATCCCCCGCTCCCGCTTCATCCCCTCACTGCGCCTCCCCCGTGCTTGGCCCGGCGTAGCTGGCCAACCAGTGGGCATAGGGGGCGGGGAGCGTGGTCCAGGCGGGGCGCTCGACGTTCAAGGCCCGGGCGAGTTCGTAAGGGTAGTGCGGGTTGGCCAGATGCGCCTTGCCGATCATCACCAGGTCCATCTGCCCTTCGGCGACCACCCGTTCGGCGATCCGGGGTCCGTCGATCAACCAGGCGGCGGCGACCGGCAAGTCCGCCTCACGCCGGACACGGCCGGCGACGGGAGCCAGGAAGGCCGGCCCCCAGGGCGGATTCGCCGCGAGCGTGGAGAAGCCGAGGCTGACGTTGAGCAGATCAAGCCCTTCCGCGCGCATCCGCCGAGTCAGCCCGATGGCCTCCGCCAGGGTTTCCTCGTCGCGACCGTCGTATTCGATGACGCCAAAGCGGGCGGTGAGGGGGCGGTTTTCCGGCCAGACCGCGCGCACTGCCGTCAGGGTTTCCAGGAGGAAGCGGCCACGGCCGGTGGCATCTCCGCCATACCCGTCGGTGCGCTGGTTGGCATGGACGGAGAAGAAACTCTGCCCCAGATAGCCATGGGCGAAGTGCAGTTCCAGCCACTCGAACCCGGCGTCACGGGCGCGACCCGCGGCCGCGACAAAGGCGCCGCGCACCCGCTCGATGTCGGCGAGGGTCATGGCCCGCGGCACCTTGGAGAGAGGACCACCCAAGGCCACGGCCGAGGGCGAAATGGTCTGCCAGCCGCGGGGGTCCCCCTCGGGGATGTGGTCGTCGCCTTCCCAGGGACGATTGGCGCTCCCCTTGCGCCCGGCATGGCCGATCTGGATGCCGGGCACCGCGCCGGCGGCCTTGATGGCGCGGGCGATCCGGGCCAGGCCCTCGGCCTGGCCGTCGTCCCAGAGGCCCAGGCAGCCGGGGGTGATCCGCCCTTCAGGCGCCACGGCCGTCGCCTCGACAATGACCAGGCCGGCGCCTCCCCGCGCCATCCCGGTGTAGTGCGGCTCGTGCCAGGCGGTGACATAGCCGTCCTCGGCGCTGTACTGGCACATGGGTGGCACCGCGATGCGGTTGCGCAGCGTCACGTCTTTTAAACGAAAGGGAGTAAACAGTACCGACATGATTGGATTCTCACAGACTCATTCAAGTGTGGTGATATTCTGCTTTGTCCCCCACCCCGGCCAGGCGATGCCGCCAGACCGAAGATGAGGGCAATGATCCGGCTTGGGCAGCGGGCATCTCGCTGATCGACCAGTTTCCCATTTCCCCTTATCCCCATTTCCCCGGATGGTTGGTCTTTATCACCGCTTCAGGGTAAAGGGCCGGACAGGCTCCCTAAGGCGATATCAAAGGCGGTTCAGGAAATCCAGCACAGCGGGCAACTGACCCTCCAGCAAGGCGTCCACCTGGTGGCCGGCATGGGGTACGGCCCGAAATTGCACCCGGTCCGGGGGAAAACGTTCGACCAGGCGACCGATCTCCGCCAGCGGGACCACCTCATCCGCCTCCCCATGCAGCAGGAGGACCGGGCAGGCGATACGGGCGACATGATTGAAGGGAGCCACGTCCTCGAAGCGGTGCCCCGTCACCCACTGAATGTACCCCAGAACCGGGGGGAGGAGGAATTTCGGCACATGGCGCTGACGTAAGTAGGGCCGGGTCACCTGATCGGGATGGGCAAAGGGTGCGAGGGCGATGACCCCGGCGAGATCCTGGCGCCGCGCGGCGAGGAGCAGGGCCGCGCTGGCGCCAAAGGAATGTCCGACCGGGATGATATGCGTGGCTTGCCCCTCCGGCTGGGACTGGACCCAGGTGATGGCGCTGTCCAGGTCCTCGGCAAAGGTAGGGAGGGTGGCAAAGCGGTCGGTATCGCTCTGGCCATGGCTCCGGGCATCGACCAGTAACAACTGGTACCCCGACCGGTGCAAGGGCCTGGCCAGGGGTAACATCCGCTCGGCGTTGCTGCCCCAGCCGTGAAGGACCACTAGGGTCTGGCGGGCAGTCGCGGTCGGTAGCCACCAGCCCACCAGTTGGCAATCGCGCCGAGACGGGATACGCACCTCCTCGAAGGCCAGACCATGGTCCGCCGGCGTGGTCCCGTCCCAAGGCCGCCCACGCCGGAGCCCGCGGTGGACCCCGATCACGAGGCCGATGATGGGCAGGCTTACCAGGGTCACGATCAGAATGAGGGCGGACACGGGCTTATGGTATTGAAGAAAAACGTTGAATCAGTTGACAATTAATACGTGACACTCATGGGACCGGATCGCATGCTAAACCAGCTCCACGCGGAGATTGCCCAACGGGTTACGGCCATCACCCGGGAACATCCCGACTGGCCATGTCGCAAGGGTTGTGGCAACTGTTGCCGACAACTCGCGAGAATTCCCCAATTGACCCAGGCGGAGTGGATGTTGCTGCAACGGGGCCTGATGGCCCTGCCCGAGGCGGAATTGGCCGCCGTGGCGCGCGGCATCGCCAGTCAGGCGGTTATGGTGCCAGCGCCGGTCACCTGCCCCTTGTTGGATCTCGAACGGGACGCGTGCCGGGTCTATGCCCAGCGACCCGTCGCCTGTCGTACCTATGGCTTCTACGTTCAGCGGGACAAGGGCTTGTACTGTCAAGACATCCTGCAACAGGTCGAGCGGGGGGAACGGGAGGATGTGGTGTGGGGCAATCAGGATGGCATCGACCGCCAGCTTGCCAGCCTGGGTGACATACGCGCCTTGACCGATTGGTTCCAGGAGTGGATGGCATGCTCCAGGCCGGAGGGGGAGTTAACCGTCCAACCCAGCCCGACTCCACAATGCATGTATACCCGTCCTATTTGAAAAATCGGTTTACTTTACCTCGATAACTTGCGAG
>CALMDH010000122.1:0-13885 GCA_937862735.1 uncultured Gammaproteobacteria bacterium
ATATAGGTAATGGTGAATTGGCAGTCTAAACTAATATTGAGACAGCCTCTTATTCAGAGTTATTTGCATCAGTTCTTTAATAATAACCTTTATTTTTATCTTGATCCAGAAGTTATAAACAACAGCGGATTACTCGGCTACTTATATGGATTGGAAAGCAAGCCAGTTAATTTAATAAACTTAGCGCGGAAATCTGGTTTAAGTCAAGATGCTACGCTTATAGTTTCTCATGAATCTCTTTTAGGAAATAGCGGCCTGCAGCAAATAGGTGGAAATTCCTATTTTTATGGAATTTTTCGGAAATCGGCAAAGCGTCTAAGGTTATTGCTACCAGAAGCTGACATCCATGTTATTTTCTATATACGGCGCCAAGATGAATTTCTTGAATCCATGTATCTCGAACTTCTAGCGACTGTCAATACTGATTATACCTTTAATAAATTTATTTCAATTCAAGAACCAACAAGGCTTTCATGGCTGCGTGTTATCACCGATCTAGAGGATGTATTTGGTGCAGATCATGTGCAAGTTGCATTATTCGATGATATTAGATCGGGAGCGCCAACTTTTATTGCGAATTTCATGCGTCGTATAGGAATAACAGTTTCTCCTGATACTATTCCTGATTTGGGCAAGCAGCGCCCATCGTTGTCACGAGGAGCTTATTATTTAGCCAATATGGCGATGAGATCTGGCATGCCAATAAAGTATAGGAGGAAGTTAAACGATTTTTTAAGATCACGTTGGACAAACAAAACACATAAATCAGCTAACTTGTTAAGTTGCGAGCATCGCTACGGGCTCTTATCAAGCTGCAAGCCCGATAATTCTGTCCTCTTTAATAAATATTTTCCGGACTTGGATATAGCTTTATGGCACTCGTAGAATTCTAAAAGCTAGCGCTGGTAGAGTCCATTGTCAGTTAAAATCGCAATAATATCTATCACAAACCTGTAGGTAATACAATGATTTGGAACAATCATCTTTTATTCTTGCATCCCCAGAAAACTGCCGGTATGTCCCTCACCAACGTACTGCTTGATACCTTGGCACCACCTATATTTAATTCCTTACCCCCAGGGCACTGGCCCGAACATCCCGAGGGGAAACCTGGTGTTGCCTATGTTTACGGACTTAGGCACGAGAATCAGTATCAAGCCAAATCCATCCTGAAACAATTCAATCTATCCCTCGATGATTTTAAGGTCATTATGGTAGTTATGAGAAATCCATATGATATGGAGGTCTCGCGTTATTTCCATTTGCGAAAGCCAGATGCGTTTGAAACAAGTTCGGATCGCGAGCTTGCTTTAAAATCTAGTTTTTCAGAGTTTGTAGTAAATACTCAATTCCGTAAAAGCCGTCCTTATCACCCGGATATAGAGAGATTTCAGGCCATACAAAGTTATTATACAACGGGAGATTCAATTCCACCAAACTTACGTATTGTTCATTACGAGCATCTTGAGGAAGATATTAATAATGTGCTTGGGTCACTAGGCTATTCTCCGGTAAAGATTCCGTATGTGAATATCTCACACGAACGTTCCAGTAGAGATATTATGGATTTCATAACAAGCCCTGAGATTGAGTATTCAGTCTATAGTCGGTACGCATGGATTTTTAATCATAATTATTACCCCCGCATTGCATTCAAGGCCGATAAGTAACTCTTATTTTATTATGAGGTAGGATTGGAGAGTGCCTCCTTGCCCTCATTTAGTATGACGGGGAATATTTGGCGCTGCCGGTGGGGCATTTGAGTATGATATTTCAAGAGAAAAGTTAGGAATTATCATCATTGTGAGTAGCCAAGCCATTAACTGAGGAGCAAACCCGATGGTTGAATCTAATAAACTAAGTAGCTCAAAATGGAGGTGCTAGGACTACTTTGTTTATTTTACTCAAATCAGATATTTACATTACTCTGTTGAGTCGTATTGCGTTCAAGAAAGGTCCCTTGGGTGGAATGTGCTGAGGGGTTCAGATCAAATTAGTAAAACCTAAAACTCCCCAGGATACTCACTTCTGACGCCGGCCGCAATTAGGGTTCCCTTAAAGACTTATGCTTGGCGCATGCCTAACAGAAAGCTACTGTTCGTTTAATTTAAAAGGTGATGATTAAGCATTTCGATTGCCTTTATCATGGCAAATAATTAATTAATACTATGGTTTTAAATATTATAACAGGTTGTTACACGGTCCCGTTCACCGCTGGATGCGGTGAGGGTTTGTAGATGGCACCAATGCCTCAGCCAGAGGTTGTGAATGGCAAGTCATATTTTAATACTTAGGTTTATGCCAAGAATATGAGGATTTTACTTTTTGCCTATGAATTTCCCCCGATATTGGCCGCGCAATCTTTACGGTGGTATTATTTGGTTAATGAACTGGCTAAGATTGGCTTTGAATTGGATGTTCTTACGCCATTAGTGACCGATATTTGGGGGTTTAATCCTGAGTTTGAGGAATCTGTGCGAATATATCGCTGTTTTCCAGGCCCTTTTTTTGGGTTCTCTGGTTGGCTTGGTAAGCGCTTACGTAGTCCTTCTGTAATAACTGATGCATGTACTGCAGTTATTAAATCGCCGCATTGGAGACAATACAATATTCTCGAACGTATCTACCGCACTCTTCGTCGTGTGCAGGATCAGATTTTTTTTCCCGATTCCAGATCTGAATGGTTGCCATTTGCCTGGCATTCTGCACAGGGTTTGTATGTAAAAAACCATTATGATCTGGTAATAAGTTCCCATGAGCCAGGTGTTGATTTATTACTAGGTTTGCGTGCACATCGTAAATGGGGCATTCCCTGGATTGCGGACTTAGCCGATCCATTGCTTACTCCATATACTCCCCGCTGGCGCACGCATTGGGATAGGAAGTTGGAAAGGCAAGTATGTCAAACTGCTGATGCTATTCTTACTACGACTGAAGGAGTCAATGCATTACTCTCTAGCCGACATGATGTTCCGGTTAATCGTTTTAATCTTATTCGCCAGGGGTTTGACCACCGCTATAATGATTATAGAACTACCCTAGCACCTTCTTGGTCTCGAGATTCTTTTGTTTTGCTGTTTACCGGGACATTTTATTTCGGCTTCCGTGATCCGGGGCCTCTGATTCAGGCACTGGAAAGACTGGATAATGTTGAAATGGTTTTTGTGGGTGACATGGGCCCTTTTATGGAGGATCTGCAATGTCTTGGTAGCAAGGTAAAACTGTTTGGTAAACTCCCGCACGATGTATGTTTGTCTTGGCAGCGCCATGCCGACATATTGGTAAACCTTGGAAATAAACAAGATGATCAGGTACCTGGAAAAATATATGAATATCTGGGAGCTTGTCGACCCATTCTTCACATATCCTCAAGTATATCGGACCCGGTTCCTTCCTTTTTAGATAGATTTAATCGTGGCCGGACTGCTCGGTCAGATGTTAATTCCATCATTACCGTTATTCGTGGCCTACGGGAACTATGGGATCATGGATTACTAGATCGTTCTTTCGATTTATCGATGGATTCTGTTATGGATTATTCCTGGATGGCCCAGGCGAGTCGCTTGTGCGATTTGATTAGCGGATTAGGTCTTGGAACGGGCTTCTACAATAAGGTACAAAATGCATAGTGAGGGATCCCGTGTTCCCTTAAGGGTGCTTGCGGTTTCGGCGTACGAGGATATCAATGTAGGTGGTGCTGAGCGATATGTTTTTGAAACCATCGCTCGACTTCGTCACCAGGGTTTCGAAGTTTGGCATTTGCATACGGGTGTAGCTAACCAAGGTGCTAATCTAACTATCCCTTGGAACTTCTTTAGTGGTGGTTTCCATCCAGCCTGGCCACGACAAATCGAACAGTTACTTAAACAACGTCGTCCTGATGTTGTTTACGCTCATTTCACTGTTCCCGGTCTTGTTGATGTTGTTGTGAGGCGTGCTCAAGCATGCGGTATCCCTGTCTGCTTGGTCTATCACAGTGATGTCACGGGTCCTGAATGGTATCGTCGGTTGCTTGGCATTATGTATTATCGCCTGGTAGGGTTGAAGACTCTACGGGGTGCTTCTACCCTACTGGTCAGTAGTCCTGAGTATTTTCGCGCTTCACCTTGGCTAGCACAATTACCTGGAAAGTCGATTTACTTTGCTCCCCCGGGTGTTGATGATGTCATTGGTCTGGGCCATCGTATTCCTTGTGACCCATATCTATTGTTTGTCGGCAAGTCCGGGGTCAGTAGTAAAGGTTTCCATCTTCTATACCGGGCTTGGTTGCATTTACGTACGGAATTCCCTGACGTCGGTTTGGTGACAGTAGGGTCGGTACCGAACCGCGCATATCCCGGCGTTCGATTCTTGGGTCACATAGATGTGCGCGCAAAACTTGCGGATATTTATGCATCCGCGTTGGTCACCGTTCTGCCTAGCATGAGTTCGGCGGAATCATTCGGCATGGTTCTGGCCGAGGCATTGGTGGCTGGCTGTCCTGTCGTCGGCGCGAATATTGGTGGAATACCTGCCCTAATATCGCCGGGAGAAAATGGTTATCTTTTCCCGCCAGGCAAATGCAGTGCGCTGACCGAAATGCTCACTAAAGCCATTCAAGAGAACGAGCAACTTCGAGCTAACCTTAGGAAGGTTGATTATGCTAAGAGGTTTGGATGGGATATTACTGCCCAGCAAGTTGTCACCTCTTTGCTAACTACCGTTTATTCATACAGGTCTGGCCATAATATTTCCCTTTAACATCCTTATTTGCGTTTCCAATCGGATCTGAGAATGAATGTGGAGTTCATTATCAATCTTGTAATCATCAAGCCAGGATAGTGGCTAGAATTCGTTCTGCTGCGAGTCCGTCGCCATAGGGGTTGAGCGCGCGAGCCATATCCTGGTAAGCCGCAGAATTATCGAGGAGGTGTTCGGCTTCGGTAATGATCTGGTTTTCGTCGGTACCAACTAAGCGAACGGTTCCTGCTTCAACTGCTTCGGGTCGTTCGGTAGTTTCACGCATAACAAGCACCGGCTTACCAAGTGATGGAGCCTCTTCCTGCACTCCACCAGAGTCGGTGATGATGATGTGGGATTTAGTCATAAGATATACGAAGGGTAAATAGTCTTGCGGCTCGATAAGAATCACTTCTGGGGTGTTACCAAGGATGCGATGTACTGGCTCTTGCACAGAAGGGTTGAGATGAACGGGGTAGACGATTTGCACGTCACCACGTTGACTTAGGTGCTTTAGGGCCCGGCAGATATTTTCAAAGCCATCCCCAAAATTTTCGCGACGGTGACCAGTGACTAACACCAGTCGCTTGTTGTCGTTCAGGAAAGGAAACTTTTTCTGCTGAATCTGCTGCAGCGCGGAGTCATTTTGCAATTTATGTACAATATGCTGAAGAGCATCGATAACGGTATTGCCAGTTACGTGGATGCTGGCGGGGTCGATACCTTCGCGAAGTAATGATTGGCGGGCGCGCTGGGTCGGTGCGAAGTGTAGGGTCGCGATACGACCCACCAGGCTGCGGTTCATTTCTTCCGGCCAAGGGGCGTAGATGTTGCCGGTGCGGAGTCCGGCCTCAATGTGTCCGACCGGGATCCTATGGTAAAAGGCGGCGAGGGCAGCAGCCATGGTAGTTGTGGTATCACCATGTACCAGTACCAGGTCATAATGCTGCTCACTGAAAATTTGGCGCAGGCCAATCAAAATGTTGCAAGTAATGTCGGTGAGATCTTGACCCGGTTGCATGATGTTGAGGTCATAATCAGGCTGGAGCTGGAAGAGGTCCAAGACTTGGTCAAGCATCCGGCGGTGTTGAGCTGTGACGCAGAGATCCGTCTGACAGTCGGCATTGATTTTGAGGGCATTTACTAACGGGGCCATCTTGATTGCTTCAGGGCGAGTCCCAAAGACTGTTAGGATATTCATAAGGCATGCTCTTTCATCTTTAAAGAATAGAACAATTATACCTGCTTCTATATTTCAGTTTGCTGACAGGGGAAGGCAGCTCGGTTGTTTACTTCTATTTTTAGTGGAATACTTAGAAATAGGGTATCAATAGAAGCTGTTGTTTTTGCAGTTCGCACTGTGTTTGCAGTTCGCACTGTGGCTGTTTTGGGCTCATTGGTGAGCAAGGGTAAACTATCCTCTGACCTTTGAAAATATTTTTTCAGTCGCGGAAGTGTAATAGGTTGCCTATCATTCTTGTTGACAGCCAATCTTCTAATTCACGCTACTCAGGATACCGCCACCGCACCCTAATCCGTGTCGCCGCGGATCGCCACGACAGCACCCGCGAGACCATGCCGGAGGAACTGACCGCCGCCCGGCAGCCCTTGACCAGCGGCTCCAGCCCGGAAGTGGCGACCATCGTGGACGCCATCTACCGCCAGATCATCGCCGCCGGCACCCACCGCGCCAGCCGCCTCTGCGTCACCGAGGCGGCCAAGGTCATCGAGAACACCCTGCGCGACCTCAACATCGCCCTGATGAACGAACTGGCCAAGCTCGGCATCGACACCCTGGAAGTGCTCGAAGCCGCCGGCAGCAACTGGAACTTCCTGCCCTTTCGCCCCGGCCTGGTGGGTGGCCACTGCATCGGCGTCGACCCCTACTACCTCACCCACAAGGCCATCGCCATCGGCCACCACCCCGAGGTCATCCTCGCCGGCCGGCGCATCAACGACCGCATGGGCGCCCACGTCGCCGAGACCGTGGTCAAGCTCATGCTGCAAAGCGGCATCGGCGTCTGCAACAGCCGCGTCCTCATCCTCGGCCTGGCCTTCAAGGAAAACTGCCCCGACCTGCGCAACAACCGGGTGGTGGACATCATTGACGCCGTGCGCGAGTACAGCATTCGGGTCGACATTTACGACCCCTGGATCGACCGGGCGGAGGCCCAGCACGAATATGGGCCGCACTGCCTTGCGGAGTTGCCAGGGGAGCAGGGGCAATCTCTCGTCCCCTACGACGCCCTCATCCTCGCCGTCGCCCATCGCCGTTTTCATTGCGATGGGTGCCTCTAGTCTTCGCGGTTTGGGTAAGTGTAAGGCAAAGTGCGTCCTTTCTGACGTCAAAGCTGTGCTACCCCTGGACCAGGTAGACGGTCGGCTTTGAAATGACCTCGCAGGAAAGAACTGGGACCAAATAGGGCGCTACTACTAAACGAAGCCACCGCGACCGGCTGTCTGTTTAGGCCCACATGGGGCGTTACTACGAAACGAAGCCAACCCGACCACCTGTCGGGGCTGGCCCAAAGAGTGCGTTACTACGAAACGAACCCATCGGTGCCCTGAGTGCGGCACAGGCCCAGCGGTGGGCGAACCCGGCTAACGATCAGCTGGCTGAGGTCGTGGTGGGCGATGTAAGGGTTTTTTCTGACGGAAGGAAACAGGTTGCTCTGGTGGAAGAGGGACGAAATCTGGCAGATACTCCCATGTCTGGTGGCGGTTCCAATCGACGGGGCGGGGACTGAAAAAGGTTTGCTCCAGAAGCAGGATGTCGCTGCGCAGCGGTTCTTGGCAGCGCTTGGCGAGCAGGGCCAGGTTAGCAGGGGGCTGATCGGGCAGTGCTAGGGCAGCCCAGGCGAGGAGGGCGTCCCGGGCAGTCGCGGCATCGCCGGTGGCATAGGCTCTCTTGACTGCGGCGATGGCGGCCACAAGGGGATCAGATTGGAAGCTGGCGGGTGGGGTGGGGGACGGGGGTGTGGCTGGGCGCGGCCAGTCTTGGGGGCGGCGATTGCGGTTAATGCGTTGCCAGCGCTGCCGCCACTTCCAAATAAAACTCATCACACCAAGGATCCCTACCAAGACGCTAAGGGCTGGCCACGAAGCCAGGCTTGATGGCCACCAGGGTTTAGTATCGGGTGTGGGGGAAGGGATTGTTAGGGAAGTGATTGATGGGGCCGAGGTTAGCGGCGGCATCCCTGGATAACCATCGGCAGGCCTGAAGCTGTTTGAGGCCTCCCCAGTTGGGCGTGTATTGGTGCCAGGGGGCAGGTCCGCCACCGGTGCCGAGGGGTTGGCCTTGGCACTAGCCTCTGCATTGGCACTAGCCTCTGCATTGCCGCTGACCTCTAATGCCAGCGGCTGGGTGGCTACCTCGCCAAAGGCGATCGCGGGGATCTCCATGCGGCCGAAGCGCAAGGGGCTGAGGGTCAAGAGTAGTTGGTAGCGCTCTTCGCGTTGGCCGTTGATCTCCCTGACCTGGCGGGAGCTAGAGCGACCAACGATACGAAAGTGCTGTTGCAGGGGGCTCAGGTCAGGGCCAGGAGCCGGTTGGGCATCGGCCTCCAGGGTCAGGCGTACCGTTTCGCCAAGGCGAATGCTGTTGGTGTCAAGCCATGCCTTAACCTCCAGGGCGGATGCCTGGTTGGCAAGGCAGACAAGTGATCCCAGACAGAGCAAGGTCCTGGCTGTCGCTGGGCTGAAGTTAAGGGTCATGAAAAATGAGAGCGGAGGATGGGATGGTCTGGTTGCTTTGGGCAGATGATGGCAACACGGATGCTGCTGGCAAAGAATCGGATAGACAGTCAGTATAAGCCATGATCGCTAGATGCCTCCGAAGGGTCTTATTCCTGTCGACTCATGACAAATTCTGAACTTCCTGCCTTTGCTGAACTGGACGCCTGTCTGCTGTCAGACCGCCAGGCCCTGCGCCGGCGCCTGCGCAGCCTGCGCCAACGCCTGGAGCGGGGCCAGCCGATCGACCAGGGGCTAGTACCCTTGCGGCAGGCTATCGCCACTTCCCGCGCCGGGGTTGATCAGCGGCGGTTGCTTATCCCCGAGATCCACTACCCACCGGAATTGCCAGTCAGCGAGCGCCGTGCCGAGGTGGCGGCCCTCATCGCCCGCCATCAGGTGGTGGTGCTGTGCGGCGAGACCGGCTCTGGCAAGTCCACCCAGTTGCCCAAGATCTGCCTGGGGCTGGGGCGGGGGGTCTTCGGGCGCATCGGCCACACCCAGCCGCGACGCATTGCCGCCCGCACCCTGTCCAGCCGGGTGGCGCAGGAGCTGGGAGGCGAGACCGGTGGCCTGGTGGGCTACAAGGTGCGCTTCCACGACCGGGTGCGGCCGGAGACCTGTATCAAGCTGATGACCGACGGCATCCTGCTGGCGGAGATCCAGCAGGACCGCTTCCTCAACGAATACGACACCCTGATCATCGACGAGGCCCACGAGCGCGGTCTCAACATTGACTTCCTGCTCGGCTACCTGCGCAAGCTTCTACCGAGGCGGCCGGAGCTCAAGGTGATTGTCACCTCCGCCACCATCGACCCCCAGCGCTTCGCCAACCATTTCGCTGATGGCGAGGGCCGGCCGGCGCCCATCATCGAGATCAGCGGCCGCACCTACCCGGTGGAGGTGCGCTACCGGCTACCCGAGGAGGAGAACGCCGGGGAGCGGGACGAGGCCATGCAGATGGCCATCTCCCAGGCGGTGGATGAGCTGGCCAAGGCGGGGCGTGGCGATATCCTGGTGTTCCTCTCCGGCGAGCGCGAGATCCGCGAGACCGCCGAGACCCTGCGCAAGCACCATCCGCCCTCCACCGAGATCCTGCCCCTCTACGCCCGCCAGAGTCCGGCTGAGCAGGCGCGGGTCTTCCAGGCCCATGGCACCCGGCGGGTGGTGCTGGCCACCAACGTCGCCGAGACCTCCCTGACGGTGCCGGGCATCCATTACGTCATCGACCCCGGCTTCGCCCGCATCTCCCGCTACAGTCATCGCGGCAAGGTGCAGCGCCTGCCGGTTGAGCGCGTCTCCCAGGCCTCGGCCAACCAGCGCCAGGGGCGCTGCGGTCGCGTCGCCGCCGGTATCTGTATCCGTCTCTATTCCCTGGACAATTTCCAGTCCCGGACGGCCTATACCGAGCCCGAGATCCAGCGCGCCAACCTGGCCGCTGTCATCTTGCAGATGAAGCTGCTGGGCTTCGGCGATATCGCCGCCTTCCCCTTCATCGACCCGCCGGACCCGCGGCTGGTGGCGGATGGCTACCGCACCCTGGAGGAGTTGGCGGCCATCGATGCTCAGGGCGAGCTGACCCCCCTGGGTCGCCAGCTCGCCCGCCTGCCCCTAGACCCGCGCATCGGCCGCATGCTGCTGGCCTCAGCGGAGTTGGGCTGCATGACGGAGATGCTGGTGATGGCCAGTGCCCTCAGCGTCCAGGACCCCCGCGAGCGGCCCCTGGAGCAGCGCCAGGCGGCGGACGAGATCCACGCCACCTTCAACCACCCGGAGTCGGACTTTCTCAGCTTCCTCAATCTATGGCACTTCCTGGAAAAGGAGCGGGCGCATCTCACCAAGAACAAGTTCCGCCAGCTCTGCCAGCGCCACTTCCTGTCCTGGAACCGGGTCACGGAGTGGCGCGACGTCCACACCCAGTTGCATGCTCAGATGGCGGAGATGGGGTTTAGGGTGCAGGCAGCGGCCCCTCGGGAGGCCGCTGGCGGGGCGTCCGTCGGACTGGCCGAGCCGCCCCCTCTCCCCTACCCTCCCCCACCAGGGGGGAGGGGGCAAGAGGAGCGCCTCCCCAACCCTTGCCCGCCCGGGGGGAGGGGGCATGCCGGGAAGACGGGCTCAGAGCCAGGCCGGAGGGCCGGTCCAGAGATGGGCGGGGAGGAGCGGCGCTACGTTGCCCTGCACCTGGCTTTGCTCACTGGTCTCCTCGGCAACATCGGTTTCAAGGACGAGGGCCGCGAGTATCAGGGGGCGCGCAACAGCCGCTTCCTCATCCACCCCAGTTCCGGACTTTATGACCAGCAGCCCAAGTGGATTGTCGCCGCGGAGCGGGTGGAGACCACGCGTCAGTATGGGCGCATCGTCGCCAAGGTCCAGCCGGCCTGGATCGAGGAGGCCGGGCGCCATTTGCTCCAGCGCAGCTATTTCGAGCCCCACTGGCAGGCCGCCTCCGGTCAGGTGGCGGCCTTCGAGAAGGTGACCTTGTTCGGCGTCACCCTGGTGCCCAAGCGGCGAGTCAACTATGGCCCCATCAATCCGGCGGAGGCGCGGGCCATCTTCATCCGCTTTGCCCTCACCGCGGGCGACTTCGACAGCCGCGCCCCCTTTTGGCGCCATAACCGCGAGCTGATCGCCTACATCCAGCACCTGGAGGCCAAGTCGCGGCGTCGCGACATCCTGGTGGACGAGGACGCCATCCATGCCTTCTATGACCAGCGGGTGCCATCCGGCATCTATTCCACCCCCCTGTTCGAGCGCTGGCTGCGCCAGGCCACCCAGAAGGACCCCAAACTGCTGCATCTACGCATGGAAGACGCCATGCGCCACGAGGCCGCGGCCGTCACCGCCCAGGCATTCCCTGACAGCCTCCAGGTGGGCGCCACGGCCCTGCCCCTGGAGTATCGCTTCGACCCGGGGGAGGCCGACGACGGCCTGACCCTGGTGGTGCCGGCGCCCCTCATCAACCAGGTCTCGCCGGATCGCTGTGACTGGCTGGTCCCCGGCCTGCTGCCGGAGCTGATCGCCGCCCTGCTGCGCGGCCTGCCCAAGGGCTGGCGCAAGCTGCTGGTGCCCATCCCCGACACCGCCGAGCGCTTGGCCGCTCGGCTCAAGCCCACTGACCGGCCGCTGATCCAGGCGTTGGGGGAGGAGGTCAAGGCCCTGACCGGCCACCAGATCCCGGAGGATGCCTGGGACCCGGCGGCCGTCCCCGCTCACCTGCGCATGAAGTTCCGCCTGGTGGACGAGGGCGGCCGGGCGCTGGCGGCGGGGGAAGACTATGCCGATCTCAAGCGCCGGTTTGGCGGCAGCGGCCGGCAGGCCTTTGCCGCCATCCCCAGCCAGGGGCTGGAGCGGGAGGGCATCACCCGCTGGGATTTCGGTGCGCTGCCGGAGTCCGTTGATCTCGATCGGGGCGGCATCAAGCTGCGCGGCTACCCGGCTTTGGTGGATCAGGGGGACAGTGTCGCCCTGCGGGTGCTGGATTCACCGGAGGGGGCCGAACTGGCCCAGCGTGCCGGCCTGCGGCGGCTGTTCATGCTCAGCCTGGCGGTAGAGGTGCGGCAGTTGCGCCGCAACCTGCCGGGCCTGGACCGGCTGCGGTTGCAGTATGCCAAGGCCCCGGTGTTGGGGTTGGTTGATCCCCAACCCAAGCCTCCGGACCTGGCTGACGAGGTCCTGGCCCTGATCGTCGACCTGACCTTTGTCGAGGGGCTGTCACCCATCCGCGACCGGGACAGCTTCGAGGCACGCCTTGCCAGCCGCCGCGCTAGCCTATCAGCGGTCGCCGCCGAGGTGCTGACCTTGGTAAGAGGCATCCTCGATGACTATCAGGCCCTGCGCCAGGGGCTGGCGGGCATCACCCAGGTCAACTGGATGCCCTCGGTCCTTGACCTCAGGGCCCAGCTCGATGGCCTGATCTTTCGCGGCTTCCTGCAGGAGGTGCCCTATATGCGCCTCAAGGACTACCCGCGCTACCTCAAGGCCGCCCGGGAGCGCCTGGACAAGTTGTTCCACGCCGCCGGGCGCGATCAGGAACGGCTGCGGGAATTGACGCCATTACTGGAAAAGTGGCGGGAGCGCGCCGCCGCCGTCCAGGCGGTCGGCCGCCGCGACCCGCGCCTGGACGAGATCCGCTGGATGCTGGAGGAACTGCGGATCTCCTTTTTCGCCCAGCGCGTTGGCACCGCTTATCCCGTGTCGCTGAAGCGAATCGAGGCGCGGTGGAAGGAGTTGGGAATCTAAGGTGATTTACGAGAACAACAATACCGGGCGGTTTCTAGTACCAAGTGCAACACCTGTTAGTGAACAGATCCATTGGGCTGGTTGAGACGTTCCAGCATGGCCCGATAGACACTGATTGGGGGGAAGTAGCCGTGGATCGCGCGGGGCCGCTGGTTGAGGCGTTCCGCGATCGCATCGAGTTCTTCCTGGCTGTAGATGGACAAGTCCGTCCCCTTGGGGAGGTACTGGCGCAGGAGACCGTTGGTGTTCTCGCAAGATCCCCGTTGCCAGGGGCTATGGGGGTCGCAGAAGTAGACCTTGACCCCAGTCTGGGCGGTCAGCTCGGCATGGCGCGCCATCTCTTTGCCCTGATCATAGGTCAGCGATTGGCGCATCGGTTCAGCAATGCCGTTGAGCTTACGCGTGTAGCCCGCCAGGGCGGAGGCGGCGGTGGCATCGTCCATCTTGGCCAGCAGAACCAGGCGCGAGGTCCGTTCGACCAGGACCCCGACTGCCGAACGGTTACCCGCCCCCTTGATGAAGTCCCCCTCCCAGTGGCCCGGCAAGGCCCGGTCCTCCACCGCTGGCGGACGTACATGAATGCTCAGCATATCAGAGAGTTGCCCACGTCGATCCGTACCCCGGGAGCGTGGCAGGCGGGCACTGTGGGCTTTGCGCAGGCAGGCGATCAGTTCCTGGCGCAAGGCACCCCGCGGCAGGGCGTAGAGGCAGGTGTAGATGGTCTCGGGGGAGACTCGCCGCTCCGGGGTGTCAGGCCACATCATCTTCAGGGCGCCGGCAATCTGACCGGGCGACCAACCCTCCCGCAGAAAATGTTCGACCACGCCAAACAGCACGCCGTCCACCGCCAGATTGGACGACCGCCGCCGCATAAAGCGGCATCGCCGGGCTTCCTGACCAGCCCGCTTGGCGTCGTAGCCACGGCTCCCCGGGGCATCCGCCGGTGGGGCATGCCGGCGCCATTCCCGGCTGATCGTCGAAGGGGCACGGTGCAGCGCCCGTGCCATGGCGCGCAGACTCTGCCCCTCGTTGGCCATCACCATGATCGTAGCGCGCTCTTCAGCAGACAGTTGTTCGTAGTGCGTGCCCATTGCAACACCTTAAAGCGTAGGAGTGTTGCACTTGATTCTAGACTGCGCCCCGTTATATGTTCACAGGACCTCAGACTAACTCGCTGATTGCCCGCTCATGATGA
>CALMDH010000123.1:0-20934 GCA_937862735.1 uncultured Gammaproteobacteria bacterium
ACCTGGAGGCGCGGCTTCCTCCCTGGCCTGAAGGCCGGGGTTTCCGCCGCGAAGAGCGGATGAAGCCGCACCTGGACGGCCTCACGGGCGTTGCGCGGCGGGCTCCCCTGACCGCCGACGAAACCTTAGTGCCCCAGGTCTGCCCTCAGCGGATACCGGGAGGCTTTGCCGCAGCGCCTTGGATTGATCTATAGCACCGCGAATGGCGCCCGATAATCACTATGTCCAACCCGGGCTTCACCCGCTCCATCGCTGACCAGGACGTGCGGACCGTCCGCCTGGGCAACCTGACCCGGCCTGGGATGCCATCGGCCGGGCTCCGCAGCACCTCACCGAGGACACCTTCGCCGCCAAGGGCAGTCGCTCAAGACCGCGCAACCGAGGTCGAGATTATCGAATATGCCGCTGATGGTCGTGAGATTCAGCGGACTTACGGGACGTAGCCAGCAGGGCAATGACGACTTACACACTGACCAGACCCCGGTTCAAGGAATCCATCACGTTCACGCACGACGCGGAGAAACGCCAACTCTCCGGTCAGGACGCGGCGCTTGTCCGCGCCCGTCTTGCTGAATGGGAAGGCGTTGGCGTCCTCTACGGCACACAGTCTGAGCCAGCACCGGACCCGCTTGGTTCGCCGCGGGACATGGCGATATTCCTGTTTGACTGGGGCTGGGAGCTCCCGGATGACCTGATGGCGCTCCTCCCCCCGCCGCTGTCTATCCCCAACGGCGGCGTGGCCTAATGGCCGGCGCAATCCTCTCCCTCCCTCGTTTACTGTCATGGGACGGCAGGCCACACCCCCTCATCATGAAAGACATTCCCGTGACTTTCACGTTAACGCACGTCCTGGCCCGCGTTACCGCCCAGCCGGACAAGGGCTGGGACTTAGCGCCCGACGAATGCCCGCGGCGCGCCGGGGCGCTGGGTAGGCATGGCGCATCCGGCCGTGACGGAGGGCGCGGCAGGTCATGGAGCAAGGCATCGCGGCCCCGCCGCCTGGCCTGACCCGCTCCCGCCATCCCGCCCCGTGGCGGGTGTTTCGTGCTCGCACGCCGTTCCCCCCCCCCGTCCCACATTCTTAACCCCTGGATAATTTAGCCCGTCTCGCCCGCGCCAGGCGGGCGGCAGGGATACTCCGCGCCCGGCCCCCGCGCACCTGCCTCCCCCCGGTCCCCGCTACCTTCCGCCCCGCGGCCGCCGCCCCGGTCTTCGCCCCCTCCCCACTGCGCCCCCGGCGCCCCCGCGCGGGGGGGTAATGCCCGCCAAAACACGCTTTGCCCAGACGCATGCGGCGCAATAACCCCGGCCGGCGCGGATAGGCTGTCGCTGGGCACCTCTGCCCGCGCCACCCGCGCTTCGCTTGCTTCCCAGGGGGTACTGACATGATCCGTTACTTGCGCCACATCCGCACCCGGCTGCTGGGAGTAGGGCTGGTCGTGCTGGCCGCCCCGGCCCTCGCCGCGCCCACGATCACCGCGGTCGCCCTCAGCGAAGCCACCGGCCTGGAGGATGGCTACCTCAACTCCGGGGATAGCGTGACCGCCACCGTCACCTTCAGCACGCCGGTGACGGTCAGCGGCACGCCGCAGCTGACCCTGACCGTCGGCACGGCCGCGCTCAAGGCCAGTTACGCCAGCGGCAGCGGCAGCAACACGCTGGCCTTTACCTACAAGATGACCCTGAACCGGACGGACACGGATGGCATCAGCATCGCCGCCAACGCCCTGCTGCTCAACGGCGGCACGATTCAGGACGGGGGCGCGGCCGCCGACCTGAGCCATGCGGCGGTGGCGGATGACCCCCGCTTCCGCGTCGACAGCCTCAAACCGGCCACCCCGACCATGGCCCTGGAGAGCGACAGCGGTACGGTGGGCGACCGGGTCACCGATACCGGCGGGGTGCGGGTGACGGGGGTCGAGGCCGACGCGCGCTGGGAATACCGGGCCGACTATGGCCCCTGGCAGGAAGGCGGGAGCGGGCTGATCTTCCCCCTGCTGGAGGGGGGCCATGCCTATCAGGTGCGCCAGACCGATGCCGCCGGCAATGTCAGCAGCACCGGCAGCGTCATCACCTTTACCCTGAATCCGCTCCCCGCCGCGCCCACCGTGCTCGCCGTGGCCCTGAGCGGCGCCACCGGCGCCCAGAACGGCGCCCTCAACGCCGGAGATACGGTGACGGCCACGGTGATCCTGAGCGAAGCGGTCCTGGTGACGGGGACGCCGCAGCTGGTGCTGGACGTCGCCGGCGTCCCGGTGTCCGCCAACTACGTCGGCGGCACCACCACCCCGACCCTGCGCTTTACCGCCACGATCCTCGCCGGACAGCAGGATGACACCGGCATCAGCCTGGGGGCCGACGCCCTGCGCCTCAATGGCGGCACGATCCGCGATGGCCGGGGCAACGACGCCCTCCTGAGCCACGCGGCGGTGGCCGACCACCCCGCCTTCCGCGTGGACACCAGCGCCCCCCTCATCACCCTGGCCAGCGACAAGACGTTCCTTGAGACCGGCGAGACCGCGGCCCTGACCATCACCCTCAGCGAGCCGCTCGCCGACTTCGGCCCCGGCCCGTTCACCGTGAGCGGCGGTACCCTGCGCGACTTCAGCGGCAGCGACACCCGCTACACCGCGACCTTCTATCCGGCCCTGGGCGGCGCGCCCCCCGGGCGGATCACCGTCGACGGCGGGCGCTTCAGCGATGCCGCGGGCAATCCCAATGACCCCGCCAATCGCCTCGAAATTGGCTTCATCCCCGTGCCGGATCCGACCCCGGACGCCTTCAGCTTCCCGGACCAGGTCGACGCGCCCCCGCAGAGCCGGCGCACTGCCGCGCCCCTGACCCTCACCGGCTTCAACGTGCCCATCCCGGTGGCCGTCAGCGGCGACGGCGACCCGCAGCTCAGCATCAACGGCGGCGACTGGGTCACCCATGGCACCCTGGAGGAATTCCAGACGCTGGCGGTGCGCCTGACCAGCGCCGCGCCGTCCTATGCCTGGCACACCGCGACGGTGGTGGCCGGGGGAGTGAGTGGCACGTGGCGGGTGCGCACCGCCGATCACACCCCGCCGGTTATCACCCAGGCGGCGCTGGTGGCGGCGACGCCGCATATCGATCTGGAAATCACCGACGATCCCGCCGAGGGTGCGCGCCAGATCACCCGCGCCTGGGCCGAGGTGGAGCGCCCCTACACCGGTCAGCGCTGGACCCTGGAAGCCGCGACCCTGACCACCGCCGGCGGCGCCGCGCCCTGGGTGGCGCGCATCCCGGTGACCGCGCTCGACAGCGGGCGCTTTGACATCACCCTGTACGCCGTGGATGCCGCGGGCAACCAGGCGGCGGGCTACCCCCTGCCCAGCTATCAACGCGACCGGGAGCCCCCGGTGATTCAGGAGGCGCTTCTCAGCGCCGGCAACCGCGCGCTCGAGGTGCGCCTGAGCGAGCAGCCGGTGGATGGCGGCGGGCAGGTCGCGCGGGTGTGGGTGGAGGCGGAAACCGCCCCGGGCACCGTGGAGACGGTGACTGCCAGCACCCTGACCGCCACCGCCACCCCGGGTGAGTGGCTGGCGCGCGTGCCGTTGACCTCCTTGCCCAGCGGCCAGGTCACCCTGCGCGTGCGGGCGGAAGACGACCAGGGCCAGGCCGCCGCGCCGCTGACCCTGGGCGCGCAGTGGCTGGATAACACGCCGCCGGTGGTCACCGCCGCGGTGGTGGATCCCCACCACCAGTGGCTGGAGGTCACGCTGAGCGATGGCCCGGAGGCCGAGACGACCGCCCTGGTCGCGGTGTGGCTGGAGGTTGCGACCGGCGACGCCCCGCTCAGCGTGCCGCACACCACCCTGGAGCGCCCGGGCGCCGGCCAGCCGTGGCAGGCGCGCATCGCCCTCGGCGCGGTGCCGAGCGGGGTGCATACCTTGCGCGTCTTCGGCCGGGATGCCTTCGGCAACGTCTCGACGCCGCTGGCGCTGGTCGATACCCTCCTTGACCACACCCCGCCGGTGATCACCGCCGCGCCACTGGACGCCTACCACCGGACGGTGGAGGCCCGCCTGGTGGAAGGGCCGGCGCCCCGGGCGCGCACTGTCAGCGCCTTCTGGCTGGAGGCGACCGCCCATGCCGACGGCGCGGTGACCGTCCTGCCGCACCAGCAGCTGTTGTCCCCGGGCGGGGATGGCCACTGGCTCGCCACCAGCCGTCTCGCCGACCTCGCCAGCGGCTACTACGCGCTCACGGCCTTTGCCCGCGATGCCGTGGGCAACGTCAGCGCGCCGTACCTCATCGGCGCCCACGTGCTGATCGATACCCAGCCCCCCGCGGCCACCCTGTGGACGCGCGACGGTACGCCGCTCCAGGCGCGCGTCGTGCATGACCTGGGGGAGATCACCATCCAGGCCGAGGATGACTATGATCCGCAGCCGACGCTGGTGAGCGTGACCCTGAGCGGCCCATCCCTGGCGACCCCGCTCCCGCTGGGCTTCCGCCCGGCGCCGGCGGCGCTGGGCGCCGCGGACGCCGCCCCGCGCTACGTCCTCGACTACCCGGCGACCGCGCCGCTGCTGGCCGATGGCGATTACACCCTCACGGTCACGGTGCGCGATGCCTTCCAGCACGAGGGGACCAGCACGGCGACGTTCAGCTACGCCACCCGCTGGCTGCCGCTGCTGGCGGCCAATGGCCCCCACATCACCCTGCCGCTGCTCGACGCGCCGGTCGACATCCGGCGCGGCAACAAACAGTGGCCGCTGACCACCGAGGTGGCGGCGACGGGCGACGCCCCCGACCAGCCGCTGCGCGGCGTGGCCGATCTGGTCCTCACCCTGGGCGCCGACGCCCAGGAGGCGCTGGTGGTGGACGGTCAGCCGCTCAACCCCGGCCAGAGCCTGCTCTATCCCGCCTACAACTTCGACGCCGCGGGCGGGCGCATCAGCCTGCCGCTGCGCCCCCTGGTCACGGCGACGACCACCGAGGGCTGGTTCGGCGAGCTGGTGATCCGCATCGACCGGCCCCTGGCGCCGGTGGTCAAGGCGCCGGTGTATCTGTGGTCGCCCGCCACCCAGCTCGCGCTGACCTCCTCGGCGCCAACCTATGCCAAAAAGGTCCACAAGGCCGACCTGTGGCTGGCCGACGCGGGCGACGCGCTGTGCAGCGGCGATTTCGTCGCCCTGCACAACCGGGCGACCACCTATCCGACCCTGGCCGCGGACGGGCTCGCCAAGTGCGCGGTGCGCTGGACCGCGCTGCCGCCGGGCCTGAAACCCCACGCCACCTACAAGCGCCACGTCACCGGCTTCCTCGACACCCTGGCGGACCAGGCCACGCTGCAGTACGAGGTCGGCCTGTTCGTCGCCCAGGGTCGCCAGTACCACTTCTATCCCGCCCGGCCACCGGGCGCGGATGGCGCGGTGCAGACCTACAATATCCCCTTGTACGAGCCGCAACCGCCCACGCTGGTCTACAGCCCGGTCTCCGCTACCTCGCGCCAGGTGGACTGGCTGCCGGCCGGGGTGTGGGCCACCCGCACCGGCAAGTACATCCCCGGGACGATCCACGCCCAAAGCGCCCCCTTCAGCGGCCTGGTGCTGACGGTGACCGACCAGGCCACCGGCACCGTCCTGAGCGCGGTGAAAGCCCCCGCCAAGACGGTGCGCGCCGCCGTCACCACCCAGATCCCCGCCATGGAAGGGGAGATGAACCTCATCGCCCGCGTGCACTACAGCAACTATCCCGAGGTCTACCAGGAGGCGCCGCTGCGCTTCGTCGCCTTGCCCCAGGGGTTGATGATCAACCTGCGCCGCCCGACGCCGACCAATAACTACGCCGACACGATCATTCATGGCGCGTTCGGCGAGTACAAGGCCGGGGCGGTCAGTTACGATCCGGTGCTGCACGGCGCCTGGACCCTGCGCCTGTATCGCGAATACGCCGGCGCCGACGGCCTGGTGCGCGAGCAACTGGGCGCGGACACCCGCGACATCGCCCCGGACGGCAGCTTCGCCATCAATGCCGGACCGCTGGCCGCGGGCGGGCATCGCGTGCTGGTCACCGCCACCTACGACGGCGATGCGGTGGTGAGCGAGAACATGCTCAAAAGCAGCGTCACCGAGGTCGCGGTGCTCGATGGCGCCCCGGTCACCTGCACCATGAGCGCCAAACCGGCCGCCTCGCCGCCCGGCGTCACCGCCAGCGTGCGCGTGATTCCGGACGACCGGCGCCGCTACGACGATGTCAGCGTCATCCGCTGGGAGCGCTCCACCAGCGGGGCGGACTGGGAGCCGCTGACGCTGGCGCCGGGCCATGACGCCGCCTATGGCTATGGCGAGGAACTGACGGCGGCGGGCCTGTATCGCTATCGGGCCGTGACCGTCAATCGCCATTCCGGGCGCGAGGCGGCCTGCCCGGAAACCCAGGTGCATATCTACGACGTGCCCCGGGTCACCCTCGCCGGCCACAACTACACCCTGCTCGGCACGACCGTCGACTGGACGGCGCAGGTGCCGGATGCCCCGCGCGCCACCGAGTACCAGTGGACGGTGCGCCGGGGCTACGCCGACCCCGAACCCCTGACCCTGACCGGCCCCACGGTGACCCTGCCGGCGGACAGCGTGGGCAGCTGGTATGTCGAGGTGCGCGCCCGCTATCTGGATTCGCCGGAGAGCGACCGCGTGTGGGGCGTGGCGCGCGGCGCCTTGCGCGTCGATCTGCCCCGCCTGCATCCGCCGCGCATCGTTGGCGAGGATTACGTCGAGGCCGGTGTGCCGGCGCGCTATACCGCCCATCTCACGCCGCCCTGGCACGGCTATGACCCGGCCGCCAGCCTGAGCATCGCCGGGGAATGGGAATTGCCGGACGGCACGGTGCAGACCGGGGAGTCGCTCACCTACACGCCGACCACGGCGCCGGCGCAGCGCCTGCGCTACCGCGCCTGGATTCGCGGCCACCAGGCGGCCAGCGAGGTGGTCAGCTACCTCGACGTGCGCGCCTGGTCCTACGTCTTCCCCACCGCGACCCTGACCCAGCGGCGGGTGCGCGAGGCCCATCCCACCACCGCCTCCTTCCTGCTGGCGCTGAAGAATGGCTACACCCACGGCGAGCCGCTGACCACCACCTGGACCTTCCCGCCCGGGGTCACGGTCGACCAGCGCAGCGATACCCAGGTGTTGCTCTCGGCCTGGGAGCCGGGGGACTACCCGGTCGCGGTGCAGGTGACGGACGCGCGCGGGCATGAGGTCACCCTGACCGACACCCTGCACGTCGCGGAACCGCCCCCGCTCGCGCTGACCAGCAAGGTCACCATCGGCGATGCCTGGCAGCGCGCCCCGGCCCCGGTGACGCTCCGGCTCTATCCGGCCGGGCGCATGGCCGGGGAACAGATCGTCGGCGCGCAGGTGCGGCTGAATGGCACGCGGGTGCACGATCAGGTGGCGACGACCTACCGCGTCGACCTGCCGGAACCCGGGGAGCATACCCTTGATGTCACGCTGACCACCAACTATGACCGCCAGGTCACGCACCAGACGACGGTCACCCTGATCGCCGGCGAACCGCCCCGCTGCACCCTGAACACGGCCGGGACGGCGACGGCGCTGAAGGTGCTGGCCGCCTGCGAGGCGCCGATGGGCAAGATCGTCCGCTACCAGTGGCAGGTGACCTTTGCCGACGCGCCGGAGCAGCCGGTGGACTGGGGGACGCACGCGGCCTACCAGATCACGCTCCAGGAGGCGCATCTGCAGCGCGGCGTGGTGGCGGTGACGCTGGTGGCCACCAACGACAAGGGCCAGACCAGCCCGGTGGCGCGCTGGTCGCCCAGCGGGAGCTAGGGAGGGCCGGCGCCCAGCGCCGCCAGCGGCGGCCACGTCGGGTGGGGGTCGCGAAGGGAGGCCAGGTTGAAGAGCGCCAGCCTCAGCCGCGCCCCCGGCCGGGCGTCTGCCGGCAAGGCTGGCACGCGGGGGTGCAGGGACCGCCCCCGGGCGGCGTAGGCGAGGTAGGTGGCGGTAGCGACGCTGTCGGCGCCCCAGGCCCAGCAGGCGGCGACCCGCGCCGGCGCACTGAGCCCGCCGACCTGCAGCGGGCCGTCCCACTCCGCCCGCACGGCGGCGATCACCGCCGCCAGGGCGGCGTCGCCCGGGCGCACCAGCGGTCCGCCAAGGGCCAGCCCGGCGCAGCCCCGGCCGTGAGCGCGCAACTGGGCGCCGGTGCGGGCCGCCGCCCGCACGCTGGTGACCGTGTCGCCCGGCAGGCTGGCGAACAGCAGCAGATCCGGGCGCCGGTTGTTGGCCAGCGCCCAGGCGGCATTGGCCCGTGAGGCGGCAAAACACGCCGCCCGCTCGGCCGGCCCCGCCCGCTGCCGGGGCCACAGCGCGAGCGTGGTCCCCAGTTCGGCATGGCGCAGCTGCTGCTCCAGCAGCGCGGCCGGGGTGAGCAGGGCGCCGGTCGCGGTCTGGATGGCGGTTACCGGTCCCCGGGGCACCCGGCGCGCGCCGGGCAGGAGCAGGCGGGCGCGGTCGGCGGCCGGCAGCAGCGGCACGCCGGGGTGCGCCGTGGGCTCGGCGTCGAGGGCGGCGGCGGCGCGCGCCGGGACCGCCAGCCCCCGACACAGCCGCGGCAGATAGGGGCGCAGGGCGTACGCCAGGGACGGCGCGGCGGCGAAGGCGTACCCCGGCAGGCACAGCGGCAGGGACAGGACGCCGCGCCGGGTGGTGAGGATGCGCGGCGGGTCAGCCAGGGGCCCGGCCGGCGGTAGCCAGGGCAGCGCGCCGCCGGGCGCAGAACCCCTCCGGATCACGCACCAGGGCGCGATAGCCGGCGAAGCCCGGGTCCACGGCGTGGAGCGGGTGCGCATCGACCGCCAGGCCATGCCGCACCCAGGCGTGCAGCGGGTCGGCCGGATCCGGGCGCGGCGCCAGACGGCGCACGCCCGGCGGGGCCGTGCCGACGGCCGGGGGGCGGTTGATCAGGGCATGGCAAAATTCCGCGCTCACGGGAGCTCCTCCCGCAACGCCGCCAGCAGCCGCGCGGTGAACACCGCCAGGTTGCGGACCACCGGCGGGTGCCCGGGGTAGAAGCGGCCGAACTGGCTCCCGACCTGGCGGCGGAACCAGTCCGGGGCGTCCGCGGCAAAACGCAACAACCGCGCCGGCCCCTCGGGATAAAGCTGCCAGGCCCGGTCGATAAAATGCTTGAGCGCCTCCTGCTCGCCGGCGGCGTCCAGGATCAGGGCCAGATGCCCGGCCCGGGTTTCCTCCGGCGTCAGCCGGCGGGCGTATACCCACACGCCATGCACGGCGAGGGCGTGCAGCGGGTCGTCCGGGTCCGGGCGCGGCGCCTGGTACTGGTAGCCGGCGGGCACGGCCGCGGGGGCGGTCTGCGCGTACGGATAGGTCGCCATGGGGGGTACTCCTGCCAGAGGGGTGACGTGGGGGTGGGCCGCAACGGCGCGCGGCCTCACGCGGGAGTGTCTTCGGCGGCGGGCGCGATATGCTCCACCAGCAGTTGCAGCGTGCACTCGCCGCGGAAGCGGTTGACGTCCAGGCGATAGGCCAGGTGCGCCTGCGCCCCCAGGGTGGCCAGGGCGTCGGCCTGATTGAAGGCGATGGCGTCCAGCACCGCGCCGCCGGGGGCCCGGACGGTGAGCTTGAGATGGCGCTCGCCGACCACCCGGTGCGCGAGGATCGCGAACACCGCGTCGAACACCGGCTCGGGAAAGCCCTTGCCCCAGGGGCCGGCGCGGCGCACGCCGGCGGCGGTGTCCAGGGTCAGCAGCGCCGGCGGCAAGGCGCCGTCGGAGCAGATCGCGCGCTCCCGGGCCTGGTCGCCCACCGCCGCGGCCACCGCCGCGGTGAAGGCAGCGCTGAAGGCGTCCAGGGCGGCGGCCGGCACCTCCAGGCCGGCGGCCATGGCATGGCCGCCAAAGCGTGTCACGAGCCCGGGATGGCGCTTGGTCACCGTATCGATCAGATCCCGCACATGCAGGCCCTCGATGGAGCGTGCCGAGCCCCGCCAGCGATCCGCGCCGGCCGGGGCGAAGGCGATCACCGGACAGTGCCAGCGCTCGCGCACCCGCGCCGCGACGATGCCGCTCACGCCCTGATGCCAGTCGGCGCCGGACACGCACCAGGCCGCCGGCAGATGATCGGGTTGGCGCTGCGCCAGGTCGGCGACGATGGCCTCGGCCTGGGCGCGCATCCCGTCCTCGATCTCGCGGCGTTCCGCGTTCAGGGCATGGAGCTGCTGCGCCAGGGCCATGGCGCGGCCGCCCTCCGCCGTCACCAGGCACTCGACGCCGAGCCCCATGTCCTGCAAGCGCCCGGCGGCATTCAGCCGCGGCCCGGCGGCAAAGCCCAGGTCGCGGGCGGTGGTGTCCGCCAGGGTTCGCCCCGCGACCTCCAGCAGCGCGCGCACCCCGGGGCGGCAGTGCCCGGCGCGGATGCGCCGCAGCCCCTGCTCCACCAGGATGCGGTTGTTGTGGTCGAGGGTGACGACATCGGCCACCGTGCCCAGCGCCACCAGGTCGAGATAGTGGGCGAGATTCGGCTCCGGGCGCGTCGGGCCGAAGTGTCCCCGGCGGCGCAGTTCGCCGCGGGTGGCGACCAGGAGATAAAACATGACCCCCACGCCGGCCAGGTGCTTGCTGGGGAAGGCGCACCCCGGCTGGTTGGGGTTGACGATGGCCGCGGCCGCCGGCAGTTCCGCGCCCGCCAGGTGATGATCGGTGACCAGCACCGGAATGCCGCGTTCCCGCGCCCGCGCCACCCCCTCCAGGCTGGCGATGCCGTTATCGACGGTGATGAGCAGCGCCGGGTCGCGCGCGGCGGCGGCCTCGACGATCGCCGGGCTCAGGCCGTAACCGTGGGCGAAGCGGCTGGGGGTGAAGTGCGAGACCTGCGTCGCGCCCAGCGCGCGCAACCCGAGCAGGGCCAGGGCGCTGCCGGTCGCGCCGTCGGCGTCGAAATCGCCGACCACCACCAGGGGGCGGTCGCGCTGCACCTGGTCGGCCAGCAGCGCCGCCGCCGCCGCCAGGCCGTGCAGGGTGTCGCCGGGCAGCAGGTGCGCCAGCGTCGGCTCGGTGGCGTGGCCCGTGGCCCCGCGCCGGGCATAGAGCTGTGCGAGCAGCGCCGGCAGGGTGGCGCCGGTCAGGGGGTCGGCGTGGGGCCGCCGGATGCGCACCGGGATGGCCATCAACCGCCTCCCGCGGCGGCGGGCGCCGCGGTCGCCGCCGCGCCGATGACCGGATGCAGGGTGACGCTGGCTTCGCGGGCCAGGGACCACCAGCGGCGTTCGAATTCCGCCAGCGCCTGCGCCGCCGAGTCGGCGGTGATCACCACCGCCCCGCGCCGGGTGACAATGACAAATTGCATAACGAAGCCTCCTCAGCCTTGCCAGGTGCGCAAGACCGCGCGGGCCAGCGACGCGTCGCTCCGCGCGGTCAACTCCGCCACGGTATACCGGCCCGCGCCGCCGCGCGCCGCCGCGGCGACACACCAGTCCCGCTCTGCCGCGGTCATGGGCCGCGGCGGTACCCCGTCGCGCGCCGGGGTCGCCGGCGCGGCCGCGGCATAGCGGTGGAGGGCCATTTCGTCCCGGGTGCACACGCAGCCCGGGCACGGCGCCTGGTCGCAGGCGCACACCCAATCCAGATCATCGAACATCGCGTCACCTCCTAAAACCGAAAAGCACGCGGGACCGCCGCGCCACGCCCCGCTCAGCCGGCCGCCTCGCGCGCCTGGAACATCTGCCGCAGGGCCTTGACCGTCGCCGGGCCCAGCCCGTCCACCGCCAGCAGCGCCTCCTGGTCGGCGGCCGCCACGGTGGCCAGTGAGCCAAAGCGCCGCAGCAGGCGGTCGGCCACCGCCCAGGTCACGCCGGGCAGACGCATCAGCAGTTCACGGCGCGCGACCGCGAGCTGCGCGGGTCGCGGCCCGTGGACCGCCGGGCGTTGCGCCAGGCCGTAGCGGTCATGCACGGCGCATTTCACCAGCAGGTAGGCGCTGTGATTGAGACTGTAGGTCTGCAACACGCTCAGGCGCATGCAGGCCAGCGAATAGGCCAGGAAGGCGTCGATCTGCTCCAGCAGCGGCAACCCGGGGCTGTGGGCATAGAGATCGCCCTCCAGCAGCAGGATACCGGCCCGCTCGCTCAGCGCCAGCGCCTCCACCTGGCGAAACAGCCGCCCCGCCAGCAGCGAACTGCTGAACTCGCCCGGCGACGCGGTGCACTCCAGCCGCGCCACCACCAGCCGGTCGTTGAGCAGCAGCTCGCCGCCGCGCAGGGTGAGGTCCGGTTGCAGGCGCACCGCCGGATGGCGGGCGAGCCGCTCGACCAGCGCCGCCGGCACGCCCGCCCCGAGGGCGATGGTCACCGGGCCCGGACTGGTAATGTCCGCCACCACCAGCGACGCCGCCTGGGCGGCCCGCAGGGCATGATCGCGGGCCGGGGGCGGACCCGCGGCCGCGCCGCCGGCGTGCAGCGCCGGATTCGGCGTGGCGGGCGCCGGGGTGGCCAGCGCCCGCAGCGTGTCCCAGTCAACCGGCTCCGCCGGCGGCGGTAACTGCTCCTGGCGGTGCAGGGCGACCAGCAGCGCCGCGCGCAACGCCACGTCGATCCGCGCCCGTCCCACGACGCCCCGGCCCTTGACCTTCACGCCCCAGCCGTCCGGGTAGTCGGTCTGGGCGAACACCCAGGCCCGCTCCTCGGGCGCGACCCCGGGCAGGCCGGTGATATACAGTCGGCCCTGCTCCCGGGGCGCACGCGCCGGCGGGGCCTGCAAGGTGACACGTGGCTTCTTCACGGTCGTCTCCTCTCCGGAAGCGGTGGGATCAGGCCGCCGGGACGCTGAGCCGGGGGCGGCCCGCCGCGTCCACGCGCAGCGTCACCGTCTGCCCGCGCAAGTGGTGCAGAAAGTAGCCGGCCGTGTGCTCCAGGTGCACGCGGAGCGCGGCCAGGTAATCCTCCCGCTCGACGGCGAGAAACGCCGCGAAACACGCCTGTTCGTCCGCCGCTTGCGCCGCGTTGTCCCACCCGTCGCGCGCCTGTCGCACCACCGCGCCGCTGACCTCCCCGTCGGGGACGAAGAACATGCCGTCTCCGGGCTCCGGGGTGAGATCCGCGCCGCGGTAGATCGCCTCGTCCACCACCTCCACCGCCACCGCGTGGCTCACCAGCAGCGCGGCCTGGGTGACGACGGCGAGTTCCGCCCCGGTGTGCCGGTTAATCAGCGCGTAGCGGGCGCAGAACACCGTCTCCCCGCTCTCGTCCAAAACCGCGGCGTCGTAGCCGGTCACGTTCACCGGCCCGTACAGGCGCAGCCCCAGGTCCGCGTCGTGCAGCAGAGAGGGCCGCGCCCAGGACGGCAGCCCCTCGGGCGCGACCACGCCGTACACCCGCGCCCCGGCATGCGCCGCCATCCACGTCAGCGGGTTGACCGCCGGGTCAAACGGCGCGTCCAGCGCCACCAGGGTGAGCCGCCCGGCGGCCAGGTCCGCCGCGCGCGGCCAGGTGGCGGGAGCGGCGCTCACGCCGGCCGGTCCCGGGACTGCGTCCTGCACCGTGAGGTCGGCGGCATCCGCGCCATAGTGCGGATAAGCGGCCTTGACCAACCGGTGGGGATGCAGGGCGGCTTCGTCATCATGCGGCCGGGGGAGAGTGTCCATCAGCGCCTCCAGGGCAAAAGGGGTAACACGCTACGGTGAGGGATTACCAGTGACAAAAAACAGTCTAACAGAAAAAGGTCGGTAATGGTTGGCAATAAACAAAAAAACGCCGAGCGCCTAGTCATTGGCGGCGGCCGGCCAGCGGGCATACGCCGGGAGGTGCGGATAGCGCTGGGCGCAGGTCGCCAGATGGGCCGCCGCCCGCCGCGGGTGGCCGGCCAGGAGTTCATCCAGGGCGCAGGCGCGGGCGAGGGCGATCCGTCCCAGGGCGCGCGTGGCGGCGACATAGCCCGGCGGCTGGGTGGGAAAGAGCTGGCGCGCCCGCCGCACCGGCTGGTCATAGCCGGCCTGCCAGAACGCGGACAGTTCATCGGCGGACAGGCCCGCCAGCAGCGGCGGCGGCAACGGCAGGTAGGGGAAGTTGGGGCAGGGCATGGGCATCTCCGGTGTCAGGGGGCATCCCACACGGGGTGCAAGCGGGCGGGGGGGGTACGTGCCCCGCGCCCGCCGGGGCGGTCTCAGGCGGCCGCCGGCGTCAGGTGGAAGACGCCACGCTCGTCCACGCGCAGGGTGACGGTGCGCCCGCGCAGGTGGTTCCCCAGGTAGTCGGCCGTCCGATTGAGCACCGTGCTCAGCGCGGCGAGCGGGTCGTCGCGCTGGCAGGCGATGAACGCCCGGAAGCGCTGCGTCTCGTTGTCTTCCAGGTATTCATTGCCTTCAAAGTCGCTGGCCTGCGTCACCACCGCGCCGGTGGCCTCGCCGCGCGGCACGATGAACAGCCCCTCCGGCTCCTCCGCCGTGAAGGCGGCGCGCAGGGCGGCGGGTGCGTCCACCCCCGCCAGCGGGGTGTCCGGGTCCAGCCGGGTGTCCGGGCTGACCAGCAGCGCATCGCTGTCCACCACCGCCACCTCCGCGCCGGTGACGCGGTCCACGATGGCGTAGCGGGCGCAGAACGCCACCGCGTACGTCGCGTACAGGTTGTCGGGGTCATAGCTGTCCACGGCCACCGGCCCGTACAGGCGCAGGGCCAGATCCGTCTCCTGCCGCAAGTAGGGCCGCGCCCAGGACGGTAGCAGGTAGGGCGCGCGCACCCCGAGCACGGTCGCGCCGGCATGGGCGGCCATCCACGACAGAGGGTTGCTCGCGTAGTAAAAAACCGCGCTGAGATCCACCAGCGTCACCCGCCCGGCCGCCAGATCCGCCGCGTCCAGCCAGGTGGCGCTGTCCGCCGTCCGGCCGGCGGGGCCGGGACCAAACCCCTGCGCGACGACCTCCGCCCAGTTCTCGCGCGGGTAGGCGGCCTTGCACAGCAGGCGCGGGTGCAGCACGTGGACGTCGGTCAACAGCGCCAGCAGGTCTTTCCGCTCGTCCTCGGGCGCGTTCAGCCCGCCGCGCGCCGCCGCCGCGCCCCGGTCAGGCAACAGGCGGGCCAGGAACTCCGCTTCCGGCAGCGCGCGCTTGAGCGCCGCCACCTGGGCCACCAGCACCGCGTAGACCGCCGCTGTGATCCGCGCCAGACACGCCTCGTGATCGTAGAGCCGCTCCCGATCCGGCCAGCGCGGGCGAAACGCCGTCGCGTCCAGATGCACGATCGCCCCGCCGGGGGCAGGGTGGCCCACCGGCAGCCCGTGCAGGTAGAGGGTGGGCTCGCGGCGCAGCAGGCCGTCGAGATCGACGGGCGCGCCGTGCGGATCGTCCCAGCCCGGCAGATGGATGTCGCCAAGGGCATGGCCGCTGCACGGCAACTGCGCGCGGGCGTCGGGGCGGAGGAGGGGCTGGCCGTTGAGCAGCACCGGTAGCGGAAAGCCCCGCGCATAGCGCTCCAGGGCGGTCTGCAACAGGGCGCGGGACGACCGCAGGCCGCGCAGGGTGAGGAGGGTGCCGGTGGGCGGGGTTGCGGCGGTCTGGATGGGGATGGGCGCGCCGGCAAGAAGGTCGGCGGTGGCGGCGTCGATCACCCGCCCCCGCGAGGCGGCCCGCAGGTGCTCGCAGGCATAGAGGGCGGCGAGAAAGCCGACGCCGAACGGGGCCTCGCGGGTGACGATCTCCAGATCCCAGCCGGAGCGGGCCAGGCAGAACAGGGTGTCGAAATCGCCGAGCCCGCACCCATCGTCACGCACCTCCAGATCGAGGCGGCCGCTGGCGGCATCGGTGACGAAGGTGAAGTCCACCTGGCTGGCCCCGGAGCGCCGGGCATTCTGCGCCAGTTCGGCGAGAAAGGTCGCGGAGCTGGAAAAGGCCCCCTCCAGCGCGTGCAGCAGGCGGGCATTGTCAAAGGTGATGCGGGTGGTGTCCATGGCGGCCTCTCGGGCAAGGGTGGTCATCAGGTGGGAACGCGCGTCAGTCGCGACAGGAAATAGTCTAGCAAAAAAGGTCGGTAATGACAAACAAAAAAAGCAGGGAGGGGCGCAACGCCGGCGGCCAGGACCGGGATGTGCGTGACTGGTGGGGGTGGAACGGCCAGGGGGCAGACGGGGAAGAGGAACCCCCTCCCCGTCCACGCCGGCGCTCAGGATGCGCGGTGTACCGCGGTGCGGCCGGCGTCCCGGCCGCACCGCCAGGAGGCGGTCGCGAACAACCGCTCCAGCGCCCCCGGCGCGGGCACGGTATAGCCATCGCGGATGGCCTCCTCAAGCGCCGCTTCCGCGGTGGCGTGGGTGGAGTGGGTAAAAAAGCCCTGCTCGTCGAAGGCGCTGTAGCGGTACCTCCCGGGGCGGGAGGCGTCGGCCAGGATTAACACATAGCGCGCGGACTGTGCCTGTTGCGCCTCGATACCCAGCGCGGTGCCGCCATTGGCCGCCAGTAACGCCTGCTTGGCCTGGCGCTGGCGGGCTTCCCGGCCCTCGCGCCGCACCCGCGCCAGCGCCCGATAAACGTCGGGCTCCGGCCACTGGGGGTGGTCGCCGTCGCGGGCGGGCAGAAAATCGAACACCTCCAGGGCGCTGTCACCGACGAACCGCTCGGCGGTGGCGATGACCGCATCCAGGTCCAGGAGGGGCGGGGGCGGAACCGGGGGCGGTCGCCGCGCCGGCTGCCGGGGGGTGAGTGGCGTCATCGCCGGCGAGCGGGAGCGCCCCACCGCCGCGGCCTAGGGCGGCTGGCGCGCCGCCGCTTCCGCCGCTTCCGCGGCGCGGCTGGCGGCCACGATGCGCTTCAGCGTCGCCACGCTCACCCCGCCAAAGGCCGCTGCCGCCGCCAGGGCTGCCGCGCTGGGCGGGGGGCGGGGGCTCTCCGGGGGGGCCTCCTGCGGGAGGCGGGCGCCCAGCCTCGCCGCGTGGCGGGCGGCCGCGGACGGCGCGCGGGCCGGGTCGGCGAGGGTGCGCGCGTAAGTGGGCAAGCGCTGGTAGAGCGCCAGGCACTGGTCGAGGTGCGCGGCGACCCCGGCCAGATCGCCCTCGGCGCGGCACTCCAGGGCGCCGGCGCGGGCGAGGGCGAACCGGCGCAAGGTCCGGGTCGCGGCGACATAGCCGGGTGGCCGGGTGGGAAACAACTCGACGGCGAAACGCCGGGCATCGCGCTCGGCCCGCTGCCAGAAGGCGACGAGGGCGCGGGCGTCCCATCCCGCCAGCAGCGGCGGCAGCGCGTCCGGGGTGACGTCCGGGTGCGGGACGGCCGGCAACGGCACGCCGGCGGCGGTGCAAAAGCGCGTGGTCCAGGGCTGCTGCGCGGCGATATGCTCCGCCAGGGGTAACGCCAGTTCAAAGCTCACCGTGCGCTGGTCGGTGAAGACCAGGCGCAACTGGTCCCCGTGAAGGGTGTAGCCGGCGACCTCCGCCCAGGACCGGGCGGGGGGGAGGGTGATCGTGTTCTGGGTATACGCCAGGTAGGTGCTCTGCACGCGCACGGTTTCCCCGGCGGGCGCGGCGGGGGGGGAGGGGGCGGGCGGGGTCGGGGAGCAGGCGGCGGGAAGGGGAACGTCCATGACAACTCTCCTCGGCAGGTTCAGGGTGAATGGCCCGCGGCGCGACACCGGCGGGGGCGGCCTAGACTTCCGTGCCCGGCAGGCGCGCGCCGGTGTCCGGGTCGAGAATGCGCGTCTCGTCCGGGAACTTGATCTCGATGTCCGCGAGGTCAATGTAGTTCAGCTCGAATGGCAGCTCGGACCCGTCCTTGAGGGTCAGGAACAGCGTGCCATATTTCACGCGGTAATGCGCCACGTCCGCCCAGGTCAGCGGCGCGGGCAGGGTGATCGTGGTCCGCACCGCGGCGGTATAGCGGGTCTCGACGGTCACGGTCCGACCGCCGTAGACGGCGGCCGGCAGACGCGGACTGAGGGTGGGGTTCGACATCAGCAGTCTCCAAAAAAAAGGGGGGTAAGAGCCCGCCATCCGTCCCGGCGGCGGGCGCGGACTACTCGTCGTCCCCGGCCAGGGGGGCGAACGTCCCCGGTTGCAGGATGCGCGTAGTATCGGGCCGCTTGTAATCGAGGGTATCCATGTCGAGATCGTCGAGTGCAAAAGTGAGTTCCCGGTCGTCGGTCAGGACGGCATGCAGCACGCCCCATTTGACCCAAAAGCGCTTGACGTCCGCCCAGGTCAGCGGCGCGGGCAGGGTGATTTCGGTATTGATATAGGCGGTGTAGGCGGTCTCGACCAGCACGGTTTGGCCGGCGGGGGCGTCAGCGGGCGAGGGGGCGGGGAGGGCGTCGGTCATGAGGGGTCTCCCGAAAGGACAGGACGCATTTTGGGGCCATGGGATGGACCGGGGGTCTCAGTGGTCACGCGGCGCGACCGCGGGCAACCGGGCGGCCCCGCAGTCAGCCGCCGGCACCTGCCCGGCGGCGCCCGGCGGTGGCGTCCAGGCGACCACCCGCATCCCCTCGGGACAATGGCTATCCAGCGCGTGGACCGCCGGGGCCTTGACCGGAAAGCGCAGCACCCGGCCATCGTGCAGCGCGACCTGCAACATATCCGCGACCATGTCGTAATCGGCGACATCGTCCGGCCAGGTTACCCCGGCGGGAAGCACGATCACGGTCTGCGCGGCCGCGGCGTAATAGGTTTCGATCAGCACGTGGCAATACATGGCAATGCGCCTCCGCTCAAGCCGGGCGCCGCCCGGCAGGCCCGTCCGCCAGCAAGTCGGCGGCGATCGCCGCGAGATCGTAGCCGCGCGCTTTCACCCGCTCGCGCACCTCCTTGATCAACGCCGCGCGGTCGCGGCGCGCGCGCCGCGGGGGGCGGGAGAGGGGGGTTGGCGCGGGGGCGGTCTGACGGTGCATATCAAGGTCTCCTCGGGTAAGGGTGGGGTCGGTCAGGCACGCGCCACCCCGGGCGCGCGTCACGGGCAGGGGCGCCTAGCGCTCGGCGAGCACCGCCTCGGTCTCGCCATCCAGCACCGTGATGTTGTCCGGGTCTTTCATCATCTCGATCGCCACCGGGTACTCCAGGGAGCGACCATCGCGTAGGGCCAGCCACAGTTGGCCATGCTTGACCCCATAGTCGGCGACGTCCGCCCAGGTCAGCGCGTCGGGCAGGTCGATCTCGGTCAGCGCGGTGCCGGTGTGAATCGTGTCAAAGACAAGGCGTGTGCCCATGGTCTGGCTCTCCGGTGGTGGTGATGATGGGAAATAGCTTAGCAATAAAATGTCGGTAATGGCAAGCAAAAAAGCAAAATAAATTAAACACTTCTGCCTGTATACTGTGCATTTAGCCGTCTGCATGTTGCCCTATGGCCCGCTTGCGTGGCGCGGGACATGGCGCGTGAATTGGCCAATGCATCCCGCATCGGCGCGCGCCAGCGTCGGGACGACGCAGGGTAAAGCTTCGCGCGGGTTGCCACCGCCACGCCGCTGCTCTACGCTAGCGCGGTGGCCCGCGCCCGCCGGTGCCGGGCGCGGGCGTGGCGGCGCATTGCCCACCCCGCCTCTGGCGATTCCACGCTGGATCACCCCGACTCCTCGTCCTCTCTGAGGGACTTTGTGCCTGGCCTCGCGCCGGGCATTTTTTTGCCCGCGCCCACCCCTGGCCGTGGGGTTAGCCGGCGCGGCGGCACCGGGACGACAGGGTCAGACCCCAGCGCCGCCACCGCGTAAGGCGCCGACCTGCGCGCTGCCCATGGCCGCGGAAGAGGACCGGCAAGCGTGGCGCTCGGGGTGAAGAAGCGCACGACAGCCGAGCGGAATACGGCCGGCATATCCGCACGGGATGCGATGTGCTATTTGCACGATAACGACAGGTGTCGTACAGTAGATATCAGGCCACGCCAACCCGTGCCCGCGTTATCGACGACCCCGGCGTTCCCCGTTTCGCGCCGGGGGTTCCTCCGCAGCCCCCCCAGGCCGCGGTCTGGGTTGGCGCGGCCGTCCCCTGTGACGGCCTGGCCCCCTGTTTTGCCCCGTGGGCGGCCGCGCGCTGCCGGCGGCGGTCACCGGCCCTTCTCACCACCCTCTCGTGGTAATTTTCTTGCCCGACATCCCCTGTCGGGCTTTTTTTTGGGCCCGGCCCGCCCCCCCGCGACCCGCACCCGGTGTGCCGGCTGCGCGCCCGGCCGCGGGCGCGGCGTTAGACCCAGGCGCGGGCCGCCACCGTGAGGTCGTCGCTGGCGCGCACCCGCGCCCGCTTCCGCGGTCGTTCCAGGCGGCGCCCTTCGCGCACCACCCGGTGCAGGACGGTGCCCTGACCGCGGTCATCGACACGTTTCGCCCCCGCGTCCCGTTCGCTCGCGGTCGCCGCGGAAGTGCAGTGGGCGGCGCCGACGGACGCCCCTGGCGAGCCCCCGTGGTGGGTGAAGGGAAGGCGGGTCACCGGCGCCGCGGCGCCGTGGTCGTCCGCGGTGGATCAGGCGCTTGACGCCGGTGGCCAGCAGCGCGCCAGGTCCGGGCCCGCGGCGCCGGGCTCAGAACCAGGCCCGGCCACACCAGGCGGGGGTGGCGTCGGCGCGCGCGGCCGGCGCCCAGTCAGGGGGGACGGCAACGTCCCCGGGGCGGGGTGTCAGCGCCGCCAGATGAAAGCCGGCGATATCGAGGGTGGGTCCGGCGCGGCCACGGAGAAAGTCCGCCGCCCAGGCTTCGCCCCGGGCGCGGTGCGCCGCCGTGAAGGGGTCGTCGGCGTCGGGTACGACCCGCCGGCTGCCGGGGTTCCGCGCCGCCGGGCTCAGGTCCGTCCAGCCCCACTGGCCAACCAGGGCCGGGGCGGGCGCGGCCGGCGCCCGGTCGGGACGGGGCAGGACCAGGGTGTAGCGCCCGACTTGGGTTCGGCCGTGGTACGGATCGTCGGCATCCACGCGAAAGACCGCCGCCGCCGGCCCCCCCGACAGCGCGTCCGCTCCCCCACTCCACGAGGCGCAT
>CALMDH010000124.1:0-12971 GCA_937862735.1 uncultured Gammaproteobacteria bacterium
GCCTGGCCGGGGAGGGTCGGGGGGCGTCTGGCGGGGGTGTCGCCAGCAAGGATGCTGGCGGCAAGCCTCCAGGGACGGATTTACGGCGTCCCCCGGCAGACGTCACCCGACCCGGGCGTCGCCGCGGTTTCATCCCCCTCTCCCCAGCCCTCCCCCGCCAGGGGGGAGGGGGCGAAGAGAGTCAGGCCGGGGTCAGGGAGCGGTCGCGGCCATGCCCGAGCGTCAGGGTAAGCAACGCCGGCGCTCGTCGCCGCGGACCAGCATCAGGGCAGTCCCGCCGGCTCAGCGCTGGTCGAGCGGCACCCAGACGCGATTCTCCGGCCCGACGTAGTTGGCGCTGGGGCGGATGATCTTGTTGTCGATGCGCTGCTCGATGATATGCGCCACCCAGCCGCTGGTGCGGGCGATAACGAACAGGGGCGTGAACATGGCGGTGGGCACGCCCATCAGGCGGTAGCTGACGGCGGAGAACCAGTCGAGGTTGGGGAACATCTTCTTGATGTCCCACATGATGGTCTCCAGACGCTCGGCGATGTCATAGCACTGGTGGTCACCGGCGTCATCGGCCAGGCGCTTGGCCACCGTCTTGATCACCTGGTTGCGCGGGTCGCCGATGGTGTAGACCGGATGACCAAAGCCGATGACGATCTCCTTACGCTCCATGCGGGCGCGGATGTCGGCCTCGGCCTCGTCGGGGGTGGCATAGCGGCACTGGATGTCGCAGGCCACCTCGTTGGCGCCGCCGTGCTTGGGACCGCGCAGGGCGCCGATGGCGCCGGTGATGGCGGAGTAGAGGTCGGAGCCGGTGCCGGCGATGACCCGGGCGGTGAAGGTGGAGGCGTTGAACTCGTGCTCGGCGTAGAGGTTCAGCGAGGTGTGCATGGCGCGCACCTGCAGGTCCGAGGGCTGGCGGCCATGGAGCAGGTGCAGGAAGTGGGCGGCGATGGACTCGTCGTCGGTCTCCTCGTTGATGCGACGGCCATGGTGGCTGAAGTGGTACCAGTAGAGCAGCATGGAGCCGAAGCTGGCCATGAGCCGGTCACCGATGTCCCGCGCCGCCGCCAGGGGCTGGGCCTCCTTCTCCGGCTCCAGGGTGCCGAGGACCGAGGCGCCGGTGCGCAGCACGTCCATGGGGTGGGCGGAGGCCGGCAGTTGCTCCAGGACGGTCTTGAGGGCCGCGGGCAGGTTGCGCTGGGACTGGAGGTGGCGCTTGTACTCCGCCAACTGGCCCCGGTTGGGCAGGTCGCCGTGGATCAGCAGGTAGGCGATCTCCTCGAACTCGGCGACGTCGGCGAATTCGAGGATGTCATAGCCCCGGTAATGCAGGTCGTTGCCGGTACGCCCGACGGTGCACACGGCAGTGTTGCCGGCGGCGGTGCCGGAGAGGGCGACGGATTTCTTGACCTTGGGGGCCGCGGGTTGCTCGCTCATGGTGTTACTCCAATAGTGCTGGTGTGAGGTCTGGCCTCAGGTTCGGCTGACGGGTCAGCGCGGTGGCGCCGTCAGCGGCGACGAAAAGGGTACGTTCCTAGTCGGGTAGGGTGGCATCTGGCGGGGGACGCCGTGAATACGTCCCTGTAGGCTTGCCGCCAGCTTCCTTGCTGGCGACACCCCCGCCAGACGCCACCCGACCCTCTCTGGCTTTCTCAAGTCCTCTCTGGCCCTCTTGGCCCGGATTGCAAACTGCAAGGCATTGGGCTTGAAAGCGCGGCTGGGGAGTTCAGTCCGCCCCGCCCCCCGCGAAGAGGGCGTCGAGTTTCTGCTCGAAGGCGTGATAGCCCAGGTAGTCGTAGAGTTCCATGCGCGTCTGCATCAGGTCCACCACCCCCTGCTGGGTACCGTCGCGGCGGATGGCCTGGAAGACCTTGAGGGCGGCCTGGTTCATGGCGCGGAAGGCGGACAGGGGATAGAGCACCAGGCCGACGCCGACCCCGCCCAGTTCCTGGGTAGTGTAGAGGGGGGTGGAGCCGAATTCGGTGATGTTGGCCAGCACCGGCACGCCCACCGCCTGGACGAACTGCTGGTACTGGTCGAGCTGGGTCATGGCCTCGGGGAAGATCATGTCCGCCCCGGCCTCGACGCAGGCGCAGGCGCGGTCGATGGCGGACTGGAAGCCCTCCACCGCCAGGGCGTCGGTGCGGGCCATGATGACGAAGTCATCGCGGGCGGCGTCGGCGGCGGCCTTGATGCGATCGACCATCTCCCCCTGGGAGACGATGGCCTTGCCCGGGCGGTGGCCGCAGCGCTTGGCCTGGACCTGGTCCTCGATGTGGCAGCCGGCGGCCCCGGCGCGCATCAGGTCACGCACGGTGCGCTCGATGTTGAAGGCGCTAGGGCCCATGCCGGTGTCGGCGTCCACCAGCAGGGGGGTCTGGGTGACGTAGGTGATGCGGCGCACGTCCTCGCAGACGTCGTGCAGGTTGCTGATGCCCAGGTCGGGCAGGCCCAGGGAGCCGGCGGCGACCCCGCCCCCGGAGAGGTAGAGGGCGCGGTAGCCGGTCTTCTCGGCCATGATGGCGTGGTAGGCGTTGATGGTGCCGACCACTTGCAGGGGCTGTTCGTCGCGGACGGCCTGGCGCAACAGGGCGCCCGGGGAAAGGGATGCGGTCATGGTGGTTGCTCTAGCGTTCAGATTATTGGATGAGGCGGCGGCTACCGGGATCAGGGCGGGTCCGCGCGCGACTGTTGGCTCGGCGGGTGCCGATTGGCCTCCGGGTCAGGGATCAAGCGGTTCCCAGCCTTTCCCCCTCTCCCCGGCCCTCCCCCACGAGGGGGGAGGGAGGAAGAGAGCGCCTGGCTGACAGCGGCGGCATCGCGGACGGAGGGGGCGCCCATGTCAATGGGTTAGGGGCGGCGGCGTCGGGAGTTCGCCAGTCAGGCGCTTCTCCACCTGCTGGCGGGCGGCGCGGATGTGGCGGCGCATCAGGACCTCGGCCAGCTCGCCGTCGCGGGCGGCGATGGCCTCGACGATCTGGGCGTGCTCGCGCAGGGCCGTCGGGGTGCGCGGGCCGGTCATGGCGAACTGACAGCGGTACATGCGCACCAGGTGATAGAGGTCGTTGGCCAGCAGCTCCTGCAACCGGGCGTTGTGACTGCCGCGGACGATGCAGTAGTGAAAGTCCAGGTCGCCCTCGCTCTGGTAGTAGGCCAGGCCGTGGTCCTGGGCGACCTGGCGCTCGTGACGGGCGATCAGGTCCTGGAGCTCGGCGATCTCCTCGTCGCTCATGCGTTCAGCGGCCAGGCGCGCCGCCATGCCTTCCAGGGCCTCGCGCAGGTAGTAGAGGTCCAGCAACTGGTCGCTAGTCAGCTCCACCACCCGGGCGCCGACGTTGGGCCGGCGCACCACCAGGCTGGAGGATTCCAGCCGCCGCAGGGCCTCGCGCAGGGGGCCACGGCTGATGCCGTAGCGCCGCGCCAGCTCGGGCTCGCTCATCTTGGAGCCCGGCGGGAGCTGGCCCTCGACGATCTCCCGGCGCATGCGGGTGAAGATCTGGTCGGCGAGGGTGATGTCCTGGTCAAGCATGGGGTGAGTGGCTATATCCATCGCGAATCAAGGTGCGGTGCGCCCGGGTCGGGTGGCCGATGGTCGGGGATACCAATGAGGTTCTTTGCTCCCGGGACGGAGGGCGTCTGGCGGGGGACGCCGTGCATCCCTCCCTGGAGGCTTGGCAACCGCATCCCTGCGGTTGACACCCCCGCCAGTCGCCCCCCATCCCTCCTGATGCGCTATTCCAGTTGCACCCGGAGCTTTCTGCCGTGGTTTTCCGACGGGGGCCTGCCAGCCTCAAACGTGATGCGCGTAGCCGATGGTCTGTAGCTTGGCGGTGATCTCGTCGAGAATGGCCGGGTCGTCGATGGTGGCGGGCATGTTGAAGTCCTGACCGTCGGCGATGCGCTTCATGGTGCCGCGCAGGATCTTGCCGGAGCGGGTCTTGGGCAGGCGCTCGACCACGACCACCTTCTTGAAGTCGGCCACCGGGCCGATCTTCTCGCGCACCAGGGCCACCAGTTCGCGGTCGATCACCTCCTCGGGGCGGTCGACGCCGCTCTTGAGGACCACCAGGCCGACGGGGACCTCGCCCTTGAGCTGGTCGGCGGCGCCGATGACGGCGCACTCGGCTACGTCGGGATGGGAGGCGAGGACCTCTTCCATGCCGCCGGTGGAGAGGCGGTGGCCGGCGACGTTGATGATGTCGTCGATGCGCGACATGATGAACAGGTAGCCGTCTTCGTCCTTCATGCCGGCGTCGCCGGTAAGGTAGTAGCCGGGCTCGGCGCTGAGATAGGAGTCGACGAAGCGGTCATCCTTCTGCCACAGGGTGGGCAGGCAGCCGGGGGGCATGGGCAGCTTGATCATGATGCGGCCGATCTGGCCCGGGGCCTGTTCGTGGCCGTCGTCGTCGAGGATGCGCACGTCAAAGCCGGGCACGGCCTTGGTGGGGGAACCGGCCTTGACCGGCAGGGGCTCCACGCCCATGAGGTTGGCGGCGATGCCCCAGCCGGTTTCGGTCTGCCACCAGTGGTCGATGACCGGGCGCTGGAGGATCTCCTCGGCCCAGTGCAGGGTGTCGGGGTCGCAGCGCTCGCCGGCCAGGAACAGGGCGCGGTAGCGAGACATATCATACTTTTTGAGGAATTCGGCCTTGGAGTCGACGCGCTTGATGGCGCGTAGGGCGGTGGGGGCGGTGAACATGACCGATACGCCATGCTCACTGATCACCCGCCAGAAGGCGCCGGCGTCGGGGGTGCCGACGGGCTTGCCTTCGTAGACGATGGTGGTGCAGCCGTAGAGCAGGGGGGCATAGACGATGTAGGAGTGGCCCACCACCCAGCCGACGTCGGAGGCGGCCCAGAAGACCTCGCCGGGCTGCATGGCGTAGAGGTGCTTCATGCTCCAGGTCATGGCGACGGCATGGCCGCCGTTGTCGCGCACCACGCCCTTGGGAATGCCGGTGGTGCCGGAGGTGTAGAGGATGTAGAGGGGATCGGTGGCGGCGACGGAGACGCAGCCCTGGGGCTGGGCGCTGGCCATGGCCCCTTCCCAGTCGACATCGCGGCCTTCGATCATCGTGCCCGGCTCCTGAGGCCGGCGCAGGATGACGCAGCGCGCCGGCTTGTGCTGGGACATCTCGATGGCCTGGTCGAGGAGGGGCTTGTAGTGCACCACCCGGTTGGGCTCGATGCCGCAGGAGCCGGCGACCATGACCTTGGGCTTGGCGTCATCGATGCGGGTCGCCAGCTCGCGGGAGGAGAAGCCGCCGAAGACCACCGAGTGGATGGCGCCGATGCGGGCGCAGGCCAGCATGGCGATGGCGGCCTCGGGGACCATGGGCATGTAGACGATGACCCGGTCGCCCTTGGTCACCCCCAGGCTGGTGAGGACCCCGGCGAAGCGAGACACCAGGTCCTGGAGCTCGGCATAGCTGATCTTGCGCTGGGACTGGGTGACGGGGCTGTCATGGATGATGGCGATCTGGTCGCCACGGCCGGCTTCGACGTGGCGATCGACGGCGTTATAGCAGGTGTTGAGCATCCCGCCGGCGAACCAGCGGTAGAAGGGGGGGCGGGAAGCGTCCAGGACCTTGTCCCAGGGCTTGTCCCAATGGATCGCCTGGGCGGCCTCGCCCCAGAAACCCTCGGGGTCGGACAGGGACCGCTGGTAAACCTCGTCGTAGCTCATGACCGTCTCTCCTCGTAATGGATGTTGCGCGTTGTTATGGATCCCAGGCGTCACCGAACCGCTGGCCACCCCGGATTGTCGACAATCTCAGGCGATGGGCGGCTAAAATACCCCAAATATCGGCTCTGTCAACCCCCTGTGTCGACAATCATGCATCTCGCCAAACAATTTTCGCCTTCTCCTGGTACGTATTCAGCCTGTACGGGCAAGCGTCGGGGTAGCAGGCATGATCCGATCGTCTTTGCTCACCCCTCGCGTCTCAGGAGGGCTTTGGCGGCACAAGCCGCCGATGCTCTTACTCCCTCCCCCCTGGAGGGGGAGGATTGGGGAGAGGGGGCTGCACGATTCCATCTAGTCCAACCCTCACCCTGCCTCTAGCCTCTCCCCGCCTCTAGCCGCAGCATCCCGCGCAGCCCGTATCCGGCCACCGCCAGGACCAGGATCACCGCCACCAGGAAGGGCTCCCAACCCAGGGGGCGGTAGATGGCTACCGCCAGCCAGGAGCCCAGGCTACCGCCAAGGTAATAGGAGGCGATGTAGAGCCCGTTCACCACCCCCCGGTAAGGGCCGCCCATCTGGTTGACCTGGCCCGAGAGGCGGGTATGGATGAGAAACATGCCCCCGCAGAAGGCGAACATGGCCAGGTAGGTCCCCCCCATGCCCGGAAGGGCGAAGAGACCGATCCCCAGGGCATAGAGCCCCAGGCCCAGGCCATAGAGAGGGCCTTCGGCGTGGAACCAGTGGCGGATACGCTCGGTGTTCAGGGAGACCAGCATCCCCGACAGGTAGCCCAGGTAGGCGAAGCCGATGCCCGCGCTGCCGGTACCCGGGTCGCGCTGCGCCAGATGGAAGGGCAACACGTTGAGGACCGAGGCGAAGACGAAGAAGATGCAAAAGACGGCGAGGTAGGCCTGCGGGGCCCCGGGACGCTCCATGACCGCCAGGAAGACGCGCGGCGTCACCCGGCCAAAGCGGCTCTCCTGACTGCCCGGCAGGCACAGGGCCCAGAGCCCCATGGCCAGGAGGGCCGGGGCCCAGATCCCCAGCGCCAGGCGCCAATCCCACAGCGAAGCCATCAGGCCACTCAGGGCCCGGCCGGCGAAACCGCCGAGGATGGTGGAGGCGATGTACCAGGCCAGGGCCTGGCGCAAGCGCTCAGGGGCCGCCGTGGCGGCGACGAAGGTCATGAGGGCGGTGAAGAGGGCGGGGAGGCAGAGACCGATCAGCAGGCGCAGGGCCAGCATCAGCCACCAATCGTCCGCCAGGGCCAGGCCGATCTGACATAGCCCCAACAGCAGGGCCGAACCCGCCAGCATCGGCCGCGCCGGCACCGACACCAGCAGATAGCCATAGACCAGGGGCGCCACGGCCAGGGGCAGCATGGCCAGGGTGATGAGCAGGGAGGCCTCGGTCGGCGCCCGGCCGAAGTCCGCCGCCAGCACCGGAAGCAGGGGCTGGGGGGCGTAGAGGGTGCTGAAGCCGACAACCGACAGCAGCAGGATGACCAGGGGCGGACGGGCGCGGGTCACGGGAGGGTCCGGCGACGGTGGGAAGCAGATGATCGGGGGGCTGACGTCCGGCCTGCCGCATCAGGGATTTGGCCCAACCTCAGCCGGCGTCGGCCACGCAGCCCAGGCGCTCGATGCCGGCCTCCGCCATGGCCACGGCGCGGAAGATGGCACGGCCCTTGTTCATGGTCTCCTTCCATTCCAGGTCGGGCACTGAATCGGCGACGATACCGGCGCCGGCCTGGATGTGGAGTTGCCGGTCCTTGATGACGGCGGTGCGGATGGCGATGGCGGTGTCCATGTTGCCGTTCCAGGACAGGTAGCCGACGGCGCCGGAGTAGATGCCGCGCTTGACCGGCTCCAGTTCGTCGATGATCTCCATGGCGCGGATCTTGGGGGCGCCGGAGACGGTGCCCGCGGGGAAGGTGGCGCGCAACACGTCGAGGGCGTCCAGCCCCGGGCGCAGTTCGCCGATGACGTTGGATACGATGTGCATGACGTGGGAGTAGCGCTCGACGATCATGCGCTCGGTGAGACGCACGGTGCCGATGCGGGCGACGCGGCCGACGTCATTGCGGCCCAGGTCGATCAGCATCAGGTGCTCGGCCAGTTCTTTGGGATCGGCGAGCAGTTCCTCCTCCAGGGCGCGGTCCTCGGCCTCGGTGGTGCCGCGGCGACGGGTGCCGGCAATGGGGCGGACCGTGACCACCCCGTCCTCCAGCCGGGTGAGGATCTCCGGCGAGGAGCCGACGATGTGAAAGTCCCCCAGGTCCATGTAGTGCATGTAGGGCGAGGGGTTGAGGCCGCGCAGGGCACGGTAGAGGTCGATGGGCCGCGCCTGGAAGGGAATGGACAGGCGTTGGGACAGGACGACCTGCATGCAGTCGCCGGCCAGGATGTAGTCCTTGATGCGCTCCACTGCCGCCTTGAAGCCAGCCTCGGTGAAGCCGGAGACGAAGTCGTTTTCGCTCACCTGACGCGCCGGGCCGGGGGGCGGGCGCGGGGCGCCGCGGCGCATGAGCAGGATGAGGGCGTGGAGGCGGGCCTCGCCATCCGCCAGGGTCTCGCCGGCGCTGGGATCCAGGTGGGTGATGAGGTACATGCGCCCGCTGAGGTTGTCGAAGACAACGATCTCATCGGCGACCATGAGCAGGATGTCCGGGGTGCCCAGGGGATCCGGCTGGGGGCAGGCGGCCAGGCGCGGCTCGATGTAGCGAATGGTGTCGTAGCTGAAATAGCCCGCCAGGCCCCCGGCGAAGCGCGGCATGCCCTCGGCGGCCGGGGCGACCTTGAAGCGGCGCTGGAAGGAGCTGATCCAGGACAGGGGGTCAGGGGTCTCTTCCTCCTCGATCAGCCGGCCGTCACTCCAGAGCCGCACCTGGTGCCCGTTCACCTGGAGCCGGGTGCGACTGGGCAGGACCAGGATGGAGTAGCGCCCCCACTTCTCACCGCCGTGGACGGACTCGAAGAGGCAGGAGAAGGGCCCGCCGGCGAGCTTGAGGTAGGCGCTCAGGGGGGTGTCGAGATCGGCGAGGACCTCGCAGATCAGGGGGATGCGGTTGTAGCCCTGGGCGGCGAGGCTGCTGAATTGCTCTGGGGTCATGACGTCAAGCAACTCCCTCCAGCAGACCCTGGACCTCGGTCAGGGAGTCGAGGACCGCATCCGGATGGTAATCACGGATGTCCTGGCCGTGGTTGTAGCCGTAGCTCATGCAGAAAATGGTGAAGCCGGCGGCACGGGCCGCCTTCACGTCGCTGATAGAGTCACCAATCATCAGGGCCGCCGCCGGCTCGGCGCCGAAATGGGAGGCGGCATGGAGCAGCGGCAGGGGGTCCGGCTTACTGCGCGGCAGGGTGTCGCCACTGATGACGATCTCGAAGAAGTCCCGCACCCCGAGATCCCGCAGCAGGGGCTCGGTGAACTGGGCCGCCTTATTGGTGACGCAGCCCAGCCGGTAACCGGCAGCCTGGAGCCAGTCGAGCCCGTCGCGGACGCCGGGGAAGAGCTGGGAGCGGCTGGAAGTATTGTCCCGATAGAGTTCCAGAAAGATCGGATAGGCGCGCTGAAAATCGGCCTCGTGCGGCTCGCCCTCCAGTTGGCCGAGGAGGGCACGGCGGACCAGGCGCTCGACACCATTGCCCACCCAGTTGCGGACCTTGGCCTCGCCATGGGGCGGGCGGCCTAGTCGTTCCATCATGGCGTCGACGCAGAAGGCCAGGTCCGGCACGCTGTCCACCAGGGTGCCGTCCAGGTCGATGAGGATCATGTGCGGTCGCATAGCGGTACAGCCTTTCAGGAGAAATGAGGAACCAGCGTTCAGTCACAAAAGCCCAGGCACCGGGGTTCACTTTACCCAGGGGGCTTCATCGCGAAGCCCGCCGTGGCCGAGGCAGCCGTAACGTTGGGCGGTTAATGCCCTGGTGGCGGCGAGTAGCTGGCCAACGACGTTACGGAGGCACCGCTGACGCTCATGACGCTCAGCGATTCACGTTCGCCAAGGCCCGGCGCATCTCGGCGATGATGCTGTCATAGCGGTTGGGGTCCTCGGCCTTGCCGTAGCCAAAGATGCCGGAGCCGGAGACGAAGGTGTCAGCGCCGGCGGCCTTGATCTGGGCAATGTTGTCGGCCTTGACCCCGCCATCGACCTCCAGGCGGATATCCAGTCCGGCGTCGTCGATCAGCTTGCGCACCTGGCGCAACTTGTCCAGGGCCGAAGGAATGAAGCTCTGGCCACCAAAGCCGGGGTTGACCGACATGAGCAGGATCATGTCGCACTTGTCCAGCACATAGTCCAGGTAGCTCAGGGGGGTAGCCGGGTTGAACACCAGGCCGGACTTGCAGCCCTCGTTGCGGATGAGCTGGAGGGTGCGGTCGATGTGCTCGCTGGCCTCCGGGTGGAAGGTGATATAGGTGGCGCCGGCCTTGGCGAAGTCGGGCACGATCCTATCCACCGGCTTGACCATCAGATGCACGTCAATGGGCGCGGTAACGCCGTGCTTGCGCAGGGCCTCGCACACGAGGGGCCCGATGGTCAGGTTGGGCACATAGTGATTGTCCATGACATCGAAGTGGACGATGTCGGCGCCGGCGGCCAGAACCTTGTCCACCTCCTCGCCCAGCTTGGCGAAGTCCGCGGACAGGATGGAAGGTGCGATCAGATCAGCGGCCATGAAGGTCTCTCCCCTTGTGCGCCGGTACAGCCTGGCATGGCCACCGGACCCGTTATCATTGAGCTGAACACTCTACCCCAAGCCCAGGGGATTTTCATCCGCCAGCCAGGCCCGCCAGCCAGGCCAGGGGCCTCACACCAGGACCTGGCAGCCGGCTTCCAGGGTGATGAGAACGGGTGATACCTGGCGCGTGGTGCGCTCCTTGCGGACATGCAGTACCAGCAGCGTCAGCGGATCGAAAACAATTACGTCCTTGACGCCCTGGGAGAGGTAAAAGGGGGGCCCGATCTCCAAATCCTTGGCCTCGAACCCCTTGCTCACCACCTCGATAACGGCCTCGGGGATGAGGGTCAGGGCCGAATCCTGCTCCTCCTCCTCCGGCTCGTGGCAGAAGATGGAGATGTCGGGCCGCTTCAGACCGTTGGGAAACTGGATGTAGACATCCACCGCATGGATGCAGGCGCAATCCGCCGGAGCGTTCGGCGTCCGGCTGATTCCGCTTACGATGCGCTCTATGTGCTTCTGGTGGCGATAGACGGGCTGGGCCTCCCAGAGTGGCAGACCATTGACGATCTCGAGACGAATGCCCAATTCACTGGCCTGGAGCAGGGTTGCCGGTAAGCTCATGGGTTCTCCACTCATGCTCGTAGGAGGATCAAGTTCATGGGCGGGGTCTGCCTCTGGACCGGTTGCTAGGCCTTCCGCGCCGCGGTGATCAACTCGTAGGCCTGGCGTATCTCGTGGGTTTTCTGGGCGGCGAGCTTCATCATCTCCTCCGGCAGCCCCTTGGACACCAGCTTGTCCGGGTGATGCTGGCTCATGAGTCGCCGGTAGGCGCGTTTGATCTCGGCCTCATCCGCCTGGGGGCTGACGCCCAGCAATTCGTAGGCCTGTTCCAGGGTGGGGCCCTGGGGTTCGGCCTGACGCCAGCCCGCCCCGGCGCCTCCAGGCCCGGCCCCGCCCTGGGCATAGTTCCAGCGCATCCGCGCCAGGTGCTCCAGGCGACTGAAGATGAACTCCGGGATGCCCAACTGGTCGCGGATACGCCGCAGGATGTGCTGCTCGGCGGGGGCGGCCAGGCCGTCGGCGTAAGCGGCCTGGATCTGGATCTCGATGAACATCTGCAGGAGGGTGGCGCGGCGATGACACTCCCGCCGGAACTGCTCCAGCACCCCATCCAGGTCGAAGTCGTCCGCCTTGCCCTGGTTGAACAGGGCGATGGCGGCGGCGCGGGTCTCCGGGGTAAGCTCCATGCGCCGGATCACCGCCTCGGCCAGGGCAATCTCCTGGGGCGACACCCGACCATCGGCCTTAGCCATGTGGCCAAGGACGGAGAAGGTGGCGGTGAAAAAGGCGGTCTGAACCCGCTCGCGGTCGCCAGGTTCGGCCCGGGCCTCCTCCGCCTGGAGGGAGGCCATGCCCTTGTCGAGCTTATGCCCGACCACCCCTCCCAGGAGGGCACCGATGGGCCCCCCCAGTACGAAGCCGAGGGCCCCGCCAACGACCTTGCCCCACCATGCCATGCTCGTTTCTCCGCGCCAGCCGCCTAACCTGGAAACCCTTCATCACCGGTTGCCCGAATCGGGCAAGCCCCTCCGGGGACTCATCCTGAACTATCAGGGACTTTTCAAAGTACTCAACAAGGAACACTCGGGAACGAGAAAATGGACGTGTTCTGACTTCCACCCCCCTATTGACCCTGAGCCGCGCGCGAGGGCGCAACAGCCTTGCGGCAGACGGCAGTTAGGCCAGGGCCCGGTGCCTACTTACCATGCAAGTATTCCTCGTCGCGAAAAGAGTAAACCCATTGGGGCCGGAAGGCCACGAGGACCGCCATCACCCAGCCGTTGACAATGGCCTCCGGCAGGAACATGAGGGGGAAGAAAGGCAGAAAGGCCTGATCCAGTTGCGAGAAGCTGTAGGCCCCCGTCGCCACCAGCAGGCCGGTGACCAGATAGCCGGTGGTGATGCCGACGAAGCCGGCGGTGAGGAAGCCATTGACGAGGACAAAGACGAAGAAATGCCGGGGCAGATAGGCACGGATAAGGATCAGGAGGATCTGGGTCAGGGTGACGGGGACGACACCACCAATCAAGGCGTTGACCGCGAAAGACTCCCAGCCAACCCCGGTATTCAGGCAGACCCCCGCTAGGGCCAGGCTGGCGCCGATGACGGCGAAGGACCAGCCGAACATGAGGGTGAGCGCCGTCAGCCCCAGCAGGTGGAAGCTGAGCCCCGGCTTGACCAGGACCTGGCCATGCCAGAGCAGGACCAGCACCAGGACGCAGCCGAGGAAGACGTGAATCAGGCCCGCGGCGTGGAAGCGCCCCCAGGGGGCCAGGCGCAAGGCGTAGCCCAACGCCAAGAGATAGCACGCCAGGAAAAGGCCGTTGAGGAAAGGCGGCAGCAGGCCGCTGTCGATGACCATTGCCGGGCTCCGGAGACAGGATTATTGGCGATAATAGCGGCGATCATCTACCAGCATCAACGCTTTTATCCATTGTCATCAGGCAATTATTGCACTCGACCAGCTCGGGAGACACCATGCGAAAACGCCCATTAGCCCATCTTTGTCATTCTGCCCCGCCCTCCAGGCCAAAATCCCCGGATTT
>CALMDH010000125.1:0-37587 GCA_937862735.1 uncultured Gammaproteobacteria bacterium
ATGCGCCTCGTGGAGTGGGGGAGCGGACGCGCTGTCGGGGGGGCCGGCGGCGGCGCCGGTCGCCGCGCGCGCCGCGCTCAGCGGTCCGCTCCGCACGGGGCCCCCCGTGTGCCGTACCGCCCGCCCCGTCATGTCCTCCGCCACTCCCGCGCGCGTCCCCTCCCCCTTGTGGCTGGATCGGGTCTTGCGGCCACCCGCCGGTGCCACCCACATGCACCTCGGTCTGTTTTACAAAATCGGGCGCTTTGCCCGGGTGTATTACTGGGATGGTCAGGACTGGCTGCGGTCGAGCAAGCCGGTCGCGCTGCTGACCCCGCTGGACACCCCGGACAACAAGCGCAAGGCCTTTGCCGAGCTCTATCCCTGAGGCGCCGCCCGGTCCCGCGCACCGCCCGCCATGTACCTACTGATTGTGGAGTCGCCGGCCAAGGCCAAGACGATTGCCGGCTACCTGAGCGCGCGGCCCGAGGGGTGGGAGGTGGTGGCGACCGGCGGGCATCTCTTCGATCTGCCCAAATCCCGCCTGGGCATTGCCACGGAGAACGGCCACTACGTCGGCGACTGGCAGCTCAGCCAGGACAAGCGCGGGGTGCTGGAGACGATCCGCGCGGCGGTGGCGCGCTGCGAGAAGGTCTTCATCGGCGCCGACGATGACCGCGAGGGGGAGCGGATCGCCGCCGATGTCGCGCGGCACCTGGGCCTGACCGACTACGCGCGCATCACCTTTCGCGAGATCACCCCCGCGGCGATCCAGCAGGCGGTGGTCTCCGGGCTGCGGGGGATCGACGACCAGCGGGTCTGCGCGCAGATCGCCCGGCGCCTGGTCGACCGCCAGATCGGCTATCCCGTGTCGCAGATCATGCGCTGGCATTTACCCCGCCAGCAGGCGGGGGTGCGCACCAAGGGCATCGGCCGCGTGAGCGCGCCGGCCCTGCGCATCCTCTGCGCCACCGAGGAGGCGATCGCCCGGTTTGTCCCCGAGCCCTATACCAAGCTGGTGGCGGACTACAGCGTGGACCAGCAGAACTTCCGTCTCACCCTGCCGAAGAAATTCACCGGGGACGAGTGGGAGGCGCGCGATCAGGCCCTCGACGCCCTGCGCACCCAGCCGCACCGGGTGTGGAATTATCAGTACCGCAACCTGGAGGTGCCGCCCTATCCACCGCTGACGACCGCCCGCCTGCAGCGCTGCTGTTTTTACCTGTTCGGCTTCGAGCCGAAAAAAACCATGCAGCTGGCGCAGGAGCTGTACGAGGGCATCGCCGTGGGCGGGGTGCGGCATGGACTGATCACCTACCCGCGCACGGACAGCATCGCCTTAAGCGACGCGGCGGTCGCGGACATCATCACCCTGCTCGACGCGCAATTGCCGGACGACCGGCGCTCGCTGCTGCTGACCACTCCGCGGCACTTTGTGCAGAGAGCGGAGGCGCAACAGGCGCACGAGGCGATCCGGCCCACGCAGTTCACCGCGCCGTTCTGGCCGGAATCCCTGTGCGAGGCCTTGACCAAGGACCAGTTGCGGGTCTACGACCATATCTGGTTCCGGACCCTCGCCACGCAGTTGAAGGACGCCACCTACGATGTCTCGGTGCTGACGGTCGACGTGGCGGGTCAGTACCGGCTGTCGGCGCGGGCCAATGCGTGCCTGGAGCCGGGCTGGGAGTGGCTGAACGGGGAGCGGGAACACGCGAGCGAGCGGCAGGACGAGGACGAGGATAAAAGTCGCACGGTGTGCTTCCCGGCGCTGGATATCGGCGCGGAAGTGACCCCGCTGGAATGTCAGGCCCTGGAACTGACCAATCGCTGCCCGCCCCGCTACGGCATCGGCCGCTTCCTGACCATGATCGACAACAAGGGCATCGGCCGGCCCTCCACGCTCGATGGGATCATCGATGGGCTGAAACAGCGGGGCTATGTCGAGACCCGCGGCGGATTTCTCTACGTGACCGATACCGGGCTGCGGGTGGATCAGTGGCTCACGACCTATGCCCCGTGGCTCAATGACACCAACCATGCCCGTGACTTCGAGCACCAGCTCGATCAGGTGGAGCGGGGGGAAGCCGATTACAACACGGTCATTGCCGATTACGTGGCGCGGGTCGCAGCGCTCAAGGAGCAGATCGGCTATGAGGATTCGTTCGCCGAGGCGCCGAGCGCCAAGCAGGTCGCCTACGCCGAAGCCCTCGCCCGGCGGCGCCAGGTGGAGCTCCCCGAGCACGTCGTGGCGAACCGCCAGGAGCTGAGCGCCTTTATCAGTCAGCATCGCCCGCTGCGGGAACTGATCGGCCGCTGTCCGGCCTGCGGTCAGCGGAGCGTCTATGCCTATGAGGCGTGGATCAACTGCAATGCCATCGGGTGTGACTTCAAGGTCTCCCTGACACGGCTGCAGCAGTTTTGCGATCACTTCCTGCGGGAGGAGGACCCCGTCGCCCTGGCGACGGCCTTGACCCGTCGCCGGCGGACGCTCATTCCCGACCTGACCGGCAAGTCCGGCAAGCCGTTCGCCGCCTATTGCTATTTTGCCCGCAACGCCGTGTATGGCTGGGGGGTGGAGTACGCCCTCCCGTCGCGCGGGCGCGCGGCGGTCACGCCGGCGGGTGGCGCGGACTGATGGCGCGGGCGCCGCAGGCCGCCGCCCGCCCCGCGGGCCCGCCCCCCGCCGCGCCGGCGCCGGCCGCGCCGTCCGGGACGGCGTTCGTGTTTGGGCGGGAATTGTTTCGCCGCGAGCAGATCTGGGCGTGGAATCCGGATCAGGAGCCCAATGGGCATGCGGTGATCTGGGGCGGCAGCGGCACGGGGAAAAGCCGGCTGCTGCGGGGCATCATCAGCCATTTCGCCCGCGCCGGCAAACACCTGCATGTGATCGACCAGCACGGCGACCTGAGGGTGGCGGGGGAGAATCTGCTGGCGTTCGGCACCCTGACGCCCACCTATGGGATCAACCCCTTCGAGTTCGAACTCAACGACAACGGCGGCCCGCGGCGGCATATCCACACCATGGTCGACATGCTGCGCCGCACCTACCTGTCGTCGATGCGCGCGGCGCAGGAGGTGGTCCTGCGCCAGTTGTTACTCGACGCCTACCGGGTGGTGGGCATCGATCCCGACGACCCGCAGCAGTGGCTGACGACCGCCCCGGAGGCGTTGCCCAGCGTCGAGACGCTGCAGGCGCTCCTGCGCCATCTCCTGCTGGAGGTGGACGAGGCGGGCGGGGGCCACGGCTTTCTGCACGAACTGGAGCAGGTGGAGAAGGGGATCCTCAAGGCGCGGGCGCAGCTGGCGACCCTGCCCGACGGCCCGGCGTGCGATCCGGCGGCGCTGGCGCAGCGCCAGGCGCTGGAGCGGGAACTCGCGGCCGCCTGCGAGCAGGCGCGCGGCGCGCTGGACGCCCACCTCACCACCCTGAGCCAGGGCCCGCCGGCGGGGGCGGGAGCCGCGCCGGCGCCGGCGCGACCGTTTGCCCTGGAGCGGGTCGACCTGGCGCTCTACCGGCGCAAAAACGCGGCGCGGGCGCTGGAAACGTTGTCGCTGTATATCGACGGTCTGGCCAATCACGGCGTGTTCGCCCCGCGCCCGCCGCCGGTGCGCGCCGGGCTGAATCGCTACGATCTGTCACGCCTGCCGGATAAACCGCGGATTTTTTTTATCGACGTGCTGCTGAACAAAATCTTCCGCGCCGCCCGGCAGCGCGGGGAATACCGGCAGTTGCCGCAGCGCCGCCGCGGCGAGCGGATCGACACCCTGGTGGTGCTGGACGAGGCCCAGGCCATGCTGCCGGCGAATCCGGCCGAACGGCAGTCGCCAGCGTTCATCCTCAACCGTATCGCCAGCGAAGCGAGGAAGTACGGCGTGGGCCTGATCGTCGTCACGCAGAGTCCGGCGATCTTTCCCAAGCAGGTCTTTTCCAATGTCTGCCTGAAGGTCGGCTTCCGCACCAATCAAAACGACGTGCCGAGCGCGATGAAATTTCTCGGGGTGCGGGATAACGCCTTGTTCAACCATACGCGCAAGGATGGCGTGGCCATGGTCGCGGGCAGCGACTCGGAATTCCGCTCCGTGGTCATCGACTGGGAAACCATTGATGCCGAGCCCACCACCCCGCCCTAAGGGCGGGGGACGCGCACCGGACCGGCGGCCCCGGGCCCGCGGGGCGCGGGCGCGCCGGGGCCAACCCGCCGTCACGCCCCGCGCCGGGCGCGGCGCCACGCCGCCGGCGCCGTTAGCCCTCCCGGCTGGGCAGGGAGACCGGCGTCGGCCCACCGTCCGGCAGCGGGGCGGGCTGATGCAGCGGCACCGGGGGATGCGCCGGATTATAGGGGGGCACCGTGATCCGTACCGGCCGGCCGGGGATCACGACGCCGTCCTCCGCGGGCGTGGCGGGCGGGGTCTCGGCCCCGGCCGCCGGCACGTCGGCCGGGGTGGGCGGGAGGGCCTGTACCGGCAGCGAAAGGCCACCGCCCAGGGTGGCGAGCAGCAGGCTCAACCGACGGACCGCGCGATGACGACGAGCAAAAAAAGGCATGCAGCAACTCCAAATAGGGCCGGACGACAAAGGGGGGGTTGCGCGCCGATCCGCGCCGGGGTACCGCCGGGTACGCCGGACGGGTAGCGCGGTAATGTTTCTACCATAGGACCGTGCGCAATACACGTTTTTTTATCGGCAAGGGGTACCCATGATCTGGCGTTTAACCTGGTTACTGTGGCCGGCGTTCCTGGTCCTCGCGGGCCTGACGCTTCTGTCCGGAAGCGGCCGCGACGGCGCGTCCGCGGCCGCTGAACACCTGTCGCTGAACGTGCGCATTACGCCGGAATTGCAGCCGGTCGTTGCCCAGTATCACGACCTGGCCGCCGCGACCGGGATTCGGGTGACGTTTTCGCCCACCTTCACCGACGCCGAGACCGACGCCCACTGGGGGCTGGGCATCGGCAAGACCCCCGAGGGGTCTGGGTTGGCGGATGTGCGTCTGTATCCCGCACCGGTGGTGCTGGGGGTCAAGGCCGCGACGGCGCAGGCGTTTGGTTGGTGCGAGAGGGACTGGACGGGGCGGCTCCCGCCCTTTGGCCGCACGACCTGGGCGGAACTGACGCGGCGCGCCGCGGCGAACGAGTTGCACTTCGCGCTGCATCATCCGGCCTATTCCGAACTGGGGGCGGCGACCATCAACGCCTTGCGGCTGGCGGTGGGCCCGGGGCAGGACGGCGATTTCACCACCCCGCCGCCGGCGCGGGCGTTTGGCCAGGGGCATCGCCGGCTCTACCCGGGCTATGTCAATGCCGCGGAACACTACCTGGCCCATGAGGCGCACCTGAACGCCCTGTTTGCCCCGGAGGCCCTGATCACGGCCTTGAATGCCGACCCGCGCCTGCAGTCGCCCCTGTGTCCGGTGTGGCTCATGGACGGCACGCCACTCCCCGGGTACACCCTGGGCCTGTTCAATCAGCTCAAGCGGCGGGAATTCGCGGCCGTGGCCGGGTATCTGGCGCGGCGGGCGCGGGCGGTGGACTTGCACGGCGCCACCGCCCGGCCGGCGCCGGAATGGCGCAAAAGTCATCCCCTGCGCGTCCTGGTGCGCACGTACCTGGAGTATCAGTTGTCGCCGGCGACGCTGGTCATCGCCATCAACACCGCCCGGCCCTTTGGCCGCGGGCTGCGCGCCGCCAAGGACGGGCTGCTGGCGTGGTTGGACCATCCCGAAGCGCAGGAACGTTTCTCGCGCCTGCGGCATGGCGAGCACCTGGTGGTGGCGCCCTACGCCCGGGATCTGCGTCCCGGGTATACGGAAACCCTCAACCGGGCGCAACCCGACTTTCTGGCCGGCGCGCGCGGCTATCTGAACCAGTTAGCCGTGGGCGGGGCCGGCGCGGCGCTGCCCGCGGCGGTCCTGACCCCGGCACTGGCGCGCCTGGCGCAGTCGGTGCCGGAGCGCCCGCCGGGCGCCCGCCTTAACCTGATCGTGCTGACCGACGTCGCCGCCGCCCAGCAACTGCTCGACGCGGGCGGCGGCGACGCTTTTGCCTCGGCCTTCGTCATTGGGCTGGCGAACGACGCGGCGGGGGTCTGTATCGGCTCCCTCCACGAACCCGGCGCCCGGCTGCGCTGTCAGGACGCGCGGGATCTGGGGGCGCTGCTGGTCGCCCTGCGCGGCCATCACTAGCCGCCGCGGGGACGGCCCGCCGGGGGGGGCGGCCGTGGCGCGGGGCGCTCGGGACGCCGGGGGCTGGCCTCGCCCGGCGCCCGGGGGAGGGAGAGCAGACCGGCGCCCCGGGTACGGTGGGTCGTCCGGTCGGGGCTGGCCGCGCCAGGGCCGGGCGCCGGCGTCGCGGCGAGGCTGCGATGGTGCTGGCAGCGCTGATTGGCGGCGATGATATCCGCCACCAAACTGGCGCTGGGCGTCAGCAGCCACCGCAGATCCGCGTCCGCCGCCCCCACGGGCGCCTCACACGCGTGCGCGGCGACGAGCACGTGGTTGTCGATCAACTCGGCGAGGGCGGCGCGCAGGGCGCGGACATCGTCACGCCAGCGGGCCGACCCGAGCAGTCCGCTGGCGTTTTTCACAAACTTCATGCTGAGCTTGATTGGATGCAGCGGACTGGCATTCCGCGCGGCGCGGATAAAGTACTTATGCAACCAGCGGGCCAGGGGTTTGCGGTGCTGGAGGACTGCGGACAGATCGAACTGGCGATACTGGATGGCGTCAATGGCGTCCGTGATCAGGGGGTGGAAGTCGGCGTAGCACAGGCAGGACGGGTCCTGCTCCAGGTCGGCGCGCCCCGATAAGATCAGGGTGCGGATGATCGACGCGTTGATCTGCTTGCGGAGCGGGCCGTCGATGGTCACGACTTCGATGTGACAGTCCGCCAGAATCAACAACGACTCTTTCACCTGGTAATGATCCATGGTATGTCCCTGTTCCCTAAGATATTTACGCAGGGCATGCAGGGTGAACCGCACCCCGGCGCGCGGCTGGCCCGGGCCTTGGCAGTAAAACCCGCACTGCTGCTGGGAGGCGATTTTGCGCAGGGCGTCCTCGACGATCTCCTCCCGGAGCGTGGGATAGGCGACGTGGATGGCGCCGGTGCGGGGGTGGCGGACGCGGGCCGGGCGGATTTCCAGCTGGAAGGAATGGTTACGGAATTCAAAATGGCGGGTCAGGATGGAGGGGGGCGCCGCGTCCGGTCCCCGCTGGCGCCCGCCCCCCTGGCGGTTGACCGAATACTTGGGGATGGCGTCCCAGAAATCGAGGGAGTTCGACAAGCGCTGCCGCGTCGCGCTGTCCCGGGCGTGAAAGCTCTGGAACAGCTGCATCTGCACCGAGGTGTACGCGTCCGCCGCGGGGTAAGGCGTCGGCGTGAGCAACATGAGGTCCGATCGGGCGCTGGACATGGTTCCTCTTCTCTTCGTCAATCGTCGGTCATTCCCAGGCGTGGACGGTGATCGCCGCGCCGGACGGCGGCGCAGGCCGGCGTCCCGGCCTAAGGTAGTGCCGGGCGCCCCCGGATTACTGACGGGTTCTGACCGTTCTGACGAATTCTGACCAATCTGACCAAATCTGACCGGGCACGCCGGTGAACAGGGGGAGGGGGGTCGGAGGCGCCCGGCCGCGACGACGGGTAAGGGCGTCGGTGGGGGCGTGATAGCCGGTGGCCGCCGGGCGTTAGCGCGCGGGCCGCGGGGGGGGGAGCGCTCCGGGGCCGCGCCGCGTTCAACGCCCCCCATTGAGTTGATATTGCTTGAGGATCCGTTGCGCGAGGCTGGAGATTTCGGGCGCGGCGCCGGCTTCGCCCTCGGGGGGCTTGCGCCCGGTGGTGTAGGCAAAGAGCGCCCCGGGAAGGTCGTGATGGGCCAGCAGCGCCCGCAGATGCTGCAAGCCGATGTCGGCGTTGATCTCCGGGGTGAACAACTGGTTTTTGTCGGCAAGACCATAGCCGGCGGCGACCCCGGGGCGCACTTGCATCAGGCCGATGGCGCCTTCCGAGGACACCTTGCGCGGGTTGTAAAACGAGCCCTGCAAGGCGATGGCGTGCGCCAGGGCCGGGTCGACACCGTACTTCCTGGCCGCCGCTTCGATCAGGCGGTATGCCTGCTGGTACTGCTCGCGCTCGCTGCGCGCCGTGTCGTCCGGCGCCCCGTCAGCCGTGGCGGTACGGCCGGCGCTTGGTCCGGCGGCATCGGCCCCAGCCGTCCGCTCCCGTGCACCGTCGCTATCCGGTAGGGCCACGCCGGCATCCTCCCGGTACCAGAGCGCCGTTCCGATGGCCAGCGCGGCGACCACCACCAGGAAGGTCCCCAGCAACGACTTGGATGTGATCACGAGGCAGAATCTCCCAGGATGATCGGCACGGCCGACAGCGCGCGGGCCTCGCCGATCAGCTTTTGCTCTTTGAGGATGCGGATGGATGTGGGCGCATTAAAGCCTACCCGCATCTGTCCGTGGCGGTCAATGCCGAGACATGACACTTCCACTTCCTGCGATAACGGCACCGGCAACTGAGGGGGCACGGGGAGCGTGCGGGCGTAGGGTACGTCCGTCAGGTCGGAGCAGATCAACGGCACTTCCGCGTGATACGGCGCGATTTTCCAGGCCGGTTTCTGTATGTCTCCCCCTTGCAAAAAATACTCGATCACCACATGGCCGAGAACGTAAACACGTTCTCCCGGCAGTAACTTTAAGTGCAGCATGATTCATCCTCTTGTCGTGGAGCTTACCCCGGTAGATTAACAGCTCTGCCGGCGCGATGTGCGGCATCCGCGTGGCCATCGCGCCCCCTGCATTTTACCCGAGGGGATGGGTCCACCGGGCAGAGGGGGGGCGTTCAGCGGCCCGTCACGGGCGCGCCGGTGGGCGGGCGTTTATACTCACGGTAAGCGGGTGGCGCGGGCGTGGGCCCGCCTGGAGGCCCCTGAGGGGGCAGAACACCGTGGGCCGGGAGGAGTGGCGGTGACGGACCAGGCGCGGCCGGGGTCTCAGCCCCCCGCGCCCGGAGCGTGAAGCGGGCCGGCGCGGGCCCGCGGGGGGCGCCTGGAGGCCCTGAGGGGGGCAGCGCGCGGCGGAAGGGCAGGTGCGCATGATGACCTTCTTCCGGGAAGAGCGGGAGACGGGCGCGGCCGGCGGTGCTGGACCGCGCGGGGGGCGTTCAGCGGCCGGTCACGGGCGCGCCGGTGGGCGGGCGACCTGTCCCCCTCACGGCAAGCGGATGGCGCGGGCGTGGACCCGCCTGGAGGCCCCTGAGGGGCAGAGGGCGGCGGAAGGGCAAGGCCGCACCCTGATGACCTTCTCCCGGGAAATTGGAGTCCGCCCCTCCGGCTTGGTCGCGGGTCATCCGTGCCCCGTTCCCGCGCCGGCCGGTTGGGTTCGCACTTCATCGGGCGCCTGCCATCCGGCTGCCCCCTGGCAACCGGCGCTGGGGATCGTTCGCCCTCGATGCGCCTGTCGTTCGGCGCTACCCGCCGTAGCGAACAGGAATACGTTGACGGCCGCGTCAACGTCTCGGTCGTGAACGGCTCCGCAGGCGGGACAGGTCCCGTCCCGGATCCGCAACGGCATGACGGCTTGCACCGCGCCGCACCTGGAGCAGGCTTTGCTGGTGGGCGCGAAGCGCTCAGCTTGCCATAACCCGCGCCCGTGCCATTGGCACTGGTAAGTTATCTGGCGCCGCAACTCGCCCAGCGCCGCATCGTGCATCGAATTGGCCAGCCGCGAGCGGGCCAGCCCTTTGACCTTCAGGTCCTCGAGGGCGATGAGGCCATGCGCGCGGACCAGGGCCGTGGACTGCTTCCTAAGAAACTTCGGCCACCGGTGCCGGTTCGAGGACATAGCTGAACGAGTTTCTGCGCCTACAGGGGCGGGGCGCGGCCCCGGGGGGGGTTGTGCAGAAAGTCGCGGCGGGCGTCGCTGACCCGGCGATGCAGCCGCGCCACGCGCTGGCGTTGCCGCTGCCAACGGCGGGAACCCTGCTGCTGGCGGCTTAGCCGGCGCTGAGCCATTTTCAACCGGCGCTGATAGCGGCGCAGGGGGCGGGGGTTGCCCGATTTGCGCCCGTCGCGGGTGATGACGAGGTCTTTCAGCCCGACATCGACGCCGACGTCGCCCGCGTTCGGGGGCGCGGGGGCGAGCGCCTCCTCGACCATGAAGGCGACGAAATAGCGCCCGTCGGCGTCGCGCTGCACGGTGACCCTCTTCGGGATGCCGCCCGGCACGCGCGACCACCGCAGGTTGAGCGCGCCGAGTCCGGGCAGGCGCAAGAACTCGCCGGCCCGATAGGCGTTGGCCACGACCCGTTGATCCAACTGGAAGCGAATGGCGGCCGCGGGCCAGCGCTTCTTGAACCGCGGATAGCGGGCGCGCTTGGCGAAGAAATTGGCGTAGGCGCGGTCCTGATCGCGCAACGCTTGGGTCAGCACGGTGGCCGGGACGGCGCGCCACCACGGATACGGCTCCAGCTGCTTGAGCCAGCTCAGCTCGCGCGAAAAGTCGACGCCGGTCACGCTCTCGCCATCCTGCCGGTACGCCGTCGACCGCCAGGCCAGCGCCGCATTCCACACCCAGCGGGTGGCGCCAAAATACGTCGCCAGTTGCGCTGCTTGCGCCGGCGTGGGGACGAGCCGAAACTGATAGCCCCGCTGAATCATGCCGGTATTGATAACCGGCTGGGGGAATAATCGCTACTCCCGCCCGGCGTACGCACCCCCGCGTTGCGCCCCGCCGGGCAGGAAGTGCGCGGCGCACGCGCCGCGCGCCGGCGCTACCCGCCGCCGGTGGCGGGACGGGGCGGACGCGGGGCGAGAGGCCCTCGCGCCCTCTGCTCCGCCGGGCTACGCACCCGGGCTGGGGGGGCGTCGCGCGTCCTGCGCTCCTTCGACGGGAGACGGGCGCGGCCGGCGGTGCTGGATCGCGCGGGGACGATCAGCAGCCCGTCACGGGCGCGCCGCGGGTATCGGCCAGGTCGGAGGGGCGCGACCCAGGCGTACGGAGCAGGCGTGCGCAGGCTATGCGCCCCAGGGTGGCCACGGGGACCGACGCCGGAGGCCGGGGACGGGACAAGGAAGATGATGGATAAAGAAGGAAAAGGGAAAAGAAGGAGGGGGCGGTCAATGGCTCGCAACCGCCTGAATTACAGAAATATTTTTCGAGACCCCGCGAGTGAAAACTACTGGATTGCGCGAGTGAAAACTACCGGGTGCCGGTTGGCCGCGAGTGAAAACTACCGGGGGCGCGAGTGAAAACTACCGACTTGACCACCCAGGCGCGAGTGAAAACTACCGGGGGGCGCGAGTGAAAACTACCGGGGAAGGGGGCTGAAATGGCCGGTTGGCCTGTGGATAAGTTCACCCCGTTTGCCCCCGCGAGTGATAACTACCGCCTAACGCGAGTAAAAACTACCGGGTTGCGCGAGTGAAAACTACCGGGGCGCCTGCCCGCTCAGCGGGACAACGTGGGGGCGCCGGCTGGGAGCAGCGCGGTCGCCGGCGCCGCGGGGCGCACCCGGGACCACACCCGCCACGCAAGGGGGTGGGGGTTGCGTATCACGGTCGGCCGCAAGGGTGGCGGCTCCAGCGCGGGCGCGACCAGCGGCCGCGGCCGGAACCCAAACGAGGGGGGGGCAGAACAACCGGGCGAAGGAGGGACGCGTCCGGACTACCCGGCACGCAGCCCGCGCCCGGCGGGTCTGGTCAGCGGTGGGGGCGGGAACAGGGGGGGTGGCCTGAACCCCGCCAGCGGCGCCGGCGGGGCGCGGGGGGGGTTCAGGCCAGGCGGCCGGTCGTCAGAGCACCGGCAGGTTGGCGGTGACCAGACCCTGGATGATGCCGGGGCCGTAGTTCAGGGCGAGGGCCATGGAAGCGCCCACGACCACACTCATGACCGACTGGCGCATGATGCCCATGGCCAGGCCCACGCCCAGGGTGGTGACGGCGATCAACTTGCCGAGGGCGCCCTCGAACCAGTCGACGACCGTGGTCAGGGCGGTATCGAACTCGGTACCGCCGGAACCGGCCATGGCGGCAGTCGCGACCAGGGTGGCGACGACGAAGAAGGACAGTTGCTTGCTGAAGCGTTTCATGAGATGCATCTCTTGGTGAAAGCGAACACGTGTGGGTGAGTTCGTCCGCCGCAGGTGGGCAGTGACGACGATGACAGTGTAGGACCCCACCCAGGGGGGTTTTCGCGGAATGACGCTAGGTAGAATGGCTCTTTTCCGCCGATATGCCGGGGTGGGCGCCCCCGGCGACGGCGTTCGGTACGCCACCCATACCGGCGCCTCATGGCGAGGGGGACCGCGGATGAAGCGCCCGGCATTCCCCGAACATAAGACGCCGAATCGGCGGCGCTGTGCGCGACCGGCCTGGCAGCCAACCGCTGGCGGACGCTGGCCGCCGCACCGCCGGGCGGCGGTCCGTTGCGCCGCGGGCGACCCGCCCGGCTCCCACTGGCCAGGCCAGTGCAGCCGACCCGGCCCGCCGCGTCGTCCGTCGCACCGGGACGGCGTGGCGGCGTGGCATAACGCACGGCGACGCGCCACCGTACGCCGGTAGGCAAAGGCCGTGTCGCGGGTGAACCGCCCGGGAAACCGCGCGGGCGGAGGCCCGCGGAGCGGGGGGGCGGTCACCGCGGGGGAGCATCGGCGAAGCACCGGGAAGCGCCAGCGGCAGGCCGGGGTTTTTGCGGGTGAAAAGGGGCCATAAGCACCCTCATTTCGCCCAATTGCGTCAGCGGCGCCCCGCATAATCCTCACACGGCCTATCCGCCTGGCGCCGCTGACTGTGGCGCGGCGCCAGGCGCGTTAACTACGGGCCGTCGCGTGACGGCAGCAACGGAGACCATTAGTGACGCAACCGATCATCCCTATCCACCCCGGAACGCCGCAGGGGCGGCGCGGCCGCTGTTCGGCGCTGGGCCTGGCCCTGGCGCTGCTCGTGGCGCCGTTGGCCGGCCTGGCGAACGAGGCGCCCGCCGCCCCCGTGGTCACGCCCCCCGTGCCGGCGGCGCTCACGTTCGATCCCGCGGATCCGGCGGATGCGCTGGTGCTGAGTCAAACCGCGGGGGTCTTCACGCTGGCGCAACGCTTCGCTGCACCCCTGGGCTTGCGCGGCTATCTGGTGACCTCCGAACTGGGCCAGCCGGTGGTGCTCTACACCGATCCGGCCGGGACCCACCTCGTGTTAGGCGCCCTGCTCACCGCCGAGGGGGACAACGTCGCCCTGCCGGTGCTGAATGACTATCTGGATCAGCACCTGTTGCCCAGCCTGTATCGCGACTTGGGCGCGGCGACCGCCATTCACCAGGGCAATGCGCACGCCCCCCTGCTCTATGTCCTGTTCGATCCGGCCTGTCCGCATTGCGCGCGCTTGTACCGGGATCTGACGCCGCGCGTGGCCGCCGGCGAGGTGGCCGTGCGCTGGATCCCGGTGAACACCCTGGGTGAGGACGCGGCGGCCGCCCGGCTCGCCGCGGCGGCCCAGCAGGGACAGGGTGAAGCGGCCCTGGCGGCGGCGTTGGCCGGCGCCCCGGAGGAGCGGCCCGCCGGGGCGGACGCCCCGGTGTCGGCCGCCGCCGTCGCCGCCGTGGCGCGCAACCAGGTATTGTTCGACGCCCTGGGTTCGGCCGGCACGCCGCAGTTGTTTTATCAGGCGCGATCAGGCGGCTTCCAGCTGGTGCGCGGCGCGCCCGATGCGGAGGAATTGGCGTTGATCCTCCAGTCGCTGGCGCCGGCGGCGGGGGTGGGGGAGACGCGGCCGTGAACGGGCGCGCGCGGTGCCTGGCGGCGGCCCTGGGGTGGCTGCTGCTGGGCGAGGTTTCGGCCGCGGGCCTGGCGTTACGGGTGCCGGACCGCGAATACCCGCTGACGGAGTGTTTCGGGCAGGCCGCCCGGACCTATGAGATCAGCGTGGAACTGTTGTGGGCGATCGCCCGCGTGGAATCCAACCTGAATCCCGCGGCCACCGGCTACAACAAAAACGGCACCCGCGATCTGGGGTTGATGCAGATCAATTCCAGCCATCTGCCCCGGTTGTCAGCCCAGGCGATCACCGCGCAGCGCCTGCTGAGCGAGACCTGCCTGAATGTGCATGTGGGTGCGTGGATCCTGCGCGAAAACCTGGATCGCTACGGGCCGACCTGGGAAGCGGTGGGCGCGTATAACGCCTCTGAGCGCCGCCGCGATCTCCGCCTCGATTATGCCCGCAAGGTGCATCGCAAACTGCAGGAACTGATCACCTACCGCCACCGGGCGCGGGGAGTGAACGGATGACGGCCAAACGGGAACCGACGGAATTCATCTCCACCCAGACCGGGGACGAAAAAGTGGTGGCGCTGCTGAACGATATGTTCAAGAGCGCCGCGCGGATGGGGGCCTCCGACATCCATATCGAGGATGCGGAGGACGGGGCGATCGTGCGCATGCGTGTCGATGGCAAGCTGCGGCAGACCCACACCCTCACCGGGCCGGAGATGCGCAATGCCGACACCAAGATCCGCATGAAGGCCGGCCTCTCGCCCAGTGACCGCAAACCCATGGACGGGCGCATGTTCATCGAGGTGGACGAGCGGATGGTCGATGTCCGGGTCTCGTGGCTGCCCACACGCAACGGCATGAGCATTGTCGGGCGCCTGCTCGATCAGGCCAACGCCTCGCGCACCCTGGCGGACATCGATATGACGCCGAGCGTGCGCCGGGTGATCGATGAGACGCTGGCCGAACCCAACGGCCTGTTCCTGGTCTCCGGCCCGACGGGCTCGGGCAAAACCAGCACCCTGTACGCCATGCTGACCGCGCTCAATTCGCTGGAGCGCAAGATCATCACCGTCGAGGATCCGGTGGAATATCGGATTCCCCTGGCCTGCCAGGTCAACGTGGAGCGGCCGAAAACCACGGCGTTTGGTAATCCCGCCGAGAAAGGCACCACCTTTGGCTCGGCGTTACGCTCCATTCTGCGCCAGGACCCGGACATCATCCTCATCGGCGAGATCCGTGACGCGGAAACGGCGCGCATTGCCATCGAGGCTAGCCTGACCGGCCATCTGGTGCTGTCGACCGTCCATGCCAACGATGCGCCGGCGACGATTACCCGGCTGCTGGACCTGGGGATTGAACCGTTTCCCTTGGGCGCGGCCCTGCGCTGCGTCGTCGCGCAACGCCTGTTGTCGCGCCTGTGCCGCTGCGCGCGCCCCTATGCGGCGGACAGCGTCGCCAGCGCGGCCTTCCACAGCCTGGGCGTCCCCCTTGCCCCCGGGCAGACCCTGTTGCTGCCCCAGGGCTGCGAGCAGTGCGGGTACAGCGGCTACAAAGGCCGGGTGCCGGTACTGGAACTGGTCCGCTCGGACAATGCCCTGCGCGAAGCCATCACCACCAAGGACAGCGAGGCGATCACCCGCGCCGCCCAGCATCAAGCCCAGTTTGTCAAGCTGGCGACCGGCGGCGCCCTGCATGCCCTGGCGGGTAAAACCACCCTCGACCAGGCGTTGCGCTTGTTGCCGGACCGCGCCGGGCATTGCGGCCTCGATGAAGAATTGGAGATCCCACATGACTGAGCCCCCCGGCGGGTCGCCGCCCCGTTTGTGCCCTCCCGGGGTGCGTCGCCCGGGCCCTGCCGACCGCTCCGCCCGGGGGGGCGCGGCTCATTCACCGGCGCGGCGGCGCCTGCTGGTGGCGGCGCTGGGCGCCTGCCTGCCGCTGGGCGGCCCGCGGTCCGCCTCGCCGTTTGACGAGGCCGACATGCACGCGCCCTCCGAGGTTCTGGGCCTGGATCCGCAACGCCGGCAACAGCCGGTCATTCCGCCGCGCACGCCGCTGGAACCGGGCGATGCGGACAAGGTGCTCTACTTTTTCGCCTTCGATTGCACCTTCTGCCTGCGCAACGACACCTACTTCTGGACCTGGGGCACGTCGCTGCCGGCGCCGATCACCTTCGAACCCGTGCCGGTGATCGCCAGCACCACGAAAGAGATCCTGATGGCGCGCGCCTATTACGCCGCCCAGATCGCCCAACCGGTGCGGATCGCGTATTTCATGCAGGAAACGTACATGGCGCTGCAACTGGCGCCGAACGATCCCGAGCGCCTCGATACCTACCTCAAATGCGCGCGCAATGCCGGCATCGCCGAAGACGCCTTCCGCAAGGCGTGGAACTCGACGGCGAGCATGCGGGCGCTGATCCTGGCGCGTAAGCGCTTTGCCCACTACCAGCCGGACGCGACCCCGGCGTTGGTCATGAATGGCGCCTATCTGATTGGCCCCGATGTGACGGCCGGCGATTACGAGCTGTTTTTCCAGCTGGCCAACGGCCTGTTGTCGCAATACCTGGTCAAGAGCGGTCGCTACCGTGGCTGACGCTTGGCGCCTGATCTCCCCGAGGACCCCGTCGATGTGGCGACTGCATTCCCCCCGGCGCCGCCGGGGCGGGCGGCTGGCCGTGGCCAGCCTGGTGGGTGGGGCGCTGCTGGCCGCCGCCGAGGCGGCGGCCGAGCCGCCCGCGCCGGGGGGTTATGAACAGTTCCTGGAGCGGCTGCGGCAAAAGCCCGGCATCACCCTCATCGACACCTTTGACGCCCCGGCCGGCCTGAAAGGCGTGGCGCTGCGGGCGCGGGGCAAGCCGATGATCCTGTACCTCGATCCCGCGGGCGAGAACCTGTTCCTGGGCCTGATTCTGGATGCGGGCGGCCAGGGCAATCACACCAGCGACGCCCTGGCCCGCTACTTCCCGGGCGAAACCGTCCCGGCGCCGGCGCCGGCCACGGCCGACCCCGTCGCCGCGCCCACCCATCCGGGGTTGGCGGCCGCCGAACTCCGCGCCCTGACCGGCATCCGCCAGTTTCCCGCGTCCGGGGCGGCGGGGCGGGAGTTGTTCATCGTGTTTGATTTTGCCTGTGGCCATTGCCAACGCCTGTACGCGGCTCTGGCCGCGCCGGCGCTGGCGGCGCGCTTGCAGGCGGCCGGGGTGGGCGTGACCTGGCTGCCGGTGGATTTTTCCGGCGAGCGGACCGCCTTCAAGGCCGCCGTGGCCCTCGGCACGACGGTGGGGTTTGACCACCTGGCGCCGTATTTCGACCGCGACTGGGCGCCAGACGTGACGGGGGTGGAGATCTATCCCGCCGTCGACCGGGGCGCCAAGGCGTTGGCCGCCATCATGCAGTGGGTGCGGGGGGCGGCGCTGACCGCGGTGCCGGCCCTTTACGTCACCCAGGGCGTCACCGCCACGCCGCTGGCGGGCCCGCCCACCGCTGCCGCCGTGGAGCGCTGGCTGGAGTCCCTGCCGCTTTCCGCCGCTAACTAAGGAAAATGCCCCGCATGCCGCGCATTTCCGCCGAGGACCCCCGCTATCCTGCCCAGGCGCTGACCCCCGGGGGCCCCCGCCGGCGGCAGGGGCCGCGCGCCGCCCTGCCGCTCCTGTTGCTCCTCCTGGGGGTGCTGGGGGGGGTGGCGGTCGCGCCGTCCAGTGCGCCGCCGCCCGCGCCGGCCGCGGGCGACGGCCCGGTGGTGATCCACAGCTGGCAGGTGACGCACCCGCTGCTCAGCGGCGCCCTCAGTGGCCTGGCCTGGGGGCGGTGGCCGCACCAGTACGGCGCCGACGCCCGGGTGGAGTCCGTGCGCTTCGTGCAGCGGCAGGGGTATGGCATCCAGGCCTTTGCCTATGTGCAGCGCCTGAATCGGCCGCTGTTCCGGGCCGGACAGGCGGTGGGCGCCCTGCTCCTGTACGGCGTGTTGGCGACCCTGCTGTGGCGCGGGCGCGCCCCGTCCCCACCCTCACCGAGGTTGAATGGCTAGGACCATGCGGCACCGTTATTACCCCCTCGCCCTGGCCGGTCTCCTGCTGACGGCCTGCAGTTCCTCGCCGCCGTCGGGCCCGGCGGGCCCGTTCATCAACCTGGACCCGCGGGCGCCGGTGCCGCCGGGCGAATTGCGCCAACAGGCCGGCCACATCACCGCAGTCTTTCAGCCCCACAGCGACATCGCCCGCATCCAGCCGCATGAGACCTTCGCCCTGGGCGTGCCACCGCCGCTCCTGGTCCGCCAGGTGAAGGTGACGTGGCAGGATGCCGCGGGCCGGGTGCATCAGGTGCTGTTTCCGTTTGACACCGCGCACCTGCGCCCGGAGGCGGCCGCGGCGTTGCGCCAGTTCATCGATCAGCACCGCGACCGGATTGCCCGTGTCCATATCGAGGGACGGGCGGATAGCACCGGAACCGCCGCGTACAACCAGGCGCTGTCGCAACGCCGCGCGGACACCGTCGCGCGGGAGATTGCCGACCTCGGCGTGCCGGCGGCGTGCATCGAGCAGGTGCACCTGGGCGAAACGGCGCCCCTGGCGCCCAATACCAGCGCCGCCGGACGCCAGCAAAACCGCTCCGCACGGGTCATGCTGGAGCCTCAGGAATAACCGCGGAGCCACGGCCATGTCACAGACGATTCCCATCCCCCGCTACGTCGATGCGCAGATGCAGATCCTGTTGTGGGAAATTGACGAGGTTTTTCCGATTGTCGCCTTGTTCGGTATCGGCATCCTCACCGATCTGATGATGTATATGCTGGTACTGATCTTTCTGCTGATGAAGCTGTTCTCGACGTTCAAGTCCTCGAATCTGGACGGGATTCTCATGCATCTGGCCTATGCGCACGGGATCGCCAAACTCAACCTGCGCTACCCGCTCGGGGTGGTGAAGGCCCTGGTCCACTAACAGGCGCCCCCCATGGAAACGCTGAATTTTTTGCGCCGGTTCGACCTGTCGAACTTTTCCGTCAAAATGCTGTTGGTGGCCAACCTGATCATGGCCTTAGGGGTGGCCTCGACCCTGCTGATCACCGCCGCTCGCCATGAACGCATCGTGCTTGTGCCGCCACACCTGGAGGGCAAAAGCGAGATCAGCTGGACCTCGGCCTCGCCGGAGTATTACAAGGCCTGGGGTTTCTATGTCGCCCATCTCATCGGCAACATTACCCCCGAGAACCTGACCTACGTCATCGATGCGCTCGGCGACATTTTCGCGCCGAAGATCTTCCCGCCGCTCAAGGCCAAATTGCTGGCCATGGGCCGGGACCCGGCCTTCAATACCGCCACCTCCATGTCCTATTTCGTCGCCTCCCGCGTGCTCTGGGAACCCGGCTCGCAGAAGGTGTTCGTCATGGGGCGGTACATCAACAGCACCGCCACCTCGACCGGTGGCTACGATCAACACCAGAACGTGGTGCTCGAATGTCTGTTTGAAATGTTCGAGGGCAAACCGTTACTGACCCACTTCTCGAGCTACCCGGGGACGCAACCGCATACCCTGGCCTGGCGGAAGTCTTACGAAAAAGAGGGCCTGGCGGAGGAGATGCAGCGTAACGCGCGCCTGGAGAAAGAACTCCAGGACGCGGGCATCGAACCCAACGCCGCCCTGTTGCAAAACATGCTGACGCCGCCGCTGTATGAAGAGGTGCCGGAGGTCAGCAAAGAGGATACGACACCGCTGATTGGCGGGCCGGCGCCCCAGGAGACCAAGCGATGACCTCCCGCACCCTGCACTGGATGCTTGCCGCCGCAGTCCTGATCCCGCTGAGCGGCCGGGCCGAGGATCCCATCGACGGCGCCTCGCGGGTCGTGCCGCCCCCGGCGCCCCCCGCCGCCCCGGCGCGGCCCCCGGCGCCCCCGGCCGCGGCGGGCGTCCCGGCGGCCCCGGCGCGCACCGCCGAGCCCCCGCCCCTGGCGCCGGTGACCTCCCTGGCGGTGGCGCTGCCGGACGCCAGCAGCATTCCCAGCGGGGGGTTCCCGGGGCTGGGGGCGGTTGCCCCCCCGCCGGACCTGGCCGGACCGGCGGTGATTAACCTGCAGCCCGGGATCACCGCCAAGATCAAGATCTCGGGACGGATGCCGAACCGGATCGCCACCCCCTTCACCCAGCCCAAGGTGGTGGACACCAGCGGCGCGCAGATCATCATCAACGATGCGGATGTCTTCGTCGTGCCGGCGAGCGCCACGCCGTTCTCGATCTTCATCACCGACGCCGAGCCGGGGAAACCGGTGGCGGCCCTGACCCTGGTTCCGGATAACAGCCTGGACGCCCAGAGCGTGCTGCTGCAGATCGACCGCTCGGCGAATCCCTATCACGCGCATACCGCTGCCCAAACGGAGGAGACACGGGAGACCAGCGCCTACGAGTCGCAGATCGTCTATCTGTTGCGCAAGGTGGTCATCGGGCAACAACCCAAGGGCTTTGTCGAAGCGATGCTGAATGTGCCCCCCTTCAGCATCGGTCCGGTGCGCGGCGTGCCCAGCAAACGCTGGGCGGGCACGACGCTGGACATCTACCGCTACGACCTGACCAACCGCAGCAATAACTGGGTGGAACTGACCGAGCAGAGTATTTACGAATCCGGGGTCAAGGCGGTGGCGTTCTTCCCCCGCGTCCGGCTGGCGCCCGGCGAATCCACCTACGCCTTCGTGGTGGCGGCGGGGCGTACCGATCCCGCCGCCCGGCGTTAACCGCGGGCAACCGAGACCCAGACCATCATGGCCTTGCTATTTCAAGATAAATGGGACGCGTTGACCCCGGGCACGAAACGCTTTATCGCGATCTTTGCCGCGCTCGGCGCCATCGTCGCCCTCAGCGGCCTGACGCAGTTGCTGCGCAAGGAGGCGCCGGTGCTCGACAAGGTCGACACCAGCGTGGACATGCAGATCATGATCCCGGAACGGCGCGATTCGACCCTGGATGAGCTCAATGCCAGCCAGATCGCCCAGGAGCGGCGGCTGATGCGCCTGGAGCAACTCATGCAGACGCAGCAGAAGGGCATTCAGGACGCCCTGCGCGATCTGCAGGCGCAGATCAATGAACGCCCCGGGGGGTCGCGGGAAATTCAGGGGCTGCAGGAGCAATTGCAATTTGTCACCAGCGCCCTGCGGCGCATGGAAACCAAGTCCCAGATTACCGAGCGCAAGGTGGAGGACATCAGCGAGATCGTCCCGGCCGAGGGCGTCACCGCCGAGCAGCTCGCCGCGGCCGCCGCGCAGGCCGCGGGTGGCTCGCCGGGCGGCCTGGTGGTGCCCATGCCCAGCCCGGCGGGGCTGCCGCCGGGGATGGACGGGCCGGCCGGCGACCCCGCCCTGCCGCCGCTGCCGGACCTGCCCGCCGGGGAGGTGGCGGCCGGGACCGCCGGGGAGCCGCCGGCCCTGCCGCAACTGCCGCCGGTCCCGGCCCTGCCGGGACTGGCCCCGCTGCCCGCGGGCGCGCCGCCGGCGCCGGTCGCGGCGGAGGCGCCGGTGACCTTGCGGCTGGTGACGGCGCAAACCGAAACCCAGGAGGCCCCGCCGCCCGCCGATGAATTTGAAGGTCGGCGCATTCCCACCCGCGCCCGTACGCCGGAGGCGGGGCGCGGGGACGGGGCGGCGGCCGAGGGAGCCGCGACCGGGGGCGGCGGGACGGTGGCCCGGGCGGCCGGTGACGTCAAGGCGGAAAAGGCCGCCAAAAACGACATCTCGGTCTACATGCCCGCCGGCGCCATGTTCACCGGCATTCTCCTCAACGGCGTGGATGCGCTCACCAGTAACAGCGCCTCCTCCAACCCCACGCCGATGCTGATCCGCGTCAAGCGGGAGGCGATCGTGCCCAATCATTTTACCGTCGATATCCGCGAATGCTTTGTCATCGCCTCCGGCTACGGGCGGATGAGCACGGAACGGATGGAGGCGCGCACCGAACGCCTGAGCTGCGTGCGCACCGATGGCGGGGTGATCGACGCCAAACTGGAAGGTTATGTCATCGGCGAAGACGGCAAGGTCGGCATGCGCGGCCGCCTGGTCTCGCGTTACGGCTCCCTGCTCACCCGAGCGACGATGGCCGGCCTCTTGTCCGGGTTTGCCGACGCGATGAAGCCCTCCTATGTCTCCCAGTTGAAGATCGATCCGCAAGGCACGACCACCACCACCCAGCCGCAGTTTGGCGACATCGCCAAGGGCGGTCTGTTTGGCGGCGCCAGTACCTCGGCCCAGAGTGTGTCGGACTTCTTCCTCGACATGGCGCAGGAGACCTTCCCGGTGATTGAGGTCGATGCCGGTCGCAGCGCGACGATTGTCGTGTTGCGCGGCACCCAACTGAAGCTCGGCTAATGCCCGGGCACCCAACATCCACATGCGAGGCGACCTGGAGGCCTAGGGGTATGGTGTTCTCTGTTCTCACGCGACCGGCGGGGCGCGCCGCGCGCGCGCTGACCGGGGCGGCCTGTGTCCTGGCCGGCGGGCTGCTGGCCGGCTGTGGCAGCTTCGGCGGCACGGGTGAATCCGAATTTGCCTGTCCCGGGCATCCCAAAGGCGTGTCCTGCAAGAGCCCGATCGAGGTGTACGAGGCGACCAACGGGCCGGGGGACGCCTTCGCCGGCGGCGCCGGCGGCAGTGCGGCCGGTCGCGCCGGGGCCGCCACGAGCGCGGCGGGAGGGACTCTGAGCACGCCCCTGGTGGTGCAGCGTAACCTGATTGTCGCCCCGCCGAATCCCAAGCCGATTCTGGAAGAGGCGCAGGTCATGCGCATCTGGATGGCGCCGTTTGTCGACAGCAATCAAGACCTGCAGTGGCCGGGGTATACCTATACCGAAGTCACCCCCCGCCGTTGGGCGTTTGGCGAGGTGGAGGTCGAGCAAATCCGGCAAACCGCGCCGTTGCAAGTCGCGGCGACGCCCCAGCCGCCGGCCGCGAGCGCCGCGCCGCGTAGTCAAAAGGAATACACCGTGGGCAAGCCGCGGCCGGACGCCGCCCCGACCCCCGCCAAAGGCGAGGAGCGCCCCCTGGGGCCGGCGTATATGCGCCACCAGGAACCGAAACTGGATGAGCGCGCTTATGATCGGCCGGTCAATGACTTGCTGAACGCGAACTGAGTCGGTGGGCCCGCGCTGACCGGCCGCGGCGCCCCGCCTCAACCCCGGCGCGCCCGCGCCGGCGCGCCACCCCTCCCTACCCGGAACGTCTGCCGGTGATCCGACCAGTCGCCCGTGCGCCGCTGGCCGGCCGCGGCCGCTCCCGCCACGGGTCTGGTCCCGCCGCGCTTCCCACCTGATCGCGCCGGCCCTCCGTCGCGCCCTTTGCGGCGCAAGCGCGCCTTTTGCCCGCGCTTTCGCCGCAATACGCCCGGAGGCGCTTGCTACAGTGCCGCCTCAATTACGGTCCCGGAGCGCGCGGCGTGCTGTTCAATTCAGCCTTGTTCTTTTACGTCTTTCTACCCGTGGTGGTGCTGGGTTATTACGTCGGGCGGGCGCGGGGCGGTTATGCCGTGGCCGAGGCCTGGTTATTCGCCGCTTCGCTCCTCTTTTACGCCTCGTGGGACATCCGTTATCTGCCGCTGTTGCTGGGCAGTATCGCCGTCAATTACCGCCTGGGCCAGACGCTGCGTCGCCAGCCACGTCGCCGCTGGTTGGCGGTCGGGGTGGCGCTGAACCTGGGTCTGCTGGGCTTTTACAAGTACGCGGACTTCTTTCTCGGCGAAGTGAATGCCCTGGCAGGCACGGCCTATCCGTTGTTCGGGGTGATTCTCCCGCTGGGTCTGAGCTTCATCACCTTTCAGCAAATCACCTATCTGGTCGACAGTTTTCACGGCCAGTCCCACGGGGATGAGGGCTGGTTGCGCTACGCGCTGTTTGTCACCTTTTTTCCGCAACTGGTGGCCGGACCGATCGTTCAGCACCGCGAGATCATTCCCCAGTTCGGCGCCCTCGCCCGCCCCACCCCCGGCCTGACGTGGGGGTTCGCCACCGGGCTGTTCATCTTCAGTGTCGGCCTGTTCAAGAAGGTGGTGATAGCCGACAGCCTCGCGCCGTGGGCGGACTGCGCCTTTGCTGATACCGCCGCCCTCGGCTTCTTCGATGCCTGGACCGCCGCCCTGGCCTACACCCTGCAGATCTATTTTGATTTCTCCGCGTATTCGGACATGGCGGTCGGCCTCGGCCTGCTGTTTGGCCTGCGCCTGCCCCTGAATTTTCTCAGCCCCTATCAGGCGGTGACGATCTCGGACTTTTGGCGCCGCTGGCACATCACCCTGGGGCGCTTTCTGCGCGACTACCTCTATATCCCCCTCGGCGGCAACCGCCAGCGCCTGGCCCGCACGCTGATGGCGCTGGCCGTCACCATGCTGTTGGGCGGACTGTGGCATGGCGCGGCCTGGACCTTTGTCGCCTGGGGCGGTTTGCACGGGGCCTATCTGGCGGTCTATCACCTGTGGCGGCGCGGCCGTTGGCGCTTGCCGCGGCCCGTCGCCTGGGCGCTGACGTTCACCGCCGTGGTCTTTGCCTGGGTCTTGTTCCGCGCCGACAGCTTTGCCGCGGCGTGGCATCTGTGGGGGGCGATGCTCGGCCTGCACGGGGTGGACCTGCCCAACACGCTACGCCCCATGCTGGGGTTTCTGGGCGAGGCCGTGGTGTGGCGCACGCCCCGCCAGGCCAATGGCCTGGAGATGCTGATCCTGCTGCCGCTGCTGGTGTTCGTGGTCACCCAGCCGAATGTCCACGACCTCGCGGCGCGCTTTCAGCCGACGCGGCGCTGGGGGGTGACGACCTTCGGCGCGGCCGCCGCGGCAGTGGTGCTCCTGGGGCAACCCACCACCTTCATCTACTGGGCCTTCTAGGCGCATGGCCGCTCCTCTCCCGCCGAACGCCGCTGTGACCCGCCCGGTGCGGCGCTGGGCCCGGCGCTGGGTCGCCGCGCTCACCGTCTGGGCCCTTCTGCTCCTCCTGCTGAATCTGTGGGTGATCCACGGCGGTGGGGCATCCCATGGTTGACGCCCGCCACCCGGTTTCCCCGCCGTGCCCGCCGCCGGCGCCGGCGGCCGGCCGCGATCCGGCGCCCGCCCGCCGGTGGTCGCGCTATCTGGTCACGGCCCTGGCCCTGTGGACCGGGCTGCTGCTGACCCTCAATCTGCTGGTGGATCCGTTCCAGGTCTTTGGCCTGCTGCCGCTGCGCGACAGCTATGGGCCGAACGAGATGCTGAACAAATACCGGCATCTGGCCGCGCAGCCCACGCGCCATGACGCGTTCTTCATCGGGTCGAGCCGGATGGGGGCATTTGACCCCGCGCATGTGGCGGCGCTCCGTCCCGAGCGGCGCTATTACAACCTGGGGGTGCTGGGCAGTCGCCCGGCAGAACAGCTGGCGTTACTCCAGGCGCTGCACACCGCCGGGGTGACGATCCGCGAAGTGGTCGTCGGTCTGGAACTTTACCCCTTTCTCACCCCGCCGCCGCGCGACGCGCTGACCTATCGCCTGCCGCCCGAGGTCACCGGGGAATCCCGCCTGTCATTTCACCTCGCTTATCTCTGGCAGGTGGATTATCCGCGACTGGTCTCGCGGCTTATCCATCAATTCCACGCCGCGCCGCAGATGCACTTCGATTTTACCGGCAGCGGGCGCTACCTGCTCACCGGGCTCGAACGGGAACGGGCGGCGGATCCGCAGGCGTATCAGCAGCGCTATGTCCCCGACCTGCCGGAAAGCCCGCGCCCCGCTGGGCCGCCCCCGTGGCGTGCCGACGCGTTTGCCGAGCTGACCCGGCTGCGGGACTGGCTGCAGGCGCAGGGCACCACCGCCTGGTATTTCATCCACCCCTTCCATCCCGGCGATCTGACCAACGTCCCGGTGAGCGCGCCGGCCGAATTCGTGCGCCAGCTCCGCGCCCTCCTGCCGGCGGTGCACGATTTTTCGCGCGACGCGCGGTTCCTCTCCAGTCGCGATTACTACGACTACAAGCATTACACCTCCGTGGTGGCCGACGGCATTCTGCACGCGCTGTTCGCCGCGTCTCCCACCGCCTCACCGTCCGATTCCGCGGCTTTGGCCGGCGGGGGAGATTGAAGCCGTATGAGTGCGCAGGCGCGGATCAAACAAATGCTGGATCGGACCCGGCCGGAACAGTTTATTCCCGTCCTTTCCTACAATGAGGAGGACGGTCTGTTCTATGTCGATGGCGGCTTTGTCGGCGCCTGTTTCATGGGCGCCTTGTTGCCCGGCGTGGACGAAATGACCAGTTTGCGCCTGGCCAGCGCCTTGCGCACGCGTCAACCCCCGGGGACCTTCATCCAGTTCATGCAATTTGCCAGCCCCGACATCGAGCATCTGGTCGCGGGGTATAGCGGGCGGCGGGTGGGGATTACCCCGGACACCGACCCCCATCACTACCCAGGGCGGGCAGAGCAAATCGAGATCCTGCAGGAACTGGTCCGCCGCCGCACCCGGGCGATCAGCGCGGGCAAAACCACCGAATTGATCCCGCGGACCGGCATCCATTCCAATAATCCGGTGCTCGTCATCAGCATCAAGATTCCCGTGCCCAACGCCATCCCGTCGGAGCGGGAGTTCCGGGACGCCCACGACGCCATCATCAAGTTCCATGAGGCCCTGGAAACGGCGGGCCTGTCCCTGCGCCAGATGGGCAAGGCGGAATACCTGCTGCTGATGCGCCGCCTGCTGCACATGCGCGGCGCCCAGGAGCGGTGGGTGGACCCGGAGCGCCTGATCCGCGATCAGGTCTTTGAGCCGGGTGACGCGGTGAAAATCGATGGCGCCGATATCGAGCTCAACGACAGCGTGCTGCGGGTCCTGTCGGTCAAGACCTACCCGGAGACCATGGCCCTGGGGCGGATGCTGCCCCTCGCCGGCGATCCGGATGGCATTGACAACCAGATCCCCTGCCCCTTCACCCTCGTCACCACCCTGCACTATCCCGATCAGCGCAAGAAGACCGGCCTGGTGCGCTCGAAAAGCGGCGCCCTGAATTTTCAGGCCTATGGCCCGATCGTGAAATTCGCGCCGATCATCATGAAGAAGAAACAGGGAATCGACATCCTCATCGACGCGCTCAATGACGGCGATACGATCGTCGAGGTCAATTTCACCGTCACCCTGTATGAAGCCGACCGGATTGAGGCCGGCCGCGCCTCGGCCATGCTGCAAACCTATTACAGCTCGCTGGGCTTTCTCATGGCCGAGGAGAAGTACATCGCCTTCCCGGTGTTCTGGAACACCCTGCCGCTGTTTCCCGATGAGGAGTCGATCAAGCAAACCTACCGCTACAGCACCATGGCGGCGCGGCATGCCGCGGTGTTCCTGCCGGTGGTCGGCGAGTGGCGCGGCACGGGCCATGATCCGGCCATGCTCTTCTCCAGCCGGCGCGGCATGCCGGTGGAGCTGGATCTCTATCATTCGCCGACCTCCTACTCGGGGGTGGTGTTCGCCGAGTCCGGCGCCGGCAAGTCGTTCTTCACCAACCGCCTGATCGTCGACTATCTGAGTCTGGGCGGGAAAATCTGGGTGTTTGACGTCGGCCGCAGCTATTTCAAGCTGTGCAAGCTGCTGGGCGGCGAGTTCATGGAGTTTTCCGAGGACAGCAACATCTGCCTCAATCCGTTCACCCACGTGACCGATATTGACGAGGACCTGGATGTGCTCAAGGCGCTGATTGGCAAAATGGCCTCCCCAGGGGCCACCCTCAGCGCCTATCAGATGGCCAGCGTCGAAGAGGCGATCAAGCAGTGCTGGGGCCGCTACGGGCCGCATACCACCGTGACCCACCTAGCCGAGTATTTCCGCTTTCAGGAGGACCCCCGCGAAACCGACCTGTCGCGGCAGCTGTTCCCCTTCACCCGGGACGGCTCCTACGGGCGCTTCTTCGATGGCGACAACAATCTGCAGTTCGAGAACCGCTTCGTGGTCCTGGAACTCGATCACCTGAAAAGCAAACGCACCCTGCAACAGGTGGTCCTGTTGCAATTGCTGGCGCGCATCCAGGCCGAACTGTTCCTGCGCCCGGAACGTGTGCCGCGGATGATCATCGTCGACGAGGCCTGGGAGCTGCTCGCCGAGCGCGATAGCCCCGGCGACCAGCCGGGCATGGTGGCGCAGTTTCTCGAGGCCAGCTATCGCAAACTGCGCAAGGCCACCGCCGGGGCGGTGGTGGTGACCCAGTCGATTCGCGATCTGGCCTCGACCTCCGCCGGCCGGGCGATTGCCGAGAACGCCCCGTTCCGCTTCATTCTCGCCCAGCGCCCGGAATCGATCGACGCCGCCCTGCGCGAGGGGCTGCTGGCCATGACGCCGGACAAGGCCCATGTCATGAAGACCATTCACACCCAGCCGGGGAAATACAGCGAGGTGCTGGTCGACTGCCCCCTTGGTTGGGGGACGATGCGCCTGATCGAGGATCGGTTCACCCAGGTGCTGTTTTCCACCCGGGGCCCGGAGCGCGATGAGGTCATGGCGGCGATCAACGCCGGCGTGCCGCCCATCCGGGCGATCGAGGACTTTATTGAACGCCACGGCTGACCGCGGCAGAGAGCTTGACCATAACGCACCCTACGGATTCGCCCGCCCCCCCGGCCGCGCCCACCCGGCCCGCCGGCGGCGAGGGCTTTCTGCCGCTCTTTCTGGCGGTACTGACCGGCGGCCTGGTGGTCCTCGGTCTGCAGCTGTGGCAGGACGGGCTCGCGCCGCCGCCGGCGGCCCCGCGCCCGGCCTATGTCATCGTCGACAGCGACACCCTGCTGCAGGCGCAGCTGCAACAGGCGTTCACTCGCCCGGGCCGCCGCGAGGCCACTGTCGCGCCGCAGGTGGCCGCGGAGATGCGGCAGGCCCTCGAAACGGCCTTTGAGCGCTATACCCGGCAGGGCCTGGCGGTGCTGCATAAGGCCGCGGTCATCGCCGCCCCGCCGGCGTTGGATGTGACCGCGGCGGTGGCGCAGGACCTGGGCATCGCGCCGGAATTTCTCGACAGTGCCCGCCACTTCCAGCGCACCGGGGAATTGCCGGCGCTGCCGCCGGCGGCGGAGCCCGACCCGAGCCCGCCGGCGCCGGCGCCGGCTGCGCCATGAGCCCCGCCCGCTGGTGGCGCGGCCCGCGCGTGCGGATCGCCCTCTTCGCCCTGCTCTTCGTGCCCGGCGCCTGGCTGGGCGCCCACACCCTGCATGCCGCCTGGTCGGCGCAGTACCGGATTGGCCTGGATGTGCAGCGCGTGGCCTGCCTGCCCTGGCAGGTGTACCTCATTGCCCGGCAGCCCTATAAGCCGACGGTGGAGCGGGGCGACATCCTCATGTTTCGCACCGACCTGGCGCTGTTCCGCCGCCAGTTTCCCGGCGTGGACGCCATCGCCAAACTGGTGGCGGGCCTGCCGGGCGATCGTATCGAGGTGCGCGATAATCAACTGTTCATCAACGGGGTCTATTGGGACCGCCTGTGGCTGCTCGGTTTTCTTGAGGCGGAGGACGGCGCCTTCGATCGCACGTTCGTGGTCCCCGAGGGCCATTACTTCCTGGCAGGGACCGCGCCGGGCAGCTATGACGGCCGTTATTGGGGCACGATCACGGCAGAACAGGTGACGGGTTATGTACGGCCGATATGGTAAGTGGGTGCTGGGGGTGCTGTTGGCGCTCGGCAGTGGCGGGGCGCGGGCGGACCCGGTGGCGGACGTTCTGGGGGCGCTGCGCCAGCCCAGGCACCCCCCGGTGGCCCTGGAGGGTCTGGATGCGTTTCGCCGCGCCCCGGCGCCCGTCGCCGGGCTGCCCAGCGGCCCGTCCCAGGCGATCAGCACCTGGCTGCAGGCGGGAGGCCCGCCGGCGCCCACCGCGACCGCGCAGGCCCTGGCCGCGGAGATCCGCGCGCAGAGTCAGGCGTCCCTGGCCGCGTCGGCGGGTTTCCCGGCGGCGGGAGAGCGGGCGACCAATCCGCTGCGCGGCAAGACCCTGGTGTTCATCTCCCTGGGCATGCCGGATGCGGCGCTGAAAGCGCTGCTGGAGCAGGCGCGGGGCCGGGACGATGTGGTGTTCTATCTGCGCGGCTGGCAGCCGCCCAAGCTGCAGGCGGTCTTCGCCCACCTGCACCGGCTGATCGATCTGGAAAAAAACCCGGTGATCGTCCTGATCGACCCGCAGCCGTTCAAGGATTACCAGATCCAGCAGGTCCCGGTGTTCCTGGCCGAGGATCCCCGGGGCGGCCCCTTGCGGCGCCTGGACGGGGAAATCGCCCTGGAGGGGGCCCTCGCCCGCCTGCGCGCGGACGAGCCGTTGCCCGAACACCCCATTGGCCAACTGCATCCGATCGCGGAACCGGACATCATCGACTATGCGCGCGAGAAGGCCGCGCGTCTCGACTGGCCGACCCTGCTGGCGGAGGCGCGCACCCGCGCCAAGCAGCGCATCCAGGGCGTGGCCCTGCCGCCGGCGAAGCGGGATCAGACCTATTACGTGGATCTGAGCGTGCGGGTGAAACAGGATATCCACGGCCCCCACGGGCTGCTGGCGCGCGCGGGCACGGTGATCAATCCCTTGACGCAGGTGCTGGTGCGCAGCCACTACGTCTTTTTTGATCCGGCCTCCCCGGCGCAGCTCGCCATCGTCAAGGACTGGCTGCGCGAACACCGCAATGTGGTGCTGATCGCCACGGAACTCGCCCCCCTGTCCGAGGCGCGCGTGGCCTTGTCCGCGGAACTGGGCCAGCCCGTCTATCACCTCAACCCCACCCTGGCGAGCCGTTTTCAGCTGCGGGAAGTCCCGGCGCTGGCGATGGCCGAAGGGCCTTATCTCAAAGTGATCACCCGGAGCCCGCTGCTGACCCATGAGCACTGACCTGCCGCTCCCGGCGGAGACCGCCGCCACGCCCGCCACCTCGCCGCCGGGGGAGCCGCCACCGCCCGGGGCGCCGCCATCGGAGCCCACGCCCGGTCAGGGCGCGCCCCGCGCCGCCTGGCGCCCGCGGCTGGCCCGCGGCTGGCCGTGGCGGCGGCGGGCGGCGGTCACCCCCGGCCCCCTGGACCGCGACAGCGTCTTGCTGGAGGTCTGGCTGTTCCTGGTGCGGGAGCGCCGGCAGGCCCGGCGCCGCCATGTGGGGCTGGTGGTGCTGCTGGGGTTCCTGCTGGCCGCGCCGGCCCTGTTGCTCTCGGACCACGGGGTGAGTGAGTGGCTGACGCCGCGGGGTCCGACCATCCTGGCCGCGGTTGAGGTGTCCGGGGTGGTGGGCGCCAAGGCCGGCGTCGATGAGGAACGGGTGATCAAGGGGCTGCGCCGCGCCTACCAGGCGGCGCCCAAGGCTGTGGTGCTGCGCATCAATTCGCCCGGCGGGGCGCCGTATGTCGCCGAGCGCATCACCGCGGTGCTGGACGAACTCAAGGGGGAGTTCCCCCACATCCCGGTGTACGCGGTCATCGAAGGGGTAGGGGCCTCCGCCGCCTACCTGATCGCGATCCATGCCGACGAGATTATCGCCGGACGCTACAGCACCGTCGGCTCGATCGGCGCCGTGCTCAGCAGCTGGGACATGCATCGCCTGGCCGAGCGGGTGGAGGTAGGCAAGCACATCTTCGCCAGCGGCAGCCTCAAGGCCATGCTCGACCCCTTCCGGCCGCTGCAGGCGGCGGAGGCGGCCAAGGCGCAGGCGATCGTGGACAGTGTCGCGCAGGTCTTCGTCAGCGATGTGCAGGCGCAGCGTGGCCGCGCCCAGGCGCTGGATATGGCGGCGTTGACCACCGGCGAGGTCTGGGTGGGGGAACAGGCGGTGGCCCTGGGACTGGTGGACCGCCTGGGCACCCTGGAGACCCTGAGCCGGGAATTGGCGCTGAAGGTCGTGGACTTTACCGTCAAACCCAACCCCTTCGCCACGGGCCTGGCCGCGGTGGGGCGGCAGCTGACGGAGACCCTGCTGGCCACCGCGACCCAGCCGGTCTGGCGTTAACCCGGCGAGGAGGACGATCGTGACCGCGATAACCACAGCCTACCCGCGCCCCCGCCCCCGCCGCGGGCGGGGCCGCCTGCGCCTCGCCGTGTTGCTGGCGGGCTGGCTGGCGGCCAGTCTGGTCGGCGCGGCGCACGCCGCCGAGCCGGCCTTGCCATTGAAAGATATCGGCTGTCCCAATAGCGAGATCATGGGGGCGGGGCTGATAGACCGCATCTGCTGGAGCTGCCTCTTCCCCATCGCGCTGATGGGCGTCGAGTTGTTCAATATCAATGGCGCCGCGGCCCCCGAGGATCACGCCAACCAGGCGTTATGCATTTGCGGCGGCAGTCTCGAGGAACTGGAACTGCCGACGATCGGCTTCACCCTGGGTTATTGGCAACCGGCGCGGCTGCTGGAATTAACGCGCCTGCCCTACTGTTTCCCGGGCCTCGGCGGGCTGCGCGCCACCATGTCGCTGTCGACGGCGGGTGGCGCGGCGCAGGTGGGCATTCTGTCCTCCCAGGAAGTGGACCAGACCCAGACGGAAATCGACTTCGTCAATATTCACTACTATGCCTTCCCCCTGTTCGCCATGCTGGAATTGCTGGATTTTCCCTCCTGCAACCCCGATGGCTATATGACCTTCGACCTGCTGCAGATTGGCGAGGCCTACCCGAATTGGTATTCGGATGAGCTCTCGTTTCTGGTGCAGCCGGAATCCCTGGTGTTTGCCAATCCCTTTGCCCAGGCTGCGGCGATGCTGGAGTGCGGCTATATCGCCGCCATGGACGAACCCATCGATGATTGGTGGTGGACAGCCGGCTGCTGGGGGATGGTCTACCCCTTCTCCGGCAATATGCCGGTGAGCTCCCAGATTGTGAATAACTGGTCGCTGGCGTCGACCAAGTTCCTGTACATGCTGGGGCGGCTGAAAATGATCAAACGCACGGTCGGCAATGACGCCCTGTGCGAAGCGCAAGATATGCCGATTCTGCTCAAATCACAGTATCGGATGCAGATGGCGTTTCCGGTGGCCGAGACGGACGATTCGGCGACCGCGGCATGTGGTAACGGCGGCACCGACCCCCCGGAGGGCTGTGACACCCCGCCGGCGGGGGGCGGTGAAGGCGGCGGTGAAGGCGGCAGCATGAAAGAGGCGATCAAAGAATCCTCCTTCCGCATCCGCAAGCGGTGCTGTCACGCCTTGGGCGACAGCACGTTGTTGTGGGGGGATTGGCGCCATGTCCCGGTTACCGGGGAGGACGCGGTCTTCATCCTGTGGCAGTGGGTGGATTGCTGCCTGGGTGTGGTGCTTGACGGTTAAAGTAAATTATTAATGTTTCGTCATAAAAAGAAGTGGAAACCCGAAATAAGAAGTGGAAAAATCCACCTACCCCCGGCAAAAAAAAAAGTGGTAAAAACCCAAATAAAATTTATGGCTTCAACCCTCGATGAGTCGCTGGAGGGAGAGCGAGTTTATCCCTTGGCTCATCTTTTCACCTGGGCAACGTCAGGTTCCGGCACTTCCAGAGCAGTCATTTCCTGCTAGCTGTCTAGCCCACTGGGGGCTAACTCTAGGCGTCAAACCATGGACGGGTAGTCTAGCTGTCCCATGCCTCTTAGGCAGGTTCGTCAGAGGTCGCCGCCCGATCGGGCCTAGCTGGGTCCTGATGACACGGTCGCCCCAAGCCCAATCTGCCAGTGAGGCGGTGGTGGGCAAGATGGGGAGCATTCATGAATGACAGGTAAGTCAACCGAAGCCTCAAGTTTGCCTCTTTTAGTAATAGGGGTGTTGTCGCTAAGTCACGAGCCAGCGGCACAAGAGCGATACTGAATTCTGGCCGAGTAAGGTCTCGTTATGGTCCCGGCTTGCGAAAGAACGATCATAACCGACCAGAAGAAAAAGGTTCTTTGGCTGCTGCAGGCTACCCATGCATCCCAGTGGTCCCCATTGACGATCCAGGGGTGAGTAGCACAACCCATAAGGGGCCCTTGGAACGGGCCATCAACCGTAAGCGGACATACCTCAGACGACCGGCGGCGACCGGTCTGTAGCTATGCAGGCCCCCTCTCCCCTCTCCCCGGCCCTGCCCCACGTGCGGGGGGGTGAGGATCAGCAATGTGTGCCGATCAAGCCCTCTTGGGGCGTGAGGGGTCTGAACGGGGACGGGGTGGGATGCGGGCCTGCTTGCTGGTACTTCGGGCTGGAGCGGGAGCGCCCGGCGCCGCAGGCCTGGCGGTGCGTGCGGGAGCGGCATGCCACGGTGGCGGCCCTGTTCAACATCCTGGGGGCCGAGGTGATGGCCCAGTATGGGTACCTGGAAGAGGTGTGTGACGGGGGAGCGAGGCCCCGGCTCAGGTGGAGCCCCGGTCGGTGGTAGATATCCTCGATGACGGGCGGGTGGTGGCGTGGCGGGTGCCGTGCGGTTTCAGGGGTTTGACGCAGATAGTCGGCGATGAAGCGGTTCCCGCCCGTCCGACGGTGACGGCTCAGCGCCTTGCGGGGCGGCAAGCCGCGTGAGACGCCGCCAAGTGGAAGGTAACCAACAACAATCATTCCATTGACGGAATATTCCGGCTGGGCTATTTTTGGCTCATGACGTGGGAGGTTGAGTATACCGATGAATTCGGCGCCTGGTGGGCCGGCCTGACCGAGGGTGAACAAGAGTCCCTGGCGGCGTCGGTGCGCCTGCTGGAGGAGCGTGGGCCCGCCCTGGGTTACCCGCATAGCAGTGGCATCAGCGGAGCGAAGCACGGTCATCTGCGGGAGTTGCGAACCCAGCACGAGGGGCGCCCGCTGCGGACCTTATACGCGTTCGATCCGCGGCGGTCAGCGATCTTGCTGATCGGTGGCGACAAGACGGGCGACGATCGCTGGTATGTCACCCACATCCCGATCGCGGATCGGTTGTATGACGAGCACCTTGAACAACTCCGACAGGAAGGGCTGATCGATGGCTAACAAGTTCGCCGACCTGCGGGCGCGGATGACGCCCGAATCCCAGGCGCGCGCCGAGGCGCGGGCGCAAGCGCTGCTGGCGGAAATGCCGCTGCACGAACTACGGCAGGCGCGTGGCTTGTCGCAGAAGATGCTGGCCGAGGTCCTTCACGTCCAGCAGCCAGCCATCGCCAAGATCGAAAAGCGCACGGACATGTACATCTCGACGCTGCGCAGCCACATCGAGGCGATGGGCGGTCAACTGGAGATCGTGGCACGATTTCCTGACGGTACGGTGAAGATCAGCAATTTTGCCGCCCTGGGCGGCAATGCGATCCCCTGAGCCAGGTAACTCCGGCTTAATTCCCGCCGCGACGACCTGCCAGGTGGCGTGCAGAGATGACCATGGCGCACACGCGGCGGGGTGAAAAGCTCGGCTGGCTCGGCGGTTTCGCCGGCGCGTTCCTGTGGATACCTGTGCTGGCGGTGGTGTTCCTGGTCCAGGGAAAACTGCTGGCCGGGCTCCTCGGTCTGCCCCTCGGCGCCCTGGGATATGGCATCGTGGTCTGGTTCCGGCCCTGGCGTTTCCCGGACACGCCCTACTGGCGGCTGCTGATACCGCCTTACCTGGCGTTTAGCGCCGCGGTGGCGTGGGGGTTCTGGGCTTACGGAGCGGAGGCCGCGGCGGAGATGGACTGGTGGGAGATCATGCAACTGCTCGTCCTATTCCTGCCCTTCGTGACCCTTGGCAAACGCTGTTGGCGCGATGGCGAGCAGGCCGATGGTCAGCGGCGGTAAGCCCGCCGGCGCAACCTGGGCCGGGCTCCCGCGGTCATCGATGGTGGGGACGTAGCGGCAGATCGGGTACTGGCGGTCGCCGACGAGGCGGCCGTTGCTGTAACCCTTGCCCGCCAGGTTGGTGGAGGGCTGGTCGCGGATGGGCGAGACTGCCAGCGGGGAAGGGCCGCGGTGGACAGACTGCCGCGGGTGGCCAGTGGGTTGACAAGGACGGCATGGAAGGGGCGGTGCGGCGGTAGCCGGTTGCCGCGGATAGGGAATTTTACCTCTCTGGGTGATATTCTTTGCCCGCTAGGATAGTGTACCGGTTAAGGTACCAAAAGGTTAACCAGTTGGGATGTCTTTATTTTTCAGGTTAGGCGATCAGTGGCGGAAGTTGTTGGTTACCGGCCAACTGTCGTTGGGGGGGAGGAAAGCGCAGGTGAATGATGGCAACCCGTTGGGGGAGGATGCTTGGCCCGGCGCAGCGCCCTTGGCGCGCGTGGCCGCGCTGGAGGAACAGCTCAAGGCCCGCACCGCTGAACTGGAAAGAGATCGCGCCGAGCGTCAGGAACTGGAGCGGCGCCTGGCGTCCAGCGAGGAACAGTCCCGGCGGCAGTTGGCGGACATGCAGGCCTGCTACGACAACGCCCCGGTCGGGCTGTTCGTCGTTGACACCGAACTGCGTTACCAGCGGATCAACGCCTACCTGGCGGGGCTTAATGGCCAACTCGCCGCCGCCCACCTGGGGCGGACCGTCCGGGAGATGGTCCCGGGTTTGGCCGATCAGCTCGATCCTCTGTATCGCCAGGTCCTCCAGACGGGCACGCCGGTACTCAATGTCGAGATCAGCGGCGATGTCGCCAACCCCGCCGGGGGCCAGCGGGCCTGGCGGGCGCATTTTTACCCCCAGCGCAACCCGTCCGGGGCGATCGTCGGTCTCGCGGGCATGGTGGAGGAGGTCACCGCGCTCAAGCAGGCCGAGCGGGAACTGCGCGCCAGCGAACAGCGCTACCGGGACCTCAGCGCCGACCTGGAACGGCAGGTCGAGGCGCGCACCGCCGCGATCCGCGCCGCCGACGCCGCCCTACGCGAAAGCGAGGCGCGCTATCGCAGCATTTTTGACAGCGTCGTCGATGCCATCTACATCCTGGACCTGGAAGGGAACTTCCTCGCGGTCAACGACCATGCCTGTCAGCGGTACGGCTACACGCGAGAGGAATTCCTCCGCCTGCACATCAGCGCCCTCAATACCCCCGAGGATGCCGTCCAGGTCCCGGCCCGCCAGGCGGCGGTGAATCGGGACGGCCAAGCCGCCTTTGAAGCCTGCCACCAGGACGCCCAGGGCCAACCCCTTGCCGTCGAGGTCCGGGCCCGCAAGATCCTCTATGACGGCCGCCCGGCCATGCTCAGCGTGGTGCGGGACGTCACCGAGCGCCAGCGGGCCGAACAGGCCCTGGCCCGTAGCCACGCCGCCTTGGAACAGGCCCAGGCGCTTACCCACCTCGGCAGTTGGCGCCTCGACCTCGCCCGTCAGCGGGTGGAATGGTCTAACCCGGATTATTCAAGAAAAGGGGCGAAAATCGTTCAACCAATTGATATAATTGGTGTTACGCTAATAACGCTTCGTACGAAGCCAAACGAGGTCGCCCGGTGCAAGATTCTATCCCAGTCCAGTTGCGTTTTCCGCCCGTTGACGGCTTGACCGTGCGCGGGGACTTCGATGGTGGAGCGTTGTCGTCGGATTTCGGCCCGCTGATCCTGCGCGGCGTCGACCGCCAAATCGGGCTCACCGAGCGGGTGGCGGCCGCCTTTAACGACCAGCGTCACCCCAGCTACATCACGCACCCGTTGCGCGACCTGATTGCCCAGCGCATGTATCAGATCGCCTGCGCCTATGAGGACGGCAATGACGCCAACGCCCTGCGGCGTGATCCACTGTTCAAACTCGGCTTGGAGCGCCGGCCGCTGGACCGCGCGAGCGATCTGGCCAGTGCCCCGACGCTCTCGCGCCTGGAGAATGCGGCCACCACTAAAGACCTCTATCGCATCGCTCGGGCGTTCGTCGATCAGTTCATCGCCAGTTATGCCACGCCACCGGCGATCATCGTGCTGGATATGGATCACTCCGAGGACGCCACGCACGGCCAGCAGGAGTTCAGCTTCTACCCCGGATTATTCAAGAAAAGGGGCGAAACTCGTTCAACCAATTGATATAATTGGT
>CALMDH010000126.1:0-18964 GCA_937862735.1 uncultured Gammaproteobacteria bacterium
TTTTTGGTGGCTACGACTAGATTCGAACTAGTGACATCAGCATTATGAGTGCTGCGCTCTAACCAGCTGAGCTACGTAGCCGGAACGGGGCGAATCTTAGAGAGCCAACCGGAAAGCGTCAAGAAAAAAGTCACCTTGTTGGCTCAAGGAGGCTTCAGTGGGGTCTGATCTATACCGACCCGGCTTCGCAGCATGGTCATTGTTCCCCCCTTCTTCCATGTTCCACGCCCCTTGTTCCTTGACCCCTGCTCCTTACTTCTTGTCCCTTGTTCCCCGACCCGGCGTCCAAGATCAGGCCTTATCGACCCGCCGGCGGCGCGTGCTCACCACCAAGGCCAGCAGCCCCAGGATCAGAAGGGCCGCCAGGATCAGGCTATAGGGCCGCATGGGGGCCAGGAAGCTGGTGATGGCATGGAAATCCTTCTCCAGGAGGTAGGCGCCGAGGCCGAAGCTGAAGACCCAGAGGCTGGTGCCAATCAGAGTGCCCGTGAGAAACCGGCTCCAGGGCATGGCCAGCATGCCGGCGGCCAGATTGCTGGTCTGGCGGATGCCATCGAGGAACCGGCCGATCACCAGCAGGCCGACACCCCAGCGGGCGAACAGAGTCTCCACCCGCGCCAGCCGCTGGCTCTGCCCGGTCCCCGGCTGGAGGAAGCGCTTGAGTCCGCGGCGCCCGAGCAGGTAACCGATGATGTCCCCCAACTGGGTCCCCACCCAGGCGACAAGCAGCACACTGGCCAGATCCATCTGACCAGCGGCGGCCATCAGGGCGCAGGCGATGAGCAGGGTCTCGCCAGGGAGGGGGATACCGAAGCCTTCGGTAAGGCAACTGACGAACAAGGCCCAGAGGCCGTAGCGGTCCAGGTAGGGCTGGAGTTCGGCGATTCGGCTGGTCAGGCTGGACGTGATCTCGGCTTCGATACTCATCGACTCCTCCGCCGCCTCCGCGTGAGGGGCGTAGGCGGATGGTACCAAAGGCCACCGGTGCGGGGGCGTGGGGACCTCCAGACTGGGCGGGGCCGCAGGCGTATCCGTCCGCTCCGGGTACGGCCTGATCAGGAGGCGGCGGTTGTCTGCGCCCTCAGGCTGGGGCCGGTCCTGGCTGCTGCAGCAGGCGTTGCGCCGCTTGCAGGGCGGCCAGGCGTTTCTCGACCCGATGGGCCGCGGGAACCTGGTCGATGATGCCCTGCTTGGTGAGCATGTCGGCCACCCGCGGACGGGCGCCGACCAGGAAGACCTCCCGCCCCATGGCCTTGGCGTCGAAGACCATGTCGTAGAGGGCCCGGGAGGCGGTGAAGTCGATCTGCGGCATGTCGGTCAGTTCCAGAATGAGGATGTCGTACTCATCGAACTGCGCCAGCAGCCGGGCCATGCCCTTGGCGGCACCAAAGCTCATGGGACCGCCCAGATGCAACATCATGATCCGGCCCTGGGCCTGCTGGAAGATTGCCGCCTCCTCCGGCGACAAGGGACTGTCCTCGTCCACCTCGCGGATGGCCTTGATGCTTTGCAACTGCAAGTCCGTGTGCCGCTTCATGAAGATCATGCTGGCCATGACCATGCCGGTGGCCACGGCGATGATGAGGTCCACCAGGACCGTCATCGCCAGCACCACGAACATCATGGTCACGCCCGCCTTGGGGGCGTTGCGCAGACCGCGCAGATAATCCCAGTCGATGATATCGATGCCGACCTTGATCAGGATGCCGGCCAGCACCGCGTGGGGGATGTTGCTCGCCAGGGCCCCGGCGCCCAGGGCGATGGCCAGGAGGACCAGGGCATGGGTGGCGCCGGAGAGGGGGGTCTGACCGCCAGCCTTGACGTTGACAACGGTGCGCATGGTGGCGCCGGCGCCGGGCAGGCCACCGAACAGCCCGGCGAGGGTGTTGCCGATGCCCTGACCGATGAGCTCGCGGTCGGACTGGTGATAGGTGCGGGTGATGTTATCCGCCACCAGGGAGGTCAGCAGGGAGTCGATGGCGCCCAAGGCGGCCAGGGTCAGGGCCGATTGCAACATCTGCGGCAGCAGGGCGAACTCGAAGACCGGCCACTGGGGATTGGGCAACCCAGTCGGGATGTCGCCGAGGATGGAAGCCGCACCACCCCGGAAAAAGAGCAGGTAGAGCAGGGTGCCGACGATCAGGGCCACCAGGGGGGACGGGATCAGGCGGCCAAGCTTTTTCGGCATGAAAAGGACGATGACCAGGGCGATAGCCCCCAGGATCAGGGCATCCGGCACCAGGGTGTTCAGGGCCTGGGGCAGGGCCTCGGCCGAGGCCAGGGGGCCGTTCTGGGCGGGAAAGCCCAACAGGGGCGGCAACTGGAGCAGGATGATGATGACGCCGATGCCGCTCATGAAGCCCGACACCACGGGATGGGGCACCAGCTCGATGAATTTGCCGATCTTGAGGAAACCGAACAGGATCTGAAACAGCCCACCGAGCATGACCACGGTAAAGGCCAGGGCCGCGCCCCGGGCGGGGTCATCCGGGAACATGGCGGTGTACTGGGTGAAGATCGCCGCCATGACCACCGTCATGGGGCCGGTCGGTCCGGAGACCTGGGCCGGGGTACCGCCAAAGAGGGCGGCGAAGAAGCCGACAAAGATGGCGCCATAGAGACCGGCGATGGGCCCGGCCCCGGAGGCCACGCCCATGGCGAGGGCCAGCGGCAGGGCAACGACGCCCGCCGTGATGCCACCATAGAGATCCCCCCGCAAATTACGCCAATGCAGGCCATGGATGAGTTTCATGCGCTGTGTCCAAGAGGCTCCGGGAACGCCCGGCCGGTGACGGGTGGGACGCGAAGCTCAGAAAGCGTCCATTTTCAGCTTCCGATTCGCGCCTGAGGGGCGCTCTCAATTCGGGGACTAATGGATGGACGGTGACTCAGGATGAACCTGGCCCTCAGCCCGCGCGGGGGCTGGGTTGAAAACTCGCGTTCCCGATCATGATAGCATCCCGCTCAACGGGCGGGGACCGGTTGACCAGACGCAACCGGTCAGCCGCCTCCCCAACCGGCCCCCGGCAGGAAGGAGGAAGCAGGAGAATCAGCGGCTTGTGCCACCCATGGCCGCCCAGGCAGTTATGGTGGCTGAACATTTACGACCCGACTCGCCCACTTGGGGCCGCATTCGGCAAGCGGAGCCAGCATGTCGCCACTCAACGACCTCATCTTCGGCCTGGGTCTGTTCTTTGTCGGCCTGCACCTGGTGGGCGACAACCTCAAGGCCCTGAGCAGCGGCAGCCTGCGCGACGCCATCGCCCGCACCACGCGCAACCCCCTGCCCCGCATCGGCCTGGGACTGACCGCCGGGGCCCTGATGCAGAGCGCCACCGCCGTCACCTTCATCTGCGTCAGCATGGTGGTGGCGGAACTGCTGACCCTGACCGCCGCCAGCATGGTGGTGATCTGGTCCAACGTCGGGCTCACGGTCCTGGCCTTCATCGCGACGCTTGACATCCACCCGCTGGTGGCCTTCGTCATCGGTGGCGCGGGCATCGTCATGGGTGTGGTGCGCCGGCGCTCCTGGCAGACGGTGGCCAGCGTCCTGATCGGTATCGGCCTGCTCCTCTTCGGGCTGGAGCAGATGAGCGCCGGGGCCGCCCCCCTCAAGGACGAACCATGGTTTCGCGAGGCCCTGGCCCTGGCCGTCTCCTCTCCCCTCCTGGCCTTCGCCAGCGGCATCCTGGTGGCCTCGATCCTGCAATCCAATACCGGGGCGACGCTGATGATCATCACCCTGGCCAGTGCCGGCGCCCTGGAAGTCGAGGACGCGGCCCTGATGATCTACGGCACCAATCTCGGCGCCATCGCCCTGCGACTGCTGCTGTCCTCGGGGATGCGTGGCCCCGGCCTGCGGCTGGTGCGGGCGGAGGATTTCTTCTGTTTACTGAGCGGCATCAGCATGCTGGGCCTCTACTATCTGGAGCAGGCCGGCATCCCCCTGGTCTTCGCCCTCACCGCCGGGCTGGCCACGGACCCGGAACTCCGCCTGGCCCTGCTCTTTTTGCTCTCCAATCTGCTCCCGGCCCTGGTCCTGACGCCCCTGCTCCCCCTGTTGGCGCGCCTGGCGAACAAAGTCTGGCCCCGGGAACCGACCCCGGTGGCCGGCCAGCCCCTGTACCTGTCGAATCGCGCCCTGGATGACCCCGCCACCGCCCTGGCCCTGATCCGCAAGGAACTGGCCCAGCTGCTCGTCCAGGTGACCGGCGAACCGGGTCCGGCCCGGGACAGCTCGGAGACGACGGGACCCAACCCGAACTTCGAGCGCCTGTCCAACGCCATCGAAACCTTCACCAGCCAGCTTGCCTCCCGCTCCCCCATGAGCGAAGCCGATGCCCGCCGCCTGCACCAATTGCGCAGCGCCCTCAGCGCCATCCGCCACCTGGAGGAGGCCAGCCGGACCTTTGCCCTCCGTGCCCAGGTCCCGGATATCATCGCCCCAGACCGGCTGGGGGAAATGCACCAGAACTTGTCGGCACTCCTGGCGACCATGGCCCAGGCCCTGGACCGTAACGATCTCGCCGCTATCCTCACCCTGCGCGATCTGACCAAAATCCATGGCGAGCCGATCGCCGAGATCAAGCGCCAGTTGGCGCCACCCACCCTGGCCCCACCGGAACAAAGCGCCCTCCTGGTCGACTTTGAATTCGTCGCCTGGACCCTGCACCACCTGACCAAGATCCTCACCCGGGGGGCGGGCCCGGAAACGCCGCCCCCAGTCCCGGCGGTTGAGGGTTAGCGACCCTCCCGGCTGGCGTAGCAGAACCAGCCCAAGGCAAGTACCTGGAGCGCCAGGACGGTGCCGTAGGCCGTTTGATACCCCATCAGCCCATAGCCGCCTTCGGCCTGGGGCCAGAGGCCGATCACCGCGCCCAGACCCCATTGCAGGGCGAAGGCGCCGACGAACACCAGCAGATTGAGGGCGGTATTGACCCGCCCCGCCAGGTGCCGCGGAAAGGACTGTGAGAGGATGGCGTAAGTCAGGTTACCGGCGGTGCCAAAGAAGCCGAAACCCATCCAGATCGCCAGGTTGTCCCCGGCGGCGCCCGTGGCGATGGCCAGTTGCAGGACCAGGAAGACGGCCATGCCGCCGACGGCCACCGCCACCGCGGGAATGCCCAGGTGACTGAGGCGGTAGGCCAGGGTACCGATGGAGAGGAAGCCGGCAACCATGCCTGCGGCGATCCAGAAGAGATGATCCGCCACCGCCAACCGGTCCAGCCCGCCGATGTCGCGCAGATAGGGGCCCGCCCACAGGCCCTGAATCGCCATGTGAGCACTCATGACCAGCAGACTGATGGGTGCCAGGCGCCAGAAGACCCGGCTGGTGTAGATGCCGACGATGCCGCGCATCTGCTCGCGCCAGGTGCCCCCATGACCGGCGGGGGGATGATCGGGCACCACCAGCAACAGCACCCCCGCCAGGACCAGGGTCAGGACCGCCAGGCCGCCAAAGACCCCGCGCCAGGAGGTCAGGCCCAGGGCCAGTTCCACCGGGGCGGTGGCCATCAGGGCGCCCAGGCCGCCGAAGGCCATGACCCAGCCGTTCACCGCTGGCAGCCGCTGGGGTGGGAACCACATGACGAAGGTCTTGAGGCTGGCCATGAGACAAGCGGACACCCCCAGACCGATCAGGGCCCGGCCCAGGACCAGTTCCCCCTGCCCCGCGCTAACCGCGAAGAGGGCGGCGCCGGCGGCAGCGAGCAGGAGCAGCAGGGCCTCCACCCGCTGGGGCGGGAAACGATCCAGCAACACCCCCAGAGGCAACTGGAAGGCGGCGAAGGTGAGGAAATAGACGCTGGTCAGCAGCCCCAGGGCGGCGGCGTCGAGGTGCAGGTCGGCCACCAGTTCCGGGGCCAGCACCGCATTGATGGTGCGGTAGAGGTAGGAGAGGAAATAGCCGGCGGCAAAGGGCAGGAAGACCCGCAGGGCGAGCATCCGGGCGGAAGGGGGGGGACCGGACGGGGTGGCGACGGGGTCAACCGCGGAGGTGCCGGCTGAGGGGCTGGGCGAGGGGCTGGGTGACTTGCTGGAGGTCATGCTGTCTGGACTGCCGCTGGTCGTCAGAAAAGGTCGTCGATCGGGCGCGGTGCGCCGCTGGGCTCGCCGCCGGACCGCGTGCTGGGCCGCTCATAGTAGCCAGGGTCCTCGACCAGGTAGTCCTCGGTCACCGCCGGGGCCTGGGCGCTTTCCGACGGCCCCTCGGGGTTCTGGGCCTGTTCCGCCCGGACCCATTCCGCCAGGCTGGATTTACCCTTGCTCTCGGTAAGGCGACCGTCGGCCTTGGCCACCCGCACCTCCACCAGGCCGGCCGGCAACTCCAGCTCGGCCTCGGGCTTGCCGGCCAGGGCCTGGCCCATGAAGTCCACCCACAGCCCCAGGGCAGCCTGGCCCCCCGTCTCCCCCTTGCCCAGGGGGGAGAAGTCGTCAAAGCCCATCCAGGCTACGGCGACCAGGTCTTTCTGGTAGCCGCAGAACCAGGAGTCCCGCACCTCGTTGGTGGTGCCGGTCTTGCCGGCCAGGTCCCTGCGTTTCAGTTCCAGGGCCTTGCGGGCGGTGCCCTCGCGGATGACGTCACCCATGATGGAGTTCATCTGCCAGGCCACCACCGGGTCCAGGACCCGCGGGGCGGTGGGGGCCGGCGGGCTACTGGCGCTCAATCCCTGGGCGATGACGTCGCCCGCGCCCGCTGCAGAGCGAAACCAGCAGTCGGCGCAGGCCCGGGGCGCGGTGTCGGCGAAGACCAGCTTGCCGTTGCCATCGACGATCCGGGTGATGAAGTGCGGTGTGACCTTGAAGCCCCCATTGGCAAAGACGGCATAGGCACCGGCCATCTGGGTGGGTGAGGCGGCCGCGGTACCGAGCACCAGGGTCATGCCCTGGGGCAGGCTGCCGCGGTCGAAGCCGAAGCGGGTGGCGAAGTCCAGGGCAGAGTCCAGGCCGATCTCCCGCAGCAGCCAGACCGAGGCCAGATTGCGGGACTTGGTCAAGGCCAGGCGCAGCCGGATGGGTCCCAGGGTCTTGTTATCAAAATTCGCCGGCTTCCACACCTTGCCCCGGCCGTAAGGGATGGCGAGGCGCTCGTCCTTTACCAGGCTGGCCGGGGTCCAGCCCTGGTCCAGGGCAGCGGCATAGACGAAGGGCTTGAAGGCGGAGCCGGGCTGGCGCCGGGCATCCAGGGCGCGATTGAACTTGCTGTCCTGAAAGTCATAGCCCCCCACCAGGGCCAGCAGGGCGCCGTTGGCTGGGTCCACGACGCTCAAGGCCCCGGCGACATAGGGGGCCTGCGCGAGCTCCCAGGCGCCATCCGCGGTCTTGTGCAGCCGGATCAGATCCCCCGCCACCAACGCCTCGCTGACCCGCCGGGGCGCCGCGCCCTTGGCGTCCTCATTACGGTAGCGCCCGGCCCACTTGACCTGGGCCAGGGTCAGCTTGACCCGCTGGCCCTGGCCCAGATAGGCCTCCGCCTCCTTGTCGCCGGCCCGGGTGACCAGGGCCGGCGTCAGTCCCGCCAGGGGTGCGGCCTGCGCCAGCAGTTCGTCCAGGGCCTGATCCTTCAGCCCGGCCAGCTTGTGCCGGGCTTCGGGTCCTCGGTAGCCGTGGCGCCGGTCGTAGTCGAGGATGGCCCGCCGCACCGCGCCCTCGGCCTGGGCCTGGAGGCTGGAATCGAGGGTGGTGGTGACCTGGAAGCCCCGGCCATAGGCCTCCTCCTCACCGAAGCGCGCCACCAGGTCGCGCCGCACCATCTCGGCGACATAGCCCGCCTCCATCGCCACCGGCTGGCGATGGAGGCGGGCATCGTCCGGCGTGGCCAGGGCGGCCAGATAGTCGGCCTTGGTGATGTAGCCCAGCTCGTGCATCCGCCCGAGGATGTAATCCCGCCGTTCCAGGGCCCGTTGGGGATTGGAGACCGGATTGTTCGCTGAAGGTGCCTTGGGGATGCCCGCCAGCATGGCCATCTGCGCCAGGCTGAGTTGACGCAGGTTCTTGCCGTAGTAGATCTCAGCGGCGGCGGAGATGCCGTAGGCGCGGTGACCGAAGAAGATCTTGTTGAAGTACAGCTCCAGGATCTCCTGCTTGGTGAGGGTGCGCTCGATATGCAGGGAGAGCAGCAGTTCGGAGAGCTTGCGGCGGAAGGTCTTTTCCCGGGACAGGTAGAAGTTGCGCGCCACCTGCATGGTGATGGTGCTGCCCCCCTGGCTGCGCTCGCCAGTCTGCAGGAAGCTCAGGGCCGCCCGCCCCAGGCCGATGAGATCCACCCCCTCATGCTCGAAGAAGCGGCTGTCCTCGGTGGCCAGGAAGGCCTCCACCAGGCGGGGGGGGATCTCAGCGTAGGGGATGGGCCGTCGGCGTTCCGCGCCGAATTCGGCCATCAGGGCGCCATCAGCGCTGAAGACGCGCATGGGCTCCTGGAGCTGGACCTCCCGCAGGGAGTCGGTGCGGGGCAGGTCCGCCAGGCTGGTGGCGATCAGGATCCCCGCCGCCAGCAGGCCCACCGCCGCCAGGTTGAGTCCCAGGGCGATCAGGGCGGCGAGCATGAGACCGAAGCGCGCCAAGGGGCCGCGTCGACGCCGCCGTGACGACTGCCTCTGATCTGTCCCGGCCTTTTGCCTCAATCCCCGACCCTCTCGACAAGCCAATCCCCACCTGGGCCCCCGGCCCGGCAAGGCGGTGATTCTATACCCATTGCCGGCACCCTTCCGGAATTCCGGGGACCAAGTGCCGGCACCCTTCCTGGATTCCGGGGACCAGCGGCTTGCATCCGCGGTTCGCCAGCCAGGGTGGCGCGGGCGTCACCAGCGCCGAGTTCACCCAAGTGTGGGCATCGCCTATGTGCGGGCATCGCACATGCGCCGGCGTCACCACGCCGGCATCGCCACTCGCCCCCAAGGGACAAAAGTCTTACGCTTATGGACCTATCGCCATGAGCTCCCCTCCGGCGCGCACGAGGCCACTCCCTTGACCCCAGAAACCCATGCCCCCGACACCCGCGAGCGCCTCTTGCGCTCGGCCATCGAGGTCTTCGCCGAGTCCGGCTATGCCGGCGGCACCATCCGGGACATCTGCGGCCGGGCCAAGGCCAATCTGGCCGCGGTGCACTACTACTTTGGCGATAAGCGCGGGCTCTACACCGCCATCTTCGCCCAGGTCTCAACCCTCTTCAGCGAGCGCCGGGCCCGCTACCTGCCCGCCGCCGCCCCCCCCGAGGCCCGGCTGCGGGCCTATGTCCAGGCGGCCCTGGAGGAGATCCTCGACGGTGAAGGGGGTCCCGAGCACAGCGCCCAGCTCAGCGCCATCTATCTGGCGGAGATGGCCCACCCCACGGAAGTCCTGGACCAGATCGTCGCCGAACACATCAAGCGCAACAACGACGAGCTCCTCGATATCGTCGCCCAGTTGCTGAACGCGCCCATCGACGACGCCCTGGTGCGGGACGCCGCCGCCGGGGTCAGCGCCCAGATCCTGCGATTCTTCCTCGCCCGCCCCCTCATCAGCCGCCTCAATCCGGATCAGCCGCCCCCAGGGCAGCGGCTGGACGAACTGGTGGAGCGGGTCTGGCGCTTCTCCCTTGGCGGCATCCTGGCCCTGCGACCCTCCCCAACCGAGGTCGGTGGCAACGGCTGATGACTTGAGCGCAGCGAGCGAATCAGGAGCGAACAACCCCATGACGAATACAGCCAGAATGCGGATCAACGATACCTCCGCCTACCGCGAGGCCGACGAGGTCGACCTGATTGCCGAGCTGATGCCCCTGGAGGGGCGGCAATTGCTGGAGCTGGGCTGTGGCGCCGGCTGGATGACCCGGCTGCTGGCGGAGCGTTTCCGGCCGGCGCGGATCTTGGCCACCGAGGTCGACCGCATTCAGCTCGACAAGAACCTGGCCCAGCCACCCATCCCGGGCGTCGAATTCCGTTACGGCGGCGCCGAGGCCATCGCCGCCCCGGACGCCTGCTTCGACGCCGTCTTCATGTTCAAGTCCCTGCACCATGTACCCAGGGACCTCATGGCCCCGGCCCTAAACGAGATTCACCGCGTCCTGGTCCCCGGCGGCCTGGCCTACTTCTGCGAACCGGTCTACTGGGGCGACTTCAACGCCGTCCTCAGCCTGATCCATGACGAGCGCGAGGTGCGCGAGGCCGCCTTTGAGGCCCTGGTCCAGGCCGTCGGGAGCGGTCTCTTCGCCCTGGAGACGGAGATCTTCTTCCAGGTCCCCGGCACCTATGCCAACTGGGAGGCCTTCGCCGAGCGTTTCCTCCGGGTCACCCACACCCAACTGGACCTGAATGCGGAACGGGAGGCCCGCGTCCGCCTCGCCTTCGAGGCCCACCTGGCCCCCAGTGGCGCCCACTTCCTCAAGCCCCACCGCATCGACCTGCTGCGCAAGGCCGTTTGAGCCCCTACCACCTCGGTGCCGCGGAGCATCAATCGGGGGCTCAAGCGGGGGGCATCCCCAAGGATCGCGGCACGAATACTCAGGGTCGGGGGTGCCGAAAGCCGAGACCGATTCCACTCAGCCCTGACCAGGGATCCCGGTCAGGGCAAGAGGGGCTTGGCCATCAGGATGGCGTCTTCCCGACCCTGGGCGGCGGGGTAATAGCCGCGCCGCAGCCCGGTCTCGCAGAAGCCCTCGGCCTGGTAAAGATGGATGGCGGCCCGGTTGGAGCGACGCACCTCCAAGAAGGCGGTATCGGCACCGCCCTGACGGGCGATGGCAAGGAGCCGGCGCAAGAGGCGGCGGCCGAGGTGCCGCCCCCGCCAGTCGGGGTGGACGCACAGATTGAGGATCTCACACTCCCCGGCGGCCAGGGACATGACCCCATGACCGACCAGGTCGCTGCCAACCTGGAGCACCCAGCAGTGGTAGCCAGCCGCCAGGCAGTCCTGGAAGATCCGCCGGCCCCAGGGGTGACTGTACCCGGCCTCCTCCACGGCCATCACCCCCGCCAGGTCCTCGTCCACCATGAGCCGAAAGGTCAGCCCCATCGGTGCCGGCCCCGCCGGTACCCTACCCGTCCCGCCTGCCCCCTTAGCCACCATCCACCGCCGCTCCTCGTCAGTCGTTCGCGGTCCCGCCCCGGGACCGGAGACCAGGCATGATAACCCGGACGGACGGCAGGCCCGCTGCTACGCGAATATCGGCAGTCCTGCGGGGACAAGACGCCCCCGCGGTTTTCACCGTGACCGGCTCGGGCGCCGGCGACCGGACCAGCTTCGTCCAATCTGACCTTGGTCATGAAGCGGGCGGATTTAATCTAACCGCCATACGTTGCGGGCCCCTTTCGGCTTATAGTTTCCCCCATGGATCGGGCCCGGATCCGGCAGGGATCGGGCGGGCCGGGTTGTAGTCATTCCTGATGCGGGAACATCGCCATGTCTGAAGCGTCCCTGGTCACCCTCGACGGCAACGAGGCCGCCGCCTCCATCGCCCATCTCACCAACGAAGTCATCGCCATCTATCCCATCACCCCCTCCTCCAACATGGGCGAGTGGGCGGACGAATGGTCGTCCCTCAAGGTACCCAACCTCTGGGGCACGGTCCCGGAGGTGATCGAGATGCAGAGCGAGGCCGGCGCCGCCGGGGCCATCCACGGCGCCCTTCAGGGGGGGGCCCTGGCGACGACCTTCACCGCCTCTCAGGGCCTGCTGCTGATGATCCCCAACCTGTACAAGATCGCCGGCGAGCTCACCTCCATGGTCATGCACGTGTCGGCGCGCTCCCTGGCGGCTCAGGCCCTGTCGATCTTCGGCGATCACTCCGACGTCATGGCCTGTCGCGCCACCGGCTTCGCCATGCTCTGCTCGGCCTCGGTGCAGGAGGTGATGGACTTCGCCCTCATCGCCCAGGCGGCGACCTTGCAGGGCCGAGTGCCCTTCGTCCACTTCTTCGACGGCTTCCGCACCTCCCACGAGATCAACAAGATCGAGCGCCTGTCCCACGCCACCGTCCGCGCCCTGATCGACGATGACCTGGTGCGGGCCCACCGGGAACGCGCCCTCAACCCGGACCGTCCGGTCATCCGCGGTACCTCCCAGAACCCGGATGTCTATTTTCAGGGCCGGGAGAGCGTCAACCCCTGGTATCAGGCCCTGCCCGGGGTGGTCGAGGCGGTCATGGAGCGCTTCGCCGCCCTCACCGGCCGCCGCTACGGCCTCTTTGAATACGTTGGCGCCCCGGACGCGGAGCGGGTCATCCTGCTGATGGGCTCCGGCCTTGGCGCCGCCGAGGAGACGGTCGAACATCTCACCGCCCGGGGCGAGAAGGTCGGCCTGGTCAAGGTGCGCCTCTACCGGCCCTTCGACCCCGCGCGGCTGGTCGCCGCCATCCCCGCCTCCGCCACCCGGCTGGCGGTCCTCGACCGCACCAAGGAGCCGGGCGCCGACGGCGAGCCCCTGTACAAGGACGTGCTCACCGCCCTGGCCCAAGCGGTGGCGGATGGCGAGCGCTTCACCATGCCCCGGATCAGTGGCGGCCGCTATGGCCTCTCCTCCAAGGAATTCACCCCGGCCATGGTCAAGGCGGTCTTCGACGAGTTGGCCCGGGACCGGCCCAAACGGACCTTCACCCTGGGCATCATCGACGACGTGGGTCATACCAGCCTGGACTGGGACCCCGACTTTCGTCCCGACGCGGCGACTGGGGTCACGGCCTGCGTCTTCTACGGGCTGGGCTCCGACGGCACCGTCTCCGCCAACAAGAACTCCATCAAGACCATCGCCGAGGAGACCCCCAACTTCGGCCAGGGGTATTTCCAGTACGACTCCAAGAAGGCCGGGGCCGTCACCGTCTCCCACCTGCGCTTTGGGCCCAAGCCCATCCGTGGTAGCTATCTGGTGGGCGATGGCGAGGCCAGCTTCGTCGCCTGCCATCAGCCGGTCTTTCTCAGCCGTTACGACATCCTGGACAAGGCCGCTCCCGGCGCCGCCTTCCTGCTCAACACCCCCACCCCGCCGGAGCGGGTCTGGGACGAACTGCCACGGCGCATGCAACGCCAGATCATCGACCAGGGGCTGAGCCTGCACGTCATCGACGCCTACGGCATCGCCGGTCGCGCCGGCATGGGGCGGCGCATCAACACCATCATGCAGACCGCCTTCTTCGCCATTTCCGGCATCCTGGAGCGGGACGAGGCCATCGCCCGCATCAAGGAGGCGGTGAAGAAGACCTATGGCCGCAAGGGTCAGGGGCTGCTGGAGCGTAACTTCGCCGCCATCGACGCCGCCCTGGCGGGCCTGCACCAGGTGACCATCCCCGACCAGGTCACCAGTACCCTCGACCGGCCCCCGGTGGTGCCCGCCGAGGCCCCGGCCTTCGTGCGCCAGGTCACCGCCGTGCTCATGGCCAACCAGGGGGACCGTCTGCCGGTGAGCCTCATGCCCGCCGACGGCACCTGGCCGACGGCCACCACCCGCTTCGAGAAACGACGCATCGCCCTGGAACTGCCCCAGTGGGAGGAGGACCTCTGCACCCAGTGCGGCAAGTGTCCCCTGGTCTGCCCCCATGCCGCCATCCGCGCCAAGGTCTACCCCGAGGAGCGGCTCGCCGCCGCCCCGGCGGGCTTCCAGTCCGCCCCCATCAAGGGCAAGGACTTCCCCGCCGGCCATCGCGTCACCTACCAGGTGGCCCCGGACGATTGCACCGGCTGCGGCCTGTGCGTCGAGGTCTGTCCCATCCGCGACCGCCAGGACCCGCAGCGCAAGGCCCTTAACATGGTGCCCATCGAGGCGCGCCACGACCTGGAGGTGCCGCGCTGGGACTTCTTCCTCGGTCTGCCGGAGTTCGACCGCACCCGGCTGGACCCGGGCAAGATCAAGCACGCCATGATGCTCCAGCCCCTGTTCGAGTTCTCCGGGGCCTGCGTCGGCTGCGGCGAGACGCCCTACATCAAGCTGGCGACCCAGCTCTTCGGCGACCGCATGCTGGTGGCCAACGCCACCGGCTGTTCGTCTATCTATGGCGGCAACCTGCCCACCACCCCCTACGCCGTCAACCCCGAGGGCCGGGGGCCAAGCTGGAACAACTCCCTGTTCGAGGATAACGCCGAGTTCGGCCTGGGCCTGCGCCTGGCGGTGGACAAGCAGACCGATCAGGCCCGGGAGCTGGTGCGGCGCCTGGCCGGTCAGATCGGTGGCGAGCTGTCCGCCGGGCTGCTGGGCGCCGACCAGTCCAGCGAGGCCGGCATCTTCGCCCAGCGGGAGCGCATCGCCGTCCTCAAGGAGCGGCTGGCGACCCTCGACCTCCCCGAGGCCCGGGTCCTCGCCGGTCTGTGCGAGAACCTGGCGCGGCGCAGCGTCTGGATCATCGGCGGTGACGGCTGGGCCTACGACATCGGCTATGGCGGCGTCGATCACGTCCTGGCTTCGGGCCGGGACGTCAACCTGCTGGTGCTCGACACCGAGGTCTATTCCAACACCGGCGGTCAGACCTCCAAGGCCACCCCCCTGGGGGCCGTCGCCAAGTTCTCCGCTGGTGGCAAGCCGACCTTCAAGAAGGACCTGGCGATGATGGCCATGGCCTACGAGAACGTCTACGTCGCCCAGGTCGCCTTCGGCGCCAAGGATATCCAGACGATCCGCGCCTTCCTTGAGGCCGAGTCCTACCCCGGGCCCTCGCTGATCATCGCCTACTCGCCCTGTATCGCCCACGGTGTGGACCTGTCCCACAACCTGCGGCAGCAGGACCTGGCGGTGGATTCCGGCCACTGGCCCCTGTTCCGCTACGACCCGCGCAAGACCGCCGCCGGCGAGAACCCCCTGCACCTGGACTCCAAGCCGCCGAGCCTGCCCTATCGGGACTTCATCGGCACCGAGACGCGCTTCAGCGTCCTCGCCAAGACCCACCCGGAGGACGCGGAGCGGTTCCTGCGCCTGGCCCAGAAGCACGTCGAGACCCGTTTCCGCCTCTACGAACAACTGGCCCATCTGGCGGCGGCCAAGCAGGAGTGACGGACGCCCGTCGGGCCTGGATACGACACAGGCCCCCTCCACCTGGCGGTGGCCAGACCGGCGTGATGACGGCAGCCTGGGTCCGACCGCCAGCCGATCACGCCCCAGCACGCCACCCTTGCCCGCCATCCCTTGATTGAGAGAGCGTTCCCATGGATCTGTGCACCCAGTATCTCGGCCTCGACCTGACCAGTCCCCTGGTCCCGTCCGCCTCGCCCCTGAGCCGCAGCCTGGATAGCTGCCGGCGACTGGAGGACGAGGGCGCCGGGGCGCTCATCCTCTGGTCCCTGTTCGAGGAGGCCCTGACCGCCGAGACCGAGACCAGCGCCCGCTTCCTCAGCGAGCAATTCACCGGCTTCGCCGAGGCCGACAGCTTCCTTCCGGACCACCGGGATTTTACCCCGGAGCTGGACCTCTACCTGGAGCACCTTGCCAAACTTAAGACGACGCTGGGCATCCCGGTCATCGCCAGCCTCAACGGCGTCACCCCCGGCGGCTGGGTCAGCCATGCCCGGGCCCTGGAAGAGGCCGGCGCCGACGCCTTGGAGCTGAACGTCTATTACGTCGCCGCCAATCCGGACGAGGACGGGGCCGCAGTGGAGGAACGCTACCTGGCCCTGCTGAGCGCCCTGCGCCACCAGGTCCGCCTGCCCATCAACATGAAGCTCTCCCCCGCCTTCAGTTCCGTCGCCAACATGGTCCAGCGCCTGGAGGCGGCGGGGGCCAATGGCGTCGCCCTCTTCAACCGCTTTTACCAGCCGGACATCAATCTCGACAGCCTGCGCCTGCGCCCCGTCCTTCACCCCTCCACCTCCGCCGAGTCCCTGCTGGCGATGCGCTGGATCGCCCTGCTGTACGGCCGGGTCGGTCTCTCCCTGGGGGCCACCGGTGGGGTGCATGGTGCCGAGGATGCCCTCAAGCTGCTGCTGGCCGGGGCCGACGTGGTGCACCTGTGCAGCCTGCTACTCCGGGAGGGCCCCCGTGCCCTGGGGCGGGTGCAAGCCGGCATCATGGCGTGGATGGAGGCCCAGGGCTTCGAGACCCTGGAAGACTTCCGCGGTCGCATGAGCGCCCTGGCGGTGCCCAACCCGGCAGAGTTCGAGCGTGGCAACTACGTCCAGGTCCTGGACAGCTTCAAGTCCGCCCCCGGGGTCCGGGTCTGACCTGACACCCCGGGCGGATGCGCTTCCTCGGCCGTCGTTAATACCCACCCGATAGCTGATCAGCTTCTCTCCGGGTGGGACCAAAAACCGCCAGGTAGCGGGTATAGAATGACGGCCCTCTTTCACCCCTGACCGGAGCACCCCCCCGCATGCCGCCCACCGAGCAACAGAAACGCTGGCTCAAGCAACAGGTCCATCACCTCAAACCCGTCGTCAGCCTTGGCCAGGCTGGGCTCACCGAGCCCGTCCTGGCCGAGATCGAACTGGCCCTGGATCATCATGAACTGATCAAGGTCAAGATCGCCGCCGGCGATCGCGACCTGCGCGACGAATTCATCGCCACCATCGCTAGCCGCACCCAGGCGGATCTCATCGACCGCGTGGGCAACATGGCCGCCTTCTTTCGCGCCAATCCGCGCAAAAAGAACCCGCTGACCCTGCCCGGAAACTGAGCGGCTATCGCGCTCAGGATCGCCAAGATCTCCAGCGTGAAAGTCACGGCAAGGTCTTTAGCGTAATAGTCACGGGAATGTCTTTCATTATCAAGGTCGTGGCGCGCCGCCTCATGACCGATGGCGTGAACGTCTCGAAAAGTCTGTTAATTTTCAGTTGGGTGGCCTGCTGCATCATGCCAGTTAGACTTTTGCCCTCGCTGACCTTGGCCCTGAGCTACCTCCCGATGGCGGCCCAGGCCAACGACCTTCCCTATCGTGACCCACGCTTGCCGGTGGAGGAGCGGGTCGCCGATCTCCTGGGACGCATGAGCCTCGCGGACAAGCTCGGCCAAATGGTCATGGGGGGCCGCGACTGGGTCACGCCGGACCAGGTCAAGGAATGGCGACTGGGCTCCCTGCTCTCCGGGGGCGACAGCCCGCCGCCGACACCCAACACCCTCGAGGGTTGGACGTCCATGGTTCAGGGCTACCAGGCGGCGGCCCTCAGCACCCCGCTGGGCATCCCCCTACTGTACGGCATCGACGCCGTCCACGGTTTCGGCGCCCTGCCCGGCGCTACCCTCTTTCCCCACCAGGTGGGACTGGCCGCGGCGGATGATCCCGACCTGATGCGCCGCATCGGCCAAGCCACGGCCCGGGAACTGGCTGCCGCCGGCATCTACTGGAACTTCGCCCCCATGGTGGCGGTGGTCGACGACATCCGCTGGGGACGCGCCTACGAAGCCCTGGGCGCGAATACCGAGCGTGTCAGCCGGCTCGCCGCCGCCTATACCCTTGGTTTCCAGCAGGGACTGGCGGCGCTGGGTCCGGGTCTGCCCCGGCCCCTGGCGACCGCCAAGCATTACCTGGGTGACGGCGGGGTCCAGTACGGCAGCTCCCACTTCCAGATCAAGGGCGCCTGGTCGCGCCTGGATCGCGGCGACACCCGGGGCGAGGAGACCAGCCTCCTGGCCCGGCACCTGCCACCTTACCAGGCCCAGGTTGCCGCTGGGGTTGAAGCGGTCATGGTCTCCTACAGCAGTTGGAACGGCGTGCGCATGCACGGCCATGCCGACCTGCTCCAGGGGGTCCTGCGTCGGCAACTCGGTTTCACGGGACTGGTGGTCTCGGACTGGGAGGCCCTGCAATTCCTCCCTGCCACCGGCTTCGACCAACAAGTGGCCATGGCCGTCAACGCCGGCGTGGATGTCCTCATGGAACCCGCCCGCACGGCGGAGGTGCTCGGCATCCTCCATGACCTGGCCAGCCGCGGCCAAATCTCCCCGGCCCGCATCGACGAGGCCGTCACCCGGGTCCTGCGGGTGAAATTCGCCATGGGTCTGTTTGAACACCCAGGCCCGGTGGCCGCGGCAAGCAAGCTGGTGGGCAACAACGATCACCGCGCACTGGCCCGGGAGGCGGTGCGCAAATCCCAGGTGTTGCTCAAGAACCAAGAGGCCCTCCCCTTGCGGCGGGGCCAACGCCTCCTCGTCGCCGGTACCCATGCGGATGATCTGGGCCTGCAAAGCGGCGGCTGGACCCTGGTCTGGAGTGGTTTCCAGGGCGACAATAGCCGGCTGCCTGGCGCCACGACCCTCCTTGCCGGCCTGCGTCAGGTCGGTGGTGACGCCACCCCCATCGAATATTCCCCGACCGGCGATTTCAGCGGCCCCCAGGCCGACACCGCCATCGTTCTGGTCGGTGAGCCGCCCTACAGCGAATGGCTGGGAGACCGGGATGCCGATGGCCTGCGGCTCACGGCGGAGGACCAGGCCCTGATCGCCCGGCTGAGGCCCCAGGCCCGCAAGCTGATCCTGGTACTGGTCACGGGACGGCCGCTGATCCTGGATCAGGCATGGGCGGCCAGCGACGCAATCGTCGTCGCCTGGCTGCCCGGCAGCGAGGGCGCCGGGGTGGCCGATACCCTCTTTGGCGACTCCCCCTTCACGGGCCGGCTCCCCTATGCCTGGCCGTGGGACTCCTCCGGCCTGGGACCTGACGCCGTCATGTCCGCGGAGACGGAGCGGGTGGGGCTGCGGCCAGGGCCGGGCCTCTTGTTTCCAGAGGGGTATCGCCTGGGTGGCTGAGCGCCCGCCCAAGATAGCGCCCAACACCCCAATGCGTTAGACGGGACCGCGCTGACATCGGCTGCCTCCCAGGACCTTGAGCGGTTGTCAATGTTGACACCCCCCAATGGCTTAGGCTGTCTTGGGTAGCACAAGCCACCGATGCCCTTGCTCCCTCCCCCCTGGTGGGGGAGTGTTGGGCTGAGGGGGGACTGAACGCCTAAGAGCGGGATTATCTCTGGGGGATATCAGAGGGGCGGCCAGAAGCTGATGTCGGAGGCAAACACCGGTCCCTCCTCATCGCTACGCATCACCATGCCCTTGATGGACTTGGTGGTGGCATCCTGCTGGG
>CALMDH010000127.1:0-6245 GCA_937862735.1 uncultured Gammaproteobacteria bacterium
ATCAGGGCCAGGGTTCGTGCGGCCTCTTCGGGACTGATGCGTCCCAGGGCGTAGCCGACGTGGACCAGGACATAGTCACCCACGGTTACCCCCTCCACCAGGGCCAGGGAGACCTCCTTGGTGACGCCGCCCAGGGCAACCTGCGCCTGGTCGGTGGCGGGATCGATGGCGGTGATGAGGGCGGGGACGGCCAGGCACATGGCTAAACTCGGTACTTGGAATAGGGGACTGGGGATTGGGGATTGGGAATTAGGTACAGGAAACGGTGAACTCGCGCCTGAATATCAGCTAATGCTTATATCATACGCGACACAGGGGTCCAGGGCGGTGATGAAAAGCCCCGCCAGGCGGCGCAGGGTCGCGTCATCGGCCGCCGGCAGGGTCGCCAGGCCCAGGGCGGCGACACCCTGAGGGTGAAAATTCCACTCCGTCGGGGCCAGGATGCGATAGTCCGCCAGGCGCCCCTGCTCCAAGGTCAGGCGATGGACGAGCAGGCCCCGGGCGGCCTGGACCTGGGCCAGACCGGTACCTGGCGACGGGGCGGCGCCCGCATGCCGGCCCGCAAGGGGTTCTGCGTGGGCGGGGACCACCTCGGCGGTGGGATCAGCCTCTGTCAGGGCGACAAGTCGGCGGGGAAGCTCGACCAACAGCGAGGACAATTCGACCAGTTGGGCGGCCAGGCGCGGCAGCAGGCCATTGCCCAGTTCCCGGGCCAGAGCGGCCACCAGGGGCTGGTTGAGCTGACGGGCGAAGGGGGTGGACTCCGCCGCGGCGCCTTGCCACAGGGGGGCGGCGATGAAGGCCTCCGCCCCTGGTCCGCTGAGACGGGCGTCCAGGGCGGCCAGGGTCAGGGGTGGCAGGACCGCCACCGGCGAGCGCCCCAGTCCGGCCCAGCCCTGGCGATCGACCAGGTCGATGAGCCGCGCCGCCGCGGTGTCGCCGGTCCGTGCCCACTGGCGCAGGGCCTGAAGGTTCCCGACAGTGGCGAGCCACTCGTCGGGGGCCTGTCCCAGTACCTGCCGGCTGGCGATCGCCGACAAGGCCGTCAGGGCGGCAGCAGCGTCAGCGGAGGCAGTAGCGGTGGTAGCAGTGTGGGCACCGGGGGCAGCAGCGGGGGGCGCAGTGGCATCAGCGGGGGCAGCAGTGGCGTCAGCGGGGGGGGGGGCGGCGTCAGCGGTGGTGGCCCCATCGGCCCGGATGGTCACGGCACCCAGCCCGGCTCCCGGCCGCAGCGGATCAGCGTTGGCCATCAGGGCGCGACGCCCTTGGTCAAAGGCGGTCATGACCTGGGCCATCGCCGGTCCCTGGGGGGCCTCACCCAGAAACCGGGGCCAGTCCAGAAGCAGACGCCACAGGTGCTCCCGCACCGTCTCCAGCTCCACCAGCAGCAGGCGCGTCGCCTGGACGCGGGGGTGCGGGCGGAGGCCCAGGGCCGCTTCACCGGCCGCGACGCAGGCAACGGTCTGGGCCGTGGCGCAGACACTGAAGAGACTGGGCAGGGTTGCGAGCGTCGCCCTCAGGTCCTTGCCGATGAACACCCGGCTGGCGTTGGTCAGGCGCGAGGACTGGATCTTGACCCCCAGCCCTCCGGTCTGGCGGTGGAGATGGATCTGGAGGCGGCCCGCGGGATCGTTCATGGGTCAAGTCGCGGCCAGGGGCCGGGATAAGTGGGTTTCTGCGAGAATAGCCGAAGAATCTTCATGGGGTAGGTACATCGTCAAGCAATTTTCTGCCACTCCGACCCTCCCTTTCCGCACCGCAAACTGAAATGCCCCTGGTTTGAAGCCATGCTGACCCGACAACAACTCGATCAACTGCGGCGGGACATCGTCTTCGAGACCCAGCTCGTGGGCCGCCCTTTCGTCTTTCATAGTACCTGGGGGCTCTTTTCCCCACGCGAGATCGACGAGGGCACCCGGCTGCTCCTAGAGCAGGTGGAGGTGGAAGCGGCGGACGATTGCCTGGACCTGGGCTGCGGCTATGGCCCCATTGGCCTGGCCCTGGCCGCCCTCGCCCCCGCAGGTCGGACCCTGATGGTGGACAAGGACTTCGTCGCCGTCGAGTTCAGCAACCTCAATGCCCGGCTCAATCGCCTGCCCAATGCCCGCGCCCAGTTGAGCGACGGCTTCCGGCATATCGACGCCGGGCTGCGCTTCGATCTCATCGCCAGCAACATCCCCGCCAAGGTCGGTAAGGAGGCCCTGAGCCTCTACCTTCACGACGCCCGCCAGCGGCTCAAGCCCGGCGGGCGGCTCTACGTGGTCACCATCAACGGCCTACGCGAGTTCATGAAGCGCAATCTCACCGAGGTCTTTGGCAACTACGATAAGCTCAAGCAGGGCGCCCATTACACGGTGGCCCTGGCGATCAGGGGCTAGGTGCGCTTGATCTTAGCGTGAACGTCACGGTAAAGTCATTCATTATCAGGGGTATGGCACGCCGCCGCATGAAGGTTAGCTCGACCTCAGGACCTGACTGAGGTCACACCTGGTACCACGGACCTCGGCAGACCAATCGACCCGGCGCCAAGCAGTCAGGTGCCGAGACCTCCTTAGTTGGCTTGCACGTCCTTCAACATCCCCAGACCAGGATCGGCCGTTGGCCATGGGCCTCCTCCCGCCGCCAGACCTTGTCCGTCCAGTCCATGCCAGGATCGCGGTTGAAGATGACCAGATGGGCCTCCTGGGCACCGACCCGGTCGGCATAGTCGGCGGTCTGTTCCAGCCCGATTGCCAGGGTGCTGGCGAGGGATTTGCCAGGATGGAGCAGTTTCAGTTCGATGACGATCCGCTGTACCGGCCCGTGAAACCCTTGGTCGGGAGTGAGGGGCCATTCGACCAGGAGGTCGGTCCGGCGCCGGCCCAGGGCGTATTCGCGCCCGATGCGCCCGCCGCCGTTGACGATGCGCTGCAGGAATGCCTGGAGCAGCAACTGGGGGCCGGCCTCCTTATAATCGAAACGCTCCACCCAGGAGTCGCCGTTCTCGCGGAAGAATTGCTGGAAGGCAGCCAGCAGCCTTGCCATGTCCAGGCGACGGTCCGGACGCAGATACCAGGCCGTGTCTTGCACCATGGTGTCCTGGGTCACGGCGGTCAGCTCCCGCGGGATGACCTCCTGATAGATACGGTTGCTGATATGAATCTGGGGCTTGCGCTCGATGAGCCCCAGATCGACAAGGTATTGCAGATCATCCTCCGGTAACTGGAGTTCGGTCTGGTCCGTCGCCAGCAGGGCGGCGATCACCCGACGCACCCGCGCTTCCTTGAGCTTGTCGGCCAGTTGGTCCAGGTGCGTGGCGCGGGATTGGATGAGACGCTCGCGCCCGGCCCGGTAGTCCTCCAGGCCGACGGGGCGCTGGCGATCACGCAGGACCCGATCGTTCCAGGTCACCTCCTGACCCAGGGCGTTGACCAGCCAGGGCTGGCCGGCGCTGTCGGCCCAGAGTTCCGGGAAGATGGCGGGGTCGAAGACCTGGCCGGTGGCGGTGGTATGTTGCAGCCAGAGGGCTTGCGTCTCCACGGGACTAAAATTGCCCAGACGCAGGGATACGGCCTTGATATTAAAGGCGCTGCCGCCAGTGATCACTTCTTGATCGGCCGAACGCATGCGGTAGTCGCGCAGGTCGCGCACCCCGCAGAGCACGAGGCTCTGTGGGAAGGCACCAGGACGTTGGGCATAACCGGCGCGGATCTGTCGGAGGAGGGAGATGAGGGTGTCGCCGATCAGGGCGTCGACCTCGTCCAGCAGCAGAACCACCGGCCTGGGCGTCGTCTGGGCCCAGCGCTGGAGAACGGCGGTCAGCAGATGCTGCGGGCTGATCGACCCCTTTTCGGCTTTGTACCAAGCCTTGAGCACCGAGTCAGCAAGATAGAGTTCGATCGCATCCACCAGGACATCGCAGACGGCCGGGATGCCCTGGGTCTCGTCGCCGCGAGCGGCCTGAGCGCCCTCGATGTTGGCATAGGCGCAGGCAAAGCGGCCCTCCGCGTTCAGGGCCGCCATGATGGCCAGGAGGGCGCTGGTCTTGCCGGTCTGGCGCGGGGCGTGGAGGACGAAATAGCGTTCCGAGGCGATCAGATGCTGGATTTCCGCCCAGTCCATCCGCTCCAGCGGGGGGATGCAGTAATGCCATGCGGACTTGACCGGCCCGGAAGTATTGAAAAATTTCTCCACGGCGATGTCCTGGCGGGGTGCCTCACAAGCGATCGAGCTGACGTTGCGCCTCCTGGCCGATGGGGTTGTCCGGCCCCAGGGCGCGGGCCTTCTCCAGGGCGGCCCGGGCGCCGGCCTGGTCACCGGCCCCAGCGCTGACGAAGCCCAGGGTCAGCCAGATGCGCTGGAAATCCGGGGCCCGCTGGGTGCCGGCGCGCAGGATCTCCAGGGCCGCGGCGGATTGACCGCTGTAATAGAGGGCCAGGCCCAGGTCGTTGCTGGCGTCGGCATCGGCGGGGTCGAGCTCCAGGGCGCGGCGGTAGTAGGGGATGGCCTCGGCGTAGCGCTTCTGGCCGAAGAGCCGGTCCCCGGCGTCGTTCAATTGTGCCGGGTCCTGACTGGTGAGGGGGACGGCCGGGGCGCCGAGCCCGGCCACCTCGCGCTGGATGAAGGTGGACGGCGCGGCGCCAGGTGTCCCATGGCCGGCCTGAGTCCCGGATGCCGCGCTTGCCAGCGGCCGGGGCGGGTAGCGCAGATAGTAATCACGGGTCAGGGCAAAGACGGCGAAGCCGTAAAAGGCCAGGAAGGCCGCGAACACGAGCCATTGGAGGGGAGTCAGTCTGGGCATGGCCTTTGGGTGAGTAGGGTCAGGGGGTTGAAGAGGAATGACGCTTGGGGAATGATGCTATTCGTTCTACGCCGCCGTCGCCAGCCTCATTGAGGGCAAAAGGAAACGACATGAAACTGACATCGATACCCGGGTTGCAAAGCTGGCTGTCCTGCGCCGCCGTCCTCCTGGTGCCGGCATCCAGATTGATGAAACCGCAACGGACTTGCGCGCCTTCGGGTTTGGGCTCGGACTACGCTACGATTTTTAAGCTTGGCCAGGTCCAAAGGTATTGGCTGTACCGCCTTCGTCGCACTGCCACAGACACCGAGCCTGTGTTGAGACAGGAGTGTATTTGAGTTCCAATCATTCCAGATCGGAGGTGTTACGTGAGCGTTGAAGAACTTAAAAAAGAGGCTCTTAGCCTGAATCCGGAAGCTCGGGCTCACTTGGCCCGCGAACTGCTAGCCAGCTTGGATGCCATGAGTGAGGCCGCCGTAGAGAAATTGTGGATCGACGAAGCAATGCGCCGCGATGAAGAGCTCGACGGTGGTTCGGTCCACTCGTATCCGGCCGATGAGGTCCTTGCCCGAGCGCGTGTTCGCCGGAAATGACAGTTCTATTCTCGATCCACGAGACGGCCGAGGCGGAGATCAATGAGGCCGCTGATTTCTACGATCTCGAGGCCCCTGGGCTTGGGAACGTATTCCTGGACGAGGTCGAGCGTGGGATCAAGCTCATCTCACAGTACCCAGAAGCGGCTCCGCTCGAGTGGGGAGGTGTAAGGAAGAAGCCTCTTCGCAAGTTCCCTTTCTCTCTCCTTTACTCCGTAAGGCACAACGAAATTCGTCTGTTGGCCGTGGCACACCAGATGAGAAGACCCTTTTACTGGCGTAGCCGGCGATAGATAAAATCAGCACCGGGACAGTATTTATCCTTGCCGTTTGGTGTCTGCCTGCTCGGACTATTACCTGGCTGTGTGGGGATGTACTCCTTGCCACGGACGACCATCTAACGGTCGAACGGAGGCTTGATCCTGGCGGCAAAGAGACCCAAATGCCCAACCGTCCCTGCCTGCCTCTCCGGGCCTATCCCATGGCTGCCCGTCAGACGGCCCCATCGGCATCCAGATAGCGCCACTGACCCTCCTCGCGGACGAAGCGACTTTCCTCCCTAAGCCGGTGGGCCATGAAACCCCCCACCTTGTAGCGGGCGACGAACTCGACGGTGCCGGTGTCATCCTCGGCACCGCCGGCACGGGTGCGAATGACCTTGAGGCCCAGCCAGCGCACCGCCTCCTTCTCCAGGTCGAGCGCAGCGGGGCGGGTACTGGGGTGCCAGGTGCGCAACAGGTACTCCTCACGGCGCTGGGCATAGGCCACGTAGCGGGAGCGCATCAGTTCCTCCGCGGTCACCGGGTCCAGCCCGCCATCCAGGAAACGCCCGCAGCAAGCGGCATAGGGTCCCGGCAAGCCACAGGGGCAGG
>CALMDH010000128.1:0-6245 GCA_937862735.1 uncultured Gammaproteobacteria bacterium
CAACAGCGAGCGGGGTAAGGACATGATGAGCCTCGAGCGGAGAGGAGCGCGCCGGAAGGCGGCTGACCAGCGTGAAACTAACAAGCCAGGCTTAAGCGATCCTTAAGACTTCATCAGCAGGCGATGGCCGCGGGTTGCCCTTAACGCCACGCGGGCGCTCGAGTCCCTCCCCAGCGAGTCGCTCCCCGGCACTAGGCGGCGGTGGGCGATGAAGCCCGCGGCCAGGGCGCGATCAGGATGAAGCGAATTGGCAGCAACTGCTCATCAATGGGGTTATTGAAAAGCATGCCGTGGACCGGCCAGACGAGCCTATGCCCATGGTGAAGAGTTAGATGGGGAAGGACTCCGGCCCTGAACCGGAGGTGGCCCAGGATGCTGGCATCGGCAGCGCGGACCATGCTGACTGAATTCGTGATCCATGCGATTGGCATCCGTTAATGAGATCATTTATCATTAAGAAAGTGGATCAATTCCGATCCACCCGCCATTTCGCCCAACCAGACACCGAAAGACTGCCCATGTACACCACCCTCAAGACCCTCAAAGTCGGCGAACGGGCCCGCGTCAGCGGCTACGCCGCGGGATGCCCCGGCTACCGCCACCGCCTGCTCACCATGGGGCTGACCCCCGGCACCGAAATCCGCGTCACCCGCCTGGCGCCCCTGGGTGATCCGGTGGAGGTCGAGGTCCGCGGTTACAGCCTCTCGTTGCGCAAGGACGAGGCGGAGGTCTTGCAGGTGCAACGCGGCTGGCTTTCGGAGTAGTCGCATGCCCTCCGCGAACCTGACCATCGCCCTGGTGGGCAATCCCAACTGCGGCAAGACCACCCTCTTCAATGCCCTCACCGGAGCACGGCAGACCGTGGGCAACTGGCCCGGGGTCACGGTGGAGCGTAAGTCCGGCCACTATCGCTTCCAGGGCCAGGAGGTGGAGGTGGTGGACCTGCCGGGCGTCTATGCCATGGACGCCATCCCCGGCGCCACCACCCTCGACCAGCAGGTGACCCACGACTTCGTGCTCTCAGACGGGGCGGACCTGATCGTCAACATCCTCGACGGCAGCAACCTGGAGCGTAATCTCTACCTCACCACCCAGTTGCTGGAACTGGGGCGGCCCATGGTGGTGGCCCTGAACATGGTCGACGCGGCGGCCAAAAAGGGCCATGGAGTCGATGCGGCGGCCCTGGCGCGCCTGCTCGATTGCCCGGTGGTGCCCATGAGCGCCAGCACCGGCCAGGGGGTGGAGGACCTCAAGGCCCTGCTGGCCAAGGGTCGCCCGGCCCATCCCCAGGTGCGCATGAACTACCCCGCGCCGATCGAGGCGGCGGTGGCCCAACTGGCGGGTGAACTGGACGGTCAGCGTCCCGGCGCCCCCCGCCCGGACTGGACCGCCCTCAAGCTACTGGAGGGCGACACGGCCGCGCCCGGTTTCGCCAGCCCCCCCACCCTGGCGGAGGCCAGCGCCCTGCGCCGCCAGATCGAGGCCGAGTTGGGTGAGGAGATGGACATCCTTGCCGCCGACGCCCGCTACCGGTTCATCGGCACCGTCGCCGGCCAGGTCATCCAGCGTCAGGCGAAGACGGGGGCCAGCCTGACGCGCGCCCTGGACCGGGTGGTGCTCAACCGCGTCCTGGGGCTGCCGATCTTCCTGGCGGTCATGTACCTGATGTTTCTCTTCACCATCAACCTGGGCGGGGCCTTCATCGACTTCTTCGACCTGCTGTTCGGCGCCCTGCTGGTGGACGGCCTGGGCGAGGTCATGACCGGCCTCGGCGCCCCGGACTGGCTGCGCGTGCTCATCGCCGACGGCGCCGGCGGCGGCCTCCAGACGGTGGCCACCTTCATCCCGGTCATCGCCTTCCTCTTCCTGTTCCTGTCCTTCCTGGAGGACTCGGGCTACATGGCCCGCGCCGCCTTCGTCGTCGACCGGCTGATGCGCGCCATGGGGTTGCCGGGCAAGTCCTTCGTCCCCCTGATCGTCGGCTTCGGCTGCAACGTCCCGGCGGTCATGGCCACCCGCACCCTGGAGAACCCCCGCGACCGGCTCATGACCATGGCCATGACGCCCTTCATGTCCTGCGGCGCCCGGCTGCCGGTCTATGCCCTCTTCGCCGCGGCCTTCTTCCCGGTCGGTGGCCAGAACATGGTCTTCCTCCTTTATGTCATCGGCGTGGTAGTGGCCGTGCTCACCGCCGCGGCCCTCAAGTCCACCCTGCTCCCGGTTGCCGGCTCCCACTTCATCATGGAACTGCCCAGCTACCACCTGCCCACATTGAAGGGGCTGGCGCTGCACACCTGGGAGCGCCTGAAGGGCTTCATCCTCAAGGCCGGCAAGATCATCGTCCCCATGGTCCTGGTCCTCAATCTGCTCAGCAGCCTGGGCACCGACGGCGGCTTTGGCCACCAGGAGGACGACCAGTCGGTGCTGGCGGCAGTGGGTCAGGGCATCACCCCGATCTTCGCCCCCATCGGTCTCAAGGAGGACAACTGGCCCGCCGCCGTGGGCGTGTTCACCGGCATCCTCGCCAAGGAGGCGGTGGTGGGCACCCTGGACACCCTCTATTCCCGCCATGCCGCGGCGCACGCGGCTGATCAGGCCCCGGCGGATCAGGCGGAGGTCGCCACCACCGCGGCGGCCGAGACTGGCTTTGATCTGGTGGCGGCCGTGGGCGAGGCCTTCGCCACCCTCCCCGCCAACCTTGCCGGCCTGGCCGATGCCGCCCTGGACCCCCTGGGGCTGAATATCGGCGACGTCAGTGACGTCCAGGCCGCCGCCGCGGCCCAGGAAGTGGACGCGGGCACCTTCGGCGCCATGGCCAAGCTCTTCGACGGTACCGCCGGCGCCTTCGCCTACCTGCTGCTGGTGCTGCTCTACTTCCCGTGCGTGGCGGTGCTGGGCGCCGTTTACCGCGAGGCGAATCTGCGCTGGGCCAGCTTCATCGCCCTCTGGTCCACCGGCATGGGCTATGGCGTCGCCACCCTCTACTACCAGCTCGCCACCTTTGGCCAGCACCCGCTGCAATCCCTCTCCTGGACCCTGGGCATCCTGCTGACCCTGGGCCTGGTCTTGCTCGGGATGAAGCTTTGGTCCAGCCGCCAGGGAGAAACGCCAACCGAACCGGTTGCAACCGTCCATGCCTAGCGAGGGCCGTGCAGCAAGATACGGCGACACGGCGCCGCGGGTCGATCTGGTGTTCGGCTCCAACTCCATCCCGCGCGCCCATGCCGAGGTCCATGCCCAGGATGACAACCAGGAGAAGTTCGTCCATGTCCAAACGCGATCTCACCACCGGGGCCCTGGCCCTTTTGCTTCGTCATGACCTGACCGAATGCATTCAGGCCGGCCACCAGGCCGCTGGGCTGCCGGAGCGGTTGGCCGAGACTGCCGCTCTCGACCGCACGACCCGGAAACTCTGCCTGCGTATGAGCGAGCGTCTCAACGATGCCCGAGGAGTCGAGGTATGACCCTCACCGATCTTAAGCATTTTCTTCACGACCACCAGCAGGCGACCCTCGGTGAGATCGCCGCCTATTTCGCCGCGGACCGCGAATTGGTCCGCGGCATGCTCGAGATCTGGCAGCGCAAAGGCAAGGTCACTTGTCTGCAAGCCGAGAAATGCCGGGGTTGCACCCAGTGTGGCAGCACCCCGATCGAGGTCTATCAATGGCAAGGTTAGCCTGAGGCGCTGACCCCTTGCCCCCCCGTTCACTCTAGCTGTAACCCCCAAATTAGGATTGACCCAATGTCCCGGCGCCCTTCCGTCTCCCCCGTCCATTTCCGACTGATGCCCGCGAGACTGGCCTGTCTCGCTCTGGTGCCTTTGGTTGGACCGACCTTGCTGGCCGCCGAGACCACCACTCCCGATAACACCGCCCCGGGGGCCTCCGCTCCCACGGCCATCCCCGCCCCCGCGGCGCGGCCCTCCTTCGGTCAAGATCCCAAGCATGTTCGGCCCCCTGAACCGTCGGCGGAGGCTGAAGCGGAGGCGGTCCCCGTCGCGGGCGAGGATGACGACCACCTGCGCTTCCCGCCCCAGGACGCCACGGGTGAGCAGTCCTATCCCTATCTGCAACTCAATGGCCTGATCGAGGCAGGCTGGGTCTACACCAAACCCTATGAAGGCCCCAGGGAGGACGAGGGGATCATCTCCACTCTGGAGCTGATGATGACCTTCCAGCCCCACCCCTGGGTCAAGGTCCAGGCCAGCGGTCTCTACGAGGACAACGGTCGGGCGCCCCTGGAACTGGACGTGGCCCAACTGCGGGTCGGTCCCCCGGAGGGGACCTGGTTCGTCGACGGTGGTCAGTTCTATCTCCCCTTCGGCCGTTATGAGTCCAACATGGTCTCGGACCCGCTGACCCTGGAGCTGGGCGAGACCCGGGAGATCGCCGGGGCGGTGGGCTTCGAGCTCGACCAATTCTTTGGCGCCGCCTATGCCTTCGAGGGTGAGCAGCACGAAGAGGACGGCCAGCGCGGCAACGAGTGGGGTCTGGAGGTGGGTTATGCCGCCCAGATCGGGGCCCATCCCTTGACCCTGGCCCTGGGCTACCTCAGTGACCTGGGCGATGCCGACAGCCTGCGCGAGGTGGTGGAGGATGACGACCGGGTGGGTGGCCTGGCGGCAAGCCTGCTCTTCGAGGCCGGTCCCTGGACCCTCATCGGTGAATACGTCACCGCGACCGAGCGGTTCGACCTGGGCGCCGGTGAGGCCCTGGCGGAGCAGCAGCCTTCCGCCTGGATGCTGGAGGCGGGTTACGGTTTCGATCTATTCAGCAAGCCTGCTCAGATTGCCGTGGGTTATCAGGGCAGCGCCGAGGCCCTGGCCCTGGAATTGCCCGCGGCCCGGGGGCTGGTGACCTTCAATCTGGAGATCTACGACTACACAATCTTACAACTCGAGTACGTCCATGATCAGGACTACGGCGCGGGGGAGGGGGGGACCGGTAACAGCGGCAACGGGTTTACCGCTCAGGTGGCGATCGCGTTTTGAACCGCTCCGCAGCCATGGGCTTGGCGCCCCGGTGGCGATCGCGTTTTTTACCGCTCCGCGGCCACGGGTTTGCCACCCAGGTGGCTATCGCGTTTTGTCCACTTCACCCGCGGTGCCCGGTGCCGGTTCCTGCTTCGCGCCCAGACGATGGGATAGACGCTGGGCATTGCGGGTCCGGGCGGAGAGCCCGAAATATCCGTCGTAACAGGTCGTCCTGGGCGCGTAACCACTGGTCTCCTTGGCCACGTTGGCCGGGACCTTCGGGGCCCCGGCGGCACTGGCCGCGCCCACGGCGAGGCTGAGTGGCAGCAGGAGGGTCAACAGGGCGACCAGACCTGTTTTGGGGGAGGTCTCAACGGGTGATGTCTTTTTGGATGCCGTCTTGTTGGGTGATGCAAGGATGCCGGACATGGTGACTGCTCCCTGGTGCACTAACGAGAAGTCATTCTGGCAGCCCAACCTTAAGTTTTTCTTAAGACTCGCCTCGCATACTCGCGGGTCATAATCTGTCAGCGGGAGTTGGCCGACCAAGAACCCTTCCGCGGAGATCGGGCCGCCCTGACCCAACTCGTGACCCGCCATCACCGTCACCCCAAGACCTGAGCACTGCCGCTGGGAGACCCTTTTACGCCAGCGCTTACGAAGCTCACGCTCTCTACCCTCGCCGCCGCCATCAGTCTGGGCGCCGCCTCCGGTGCCATCAAGGACGAGCCCATCACCCCGATCCGTCCGCCGCAGTCCATCAACCTGGGCATGGTCGAGCTGGGCAAGAAGCTCTACTTCGATCCGCGTCTCTCCAACTCCGGTTTCATCTCCTGTAACTCCTGCCATAACCTGTCCATGGGCGGCACGGGCAATATCAAGACCTCCATCGGCGATCTCTCCGTGAGTCGCTCCTCTGTTACCGGGGCGAACGGCGTGTTGAACATGGTCATTCAGGCCGTCGTCGGAAATCGTGGGCGGCTAAACGCCCAACGAACCTCGGAGCCTGTACCTGGTGGAGCAGTCGTGATTAACCTTGCCATGCGCCAAGCTGCAAGAGGGCCTGGGCTATACTCCGATAACACGATGACCAGAAAAATATCCGCGACCATGCCTGACCGCCTTCAGAAACTCCCCATCGGCATCCAGACCTTCCGCCAGATCCGCGAAGATGACTGCTGCTATGTCGACAAGACCGGTTTTGCGGTGCGGCTAGCTGAGGCGGGCAAGTACTACTTCCTCTCCCGCCCCCGGCGCTTCGGTAAATCCCTGT
>CALMDH010000129.1:0-4653 GCA_937862735.1 uncultured Gammaproteobacteria bacterium
CCGGCACAGCCTGACGGAAATCGAACGGGAAATGCCGCACGAGACGGCCAGACCTTGACGTTGGGGCCTGGCCCCGTTGGGCGGGGCCGAGTCTGGAGAAGCCTGACATGACCTCCAATCGCCCGTACCTGATCCGTGCTTTGTACGACTGGATCCTGGATAACGACATGACCCCCCACCTGCTGGTGGATACCAGCCGTTCCCCGACGGTGGTCCCCACCCAGTTCGTCCAGGATGGGAAGATCGTCCTCAATCTCAGCCCCAGCGCTGTGCGTCAACTGGTCATCGGCAACGACGAGATCGTCTTCAACGCCCGCTTTTCCGGTCGCCCCCTGGATGTCATGGTCCCCATCGCCGCCGTGATGGGGATCTATGCCCGCGAAAACGGCCATGGCATGCTCTTTCCGGAGGAAGAGGCCGAGGAGGGGGCCGGGACCTCGCCGCCGACGGATGAGCATCCGGCGCCGCCCTCCCAGCCCAAGCGCGGCAAGCCCAATTTACGGGTGGTCAAATAGGCCGGTGCTCAGGCATCCCGGACCTGGTCCGGCAGGCCGAAACTCAATCCTTCCAGGTTTAGTCCCACCAGGGTCAGGTAGCCGCTGTAGCGTTCGGCCCCCGCGTCGCTGAACTCGAAACGGTAGGTCCGACGCAGGCGCAAGCCCTCGCTCGTCCAGCGCAACCGCAGGCGACGCAGAGCCACGGTCTGATCGAGAAGTTGTAACGCCCGTTGTTCGCAGGCCGCCCGGCAGATGCCTAAGGCCAATTCGCGGGCCCTGAGGCTGTCGAGCCAGTACCAGCCGATCAGGAGCAGAATGAAGATGGCCCAGAGGCTGTTCATGATTTGAGTTCGTAACGCAGGTGATGAGGGCGAGGCCGGGTGATCGCGTGCAGCTTATTTGAGCGTCTTTCTACCTGATTCGTGCACATTTTCCCGTTAGATTATCAAACCGTGAGGTCTCCTCACCAACTCTCGGTTCCGATAATGACGACGCTGGAGGCAGCATGAACGGTAGAACCGCTTACTCTTCGGCCCTGGCCGTTGCCCTGCTGGTGACCACGGTGACCGCCGCCGCGGACCCACCGGGGCGACCCAAGGGGCACGGGGGGCACCACCATCATCACCACCCCCTGCCACCCCCACCGCCCAGGTTCCGCTATGATGGTGCCTGGGTGGCGCCGGCCATTATCGGCGGCATCGGTCTGGGGTATCTGCTGAGTCAGCCCAGCACGCGCACGGTAGTCGTCGAGCAACCCGTGTATCAACCGCGCTGCGATGAAACGACGACCTATGATCGCTATGGCAACCGGACCACGACCCGCACCTGCTATTGATCGCCATTCATGATGCTCAGGTGCTTGGGGGCATTTTTATCCTGAGAGGGGCAAGCGAGCGATGCGACAGCCGATCCTGATGTGCCTGGCCTTCACTGTCCTCTCCGGCTGCGCGGCAACCGATCAGGAGGTGGGGACCGTCCTGGGGAGCGCGGCGGCGGGTGCCGCCATCGGCGCCTTGGGAGGGGCGGCCCTGGATCCCTGGGATCGCAATCGTGGGGCAACCAGCGGTGCCCTCGCGGGAGCCGCCGTCGGTAGCGCGATCGGTTACGCCAACGTCGCCCAACAACGCCAGCAGTACCAGCGTAGCTATCCCTACTACGCCCCGCCACCGGCCCCTCGGCCCTATGGCGGCAGCCAGTGCACGGTTACCCAGTCCGTCGACCCCTATGGGCGGGTCACCACGACCGAGCGCTGTCGGGGTCCGGGTGGGGTGGCGCCGCCGGGTTACTACTGACCAGGCCTGGCCGGGGAGGTCAAACAGCAAAGAAACCCTTCAGATCCCACCACTTCCCAATCCTCCCCCACCAGGGGGGAGGATTGGGGAAATCTGTGTCTTATGTCAACGAAGCCAACCCAGGCAGCAGGGGGGGCTTAAGGCTTATTACCCAGAGGGCAATGAGCCAGTAGGCAATGGGCCAGAGGTCTAATGGCCTGAGGTCAAAGGCCTAGAGCGGTAACGGCCATCGAGGAAAAGAACCAAGAGGGACAAGGCGCCAGCACCAAGTGGAAGATCCCGCGTCCCGTTCGCCGGGACGCTGGCCGGGAAAAGCAGTGGTAGCCAGCCTGGTGCCATGCCTGGGGCCGGGGTCAGCCCTTCGGTGCCTTCTTTTCTTTTTTGGCTTTGGTGTCTTTCTTCCCTTTCTCTTTGGTCTTGGCGGTCTTTTCCGCCTTGTCCGCCTTGTCCGGCTGAGCCGGACTCTCCGCCTTCTTGTTTTTCTGACCCTTTTTGGGTTTGTCAGGCTTAGCCGCCGGTTCCCGGGATTCCTGGGGCTTGGGGGCTGGCGCGGAGGTGGTTACCGGTACCTCCTTCTCCTTCTTTACGCGCTTGACCTTGGGCGCGGATTTGGCGGACGCCTGTTCCGGGGCGGGGGCAGGAGCCGGGGCGCCGGTTGAGACCGGGACCTCGGCCGCAGAGGGCTGGGGGGCTTTCTTGGGGGCGGACCGGGAGGCGGCGGCCCGGGGCTGACTCGGCGTGGTGGGGGAGGTGCTAACCGTCGCGTCCTGACCGCTGGCCTGGGCTGGCCGTGAACGGCTGGTCGTTTTTCTTGCCGGCGGGGCGGCCGGGGAGGGGGTGGCCGCGTTGGCTGACCGGCGCCGGGGCTTGGCGGCCGGCGTGGTCCCCTCTTCCGCCAGCAGGGCGCGGGCCGCGGTGATGAGTTGCAGGGCACGATGGGTGCGGAAACCGGGGACCGCGGACAGGGCTTCCGGGGTGGCGTTGGCAACGTCGGCAAGGGAACGGAAACCGAGTCGAATCAGGTCCTGGGCACGGGCGTCGCCGACACCGGGAAGGGCAGTGATGGGTTTAGTCATGAGATCCTCGCTAGTAACGACTGCATTTATCTTATTGCAAAATGTTCCTTCTGTCGCAGTATCCAGGGTATTTCTCGGCGCAGATGCCCCCGTTTTACGAATCGTGGAATTCCATCGCCAGTTCCGCCCTGACCAGTTGGCGTCTTGCGCCAATGATGGATTGATTTTTCTCAATCGCGGGCCTTTACTAAACTCACATCCCACACTGGCTTAGCACCCGAGCCAACCTCATTGAGATGCCCATGATCCCGCCCCTTCCCATCATGCTCCTGCTTGCCGGCCTCGTCTGGCTGGTGCCTGGTCTGGCCCTCGCCGCCGATATCGCTCCCCCACTTGATCTCACCGGTCACTGGGTGGGATCTGTCAGTCTGGTGATTTTCGTCCTGGCCTATGGGCTGGTGATACTTGAGGAATTCACCCAACTGCGCAAAGCCAAGCCCGTCATGCTCGCCGCCGGGATCATCTGGGGCCTGATCGCCTTCGTCTACCTGGAGCAGGGTGAGGCGGAGGCGACGGCCCAGGCGGCCCGCCATAATCTGCTGGATTTCGCCGAGGTCTTTCTCTTCCTGCTGGTGGCCATGACTTACATCAGCGTCCTTGACGAGCGCAATGTCTTCGAGGCCCTGCGATCCTGGCTCTTAAGTCGTGGCTTCAGCTACCGCCAATTGTTCTGGTTGACCGGCACCCTGGCCTTCGCCATCTCACCGCTGGCGGATAATCTCACCACGGCCTTGTTGATGGGGGCCATCGTGGTGGCGATCGGGGTGGATAATCCGCGCTTTCTCGCCATCGCCTGCGTCAACCTGGTGGTCGCCACCAACGCCGGCGGCTCCTTCAGTCCCTTTGGCGATTACACCACCCTCATGCTCTGGCAAAAGGACCTGGTGGAACTGCCAAATTTCCTGCGGCTGTTTCTCCCCGCCCTGGTCAACTTTCTCGTGCCGGCCCTGATCATGAGTTTCGCGGTGCCCCGGGATGCCCCCCGGCCCCTGGTCAGCCGGGTCAGCATGCGCCGCGGCGCCAAGCGCATCATGGTCCTCTTCGCCCTCACCCTGGTCACCGCGGTCATTTTCGACAACGTCCTTTATCTACCAGCGGCGGTGGGCATGATGACGGGCCTGGCTTACCTCAAGGTCTTCGCCTACTACCTGAAGCGGACGGGAGAACGGACGCGCTTTCGCAACAGCCCTGAGGAGGACTTGATACCCTTCGATATCTTTCGCAAGCTGGCCCGCGCGGAATGGGACACCCTGCTGTTTTTCTACGGGGTGGTGCTCTGCGTCGGCGGCCTGGGCTTCATGGGCTACCTGGCGCTGGTCATGGAGGTCACCCGGGACCTGATGGGACCCACCACGGCCAACATTCTGGTGGGTATCCTCTCCGGCGTCGTCGACAACATCCCCGTCATGTTCGCCGTGCTTAACATGATGCCCGAGATGTCCGAGGGCCAGTGGCTCCTGGTGACCCTGACCGTGGGGGTCGGTGGCAGCCTCCTGTCCATCGGCTCCGCCGCGGGGGTCTCCCTGATGGGCCAGGCCCGGGGTGTCTACACCTTCTTCAGTCACCTGCGCTGGACGCCGGCCATCGCCTTGGGTTATACCGCCAGCATTTTCGTGCATCTTTACCTGAACGCCGATCTTCTCTGACAGGTTGGTACCCGCCACTGCCGGCCGGGTCGCCTGCCAGGTCGTAACTGGCGGGTCGCAAACTGGCGGGTCGCAACTGGCGGGTCGCATGTCAACCCAAAGTAGAAATGTCCCCTTCTGTCCAATATAGAGATGTCCCCTG
>CALMDH010000130.1:0-3161 GCA_937862735.1 uncultured Gammaproteobacteria bacterium
CCGCGCGCCTGCGCCAGCGCTGCCCCTGCGGCATCATCATGACCACGGCGCTGGGCGAACGGGAGGAACGTATCCGCGGCCTGGACGAGGGCGCCGATGCCTATCTGGTGAAACCGATCGATTTCGATGAGCTTGAGGCCGTCATCCGTAGCGTTTTGCGGCGGCTTCGCCTGGCCACGGTCTGAGTCGACCAAGCCAGGTCGATCCTCACAAGTCTGCCGATCCTGACAAGTCTGCCAATCCTGACGAGGCGACCGATGCGCACATGGCGACTCTCTTCCTGCTGGCTGCGGTGAGCTGACTTCGGTTTACAATCCCGACCATGAACCCCGACGACGCCGGCTACAAACTGCTGTTTTCCGCCCCCGAGGTGGTGCGGGACCTGGTGCTGGGCTTCATCCCCGACGCCTGGCTGGCGGGCCTGGATTATTCGACCCTGGAGAAGGTCCCGGCCAGCTATGTGACCGACGACCTGCGCCGGCGCAGCGACGATGTCGTCTGGCGGGTCAAGGCCGGCGAGGACTGGCTGTATCTGTATATCCTCATCGAGTTCCAGAGCCGCGTTGATCCCTTCATGGCGGTCCGTATGTTGGTCTATGTCGGCCTGCTGTACCAAGACCTGATCCGCCGCAAGGAGGTCAAACCCGGCCAGACCCTGCCGCCGGTATTGCCGATCGTCCTCTACAATGGCGGTAAGACCTGGACCGCCGCGACGGACCTGGCCGCGCTGCTGCCCAAGGTTCCGGGGCTGGTGGCCGAGTACCTGCCGCAGCTTCGCTACCTGCTCATCGACGAAAATCGCTATGGGGAGGCGGAGTTGGCGGGCATGCGCAACCTGGTCGCCGCCATCATCCGCTTCGAGCACCCGGCGGACGACCGCGATCTGTTGCCCCTGATCGATCTGCTCAACGATTGGCTGGCGGGCCAGCCGGAACTGAGGCGTCTTTTTGCCCTCTGGATTCGGGCCCTGCTGCGCCGGCGCAGCCGCAACCTTCTGGTGATCCCCCAGGTAAGCGACCTGACGGAGTTGAAAATGACCTTAGCTGAAAAATTTGATCAATGGGCCGAGGAGTACAAGCGGAAGGGGCTTTTGGAAGGGCGGCAGATAGGGCTACAGGAAGGGCGTCAGGAAGGGCGCCAGGAAGGGCGTCAGGAAGGTGAGATCCTGTTGCTGCAGCGTCAAATGATCCGCCGCTTTGGTCCCCTGCCGCCCGAGGTGCTAGAACGGATCGCCAGAGCTTCGGTTGAAGAAATTGAAACCTGGGGCGATCGTGTGCTGGATGCCACCTCCCTGGAGGGGGTCTTTCGTTCCTGATGCCGACACGATGATAGCCATTGCGGTATCGATCATCGTTCGGACCTCCGACCCTTAGCCGCCATTCCAGCCACCCAGGACAGGTTAGCGCTCCTGGGCGAAAGAATGATCGAGACCCGTTGCGGCTATGATCATCGTGCGGACCTTCGCCCCTCAGCCGAATTACCTGCCACCCATGGCAGTATCTATCCTTTGCGAGAGGACGATCGAGGGCACCATTCTCAGCCCATCTGGGCTGTCGCCAATTTGTTAAGAAAACGTCCATTGAGGCGCTTGAAATCTTCCATGTCCATCAGCCCCTCCTCCCGGCTCGCCTCACCCCCTTGGCCCCACCGTTCCTATTGATCTTGCTGATCCTGCTGGGCGGCTGGCTGGTCCCGGCCCCATCCCAGGCCGTGGGACCTCCGCCCCTTGTCCTAGAGGCGGGCACCGAGCACCTGGACCTGGCCGGCCACATGAGTTACCTGATCGACTACGGGGGTAAACTGGGGCTGGAGGAGGCCATGGAAATGCGCGCCGCCGGGGCCTTCTCCCTCAGTACCGCCCCGGAGATTGCCGCGGGCCATCGGCCCTGGGATGCCGTCTGGGTCTATCTGCGCCTGGAACGTGCCGCCGGGGCGCCCAGCGACTGGTGGCTGGAGGCCGGTGAGGACATGCTCGACGAGATCCTACTCTTTGAGATCTCCCCCGACGGCACCCTCCCGGCCCGCCGCGGCGGTCGCGCCCTGCCCTTCGCGGAACGGGAGCTGGCCTGGCGCAAGCATGCCTTCCGGCTGACCCTGGGGGATACGACGCCGCGGGAGATCTACCTGCGCTACACCAGCATCTCCACCTTGCGCATCATTCCCCGTCTCTTCCAACCCTGGGCCTATGACCGGCATCACGCGACGGAGGACCTGTTCCTCGGCGCCTATTTCGGCGTCATGACCCTGGCCTTTCTGATCAGCGGCCTCCGGGCCCTGCGCTATCGCTTCCCGGTGGATGGCTATTACGCCCTCTACATCCTGGGCCTGGAGTCCACCCATTTCGTCAACCTGGGTCCGTGGCAGCTACTGGGTCTGTCAGACAACCTGTCCCTGCGGCAGTTTTTGGTCGGGGCGGGCATGGTGATGGCAGCTTCAGCCCTGACGGGTTTCGTCCGCCATCTGATCGACTGGCCGACCGCCCAGGCCAAACGCCTCGACGGACCACTCATCGCCCTTGGATCCCTCTATGTGATGAGCTATGGGCTGGTCTGGCTGCTCGTCCCCGCCCTATCCCAGGCCTTCGTCAACCTGGTCAGCATCCTGTTCATCCTGGGCATCCTGGTGACCATCCTCCCGGCCGCCTTTCGCGGCTACGCCAATGCCCGCTTCTTTCTGATCGCCTTCATGCCCTTCCTCGTGGTGGCCCTGGGCCGTCTGGCGGACGCCTTCGGGCTCATCCCGGGTGCAGACGCCGTCTACTACCTGTACCTACTCGCCTCGACGATCCACGCCACCCTGCTGATGGCGGCCATCCTGCTCCGTGACGCCGCCCAGCGTCGCGCGAGGGAGCAGTTGGAGTGGCAGGTTGAGCGGTTGCGCGAGGACATGGCGAACCGCGCCCTGTTCACGCGCATGCTCGCCCACGAGGTGCGCACCCCACTGGCGATCATCGACAGTTACAGTCAGATGCTCGGACGCCATGCCCCGGCGAATGGCATCCGCAATGCCGAGTTGGCTGCAACCGCCGGCCTTGGTGATACCCAGGCTGGGTCCAAGGGGGGTGCTTGGACTGAAACTGGGACTGAGGTTGTTAGAAAGGCTTGGCCTGGCACTGGGGCTGGGGCTGGGGCTGGGGCTGAAGGTATGCGCAATGGCCAGCG
>CALMDH010000131.1:0-7690 GCA_937862735.1 uncultured Gammaproteobacteria bacterium
TACCGGTTGCCCGCCATTAGCGAAAAGCCTGCGATCCGGGCGAGTAGTTACCATGATCCAAAATCAGGGCACGGATCTTGCCGGGATAAATCCGGAGTACCCGGCCCACTTGCTGCAGATAGAGCGCCAAGCTCTTGGTTGGTCGCAACAAAATTGCGGCGGCGACGACGGGAATATCCGTGCCTTCGGACACGATTTCGCAACTGGCCAAAACCTGTAACCGTCCCTCGGCCAGGTCGGTGATGCGCTGGGCACGGGTTTTGTCGTCCAAGGAACCATCAATTGATTCCGCTTGGTAACCCGCGGCACTGAAGGCTTGCGCGACCTGCCGGGCATGTTCCACTGAGACACAAAAACAGAGGGCGGGCTCACCGGGGCAGTGTTTGCCGTAGTGCTCGATGGCATTGCCCGTAATCACCCGGCGGTTCATCACCGATTCCAGCTCACCACGGTTGAAGTCACCGCCCACGGTATGCAGGCCGGACAGATCGGGGGCACCAGGGGGAGCGAAAACAACCGGCCGGGCGAGATACCCCAGGTCAATCAGCTCCGCAACGGTCGGTCCCAGCACCAGGCGGTCAAAGTAGCCGCCGACCTGAATGCCTAAACCGCGTCCATCCATGCGCGAAGGCGTCGCCGTCACGCCCAGCACGCGGGCGGCGCTGAAGTGGGCGAGGATCTTGCCGTGTCCAGAGCCGGGAACAGCATGATGGCACTCATCCACGATCACCAGGCTCGGTGTCCAGGTCAGCCTGTCCAATTGGCGCACCAGGGTTTGCACGCTGGCGACCTGCACCGGCTGATCGGTCGCGGGCTCACCGGGCAGTATCAGCCCATGCGCCACGGCGAACTCTGTTAGCTTGGCGCTCGTTTGCCGGATGAGTTCCTGCCGATGGGCCAAGACCAGGACCTGGCCGCCCTTCGCCACGGCACGCTGACTGATGGCGCTAAAAATCACTGTTTTGCCCGAAGCGGTGGGGCTTACTAGTAACGGGGCCTGGGCGCCCTCGGTATAGGCCCCGCGCAGGCCGTCGATGCTCGCGTCCTGATAGGGTCGAAGGATGACGCTCATGGCTGCTCAACCTCCACCGTGCTGGCCCCGGGGTACCAGGCCCTCACCTCCCGTTCAGTGGCGGGCGGAATGAAGTGATGGGAGATGAGCGCACCGTCATGGTGGCGAATCAGCCAGGCGCGATGGGCCTCCTCCAGGCCCGTAATTTTCTGAAAAGGGCCTGAGGAGGAGGTGCCAAAAGTGCCAAAAGTCGGGTCATGGGGGGTTTTGGCACTTTTGGCACTGGGGGGGAGGGCCTTTTTGAAAAATTTTCAGCCTCCCGGAGGCGGGCAAGGTAGCTCATCGGCCTGCTCTCCTGATGGCGGGATGGACCTCGTAGCGGACGGATGGGCGGCCGATAGGCGGGCCTTCAGTCTCCTCTTCCCGGATGTGGCCGAAGTCGAGTAGCACTTGGATAGCATCCTTGGTGCCACGGATATCCAGTCCGCGCCAATGGCGGCGATACACGTCCCGTTGGGTGAAGGGCTCCGGCAGATCCCGCAGGCGACGGTGCAGCTCGATGGCGCTGAACAGCTCCGGGGTCAGGGCCGGGCTATAGACGCGACGGGCGTGTGTCTCCAGGTACTCTCCCCAGGCCAAGGCCCGCAACAGCGAGGGGGCGTCCACCGCGCCACCCTCGGGGTGGTCTGCCAGGCGGCACAGCAGGGCCAGGCTGGGGACCAGGGAGCGAAACTTGGCCAGGTGCGATTCCAGGGCCGGATGCAGGTCATCATCCCGCAGGCGATGTTCCAGCTCCTCACGCCAGCCGTCGAAGGCGTCCTGGGCCTCGGGGTCGAAGCGTAGCCAGGGTACCGGATCGCCCTCTTCCTGGCGGGCGCCAATGGCTGGGGGGTCCAGACTATCCAGTCGCGTGAACACGGCTCTGGCGGCCTGCCTGGCGGCCGTGTCGGGCCATTGGTCGATGTTGACCCACTCCCGGCTCGGGTCGGGCCAGACGGCCAACTGAAACCGTTGCACCAGGCCATCGTCCCCGGCGCCACCCGCCACGGCGGCGCTCAGGTAGTCCCGCAGGGGTCCGGGCTGAATGGCGCCGATGATGGAGACACAGGCGGCCGGGATCTCCACCGTCCCCCGGCCGATACGGTCGAAGGTAAAAGCGCCGGTCCCATTCCATGCCTCCAGGAAAAAGGCGCGACTTCCTTCCCGCCCTTCCTGATCCAAGACCTTGAGGAAGCCGACCAGCTCATCCCGAAAGATCAGGATGCCGCGGGGGTTGTCGCGCAACAGCTCGCCCAACTTCTCCACCGTCGAGTCCTGGGTGAGATACCGCCGCCGCGCTGGGGCCTCGGGGCTGTCGAGACTCTCTACGGCGATGGCTTGCGCGAGACCGAGGTTCTCCTCCTTGACCGCCCGGGCAATCCGGGCCTTGGCGTCCTTGGTCAGGGCTTCCCGTACCAGGGTGTCGGCCTCGAAGTCCTTGGCCGCCTGGTCATGGTCTTGACGAGCCAGGACCTCCAGGGCGGCGATCATGCGCAAGGGCTCGGCAATGGCTGGCGTCTTCAGCAAGGCCGGGCGGCCGATGACCGCGCCCCACAGGTTGGGGACCACGGTCCAGTCGTCCCGGGCCTTGGGGCGGATGGCAATCTGCCGCCCGACCACGCTGGCCAGGGCGATCATGGCCGCCACCGCGGGATAGTCCGGGGGGCACTGCATACGCTGCGCAATGTCGGAGATCCAGGGGCGCAGGGCCACGGGCAACAGGTCATCCGCGAAGGGCTCCACGGGCGGGAGGGCGATGGGTAGCTCCTCCACCCGCGCTGACCATCCCAGGGCCTCGTTGCGCAGCTCGTCGGGGGTGTAGGGGCTACCGTCCATTCCGTAGTACCTCCCGGGCGATCTCGATCGCGGCGCGGTCGTAGAGACTATGCTCCCGGCCGTGCTCGATATCGTCAGCGGCGATGGTGAGCAGGGTCCTGGCCCAATCGCGGGCAGTGATCTCGCTCAGCCGTTGGCGCTGACGGCGATGGCCGGCGGCGAGGGCCTGTTGGTAGGGGATGGCGGGCTCGGGGCAGATATCGCGCCACTGAAGGCTCAGGGCGGCGAGGATGGCGGAGACCTCGCAACCAGCATGACAGAACAGCAGGATGTGCTCGTCGGTAATGCGGATGGAGAGGGATGGGTCCTTGTCAGCGTGTGCCGGGCACCTGGCAACATAGCGGTCAGTGCCGATCTGCCGGGCACCGTCGAGACGGGCGAGGAGGGTGTCTGCCTGGATCATGACGCCACCTCCAGGGCCTTGACTCCAGCCACCACGCAATCGACAAACCGCGCCGGGCGGCCGAAATACTGAAGACAGAAGGTGTCCCAATCGTCAGCCAGTTTTCGCCAGAGCTCCCCCTCGCTGACGATGCCGACATACCGGGCCAGATCAGAGCATTCGCGCTCCGCCATGGCGGCAATGGATTCCAGACGACGATGAGCCTCCTTGCGCAACACGTCGCCATCAAGCTCATGGAGCGGCTTTTGCCAAACCATCTCCACGATCTCGGTGCCAATGCGCGCTTGATCCAGGATCTTCCTGGCCAGCTTGGGCGCGGTCTTCGGTTCCGCCGCCGCCCTTTGCTGGATCTCCGTCGGTGCGCTGGCCAGCTTGGCCGCCGTGCTGATGCTGACCTCGCCCTTGTCCATGGCTTGAACCAGGGTGGGGTCCGCTTTCTCGACCACGGTCTTAGCCTGTCGGTAAGTGGTCTCATTGCCAAATCCGGCTTTTTCGGCGGCTATCTGACGGGTTTCCTTTCCTGAGACTTCCGGAAAATTTTCCGGAAGTTCAGTCTTGTCGGTGCGCTGACCCTGCCGGCTGCCGATCTCGGCTTTGATCGCTTCGGCAATCGCCACCCGCTCAGACGGGGTGAACGCTTTCCGCAGTTCATTCTCATCGTGCTCAGCCTGGATCAGGCTGGGCACCTCGATGATGCGGGCCTGGATGGTGTCGAGCCCCAGGCGCTGATGAGCAAGGAATCGGCGGTGGCCGAATATGAGGTTATGGCCTCGGTCGATGCCGATCGGTTGCAGCAGGCCAAGCTCTTGGATGCTGCGGGCGAGGGAGTCAAGGTCGCCATGATCCTGCCGGAACCGGGCGCCGACCTTGATGGCGTCCAGGGGCAGGGTGGCGACATAGGCGCCGACCTTGGCCTTGTTGATGGTAATGGTTTCAATCGCCGCGGGAGGGGTGGCCTGGGTCTGGGATGCTGCGCTCACTGGCTGACCTCCTGGCCCTGGCCATTGATCCGCATCATGAGCTTGCCCAGCTCCGCGCCGACATCGGCGCCCTGGAGCAAGCTCAATGAATACAGATCGCGGTCCAGATCCCGCAGGAAGTTGGCGGCCTCGGGGTCGCCCAGGTGGTCAGCCAGGAAGTGCGCACCGAAGGCCCAATGGCTGGCTTGGCGCAACTGCTCGGGGTCGAAGGCCCGGCGGGCGATGACGCCAGCCAGCCAGGATGCCGCCATTTTGGTGGCGACGGGGGTGATGGGGGATGTAGTCATGGTCGGTCTCCAAGCTGGAAGACCGACTGGGTAGGGCGGGATAGGCAGGCGCGACAGCAGGGCGGATTGCCCTTACAATGCTCACTGCCGGTTCCCAGACTCTTAGCCAGTCGGGGATTTACCGTCGGGGCGTTGCTAGCGCTTCGGCGGACGGCTTCATTGTAACGCTTTTGCTTGTAAGGCTGGCACCCTGCCGGGGGTGGCGGCCTTTTTCTTTTGGTGGCTTAGTGGTCCACCCGGGGGTCGCGGTCCACTTGCTGTCCACTTTGCCCCGTCTGGCGCGGCGGATGGTGCGGGCTGATATCTTCATCGCCATCACCGGTTCGCCATGAAGCCGCCCTGCATGAAGGCGGTGATGTCGCTCTGGCGCCATGCTACCGCGCGCGGACCCAGGCGGACAGCCGGTGGCGCGATGCCAGCTTTCACCCACTTGAACCATGTGGATCTGGCAACGGGGATTAGGGGCTTATCCTGGTGATTTTTTCCGCCCCCGATGATTTGACGTAGCCGCAGCAGAACTTCGTCAGGGATATTGGTCGCGTTCTCGTGCATGTGTATTTCCATGTTGCAGCGGCCTTACTGGCCGTGTGCGTACAGAAATACACGTTGGCGGATGACTACTCCAGGGAAGCGATTTGCAAATTACTTCCCTACAGGGTAATAGATCCTCTTGTTACCTCCCGTCTTTTTGTCTTTTGCATACTGATCCAGGTAATGCTGGATGCGCTCTTCAAAGGCAGCGATACGCTTGTGCGACTGCGGCGTGAGAATGGCATCCATGGGCAATTCTTTTATGTCCTTATAGGCTTGCCAGGCCCTAGCGACCGTTCCGCCATCAGGTCCACTGAGCTTCTTGTCGTCAGGATTAGGAAAAAGGTCGCCTATCATCGCCAGGGCGTCTTCCAGCGAGTAGTTGTACCCATGCTCGTCTGTCAACGTCTCCACCCACCGCGCCATGGTCCATTGCTCATGTTCCAGGTTTTTGGTCGGGTACTTGCTGGGAAATGCGTCTGCTGGCTTCATACCGGCGGCGATTTTCTCCAGGATGGGCAGAAGCCAGCCGATGGCATCATCATTGGCCAGGGGGCGAAGGGTGGTGATGGCGTGCTTGAGCACCAGTTGCCGGGCGGATGGATCGCCGCGATTGGCCTTGGCCAGGAGGTTGCCGTCGATGATGTTGATGGGGATGGTCATTACGGCTCGACCTCTGATGAGGGGCTGTAAGGGGGTTTTGGCACTTTTGACACTACCCCCTGGGGGCCATTTTCAAATTTTTGGCCGGTGCGCAGGGCATCCAGGTAGTCGCACCATGCTGTCATCATGGCTTTCCGGGCTGGCAAGTGGCTGGTTCTGTTGTAACTTCGGCCCAAGCTGTCCTTAACCGCGTGGCCGAGTTGATGCTCGATCAGTTCAACCCGGAACCCCAGGACCTCATCCAGGACGGTTCTGAATGTCGCTCGAAAACCATGACCGACTAGGGCTTCCTTGGGGATGTCGGATCTGCGCAGTGCGGACAGTACCGCATTGTCAGACATGCACCGCCGCGGGGTCCGGGCGGATGGAAAGACAAACTCGCTGACGGGCGAGGTAACCGGATGCAGCTCACGCAAGACCTCCACGGCTTGGCGGGCGAGGGGAACGACGTGCTCTTGCCGGGTCTTCGAGAGGCGAAACCGCCACTCGGCAGCGTCAAAGTCGATGTCTGACCACTTGGCCGATCTCAGTTCGCCGGGGCGTACCGCCAGCATCGGGGCCAGGCGAAGGGCGCAGCGCACCGCAAGGGAGCCTTGGTAGCCCCACAGGACACGCAGCAGGGGGGCTAACTCTTGGGGCTGGACGATAGCCGGGAAGTGGCGGTCGATGGACGGGGGGAGGGCACCGCGTAAGTCGCGGGCCGGATCGGAGACCAGGCGCCCCGAAGCGATAGCAAAGCGGTTCACCTGACCGACAATAGTCAAGGCGCGGTGGGCGGTCTCGATGGCCCCGCGGTCGGCAATCTTCATCAGGACTTCTAGGATGGTTGGCGGGGTAAGGTCCGCGATAGCCGTTCCGCCTAGCCAAGGAAACAGGTCACGCTCCATCAAGCGGAGTACTCGGTCAGCATGACTTGGAGCCCAGGTTGGTTTTTGCCTTTCGTGCCATTCCCTGGCGATGACCTCAAAGGAATTGGCTGCCCTTTCCACTCTGGCGCTCTTCTGGGCCTTACGTTGGGCACAGGGGTCGATGCCGGCCGCTACCAGCTTGCGGGCTTCGTCTCGCCGCTCCCTGGCCTCCTTGAGGGTAACGTCAGGATAGATGCCCAGGGCCAGCAGCTTTTCCCTATCCTCGAAGCGGAATCTGAAACGCCAAAGCCTTCCCCCCTCGGGCCTGACCAGGAGGAACAGCCCGCGCTCGTCATACAACTTGAACTGTTTCGAAGAAGTCTTTGCGTTCCGTATCTTGGCGTCGGTGAGGGGCATAAGTGGGGTATCCGATTTAGGGGCGTGGGGTATACCCGCATTTCTACCCCACTGCTTTCCCCGGATGGTAATGGACTATCTACGGTCCATAATACCCCACAATAGACTAAAGGCAAGGGCTAAGGGCATAAAAAAACCCGCCTTTTTGGGGCGGGTCTTAGTCTCTTAAAGTCTCTTACGGGGTAAGGAAATAGTGATTTTGGTGGAGGCGGCGGGAATTGAACCCGCGTCCGCAAGTCCTCTGCCTAGAGATCTACATGCTTAGCCCTGTCTATTATTTTTAGCCTTCCAGCGCCCGAAGGGCAGGGCGCTCGGTCAGCGATTCCGAATTGGGTTTTAGCGGATCAGGTCCGGACCCCCCTCACCGCGATCCCATGTGTTTTTACCCCTGGAATCCACCCCCCATAGGCAGAAAGTGGTCAGAGGCTCGCCGGATTAGGCGGCGAGAGCGTAGTTGTCGTCGTTGGCAACTGTTGGTTTGCGGATGGATTTACGAGGTACCCCGCACCTCGGCATGCACCCCAGGGTTCGCAACCCACGTCGAAAGCCATGTCGCCCCCTGAGTGATTTATTGGAGAGTATAGGCCGGGCCAAGTTCCCCGGCAATGTTAAAAATTTCCGCTGTTAGCCCAAAGTAGTAATGTCCCCTTTGTGCAATATAGAAATGTCCCCTT
>CALMDH010000132.1:0-3686 GCA_937862735.1 uncultured Gammaproteobacteria bacterium
TTTTTGAAAATTCAAAGGGGTTAAAGTGAATAGGCGCTCGCTTCGCGGTATAATAATCAAGGTTGGATAAGCCGGTGATTAACCAACGAAAAGAGCACCCATTCGCTGACTATCCTACGCACCTTGGCCGCGGCCTTTCAAGGGCTGTTTCCGCCCACCCGTGCCGGGCAGGAGCGGTGGCGTTGGCTGCTGTTGACCTTGCAGTCGATCCTGGTCCCGGTGACGGTCTCGCGCACGTCCAATCTGTTGCGGGCCATCGAGACGCTGTTCGGCGTGCGCATTGCCGAGTGGCGCTACTATACGTTCATGGCCTCGCCGAAGCTGCCGTGGGCGGGGCTGTGGCAGACGCTCTGGCGGGCTATTCCGGAGCCGTTGGTGGCGGGGCGCTTGCTGCTGGCGCTCGACGATTCGCTCAATCCGAAGACCGGCCAGCACATCTTCGCCTGTCAGACGACCTTCGATCACGCGGCCAAGCCCAATCAGACGCGCTGGCCGTGGGCGCAGACCCTGGTGACGCTGGGGCTGTTGCGCCCGATCCATGGGCGCTGGTGCTGTCTGCCGTTGGCCTTCGAGTTTTATCTGCGGCGCCAGACCCTGGAGCAGGGCGGCTGGCGGCTGCGGGGAAAGCCGGTGACGTTCGCCGACAAGTTCGCCCAAGCGGTCAACATGATCCGCCGCGTGGCGGCCTGCTTCGCCGGCGTGCCGGTGGTGGTGACCGACAGCTGGTTCGGTAACAATGGCTTATTCAAGCCGCTGCGCCTGGCCTTGGGCGGGCGCGTGCAGCTGCTCTCACGCCTGCGGGTGAATGCCGCCCTGTTCGCCCAGCCGACGCCGTGCCCGGGCCAGGGCCTACCCTCAGTTCCATTTGCCCAGCACGCCTTAAACTACCCTGGAATAATGTTTTCTTGGGCGCGTTAGGCTACCCTCACCCCTACTCTCAGGTTTCCTACCGTGTATTCGTTTAGCCCCCTCCCGCCTCGGGTGGCTTCCGTAACGCAAGTCACTGGCACGCTTACTCCCTCCCCCCTGGTGGGGGAGGGTTGGGGAGAGGGGGCTGAACGGTTACACCCGTTTATGCCCAGGCACACTGAGAGCCCATGGACGGGTACCGCGATGACCGGCTGCGCCAAGCCACATGATGACTCGGACAGCCGCGACATGCTTCTTGCCGGGGTATGGGGTAAAGTTCGCCCAACACTCACACTGTGCTTTACTCAGCAGACTGCCGGGTGTCCTCATGACCACCCCCCTGATCGAGACCCCTGACGGTCAGCCGCGGCCTGCCGCCGCCGAACCGCCCGCTGGTCGCGCCCGCTTGGATCAGGACCTGCTCCTCTCCGGGTGTAGTTCCTCGGATACCCTGCTCGCCTTTCTCGACGCCCTGCCGGAGAGTGCCTTCCTCATGGACCCGGACGGGACCCTCCTCGCCCTCAACCAGACCCTGGCGGAGCGTATGGGCCGGCCCCGTGCCGCCCTGCTGGGCAGCAACGTCTATGAGCTGCTGGAACCCGAGAATCTCAACACCCGCCGTCAGGCCGTGGCCCAGGTGCTGGAGAGGGGGCAACCGTTCCACTTCGAGGATGTGCGCGGGGGGCGGATCATCGCCCACTCCCTCAATCCGGTTTTCGACGACCAGGGGCGGGTCATCCAGATCGCCGTCTTCGGCGCCGACATCACCGCACGCCGGCAGGCGGAACGGCAATTGCGGGAAAGTGAGAGTCGCTTTCGCACCCTCTTCAACGAGAGCCAGCAGGCCACCCTGCTGATCGAGGATGGTTGTGTCAGCGCCGCCAACCGCGCCGCCCTGAAGATACTGCGTCTGGATCGTCCCGAGCAGTTGCTCGGCCGCTCCCTCGCCGAGCTTTCCCCGCCCGTGCAACCCGATGGCCGCGCGTCCGCGGCCAAGGCGGACGAGTTGATCCGCCTCGCCTATGAGCAGGGCGGCTGCGCTTTCGAGTGGCAACATCTGCGCGCCGATGGCGAGCCTTTTCCCGCGCTGGTGCTGGTCACGGTCATCCGCCACCACGGCAAGGATCTCCTGCACAATGTCTGGCAAGACCTCACCGAGCAGAAGCAAGCCCAGGACCGAATCGCCCACCTTGTCCACCACGATGCCCTCACCGGTCTGCCCAACCGGGTGCTGGGCCAGGACCAATTGCAACATGCCCTGGCCGCCGCCAGCCGCCATCATGCCAGTCTCGCCGTCCTCTACCTGGATCTGGACAAGTTTAAATTCATCAACGACACCTATGGCCACCCAGTGGGCGATTGCCTGCTGAAAGAGTTCGCCCACCGCCTGTCCCGGGAGCTGCGTGCCGAGGATTTCCTCTGTCGCCTGTCCGGCGACGAGTTCATGCTGATCCTGATGGACTTGCCAGGCGCTGCACCGGTGGCGCCCATTGCCACGGCCTGCGACCGTCTTCTGGCGCACCTTACCGCGCCCTATGACCTCGGCACAGCCCAGCTTTTCATTACCTTCGCCATCGGCGTGGCGGTCTATCCCCAGGACGGCCGCGACGGCGAGACCCTGATGCGCAACGCCGATACGGCGTTGCATACCGCCAAGCAGGCTGGCCTGCATGGCTATTGCCTCTTCGAGCCCCATATGAATCAGGCGCTCACCCAGTACGTGCAGACCCGCGAGGCCCTGCACGGTGCCCTGGAGCAGGGGGAATTTGAACTGCGTTACCAGCCCCAGGTGTGCCTGCGCACCGGCTGCGTCGTCGGGGTGGAGGCCCTGATCCGCTGGCGGCGGCGTGGCGCCGAATTGCTGTTGCCGGGCACCTTTATCAGCGCGGCGGAGGAGAGCGGGCTCATCGTCCCCATCGGCCGCTGGCTCCTCCACGAGGCCTGCCGCCAGGCAGCGGCCTGGCAGACCGCCGGGCAGCGGGACCTGACGATCGCCGTCAACCTGTCGGCGGTGCAGTTCCGCCGCCCCGAGATCATGGGGGAGGTCCTGGATGCCCTGGCCGCCAGCGGTCTGGCCCCGGGGCTCCTGGAGCTGAACTGACGGAATCCTTGCTGCTGCAAAACGAGGCGATCGTCCAGGAGACGGTGACCCGTTGGAAGGCCCAGGGCATCAAGCTGGCCATCGACGACTTTGGCACCGGCTACTCGAGCCTGGCGTATTTGAAGCACTTCCGGGTCGACAAGCTCAAGATCGACCGCTCCTTCATCATCGACATTTTCCAGGACGAAGAGGCCCGGGCGATCGTCCAGGCCATGATCCAGATGGCCCGCGGCCTTAACCTGCGGACCATTGCCGAGGGGGTGGAAGAGGCCGCTGTGGCGGAGCAACTACGGTTCATGGGCTGCGACGAGGCCCAGGGGTATCTCTATTCAACACCCCTGACGGCCATAGAATTGGAACAGTGGTTGTGTGAACGAGGGAAAGTGGCACATTAGCGACCAAGCACGATCGCTGCCATCTGCCCGAGACGATCAACGAGCGCATCACTCAGGAGGTTGCGGAGTTGATCGAGAACAAGGTTGCTGCGGCAAACTGGGAGTGGGTGCCCGAGCCTCAGCTCCCCCTCACCACACCTCCCCATTCAGCCCCTCGAAGGGCTTCAGGGCTCGGCGCTAACGCTTCTCCCGGCGTGAAGTCGCCGCTACCGCTATTGCTCGGTTCCCACATAGGCTTCCACCTGCGACCTGAGTTTCTGGCCGGGGTGGAAGGTCACGAC
>CALMDH010000133.1:0-9428 GCA_937862735.1 uncultured Gammaproteobacteria bacterium
AAGCGGCTGAGGACTCCGCTCGCCAGCAGGCCGCGAAGGGTCGCGATGAGGGTCGGCTCGTCGGTACCCAGTTCCCCGGCAACCGCCGCGAAGGGGCGCTCCACCAGGGGGAAACCACCCTGATAGCAGTTGATGAAGCGCCTTTGCAGGTCGCTAAGCGGGACGGGCGGGGCCGGGGCGGTGGGTCTGGCTTCGCGCGGGGCCATGGTGTTGGAACTGGTTTCGTGCTGGGCCGGGGCGGTGGGGCTAGCTTCGTGCTGAGCTGGAGCGGTGGCGCTGGCTCCGCGCGGGGCCCGGGCGGTGGAGCTGGCTTCGCCCCGCTCCTGGTACCCGGCGCCATCAGTCCTGATCTTGGCACTCATGCGGGTAGCTCGTGGCCAAGGGTCAAGGACCAGGGGGATAAAGGGGCTGCGGGAGCTTGCGGATTGGTCGCTGGCTTGGCACCTGGCAGGGGCTCCGCGGTGGCAAGGGGGTTCGGCCTGAAAATCCTCATGACCTTGGACTTGGACTTAGATTTGGACTTTGGGCTAGGCCTGGGCGTGGGCCTGGGAGGAAGGGTCCGGTCCTTGCCATGGCCCTCTCCACCCGTCTCCCCCTCGCCCGCAAGTTCAGGCTGCCACCCCGGCGTGAGATCGACCCTGGCACTCGGGTCGGCGCCGGCAACGGCGACGGCACCGGTGGATGCGGTTACGGATGTGGATGCGGCTGAGGCCGCGGCGCGGTAGAAGGCGCCTCGTTGCTTGAAGCGCTGGCCACTGAAGAGCACCGCGTTGTCCAGGGGACCCAGCTCCCTCTCCAGATCGGTCTGGAGTCGCGCCACCTGGGTCAGGACCGCGGCACGATCACGGCCGTGGATCATGGTGAAGAGGTTGTAGGGCCACGTCGGCGGGCGCCGCGGCCGGCGATAGCAGAGGGTGACGAAGGGCAGCGCGCCGATGCGCTGGCCCAGGGCGTCCACCTGGGCGTCGGGCAGATCCCACACCACCATGGCGTTGGCGCCGTAGCCCAGCTCCTGATGGCGGACCACCACCCCCAGGCGCTTGATGGCACCCAGGGCCTGGAGGGCGCGGATACGTTCGATCACCGCCTCCTCGGTCCAGCCCAGTTCGGCGGCGATGGCGGCGAAGGGCCGCTCCACCAGGGGCAGCCCCCCCTGGATGGATCGGATCAGGGCCGAGTCCGCGGTCGCTTTCTCGTTGCCGTTCGTGTTGGAGCGCGGCATTAAGGGAGGATCGGGTTCGGGGTCAAATAACATGAGTAATCCTTCCGCAACCCTGATGATGAAGAAAGTCGGTGATGCGATTCACGCGAACCGTCATGAAGGGCCAGCCACACCCCAGCAGATGAACGGCTTTGCTGGGGTGTTTCACACAAACTGGCATGAGGCGGCAAGCCAATCCACTGATAATAAAATATATTCCCGTGACTTTCACGCTAAGGCCCAGAAAGTTCCCGGTGAAAGGCTTCAGGTCCATTGCAATGGAAACCCCAGGTCGATGTGATATTCCGCCAGCATGGGCAGATCCAGCACCGGCAGTCCGGCGCGCCGCCCGATCTCGTCGCGCACCCGCTCCAGGCCGGCCTGATCTGGCGCTGTCAGGACGAACCAGAGATTGAAGTGGTGCTCCCGCTCGTAGTTGTGATTGACCTCCGGATAGGCGCTGACCAGGGCCGCCACCTCGGTGAGCCGCTCCGGCGGGACCGCCATGGCGGCCAGGGTGCTGGCCCCCACCTGCTTGGGCCGGAAGACGGGGCCGACGCGACTCACGGCGCCGGCCTCCGTGAGGCGCCGCAGGCGGGCGATCACCTCCGCCTCACTGAGGCCCAGGTGCTCCCCCATCCGGGCGAAGGGCCGGGCGGCAAGCGGGATGCCGGCCTGGAACTCATCCAGCAGCCGGCGATCCAGGTGATCCAGGCGGTCGAGCAGCGGCGTAGTGATCATGAGCGTGTGCGGATACCAAATCGCCATTGCCGGACCGAACCGACTCGATCTGGGCACGGAATCAGCCGGCCATCACGTCGGCTTGGGCGAGGGGTTACCGAATCAACGCGACACGTCCGAAACACGGTCGAGCCGGCAAGGAGTAGATCAGGGCGGATGGCCATCAGAACCCGGTACGATGCGCGCGGTCGGTGAGAAAGATGCCGCTGGGCTTGCTGGCCGGCAGGCTGGCGACCCGGGCGAAGGTCTGGGTGTCATAGACCTCCACCCGGTCCTCGTCGCGAATCGATAGCCAGACTTCCTCACCCCGGGGTTCGAATTCCATGTGCAGCACGGCCTTGCCGGGGCGCAGTTCCTGGACGATGGCCAGGCACTCGGCGTCGATGACCTGGACCCGGTCATTGTCCGGCAGGGCGAAATTCACCCAGATCTGGCGGCCGTCGGGCCGGGCCATGACGAAGACCGGCTGGCCCGCCACCGGGATGCGGCCCACCTCGGTCCAGGTGTCCATGTCGATCACTAGCACCTCGTGGCGGCCGATGGCGGGGACGAAGACCCGCCGCCCCGCCACCGCCCAGCCCTCCAGGTGGGGCATCTTGTACACCGGCAGGGGCTGCTCGCCACGACCATAGCCGGGGAGGACACGCTTGACGCCCAGCTCCGGATGCCAGAGGTCCAGCAGGGCCAGACCATCCTCGCCAAAGAGGCCGGCCAGGTAATAGCGCCCGTCGGGGGTGATGAGGTCATCGTAGGGCTGCTTGCCGATGTCCTTGAAACGGCTGACCTGGGGCTGGGCGGGGTTGGCGAGGTCGGCGACCCAGATCTCGCCGCCATCCCAGAGGCTGAAGACGAAGCGTTGGCCGGGGGCATCCACCAGGCCCACTGCCTTGGAAGCCGGCTTGTCCGGTGCGTAAAGGGCGGGGATGTCGGCCACTTGTTCCAGGGTCGCGGCGTCGAAGACCCGCACCCCGCCGGGTTCGTAATTGGCCACGGCGATGAGCCGGCCGTTCTGCGAGATGGCCCCGCCGATGGCGTTACCGGACTGGATCACGCGGTTGACCACCCGGGCCGCCAGCAGGTCAACCTTGGTCAGGGCCCCGTCGCGGCCGAAGACGTAGGCATGGCGCCCATCGCGGGAGAAGACCGCCGAGGCGTGAGACAGGTCCCCCAGGCCCTCGATCCGCGCCAGGACGCTGTTGCCAGTGGTCTCGATCAGCAATAGGGAGCCCGTGGCGCGCTCGACGATGATGCCCAGATCTCCCGTGCCACGCGGGGGCGGACAGGGAATGGTATTGGCGCCTCCGGACTCGGCTGAGGTGCTGCCATCCCGGTTATCCGCAACCTTTCCGGCTTGAGAGGAGGTCACGCCCTGGCTCCAGGCTGGGTACTGGGGTTGGGCCTGATTAGGTTCCTGAGTCAGGGCTTGGTGTTGTGCCTCAAGCGTTTTTTGCGTCTGATCGGGGTGCTGTTCCTGAGCCCAAGCCTGCGCCGCCGGCGCAGCCTGGGATAAAGACAGCGTCAGCGTCAATGACAAGGTTGCGAACCTGGCCAAGCCCAGAGCCAGGAGGAGTGGCGTCGCTCGTGTCACGGATTTTCTCCCTTCAGTTCCCGGGCCAGCCATTCCCCCTCCGGCGCGGTCAGGAAGGCGGACCAGGGGGGCATGGCGGTGCCGGGACGGCCATGGAGGATGATGGCGGCCAGATAGGGTACCGGCTTGTCCGACAGGGACTGGCTTTGCAAGGGTGGCCCCAGGCCGCCCCCCAGGGTCAGGCCGTGACAGGAACCGCAGTCCTGGATCAGCAGGTGACGCAGAATCACCGCCCGATCCGGGGCCACGGCGGACGAGGCCGCGTTCATCGGGGTGGGATCGAGGGCGGTGGGGCTCACCGCCGCCAGCGCCGTCAATGCCGCCAGGCTGGCCGCCGAAAACAGGGCGAAGACCACCACCGTACCGGCGATCCAACCCAGCAACCCATTCAGCATGCGGGACATCGCTGTAACTCCTGACGATCTGGCCTGAAGAGATTGGCAACCCCTTGTTCCGACAAGCCAGAATCCTGCCGGAAGACCTTGGGCGACACGGCAACCCCGCTCTCGGCCCCTGGCGGGGTTGTCCAGCGGGACTTGCCAGGGGCTAAACTAAAGGCCCGACCGCCCCTTGCCCTTGATCAAGGTCAAGCCCGGAGCTGTGTCGTACCCTAACCATACTCAGAACCCGCTCCCGTCCACGCGGACTCCATCGCCATCCATCACACCGCCCCCGCATCCCCGATATGACCAAATTCTGGCACCCCTCCCGGGTGATGGTGAGTTTTTTCCTCTCGCTCGGCTTGCTGGGCGCGCTAACGGCCGCCTTCTGGCTTTACGTGCGCGCCGAACAGGGCATCACCCTGGCCCTGGAGGAACGGCACGCCTCCCTGACCCTGGCGGCGGAATTGCGTCAATCCTCCGATGCCCTGACGCGCATGGCGCGTTCCTACACCGTGACCGGCAATCCGGTCTTCAAGGACCTCTACCAGAACGTCCTGGACATCCGCGCCGGTAACCAGCCCCGCCCCGGGCAATTCGCCGACATCTCCTGGGATCTGGCCAGCGCCGGGCGGGCCACGCCGCCGGCCACCGGTCCCCGGGTACCCCTCCTGGACCTGATTCGTCAGGCGGGGCTGCCGGAGGCCGAGTATCGCCTGCTGGAGGCGGCCCAGACCGCCTCCGACCAACTCACGGCCCGGGAATTCCAGGCCATGGCCCTGATGGAGACCGGGGGTCCCCACCCGGAGGCCGACCGCGAGGCGGCCCGCAACCTGCTGTTCGACGGGACCTACTACCAGGCCAAGGCCGACATCCTGGAGCTGATCCAGGCCTTCAACACCCGCGTGGACCAACGAACCGCCGAGCAGGTCCAGGCGGCCATGGCGCGGGCCACCCTCCTGCGTTACGTCTTCATCGCCTTTGGCCTGAGCCTGTTTCTGATGCTGGGCCTGACCTGGACCGCCCTGCGCCGGGTCCTGGGCGCTTCCCCCCTGGAGGTCCAGGGCCGCATCGCCCTGCTGGGCCAGGGCGATTTCACCACCGCCCTGCCCGTCTCACCCGGCCGCGAGAACAGCGTCATCGGCTGGCTGGCGGAGACGCGGCGCAAGCTGCTGGTCGCCGAGCACGCCCAGGCCCAGGCGGTGGAACGTTATCGTGAGGCGGCGGAACGGCTGCGCGCCAGCGAGGAACGGCTGCGCCGCATGCTCCAGCACCTGCCCACGGCCATCGCCATTTCCGCCCTGGATGAGACGCAGCGGGTGCTGTTCTGCAATTCCCAGTTCGTGCGGACCTTCGGCTATACCCCGGCGGACATCCCCACCGTGGCGGATTGGGCCCGGCTGGCCTATCCGGACGCGGACTACCGCGGCGCCACCTTTGCCTGGTGGGACGCGGCCCTGGCGAGGGCCATCACGGCCCAGGGGCAGGTGGAGTCGCGGGAATTCCGCGTCAGCCGCCGTGACGGCCAGCAACTGGAGGTGCTGATCAGCGGCGCCGTGGTCGATGACATGCTCATCATCGCCCTGGTCGACATCAGCGAGCGCAAGGCGATGGAGGCGCGGTTGCGGGCCAGCGAGGAACGTTTCCGGCTCCTTGCCGCCCATGCCCTGGACAATCTCTGGACCATGGGTCTGGACCAACGCTTGCGCTACATCAGCCCTTCCATCGAGACCCTGGTGGGCTACACGGTCGAGGAATACATGGCGCTGACCCTGGAGCAGCAACTCATGCCCGACTCCCTGGCGCTGGCCCAGGTCTATTTCACCGGCCTGCACGAACGCCTCGCCCGTGGCGCGTCCGTTGCGGATTACCCTTTCCGGGGTGAGATCGCCCTCCGCGCCAAAGAAGGTCCCCCGGTGTGGACCGAGATCATCGCCACCCCCCTGGTGGACGAGGCGGGCCGGATGCTGGAACTGGCGGGGGTGACCCGCGACATCCGCGAGCGCAAACGCTACGAGGCGGAACTGCACCAGGCGCGCGATGCCGCCGAGGCCGCCAACCGAAGCAAGAGCGCCTTCCTGGCCCACATGAGCCACGAGATCCGCACCCCCCTGAACGGCGTGCTCGGCATGGCGCAACTGCTCGCCCAGGAGCCCCTGGACGCCAACCAGCGGGCCCTGGTCGCCCGCATCCGTGAGGCCGGAACGACCTTGCTTGGTATCCTCAACGATCTGCTGGACTTTTCCAAGATCGAGGCGGGCCAGTTGCGCCTGGAGTCCCGCCCCATCGATCTGGCGACCCTCATGACCAAGGTGATCGGCCTGCTGGACCCGGTGGCGCGGGCCAAGGGGGTCGAGTTGCATCTGGAGCCCCCGCCTAGCCCCCTGGCCCCGGTGATGGGGGACCCCTTGCGCCTGGAACAGGTGCTGATCAACCTGGGTGGCAACGCCATCAAGTTCACCGACCAGGGTCAGGTCATCATCCAGTTCGGGAGCTGCCAGCACGGCGCCGGCGCCCCCGGGGAACGGCTGTGTTTCGAGGTCTGGGACAACGGTATCGGCATCGCCCCCGAGGCCCTGGCCTCCCTCTTCACCCCCTTCACCCAGGCCGACGCCGGAATCAGCCGGCGGTATGGCGGCACCGGCCTGGGCCTGGCCATCAGCAAGCGCCTGGTCGAGCTCATGGGCGGGGAGATCGGCGTCGAAAGCCAGGTCGGGTTAGGCAGCACCTTCTGGTTCGAACTACCCCTGGTCCCGGCCGACCCGGGGCGGGAAGCGCCACCGGCCCTTCCCGCCCCGCCGGCCACGGGTGGACCGGCCCTCACCGGGTTTGGCGTGCTGGTGGTGGATGACGCCGCCCTCAACCGCGAGGTGCTAGAGCGGTCACTGTCGCGGCGGGGGGCGCGGGTCACTCAGGCGGAGAACGGCCAGCAGGCCCTGGACCTGCTGCGGGCCGGGCTCCAGGATTACACGGTGGTCCTGATGGACATCCAGATGCCGGTCATGGATGGTCTGACCGCCACCCGCCAGATCCGGGGTGACCCCGCCCTCGCCCATCTGCCCGTCATCGCCCTGACCGCCGGGGCCCTCCCTGAGGAGCTGGCGACGGCGCGGGAGGCCGGCGTGGACGCGGTCCTGACCAAACCCCTCGATCTGGACGAGCTGGCCGCGCTTCTGGCCACGCGGTTGCAGCACCTGGAAGCGGCCGCCTGACGTGGCCGGTTGGCGCGCGGGGTAGTGGTTGCCTGACCGGAGCCGGTGGGAGCACCGGGTTTCGGCCACCTGACAGGGCCGGTAGGAGCGCCGGCAGCGGCCCCCTGACCGGGGCCGGTTGATCTCGGTCAAGGCAAAACCGGGGGTGCCTGCCTAACCTGCTGTTTTATCGAAAACACAGGACCCTCCCCGATGAGCACGGCAGTAAGCGCCCCGGCGGAATCCCGTTATCCACCGGGTGACTTGGCGATCTGGATCTTCATCCTCGCGGAGTTGTCGGTCTTCGCCGTCTTCTTCGCCGCCTATGCCTTCACCCGCATGAACCACGTCGCGCTGTTCAACGACTACCAGTTGACCCTGGACCGTGGCGCGGCCCTGATCAACACCCTGGCCCTGATCACCAGCAGCTATTTCGTGGTGCGGGCCGTGGCCGCCATCCGGGGCGGCGAGGGCCGCCGCTGCGCCGGCTGGCTGGGCCTGGCCATTGCCATGGGTTGCGTCTTCCTGGGGGTGAAGGGCCATGAATACGCCCATCACCTTGGGCAGGGCATCAACCTGTCCACCAACACCTTCTACATGTTTTACCTGTCCCTGACCTTCTTTCACTTCATGCACGTCATCCTCGGCCTGGTGATCCTCACGGCGGTGGCCCTCAAGGCCCGCCAGGGGGGCTATGACGCCCGGGACCATACCGGCGTCGAGACCGGGGCCTCCTACTGGCACATGGTGGACCTGGTGTGGCTGATCCTCTTCCCCCTGGTCTATGTCATGCGCTGAGGTGACCAACATGCGGAGCATCAATCCCCGTTGCCAGCCAGCACCAACGGCTAATTTGACGTGGCCTGTCCAGACGGGAGTCGCGACACGAACGACCCCGTGTGGCCCGTCAAGACCGGAACCTCGTCATGAGTAGCCCTTCCGCCTTTCCCCGCCCCTGCACCCGCGTCTACCTGGTCCTGATCATCCTGACCTTCGCCACCTACCTGGTCGGCGAACTGGGGCTGAGCGGCCTCACCGCCGCCCTGCTCGTCCTGGCCGGCGCCCTGGTCAAGGGCCACCTGGTGGGTGACTTCTTCATGGGGCTGCATGGCCTGCGCGGCCCCTGGCGCTGGGTCATCCTGATCTGGCTGCTCCTGATCGGGTTCCTCATCACCACGGCCTTTACCCTGACACCCCATTAGGACTTTTTCATGCCCCTTTCCGACTCCCTCGTGGTCGATGCCACGGCGAACCCCATCCACTACCAGCCCCAGGGACGGGAGGTGGAGACCTTCGAGCAGGCCTTCCACCACCGCCTGCCGGTGATGATCAAGGGCCCCACCGGCTGCGGCAAGACGCGACTGGTGCGCTACATGGCCCAGCGTCTGGGTCGGCCCCTCTACACCGTCGCCTGCCACGACGACCTGACCGCCGCGGACCTGGTAGGCCGGCACCTGATCGGCGACAACCGCACCTTCTGGTCCGATGGCCCCCTGACCCGGGCGGTGCGTGAGGGCGCCATCTGCTACCTGGACGAGGTGGTGGAGGCGCGCAAGGACACCACCGTGGTGCTGCACCCCCTGACCGACGACCGTCGCATCCTGATCCTGGAGCGCACCGGCGAGACCCTGGAGGCCCCGCCCGGCTTCATGCTGGTGGTGTCCTACAACCCCGGCTACCAGAACCTGCTCAAGGGCATGAAGCCCAGCACCCGCCAGCGGTTCGTCGCCCTCAGCCTGGGCTTCCCCCAGCCGGAACTGGAGGTCACCATCCTGATGCGGGAGACGGGCATCGACCATCCCCTGGCCCGCCGCCTGGTCACCCTGGCTGGGGCCCTGCGCACCCTCAAGGACCACGACCTGGAGGAAGGCGCCTCCACCCGCCTGCTGGTCTACGCCGCCACCCTCATCCGGGGCGGCATGCCCCCCCTGGAGGCCTGCCACGCCGCCCTGGTGGAGCCCCTCACCGACGACGCCGAGACCATCGCCGCCCTGCGGGAGGTCATCCATGCCAGCCTGGGGTGAAAAATAATGGGTTCGTTTCGCAAAATGCCCTTTATCGGCGCATCCCAAAAATGGCTTTGTTCCGCAAAACGGCCTTTTTCGCGCTCCCCGTCGGTTGCGTTCGTTTCGTAGTGGGGCCTCCCCCGCGACCCGACGCACCCACCCGCTTGACGGCTGAAGTCAGGGGCTGGATGGCGCGCGTCGGTGATTTTTCCCCCAGCATCCGTGGGATAACCTTGTCCATAGCCGGGGGTAACCCGCCGCCAGGTCAGGGCGAGCGCGCATTAAGGAGCTATAAGATAGTAAGTTACGGCATGATTGAGT
>CALMDH010000134.1:0-3080 GCA_937862735.1 uncultured Gammaproteobacteria bacterium
TAGGTCATGGCGGTCTGGGTCAGGACATCCTCCATGGTGATCGGCGAACCGGGGAGGAGGCTGGTGCCCCAGCGAAAGCCGGGGGAGAGGGCGATCTCGGCATCGCCGGCCTGGCGCAGGGCGTCGAGGATCACCTGGTCGAAGGTGCCGTTGAAGTTGCCACGGCGATAGAGGCTGGTCTCGGTGACGGCCAGTTGCTCGGTCAGCCGCCCCAGGTAGGGTTGACGCACCTGGTCGATGTAGGCCTGCATCTCCGCGTCCGCCGCCAGCAGGTTGGCGAAGACCGGCAGCAGGCGGTAGCGGTAACCTTTGATCTTGCCGTCGCCCACCTCCAGGTCCATGACGCCGAGGAATTTGCCATGGGAGCCGGCATTGGTGACCAGGGTTTTGCCCCCGGCATTCTCCACCAGCGTGGGGGCGGGCATGCCGTCATGGGTGTGGCCCCCGAAAATGACATCGATGCCCCGCACCGTGGCGGCCATCTTCAGGTCCACGTCCATGCCGTTGTGCGAGATCACCACCACGACATCCGGTTTCTCCTTCGCCCGTACCCGATCGACCATCTCCTGCATCCGTTCGTCCTGAATACCGAAGCGCCAGTCGGGGATGAAGCGCTGGGGATTGGCGATGGGGGTGTAGGGGAAGGCCTGGCCGATGACCGCCACCCGGGTGCCATTGAGCTCCCGCACGGTATAGGGCTTGAAGGCCAGACCGCTGCCCTCGTCAAAGCCCGGGAAGTCGGCGAATTTATAGTCAAACAACGCCTCGTCGGAGATTGAGACGTTCTGCGCCACGAACTCGCCCTTGAAGGCCTTCAGATTGTCGATGACCTCCGTGTCCTGATAGGTGAACTCCCAGTGGCCGGTCATGATGTCCACGCCCAGCAGATTGCAGGCGCCAACCATGTCCTGACCCCGGGTCCAGAGGGCGGTACCCGAACCCTGCCAGGTATCGCCCCCATCGAGGAGCAGGCTCCTCCCCTCCCCCGCCTCGGCGCGCAATTGCTTGACCAGGGTGGCGAGGTGGGCGAAGCCCCCGACCTTGCCATAACGTTGGGCGGCGGCGTCAAAGTCGAGGAAGGTCAAGGCGTGGGCCTGGCGTCCACCCGGGGCGATGCCGAAGTGTTTCAGGAGCGCCTCCCCCACCAGGTGCGGTGGCTGGCCCAGGGCCGGACCTATCCCCAGGTTGACGCTGGGTTCCCGATACCAGACCGGGTTGAGCTGGGCGTGGGTATCGGTGATGTGCAGCAGGCGCAGGTTGCCAAAGGGGGGCGCCTGATAGAGCGCCGCGCCATCGCCGCTCGTGGCCGCCCGGAGGGCGCCGGGCATCAGCCCGGCCATGCCTCCCAAGGCCAGCAGGCGGGTGAATTCTCGCCGGGACAGTGACATGGTTCAGTACCTCTCAGTCGGATTGCGCCTAGTGGTTGACGGGCGATTCCGGATGGAGCACGTAGGCCATGAGATCGGCGATCTGTTCCTGATTGAGGAAGCCATTGGCGCCAAACCGCGGCATGTTGGTACAGGGGAAGTAGGCGTGGGCGTTGTAAATCACCTCGTAGACGTACTTCTGGGTCTCGGGGGTGTTGCCACGATTCTTGCCAAAGCCGGTCAGGGTGGGACCGATGGTGCCATGGGCCGAAACCTTCAGGTCCATCTGATGGCAGGCGTAGCAATTACCACCCATTTTCTTGTTGTCGTCCTGCTTGGGTCCCATGCGGTACCCCGCGCCTTCCTTCGCCAGGACCTCACCCTTCTTCCAGTCGCCCAGGGTAACGCCACCCTCGGGGTAGACGCGGGAGGCGACGGCCAGGGCCTGCACCTTTTGGGCGGTCGCGGCATCGGCGGGGTTACCGCGCAGGGCTGAACACATCTTCTGCAGCTCATCCTGGGTCATGCGCTCCTTGCCCGTCGTGCCTTCCTGGGTGGGTTGGTCGAGCTTGAAGCCCTTGGCGTCAAAGATCAGATATTCGGTCAGCTCGGCGGGTGACATCTTGGTGTAGTCAACCTGAGACCCGGCACCAGCGGCCGCCGCGATACCGGCAGCTCCGGCGGCCCCGGCGACGGCGCCAACCGCCGCCGCGGCAGCGGCCTTGCCACTGGCCCCCTGTTCGGGCTCGGGTTTGGCGCTTTCGGCCTTGGCGGCATCCGGCTTGGCAGCGGCAGTCGCCTTACCGCCCGTCTTGGCGGCATCGCCCTTGCCGGTGGCCGACTTGTCCTTGCTAGCGCCGGTCTTGTCCCCGCTGGCCTTCGTGGAGCCTGACTTCCCTTCGCTCGATTTGGCCATCGAGGACTTACCGGACGATGACTTTTCCTTGGCGGCCTTGTCCGCGGTCGCCTTGCCGGACGATGGCTTGTCCGTGGCGGCCTTGCCAGTAGTGGTCTGATCACTACTGGCCTTGGTATCGGCCTCGGCGGCGAACGACATACCGGGCGCGAGGGTGGTCGCGGCGAGCAGGGCCGCGAAAAGTGTCTTATTGATCATGATGGCAATCTCCTGATGACGGACTAGCGCTTGACATCGGGGATGATGGCCGGCTGGCCGCGGGCCTTGTCCGTCCAGAAGGAAATGATGGCGATCGCGGCGTCAGAGCCATAGACGATCTCCGCCTGACGCATCTGCCAGATACACTCGGAGACGCGATGCTGACTGCCACGCACGGCGTCATGCCCGACGCGGAAGGCGGGCCAGGAGATGGCCTTGGTCCACTCCGCCGGAATGCTGGCGTTGGGCAACACCGAGGCGCGGATGCGCTTGCCGGTGGCGCCATGGCAGGTGGAACAACTGAAGTCGCTGATGCCGGCCCGGCGATAGAAGAACTCCTCGCCCGCCGACCGCATGGCCTGTTCCAGGGGGTGGTCCAGGGGCGGATTCCAGGCCATGCCATTGGACTGAGCGGCAATGTAGGTCTGGAGCTTCACCAGATCGGTGTTGCCATGCTTCTCCTTGAGTTCCTTGTCCTCGTCGGTGAAGCCCTGGAGCGTCTTCATGCAATACATGAGGCGACTCTCCAGGTCCATGACCTTGCCGGCGTCGGCGAAATAGCGGGGCATCTCCACGTAGGCCCCTTCCAGGACCCCGGG
>CALMDH010000135.1:0-26464 GCA_937862735.1 uncultured Gammaproteobacteria bacterium
TGGGTCTTGACGTCCACCGGCTTGGGATAGGCGGCGGTGTGGCAGAAGGACTGCATCACCAGGTCGGCGGAGAAGCCCAGGCAGGCCAGGTCCTTGAGCTCATCGCGGGTCATGGGGCCGGTGGTGTCCTGGCTGCCGACGGTGGTCATGCGCGGCTCGCAGTAAGTGCCGGGGCGGATGCCCTGACCCTCGGGCAGACCACAGGCGCGTCCGACCATCTTCTGCGCCAGGGTGAAGCCCTTGCCGGTATCCACCGGGGCCTTGGGCAGGCGGAAGGCGGTGGAGTGGGGCAGGCCCAAAAAGTCCCGGGCCTTGGCGGTAAGGCCGCGGCCGATGATGAGGTTGATGCGTCCGCCGGCCTGGACCTCGTCCAGCAGCACCTCGCTCTTGAGGGCGAACTCGGCCAGGACCTCGTCCGTGCCGTGCTTGACCACCTGGCCGGCATAGGGCCGGATGTCGACCACGTCGCCCATCTCCAGCTTAGAGACGTCCAGCTCGATGGGCAGGGAGCCCGAGTCCTCCTGGGTATTGAAGAAGATCGGCGCGATCTTGCCGCCCAGGGTGACGCCGCCAAAGCGCTTGTTGGGGACATAGGGGATGTCCTGACCGGTGGCCCAGATGACGCTGTTGGTGGCCGACTTGCGGCTGGAGCCGGTGCCGACCACGTCGCCGACGTAGGCGACCAGGTGGCCCTTCTTTTTCAGGTCCTCGATGAATTGGATGGGGCCGCGCTTGCCGTCCTCCTCGGGCTGGAAGGCCGCGTCGGGGCGGGTGTTCTTCAGCATCGCCAGGTAGTGCAGGGGGATATCCGGGCGACTCCAGGCGTCGGGGGCGGGCGACAGGTCGTCGGTGTTGGTCTCCCCGGGGACCTTGAAGACGGTGACGGTGATGGACGGGGGCACCGCGGGGCGGCTGGTGAACCACTCGGCGTCGGCCCAGCTCTGGATGACCTCCTGGGCCGTGGCGTTGCCGGCCTTGGCCTTCTCGGCGACGTCATTGAAGAAATCGAACATCAGCAGGGTCTTCTTCAGGCCCGCGGCGGCGACCCCGGCGACCTCCGGGTCGTCCAGCAGTTCGATCAGGGGATGGACGTTGTAACCACCCACCATGGTGCCCAACAGCTCGGTGGCCTTGGCGCGGTTGATCAGCCCAACCTGGATATCGCCGTGGGCAACGGCGGCGAGGAAGCTGGCCTTGACCTGGGCCGCGTCATCCACCCCCGGCGGCACCCGGTGGGTCAGCAGGTCCAGGAGGAAGGCCTCCTCGCCGGCCGGGGGGGTCTTGATCAGTTCGATCAGCGCGGCGGTCTGCTGGGCGGTGAGGGGCAGGGGCGGGATACCGAGGGCGGCGCGCTCGGCGACGTGTTCGCGGTAGGCTTGGAGCATGAGGGAGTCCATCTTCTTGGTGGTGGGGGAAGCGAGCATTTTAGCCAATATTGCACTGCCGCATACCAGCGCGAGACCTGGCGGTTGACGCCGGGTCCGCTGTCGGGGCTGTCAGGGCATGAAACATGCCCCGATGGGCGATCGTCGGTTTGTCATTTTGCTCACCCCTCTCCCCAGCCCTCCCCCACAAGGGGGGAGGGAGTTGGGTAAAACATCCAGGCTGGCACCCGCCCGGGATGAGGGGGGAGAAGGCATTGAGGTATAAAATGCCGCCGGACCCTCACCCACCCCAACCTTCGGCAGGCAGATCATGACGGCGGCAGCGGAATTGACGGCGAGCGCGGAACGGCTCTGGGGACACTGGTTGGAGTGGGCGGCGGGGCAGGGGATCGCGGTGCCCACCGATCCGGCCTTTGCCGCGACGCGGGCGAAGGTCTGGGAGGCCAGCGACTTCGTGGCCACCACCGTGGCCCGCCATCCGGCGACCCTTGCCGACCTCTTGGTCAGTGGCGACCTGGAGCGCCCCGCGGTCGCGGGTCAGCTTGACGAGGCCCTGGCGATCGCCCTGGAGGGCCTGTCCCCGGAACGGGCCGACGACGCGGAGCTCAAGCGGCGCCTGCGGCTCTTCCGTCGTCGCGAGATGCTGCGCATCATCTGGCGCGACCTGGGCGGCATCGCCTCCCTGGACGAGACCCTCGCCGACCTGTCCGAGCTGGCGGAGGTCTGCATCCGCCAGGCCCTGGACTGGACCCAGGCCTGGTGTCGCGCCGAACTGGGCATCCCCCGGGCGGCACCGGGTTCCGGGCAGGGCCCCGGGCCGGGGAATGATGCGGACGGGCACCAGGGCGCCCCTCAGTCCCTGCTGGTCATCGGCATGGGCAAGCTCGGTGCGCGGGAGCTGAATCTCTCCTCGGACATCGACCTCATCTTCGTCTACCCCGCCAACGGCCAGGTGGACGGTCCGCGCCCCCTGGCCAACGAGCAATTCTTCATCCGCCTCGCCCAGCGCCTGGTGCGGGCCCTGGACGAGACTACGGTCGATGGCTTCGTCTTTCGCGTCGATACCCGGCTGCGGCCCTTCGGCGACGCCGGTCCCCTGGCCATGAGCTTCACCGCCATGGAGTACTACTACCAGGACCAGGCCCGGGAGTGGGAGCGCTACGCCATGATCAAGGCCCGGGTGGTGGCGGGGCCCCGGGCGGAGGCCGAGCATCTCATGACCCTGCTGCGGCCCTTCGTTTACCGCCGCTACCTGGACTTCGGCGCCATCGAGTCCATCCGCGACATGAAGGCCATGATCGCCAAGGAGCTTCTGCGCAAGGGCATGGCGGACAACATCAAGCTGGGGCCCGGGGGCATCCGCGAGATCGAGTTCATCGGCCAGGCCTTCCAACTGGTGCGGGGTGGCCGCGACCCCCAACTCCAGATCCGCCCCATCCGCCAGGTCCTGGCGCGCCTGGGGGAGCGCATGCTGCTGCCGGACTTCGCCGTGCGCCAGCTCGACGCCGCCTACGTCTTCCTGCGCCGGGTGGAGAATCGCCTCCAGGCCTGGAAGGATCAGCAGACCCACCTTCTACCCGCCGATGACCTCGGCCGGCTGCGCCTGGCCCGGGCCATGGGCTATGCGGACTGGACCAGCTTCCACACCAGCCTGGAGGAGCACCGCCGCCGGGTCCAGGGCCAGTTCGACGGGGTCTTCGCCGCCGGCCAGTCCGCTCCCGCCACTCAGGAGCCCGCCTATGTCACCCTCTGGCGCGGCAATCTGGAGCCAAGCCAGGCGGAGGAACTCCTCGCCCAGGCCGGCTTCGCCGATCCCCAGCAGGCCTGGGCGCGGCTGGAGGCCTTCCACGCCACGGCCAACCGCAAGGAACTCGGCAGCCGCGGCCGCGAGCGCCTCGACCAGCTCATGCCCCTGAGCCTGCCGATGATTGCCAGCTCCGTGGCCCCAGACCTGGCCCTGGAGCGGGTTTTGCGGGTGCTGGAGGCCGTGGCCCGGCGCACCGCCTACCTGGCCATGCTGGTGGAGCGGCCCATCATCCTCTCCCAACTGGTCCGCCTGGCCGGCATGAGCCCCTGGATCGGCCAGCAGATCGTCCGCCAACCCCTGCTCCTGGACGAGCTGATCGATACCCGTCGCCTCTATTCCCCCCTGCGGCGGGCGGAACTGGAGGCCGAGCTAGACGGGCTCCTCGGCTCCCTGGACCCGGACGACCTGGAGCAGCAGATGGAACGTCTGCGCCAGTTCGCCCAGGGTAACCGGCTGCGGGTGGCCGCCGCCGACCTAACCGGCGTCATCCCCCTGATGGTGGTCAGCGACTACCTCACCGATATCGCCGAGGCCAGCCTGGACCGGGTGGTCGCCCTGACCTATCGCCACCTGGCGGAGCGCCATGGGGCGCCCGCCGGGGTCGGGGAGGGTGGCACTGGGTTCCTGGTCGTCGGCTACGGCAAGCTGGGGGGGATCGAGCTGGGCTATGGCTCCGATCTCGACCTGGTCTTCCTCCACGGCGGCGACGACCCCAACGCCATGACGCCGGGGCCCAAGCCCATCGCCAACGACCAGTTCTATACCCGCATGGGCCAGCGGGCCATCCACATGATGACCACCCACACCGCCTCCGGCCAGCTCTACGAGGTGGACATGCGCCTGCGCCCGGACGGCAACAAGGGCCTGCTGGTGCGCTCCCTGCGCTCCTTCGCCGACTACCAGGCCAGCCAGGCCTGGACCTGGGAGCACCAGGCCCTGGTGCGCGCCCGGCCCCTGGCTGGCGATCGCGGCCTGTTCGCGCGCTTCGCCGAGATCCGCCGGAACATCCTCTGCCGGGAGCGCGACCCGGAGCAATTGCGCGCCGAGGTGCGGGAGATGCGCGCCAAGATGCGCGAGAGCCTGGACCAGAGCGGGCGGGGTCGCTTCGACCTCAAGCAGGGCCGGGGCGGTATTGCCGACATCGAGTTTATGGTTCAATACCTGATCCTGCGCTGGGCCCACCCGTACCCGGAACTGGCCGTCTGGTCCGACAATATCCGCCTCCTGGAGAGCCTGGGGCGGCTGGGCCTGCTTCCGGGTACCGCGGCGGCGGACCTCACCGAGGCCTACAAGGCCTTGCGTGCTGCCTACCACCGCAGCGCCCTCCAGGACGAGCCCACCCGCGTCCCGGATGGGGTGCTGGTCGACCATCGCGAGCGGGTGGCGGGCCTGTGGCGAGAATTGATGGCGGCTTGAGCCGGATCGGCGGCCTGTCGAGTCCTCAGCTTTGAAAGGGGCCAACCAGGCACATCCTGGCCTTGGCCGAGCGTGAAGAACCCCGGAGACGATGATGAAAACGATGGCGGACCGTGATGGTCTCATCTGGCTGGACGGAGAGATGGTGCCTTGGCGTGAGGCCAAGACCCATGTGCTGACCCATACCCTCCACTATGGCATGGGCGTCTTTGAAGGGGTTCGGGCCTACGCCACCGACCAGGGAGCAGCCATCTTTCGCCTGCAGGAGCACACGGATCGTCTGTTCAATTCCGCCAAGATCCTGGGCATGCCCATGCCCTACGACCGCGAGACCCTCAACGCCGCCCAGCGCGCCGCCGTGCGGGAGAACGGCCTGGCCTCCGCCTACATCCGCCCCATGTGTTTCTATGGCTCCGAGGGCATGGGCCTGCGGGCCGACAACCTGCTGGTCCACTGCATGGTCGCGGCCTGGGAGTGGGGCGCCTACCTGGGCGAGGACAACATGCGCCATGGCATCCGCATCCGCGTCTCCTCTTTCACCCGCCACCACGTCAATATCACCATGTGCCGGGCCAAGGCCAACGGCAACTACATGAATTCCATGATGGCCCTCCAGGAGGCCCTGCGCGATGGCTACGACGAGGCCCTGCTGCTGGATGCCTCCGGTTACGTCATGGAGGGCAGCGGCGAGAATATCTTCCTGGTGCGCGACGGCATCCTCTACACCCCGGACCTGACCTCGGCCCTGGATGGGGTCACCCGCCGCACCGTCATCGCCCTGGCCGACGAGCTGGGCATCCAGGTGATCGAGAAGCGCATCACCCGCGATGAGGTCTATATCGCCGACGAGGCCTTCTTCACCGGCACCGCCGCCGAGGTCACCCCCATCCGCGAGGTCGATGGCCGCACCATCGGCAGCGGCACCCGCGGGCCGATCACCGAACGCCTGCAGAAACTCTATTTCGATCAGGTCCACGGCCGGCGCGACGAGCACCCCGAGTGGCTCACCCTGGTCTGACCGCCCCTCATTCCCCCGTCGAGGAGATATCGCCCATGGCCACCGCCGCCGCCTCGCCCACCAAGACCCCGGAGGTCATCCTCGTCTCACGCCGGGACCTGCCCCTGGCCTGCCCGCCCCAGGGGGATAAGTTCTGGAGCCAGCACCCGCGGGTCTTCCTGCCTATCGAGAAGACCGGGGAGGCGATCTGCCCCTATTGCGGCGCTCATTACCGCCTCCAGGAGTGAGGCGGTCCTGAGGGCTAATGGCTGGTTCCCGCGGCCTTTTGGCGACGGGTGAGCCAGACCTCCAGACCCTGGGCGTTGAGGTCGGTGTCCAGCGCCAGAAGTTCCCGGACCCGGCTCTCCGGCAGGTCACAGCCGTGGTCCCGGACGCGCCGCACCAGATGATCGCCGACGGCGGTCCGTAGCCGGTCCAGGCGCCCCTCCTGCGGCCCGGCCTCCTCCGCCAGGGCCAGGGCCGCCAGGTCGCGGACGCTCTGCCGCAGATCCTCGGCCAGGGCGGCGGGGTTTTCCAGACAGCCGTAGTGGGTCAGGTACATGCGTTGCGGCTGGTAGCTCATGAGGCGGTCGATGCTGGCCAGCCAGGCCTCGGGGTCGAAGGCCACCGGGGTGGTGGGGGCAAAGAGCATGTCACCACGCTCGTTGTTGAATTCCTTATAGGCGATGCCGAAGGTGTCGCCGGTGAAAAAGCCCTGGGTGCGCGCATCCCAGATGCAGCCATGGTGGTTGGCGTGACCAGGGGTGTCGAGAAAGACCAGCTTGCGGCCGGCCAGGTCGATCTCCATGCCATCCTCAGCCAGGATGACGCGGGAGGCGGGAACCGGTAGCAGGTGTTTGTAATCCTTGGCGAAGCCCTCCGCGCCGTAGACGGCGGAGGCCCCGGCCGCCAACCGGGAGGGATCGATCATGTGGGGCGCTCCCTTGGGGTGGACCACTAGTCGGGCCCCGGGACAGGCGGCCATCAGGTCCCCCGAGCCCCCGGCATGATCCAGGTGGACATGGGTGGGAATGATCCAGTCCACATGCGCGGGCGTCAGACCCAGGTCGGCGATGAACTGGAGCAGGTGCGGCGTGGTATGGGCCGTGCCAGTGTCCACGAGGGCCAGCCGGTCGGCTTCGCGCACCAGATAACAGGCGGCAAGGCCGTGACGGTAGAGGCCCGTCTCGATGGCATAAATATTTTCGGCGACGATCATGGGCTGGATCATGGGTATCCTCCTTAATTTCGGGACGAAAAAAAACCGGCCACGCCAGTGTGGCCGGTTCTGGCCCCGGTCGTAAAGGACCGGGACCTCTCAGGCCGTGCTTACTGAGCGGGAGCGGGCGCCGGGGCGGGCGGGGCGACCGGCGGCGCACCATAGGGGGCCCCATAAGGAGCACCGTAGGGGGCGCCGTAAGGAGCGCCATAGCCGTAAGGAGCCCCGTAGCCATAGGGACCGTAACCATAATAATCGTTGTAACGGTTGTAGCCACGGCCCCAGCCGCGGCCGCCGCCACCCATGTTCATGTTGAAATCACCGTAGGTGTCGGTGTCCCCGAACATGTCATTCATCCAGTTGTTGTTGCCATAGCCCGGGCCACCGCCCCAGGGACCCCCACCCCAAAAGGCGCTGGCGGAGAAGGAGACGGCGGACAGGGCCAGGGCCGAAAGGCCAGCGATCTTAGCGATCTTGCTCATCAGGAAGATATCCTCGTTCAGGGATGAAGTTTGGGAATGGACCATACTGCGCCAGGGGGGGAAACAGGGGCTAGCCATCAAACGTGGGCGGATTCAAGGTGCGTGGACCTCCGTGAAGCAGATCCGACGGACTGCGTGAATCCGTTCGCTCATGATATGGTGAGAAGCCGGGCCTGATGCCCGCACGGGGACTGGACCAGTGGTGGAGATTCCCAGGGCTGCCAAGGCAGGCGCTGCGTAAGTTTGCCAGTGCCAGCCAGAGACGAAGGGCAGTATAGGCTTTCGAGGTGGCAATAGGAAATGCTTTGTTCCCCCCGTGGGCGGGTGCCGTCATTTCCCACTGGCCTGGCCGTGACTGAATCAACCGGATGCTAACCGACCATGGAACTTCTGATCGATATTGGTAACACCAACCTGAAGTGGACCCGGGGCGCTCCCCAGGCCGGCATCCCGCTGGAGCCGATGCGCAGCCTCCGCCACCATGGTCGCCTGCCCATCGACCTCCATGCCACCTGGGAGGCCATGCCAAGACCCCGACGGGTACGGGTCGCCAGCGTCGCCGCCCAGGGGGTGACGGAGGCCCTCCGCCGCGCCAGCCGTGCCTACTGGGGGCTGGAACCCGAGTTGGTTCGCCCCCGTGCCCACCACCAGGGCCTGTCGATCGCCTACGAGGAGCCCGGCCGCCTGGGGGTCGATCGCTGGTTGGCCTTGCTGGCGGCCCGACGGCTGACCTCCACCCCGGTGCTCGTCCTGGATGCGGGCACGGCGATCACCTTCGACCTGCTGCTGGCCGGGGGGCGTCATCTTGGCGGCTTGATCCTGCCTGGCGTCGAGACCATGCGCCAGGGCTTGCTGGCCAACACCCAGATCCCCGCCGTTGAGCCCGCGGAGGTGGACGACGCCTGGGCCAGGGATACCGCCACCGCCATCGCCGTGGCCTCCCTGGATGCCCCCGCCGCCCTGGCCGAGCGTCTGCTGCGCCAACTGGCCGCGGAGGCGGGCGCCGAGCCCATCCTGCTGCTCACCGGCGGCGATGCTGAACGCCTGCGCCCCCGGCTGCAGGTCGACTCCGTGCTGGTGCCGGATCTCGTCCTGCAGGGGTTGGCGCTGGCGCCGGCATGAAAACCAGGGGGGCTCTAAGAGGCGCCATGGGGGTGATCTTTCACGGTTTCACGGGGATTGTTTGTCTAAGGCGCCCTGTGCCTATAAAATCTCACCTCTTCTCCACTGAGCCGGCATAGCTCAGCTGGTAGAGCAATTGATTTGTAATCAGTGGGTCATCGGTTCGAATCCGTTTGCCGGCTCCATAATTCAAGGGTTTAGGAACGCAGGGCCTAAGCCCTTTTTCTTTGTGCGGTTGTCTCGTTGCGCTTTCGTTGCGCTTTGCGATTGGCTCAGCCGTCGGTGGGAATATCGACTGACAAGTAATCAGTCGTTGATCGGGTCCGGTCACCAGGTTGGTGGCCTCTGTCACCTCCACCCTTACCATTTTTTTGCCGTAACTCACGTAACGGGCGTACAGGCCAGTAACGGCGCGGCCTCTGGCTGTTACGGGCCAGCCGTAACGGGCGTAACGGGCGTAACGTAACGGCGCCCACAAAAAAGCCCGACCAGGGCCGGGCTCGGTGGGGTGATGGTGGGTGAGATCAGGTAGCGGCGGCCATGGCGATTTCCCCTGGATCAATTCCCAGGGCGGCACAGCCGCGGCGTAACCGCTCCTCGCCGACCTCGGGGCCGATGATCAGGAACCCCGGGGCGTCCGGGTCTATCACGTCGCGCTGGTAGCGCAGCACGTCACAAGGCCAGCCAGAGTCGGCCGTCACGCGGATGGGGATGATGACGTTGTTCATGCCTGCTCCTCCTGCACAAACATCGGCGCTTCCCAGATATTGGCGTCGTCCATCGCGATGATGGTCTCGCGCATGGATTCAGCCAGGGCCAGGACGGCGGCGGTCAGGTTGTGCAGGTGCTCGCGCTCTTCGCCATCCATGCGGGCCTGGCCCACCAGGTCGTCGAGGGTATCGGCCACTCCCTTGAGTCCATAGGCTGACTTGATCAGGTAGCGCCACGCTTCGCGGGTGAGGGTGGGTTCAGGCATGGGGGGCCTCCTCCTGGTCCTCGGTTTGGTCTTTCTCGTCCTTGTCCAGAAAGTCATTCAGCACTTCTTCAGCGCGACAGAGGATCAGGAAAAGCCCTAAGGTCTCCTTTGGGCCGAGGTTGATGCTGTCAATGAAACCAAAGGTGGCCCGCAGGAAGGCGATCTCTGCCCGGCATTGATCGAGGCGGTCGTAAGCACTCATGTTGAACTTAGACATAGCGGCTGGCCTCCAGCAGCTTGACGGTGGTCCGGGCGCGACGGACCAGGGCCTGTAGCGGCGCGGTCCCGACACGGCGGGCGAGGTAGCGCGCAATGATGCCGACCTCGCGGGCGTCGGAATCAAAGTGCCATGCCAAGGCAAAATCCAGGCGCCGGTTCAGTTGCCGGATGGAGTCGCTCAAGTCGAGAGTCGGGGAAGGGTTGACGAGGATCGTCATGGTGTCGGTCTCCAGTTTGGGGATGGATGACCGACCGCTGGGGGCGGGGTGGGCAGGATGCGCAAGGGTGCCCAGTATTGGGCTATGATTATTCCTGCCGGTGCCGGGCCGTGATCGCGGTCGGGCTTTGCGCGGGTGGCCTTGCCGGGCCGCTCGCGACGGCTCCAATCATCCCCCCTCCCGCGCTCCGTCGTCAATCCCTCCCGCGCTGATCTTCCATGGCCTAGGGCCAGAAACGGCTTGCCACGCGCCGCGCTGGGGCGCTGGCAGGGCCTTGGCCTTGCGCTGATATTGCCAGCATGGCCGATGCGTCTACGGGGCTCCTAGGGCCTCGTACGCGGTCTCGGTCTGGCGGGGTGGCGGTGGGGGGGTGTCTGGGGTCCTCCGCCAGTTATCCACAATCCGGGGGTGATTCGAGCCAGCCGCAGATTCCAAATTTCCATGCTCCTGGGTTGTTTTTGTTGTTCCTATCGCGAAAGGCATGGCGATAGGCGGCGGCGATGGGCAGAAAGGATCGCATTTGAAATGCGACCCATGGGGTGGTGGTCCTCGGTGGGGGGGGTGGCGTATTCGGTTGGACGCCCGCCTGTACTTTCGGATTTAAAATCCAGAAGTCCAAAGTCTTGGAGCCAGTCGGGCGGCGGCGATCAGCTTAAAATTAAGCCGATTGACGGGGGCTGTCGGGGTGGTGTGGGAGGAGTGCTTAAAATTAAGCGCTCTAAACCCACGACGCGCTTGGCCTATCGAGGAGCCGTCAATTTTAACGGCTCTAACCCATTGGCGCGTCGGGCCTTGGGTGGCGCGATCTCAGTCGTCTTCCTGGCGCCCACGTTGCCCATATTCTGGTTGGGGCCAGACTGAGCACAGGTCTTCAAACGAGTAGCCGTTGCGCTGGCACCATCGCCTGGCTTTCCTCAGTGCAGAGTGCTCGATTTGCCGAATGCGCTCTCTGGTTACGCCAAACTCTTTGGCGATGGCCTCTAGGGTCATGCCGTTGTCCCGCAGTTGCTCGTTGCCATCGGCCATGTCAGAGCCAGGCGCTTCGCTTTCTTCTGACGGTGGCGGGGTGCAATCCGGTTTCCCTGGCGACCAGTTTGGCGCTCGCCCCCAGCCGGGTCAGCTCCGCGGCCTTGGCGTCCCTGGCCTCGCGATCAAGCGCCCGGATGTAGTTGCTGGATCCACCAAACTCGGCCCTGGCGGCGGCGCTGACGGCGCGGCAGACTGAGGGCTCGACGCCACGCTTGCGCAGCTCCCCCTCGATGAAGCTCACCACGTCGGGCACCATGGGCCAGGCTCAGGCGGGCGTCCAGGCGGTCAGGGCCACGGGCACGCTGGCGGTGGGGTCCACGCATTTCGCGAAAACAGGACCAGGGCCAAGGAGGGCGCGGTTCATGCCATCTCGACCACTGGCCAGTGGGTGGCCTAGCAGGTCGGTGGGCGGCGGCTCGGGATCGCCTTCGCTGTCGGTGGCGCCGGTGGCGACGTGGATGATCTGAGAGGACAAGGGGAAGCTCAAAAAAAACTCGTCGCCTTCATTGACGATTAGGGTCCAGGCGCCGGTGATGGTGGGGTTGCTGGTCGCCATGGGCTGACCTCCAGGGGGTGAAGGTAACAAGGCCATGGCCAGGAGGCGATGAAGGTCTAGCAGCATGGCTCAAGGTGGGGATAGGTGTCGCCCTGGCCTCTCAGGTTGACCAGGGCGACGGGGTGCCGGACCTCCCCCGGATAAGGTTGCCCGGCTTGCAGGGCGCCCTCAGACGACTTGAGGGCGCCGGTGCTCGTGATTAGGGTGCCGCCATCCTGGGAAAGGCTGGCGGCTTGCATCAGGCCAGTATGCCCTGAGGCCCAATGCTGCCTGCTTTTGCGCACCCCCGCAGGCAGGGAGCCAAGTGCTATCTCTGCGCAGAGGTAATCAAACTCAGGCGGCCTTTTCCTTCCACAGCCAGCCAGGCGAACCATGGCCGGTTGGATTGCAAAAGGTGCCAACGTAAACCTTGCCATCACCCCCGATCTTCTCTTGGGTGTCGCCTAACTGTGGAGTGCCAGGTTTCGCCTTGTATTTTGGCTCAGGCTCATCCAGGGCTTCGGCAAGTTCCTGTCGTTGCGCGACCAGCTCGCTAATCTCGGCGGTGATCTCAGCCAGGCGGGCGCGGCGCTGCTCCAGGGGCAGGCCGGCGCCGGTGAAGTCCAGCTTATCCAGGGCCGGGGCTAAGGCTGAGATGATGGCCTCAGGGCCCAGCAGCAGGCAGACAAGGTGGCCGTCGATCTTGCTGGGAATGGGCGAGTAGACCGCATGGTCCACCGGGTATTCCACGCGGCCGCCGGCGTGTTGCCTGGCATCCTCAAGCAGACGGGGCACGTCCCAGCCCATGGCCTCCCGGCCGGCGGCGGTGATGTCGTCGCGCAGACATGCCTCCAGATCCTGGCGACTGAGCGGTGCAGACAGGAGGGCCTTGCGCTCGGCCTGGAGCTCGATTAGGCGGTTGGAGATCCGGGCGCGCTCGTCGGCAACTTTGCGCTTGGCCTTCCCGGCTTCGCGGATGAGGGTTTTCAGGTCGGTGATGACGGACATGATCAGGCGCTCCGGTGTGCAACTTGGCTCATGACGCGGCGCTGCATGCGCAGCATGCGGGCCTCAGTGCTTTCGCCGGGCACGGTGGGCTCGGTCTTGGAATTGGCCTCAAGCAAAACGTCGGCGGCGATTTTCACCACGGAGGCCAGATAACCCGGGTCGCTGCGGCACGCATCCTCGACGGCACTCAAGGGCGCGGCGGCTTCGGCGCGGGATTTTGGTTGATAGGGGCGGAGTCTAGGAGTGGTGGGCATGGGGGCCTCGGTGGTTGGGTGAAGGAGCTCGCGATCCAAGCTTTCCCAGATCGGGAGCCAGTCAAGGTAAAACCGTTTCACGTCCTCGCCGTCGTGGCGGGCAATGAGGGCAAGCTCCCACAGGGCGAGTGCCGAGGCGCGGCTCAGGGCGCCAAAGATCGAACTTTGGTCAGCCACGGGTGGCCACGGGCACGGTTTGCGCGCTGGCGACGGTGCGCAGCTCGCGCTCACGGCGGCGGCGCAGCTCGGCCTCAAGGGCTTCCCCGGCCAATTCACTGAGGGGGATTCCCTCGGCCACTGCCAGGATCTTGGCTTGCAGGTGGACGCTTGCTGGAACCCGGATAACGCGAAGGTTTTGAGTAACAGGTTTCATAATTGATAATTGTAACAGGAATCTTTCTCATTGCAACGCCGGTCAGGACCATAATTCAGCCATTTGGCTGAAAAGAATCAATGAGAATCGTTCTCATCTAGTGAGATAGCGGGCTCGCGAAACATCGCCCTTCAGGCCCGTATACAGAACCTATAAACTCTTACAATACAATAACTTGCATATTTAGCCTGCCGATGGGGGCTTACTTGGCCGTCCTTGGCCTGCCGCTCATGACTTCCGAGTGATTGGGCGCCGGTGGGATGGGTGGCGCCACTTGGCCTTGGCGGCGCGACGTTCAGCTTGAGCGAGTATCCATTTCATGGCCGCGAGGTTGATCTCGCCAGTCGTAAGCAGGGTGAGCGGTATGCGGGTCTGGTCCATGACTCACCTCCACCCGGCTGGCGTAACGGCTGTTACGTGCCGTAACGGCGCGGGCGTAACAGGTAAGGCATTGACTATGCTTGTTATTACGTCTGTTACGGCAGTTACGCCACTTTTCGTAGATAGGCGAGTGCGGTTAGCCATGATGCCCTCCCGCCAGTTGGGCGTAGTCCACCTCGTAGACTCTCACCAGCCGGCCGTCGATACGCTGGGGGGTGCTGCGCTCACCATTGGAACCGGGGGCGGGGATGGCGCCGATCTCCTGAAGCACGTCAAGTGCGCGCTTCAGTTCATAGCCACGTAGGGCCTCCTTCAGGGCGCCGGCGGTGAAGAGCCACTTCTTGCCCGTCGGACCTTCGCGCCACCATCCGGCCCGGTCCCGGACCACGGTCTGGTCGGTGCTGTAATCGGCGGCGGAAAAGCGGCTGTCCCCATGGCGGTCGAGGAAGTCGCGTACCCGCTCGCTGATTTGACGCCGCTCGTCATTGCCTTTCCCGCGGGCGCCACGCCAGAGGTTGAAGGCCAGGGCGGCGGCGCCGGTAGCGGCTCCCACTTTCCAGCCGGTGATCCCATACTCGCTCGCCAGCTCACCCGCCAGGCCGAAGAGGGCGAACCGGGCGGCGGCGCGCTTTTCCTGGCCTTCGCCATCCACCACGTTGAACAGCTCGTCAGCCTTGAATTGCTCGAGCCAGTCGGGCAGGTCCCGGCTATCCCGGGTCAGTCGCTCCAGATAGGCCCGCCCCGCATGGCCATGGTGAGTAACCGCCCCACGCTTGAGGTGATCCGACAAGGCGGCGCCACTGGCCAGGTGGTGCAGGTGATCCCACGCGCCATAGGCCCGGGCGGCGGGCACGTCCAGCAGACGCACCGACTGCCCGGCCTTGGCCTGCCGGCCGCCCTCCTCCATGGCGGTGGCCAAGGTGCGCTCACCCGAAGAGAGCAGGGCGCATTGCCAGCGGACCACGCTCCGGGCCGCGCCACTCCGGCTTGCCCTTTGCTTCCCGCGGCCGTTGCCGAGGGCGTAAACGATGGCGCCGATCTCACGCGGGTCGCACTCGCTGATCTCGTCCAGAGCCAGCAGGCTGTCGTTGAACAGGGCGGCGGCGCCCTCCATGCCATTGCTGGTAGCGCGCCACGAACGGCGGAAGTTGGGACCGCCCCAAACTGAGCAGGCGGCCTCAATGAGGGTGGTCTTGCCGGTGCTACTGTCGCCCACGAAATGGATGCCGCCACCCTCATGGTGGCACTTCGCCAGGAGCGGACCAGCGAAGGCGACACTGAGGGCCACCATCAGTAGCGGGTTGCCCACGGCCATGGCGGCGATGGTGTCTCTCCAGCCTTCCAGGGTCCCGGCCTGGGTGTACTCGTCATGGGCTCGCTCGCCACTCTGGAAGATGACACCCGCGGCCGTCGGGCCGATGACGGCATCCGGGAGGACGAACGAACCGGAGGCCCAGCCGGTTTGCAGGGCACAGTGCATCCGCCTCCTGGGGGTCTTGGCTTGGAGATAGGTGGCCAGGTGACTCCGCCGATAGGGGTCAATCGCCACGCCCATGGCCAGGAGTTCGCCGCGCAGCTCCTCACCCGATCCTCTGAGCAGCTCCATCGGCATGGCCCATTGGCGCCATTGGCCGATGCTGTTGAGGAAACGTAGCAGGCGGCCGAAGTTATTGGCCTGGCCGTCGAAGGTGGTGGCGTCGATGTGCAGTGGGGAGCAGATCCAGAGTTCAGACACCACGGCATCCTTTTTTTCGGTCGGTGCCTGGTAGTCGCAGAAGTAGACACCCGGCCGAAACTTGCGCTTAGCCTTGCCCTTGCCCGCTTCGCGCCACTCGTCGATAACCGCATAGCAGGGCCGTGACTCGATGGGCGGCGGGAAGGCGGCGCCCTCCTCCTGGTGCTCGCTGTCCTTGGCCGGATCAGGGTCTGGCAATCCCCCCACGTGGGGGCATTGCTCCGGTCCATCCGCTTCGGTCCCGGCGGCCTGGGGGTCCTCTGGCCCGGTATCAGGCTCGGTTAGCAACAAATTTGTTGCTGAAACCGAGGCGGTGTCGCCACTCTCACCCCGCGCCACCCGGATGACTGCCTCGATCTGTTCCTGCACGGTGTCCAGGTCGGTGGCCAGGTGCAGGTCGTTAAAGTCGGTGGCGCCCTCGGGCCGGTCGTTGCCGAAGTCAGGAACCGCCACCACGCCACCCGTCTGGAAGGCGGCCTCGCTGGCTTTCTTCATCCCGGGGTTGCCCTTGGTGCGGTAATCGTCGTCAGCACAGACGACAATCAAATGGTCTGGATATCGTTGCCTCAGGGCCTTGGCCACGGGGGCCAGGTTGCCCGCGTTGAAGGCCACCACGGTGGGATAGTTGAGGGCCTGATACAGGCTGTTGCCAGTGGCGAAACCCTCCGCCAGCAGGATGACGTTGCCGTACTTGATCGCCCCAAGGGTGAAAAACAGGCCAGTCCGCTTGCCCTGGAAGAGACCCTTCTTGTCGGTCCCGGTGGCCGGCTTTGCCGGGGCGATGCGCTCCAGGTTCCACAGCTTGCCGTCGATATCGCGCATGGGGACCAGGAGCCAGCCGTCGGGGCCGATGCGCACGTTCTGATAGACAGAGGCCCGCTTGCGCTCCAGATAGGGGTGGTCGCTGATGGCGGTTACCGGCTTGGCGGCCTGCCAGAGGGCCTCGGCATTGGCGGCCGCTGCCTCATGGCCTTGGCGCTCCGCCGCTTCCCGGGCCTTGCGGACCAGGTTGGCGCGCTGGCGGATGGCCTTCTCCTCGGCATCCGTCAAGCGGCGGCCGATATCCGCTCGCCAGTTCTGCACCATGCCCTCGCGCCAGTCACCGAAGGCACCAGCGGGGATGCCGTCACCATGCAGGATGTACCAGCCAGCGAGGTCTGTTTTCTTGCCGTTTGGGGCGAAGCGGTGGAGCGCTCCATCGTCGATGATCTCCGGGGGCGGGGTCAGGCCCGCGGAGGTGATCGCGTCGGCAAAGGAGGTGCGGTGGTCAATCATGGGCGGGCCTCCATGGCCTTGACCCCAGCCACCACGCAATCGACAAACACCGCCGGGCGGCCGAAATACTGAAGACAGAAGGTGTCCCAATCGTCAGCCAGTTTTCGCCAGAGATCCCCCTCGCTGACGATGCCGACATACCGGGCCAGATCAGAGCATTCACGCTCAGCCATGGCGGCAATGGATTCCAGGCGGCGATGGGCTTCCTTGCGCAACACGTCACCATCAAGCTCATGGAGCGGTTTTTGCCAAACCATCTCCACAATCTCGGTGCCGATGTGGGCTTGATCCCTGGCGATTGCCGGGGCTGTGGGTATAGAGCGATTCTGCGGCCGATTGACTGATAACTCGCTCTTTGCTGGGGTCAACTCTTTGGCAAGTTCGGCAACAGGAAATATCCGCGCCAATGCCCTTACTGCTCTCTCGGCAGAATCTACCGGGATGCTGCGCATGGGCTTGACGATCCCGGCCTCCAGGGCAGCGGCGCGGATGCTCTTGAACTCGCCATTGGCGACCCGGGCGGCGATGTCGGGGTGGTCGCGCTTGATGCGGGCGGCTAGGCGGTCTTTTGTCGGTCCTTTAGAAAGGGGTATAGATTCTTTACCCCTTTTACCCCTCCCACCCTTCTTCCCCGCCTCAGTCGCCGTCATCAACTCCGGCGCTTTCGCCATCGTCTCCTTGGCCCTCTCAATCGCCGTTAGCGATTGCTCAAGAAGGACCGCCGCGTGCTGCGGGTCTTTTTCCGCAATAAATCGGCGGAGGTGAGCGCCCATGCTGAAAACCTGTCCCATGAAATCATCGGCCCACTGGTAGAAATCCATTGGGCAGGTCCAGGTTACCGGCAGATAGCCGTGGACCAGCAATTCCTCGTCAGGCTTATGCCAGGCCACGATGGGCAGGGTTTCCCGCACATACTCAAAGTAGGGCTTTAGCTCCAGCGTCCTGACCTTGAGTGCCCAGGTTGTCCAGTTGTGCAGCGCCTCAATCGGGGTAATTGACCCCTTATCAAGCGCCCGCTTGATGTCGTGAAAATCAACCCTGAGTGTCATTGCCGACCCTCCTGGCCATTGGCGGAGATCAGCTCCAGGAGGTTGCCCAGCCAGGCCAGGACCTCGAGCTCGTCGCCATAGCGATCGGCGATGTTGCGCAGCTCCACCTCGGCCCTGTTGAGCAGGGCCATGGCCTTCGGGTCGCCAATGGCGGAGGCCAGTAGGTGGGCGCCGAAGAGCCAGTTACAGGCCAGGCGCAGGTCGTTGGTTGAGGTTTCCCGGCGGGCGATCAGGCCAGCCAGGAGGTTGGTCACCAGCTTGGTGGCGACGGGGGTGATGGGGGAAGTGTGCATGTCGGTCTCCAAAGGTTGGATGACCGACTGACGAGGGCGGGATAGGCCAGCGAGACAGCAGGGCAGTGATACCCTACAATACCAATCGCCGGTCTCCCCAGACTCTAGCCAGTCGGGGGCGTTTACGCGAGAAGGGGATTAAGGGCCTGCAAGCCCTCCGCTTCTCGCGACGGCTTCAGTATAACAAGGTTCGCTTTATGAGAGGCCCTATCCCAGCCGCGGGATGGGGCCTTTTCTTTGGGCGCACGGAAACGGCCGAGGGCCTGGCAAGGCTTGAGGGTCTTCATGGTGTGACCCTCAGCCGCGGTTGGCGTTGATAACGTCGGTGGGAACGCTGGCAGGCCAGCGAGAGAGGCGCCCTAATTTGATGGGCGGCGGGATGGTGCCTTTCTTGATCAGGCTATACAGCGTAGCCCTGCAACACTGGAGAGACTCGCAAAGTTCCTCCGCGTCAATCAGTCGCTCGGGCCGTGGGTTGGGGTTCTGGGTCATATCGGGTCCAATCGAACAGGGTAAGCGTCGCTAGGGCTTTCATGTCTTTCATTTCCAAACCGTTGTGATAAATAGTAGTAACTTAACCGTTTATAGAATGTCAACAGTGTATATTCATGCTAAATAAATCTAATTGAATTAAATGTTTACCTAAAGACGTTGGTATTGCCGTTCCGTTATCGTTGTTTATCTACCTCTGCCAGCTCGCGCAAATAACGCGAATACACTTCTTCCAGGTGGGTTTCCCAGTTCGATAACGCTTCCCTCTTCTCGTTCGTCCACGAATGGCGGTCATAGGCCCGGGTCTGGAGATCGCCCAATCCGTGGGAAAGCAATTGCGCTCGCACGTCGCGTGAGACACCCAATGACGCAAGTCGGGTCTCGCAGGTACGGCGAATGTCACCCGGGGCGAAGCTCACGCCGATCTGTTGCGCGATCTCACGGCTTCTGGCTCCGCAGGAGTAGTTGTTCAAGATGGCGCCCTTGCGGTCATCACTGAGGAACAGGGGCCGAGGGGTGGCCGAGGTGCCGTGGAGCAGGATCAAGCGCTCGAAGAGGAAACCGACCAGGGTGGCGCCCTGGGTGGCCATGGGCACCAGGTGCACACGGGGGGTGGTGCGCCGGCCCTTGGGGTCGTCCAGGCGCAGGGCGTTGGTCAGGGGGTCCCAATCGGCCTCAGTCACCCGCAGTAGTTGGAGCACGCGCTGTCCCGCGCTCAGCAGGTGCAGCACCAGGAACAAGTCGCTTATGGTGTGGCGGCCGGTCAGGAGGGTGTGCAGGTAGTGTCCCAGCTCCTGGTCGTTGAGGGTTCGCTCGCGGGTTCTGGTCGCGATGGTGGGGATTGACGCGACGGGGTTGCGGTCGATCTCGAAGCCGAGGAACCGGGGGCCGATATCCGCGCTCAGTGGCGCCTTCATGGCCAGGGTGAAAGCGGCGTGCAGCATGGAGCGTAAGACGCCACCCGTACGGACCTTGCCGGCCTGGGTGGCGGTGCGGATGACTGCCGCCAGTTCCAGGGCGGTAACGTCCCGGGCCGGTTTGGCGCAGAGATCGGGGAAGGGGTCGCAGAGGTGCAGCTTGAAGGTGAGCTTGGCCTGATAGGCGGTCTTGGTTTTGCCCTTCGCCACCAGGTGGTCGTGATAGGCGTCCGCCAGGGTGGCGAGGGTGAAACGCTGCCGGGCCTCCTCCTCTCGCTGCCGGGCCGCTTCCTGAGCTTCACGCGCCACCCGGGCGGCCTCCGCTTCCTGCCGCTTGGCTTCCTTGATGGCGGCGAAATGCTGATCAAGGTCCACCGCTCCATCCTGCCGTAACTTCGCCAGTTCGGCGGCGCGGTCGCGCAGTTGGGCGAGGGTGCTGCCGCGCTTGCCGGTCTTGTCGAAGAGACCGATTCGGTAAACCTTGGTGGTCCGGCCGATGGCGTAACGGAAGTACCCGTGGATGGCGGCGCCTTCGCGACGAAAGACCAGAGTTCCCGTGCCGGTCGTACCTGCCGGGCCGTCGGATCGCCATGCCTTATCGGGCATGGTCTCGATTTCGCGGATGGTGAGCTTTCCCATGGGGCCAGACCTTCGTTGCGCTTTCGTTGCGCTTTGCGATTGGCTCAAAGCATATTCCCTTACACTAGGCTAGACAATGCTAAACAGTGAAAGGTAAATAAATCAGGCAGATATCCAATGGGATTCAACTAACGTAAACAAGGTTGAATCACGGCAAAAGGGCAAATTATTGTTTTGTAATCAATGGGTCGTAGGTTCGAATCCTATTGCCGGCTCCATAAAATCAAAGGCTTAGTGCTATAAACCCTGAGCCTTTTGCTTTTTATCGGCCTTTGGGGTAACGCTGGGGGTAACAATTTGGCGTCGTTAGGCAGCCGCTGACCTTCACGGCCGGACTGGCTTCCTTCCTGGCGCGGCCACAATAACCACGGATACGGTGTGGTCGGTGTCGAGCATCATTCAGGTTGGGCGACTGGTGTCCCAGCCGTTGGGGTGACTGGCTTCCGGGGCCTTCGGGGCATGATGGCCACGGTTTCATAGTCCGGGCCTATTGGCATGGCCTTGCATGGTGCCAGTATCGCCTATCGAGCGATCGGTGAAATGTGGACATGCAGGCCGTGCCAGATCGGTCGGGCCTATCGTGCCCGCCACGCGCCCCACAGCCGTTCCGGGCGCTCTGGGCCTACCTTGGGCCTTGTCTAGCCATACCGATGGCTCTACGGCCTTCCTGTGGCCTCTGGCGGGGTCTACCAGTCGAAGGGCGCACCACGGCTCTGCACCCTGGGTCTTGGCAGTCTACTGTCCCAGCCCCAGGTGTCGCCGCTCACCGCCCGGCTTCGTCGCCCCGCTTCGCTGAAGCTGACTCTCACTCTTCGCCGGGCACCGTCTTCTCCGTACAGCCTGACCCATCGCCGGATTGTGGCCACAGTGACACCCCTTGCCCTGGCCAGATCCACGCACTCATCGCTTGTCATGACCGCCACCCATTCGCTTACCTTTGGCGGGGTATGGTATCCGCCAGGGCGGGATGCTGCGTTCGCGCATGGGCCGGTCATCGCTCACAAAAAAAGCCCGCACGATGGCGGGCTTTGGGTTTGGTCCAGTCGCGGTGGGCAGGGACTCCACCATGCCAGGGAGAAGTGCCGAAGCAGCATTTCCACTGGAGCCTTCCCCGGATTACGCCGGGCGTCCGACTGGACCTGTAAAAGCCGTCATGCTGCAAACTCAGCCGGGTCCAATTCCCAGCAGGAACAGACACGGCGGCCTTCACAACTTCATGGTAGTCCGCCAGCCAGACAAAATAAACCCCGCACTCGGCGGGGTCTGTGTCGGGCTTCAGCCTGGGCTAGGTTGACGGGTCGCCGCCCCTTGCGTGCAGGGCGTACAGGGATTCGGAGATCGCCCTGACGTTCTCCTCGATGCGGCTCAGGAGAAAGTACACGCCGTCAGCCGTAGACCCTTGCCATAGGCGGGTCGCCGCCACGCTGACGAAGTTAATCTCATCGCGGATTTGGTTCAGGTTGTCCACCGCATCCAGCAGGGTGTTATCGGGCGTGTTGCAGTCAGACATGACAGCTGACCTCCAGCAGGCGGGCGGTAGCCTTGGCACGGGTGGCCAGGGCCTTGGCTGATGCTGACCCAAGCTCACGGGCCAGGAACCGGGCGATAACGGCGCACTCGCGGGCATCTTCCCTGAATCGTGCCTTCAGGTCGAAACTCAAACGCAGGTGCAGCCGGTTGATGGTGCGGGCCGGGTCAAAGGTGTGATGGGTGATGGATTGCATGATCGGTCTCCAGTTTGGGGTGGATGACCGACCGCAGTGGCGGGTAAGGGCGGGCGTACTGATCCCAAGTGGTATCGGGTATCATCGTCTCGCCGGTCACTGACTGCCCTACAGTCGGTGTTTGCGCGGGTGGCCCTGGCAGGCTTCCCGCGACGGCTCTCAGTTTCCGTCCCTGGCAGGATGGAAGTCAACCTCGGCCTAGACTTCCGTCAGTCTCGCCAGAAGTTCTTTTAACTCGCGTCTCGTCTCCCGCAGTGCAGGCGAACCTGTCGTTGCGTCAAGGTCCACCGTGCCCAACCTCCGACAAATGGCGGTCACGTCCTCAAGGCTGAACTCGACCTCGGGCGATTGGGCCTCAAGTCGGGCCACTCTGGTCTTAAGCGCCAACGTTGACACGGAGAGCCTCCTCCAGGCGGGTGATACGCTGGATCAAATCAGACGTCTCGGTGATACCGGCTTGCGCGGACAGGGCGCTCATGAGACTACCCGCCAGGTCCACGCTGATCTGGCCTTTACCCAAGGCGCTCACCACGGCCTCGGCGCGACTCGCCAGATCGCCGGTAGCGTAGCCGGCAATCTCGACCTCGACTGATGGGCCAGTGGCGCGAATCGGCGGCAATACCCGCTCAATCAGCAGACGCGATGCGCTAACGTCGCCCTCAACCGCTTGTCGGACAAGGGTTTCAATGACTTGCGGAATCGCGGCATCAATGGATTCCCGCAGTACCGCAGCACGACCACGCGCACCACGCGGCCTGCCAGCAGGATTACCAGACTCGCCTGGGGCATAAGGCATTGTTATTCACCTGTAAAAAACAGTAGATACAGCTTATCAACCCGCTACATCTTGTGTCTGCCACAGGCCGGGCATACAGCATGTAGTGGTTGCTGGCGGTTGACCGGCTGGATCAGTCCCATCAGCCCGCGACGGAGAAGTTCAGCGCGTATCTGATCTCTCAGGGTGGCGCATTGGCCTGGGCTTAGGCGATTCACGGCTTGCCGGAGTTCTGTAATCATCTCGTACCTCGCTGTTGGAGTAGCCATGTGGTGGCCTTGGTGGAGGCTGCGCTATTGCCGTGCTTATCGGGGTGAGCCAGCAGGAGCAACAGCTTCAGCATATCACTCGGCAAAGATTCCGGCTTGGCATCCCTGGCGCGTTGTTCGGTCATGGTCAATAACCGCCGCAGCGTGTCATTCTCCGATTGCAGTCGCTTGACCTCATCAAAGGCCAATTCGCGCCGCTTCCAGCAGGACAGACACAACTTCGCATTGGGAAATCGCGGAGCGAAGAGCCGCCCACAGCCTTGGCATACTCGATTCATGCCTTGGCCCTCATCCACTCCATGCCTGGATACCGTTCCGCTCCCGTTCGCCTATCCGCCACATCAGGACGCGGACTATAGCAATAGCATCGCCGCGGTCGATCAATCGGTCGATGATTGCGGCTAGTCTGTGCCAGTTCACCCCGTCGGGCCGCCTGGCACAATTCGCCGGTCAGATTGATACAGGTGGTGCAGTGAATCCGGTCGTCATCTACGGCCGGCAATTCAATGCTGGCACGGCCAAGGTAGTAGTCTCGATAGTCCGCATCCTCGCGGCAATGACTAATGACCTCGGCAATGATCTGAGCGTCATCCTCGCCAATGCTGGCCAGCCATTGACGAATAGCCCGTTCATCCTCGGTAGCCAGGGGTCCGGCTGGCGCTACAGGTTCAGCCCACGGTTCCAGCAGGGTGGCGTCAGGGTGGCGATCTCGCATTTCCGCCCACGTTGCGCTGGGGCAGACAGAGAGTTCCAGGGGTTCGCACCCAGGGAATTGCAGTCGCCACAGACGATGGCGCTCAGTGGAATCGGCCGCTGGAATCGGTAGTTTTTCAGGGTTTGCTACCGAAAAAGTTGCTACTTTTGCTACTCTTGGCCCAACTGTAGCAAGAGTAGCAAGTTTTTGCGTAGCAACCGGTCCAAAATCACGCTTTTTGATGAGTGCGGACAGGGCCATGCTCACCTCCCCAACGCCGGGTTCAGGTGGAGAACGATCCGCTTCCCCTCCTTCATGACCCGCAGCCGGTCATGGTCCACCAGCTCCTTGATTGCAGCATCGAGCCTGGCACCAATCCGTAAGGGACCACAGCGCCGGACATGATTTTTGCCCACGGCCAGGCTATTGGCTTGCTGGCAATGCGCGATGATCCAGTCATCCAGTCGCACCGCATCGGCCATTTCAATGGGCAATGCCAATTCACCAAAGAATCGCCTGGCCTCGCTCAAATGCCACGCCGCAATACGGCTTGCCGATTCAAAGCAATCTCGACTGACAGTGCCACCAAGGCCATGCTCGAAGACTTGGAATAAAGCCGCCAATCGCGCCGCGTTATCGGCTGACTTCGCCGCAATGTCGCGAATATCCCGCAGTTCACCTCCGCTGGCGAGTTCGGCTTCAATCGTATCGTGATATTCCACCCATGCCGCTTTGGCTTCTGGTAAGAGTGCCATCAATGCCGGGGTCAGTGAACCCTCCTCATCAATTGGGACTGGATGATTCAACAGATCAGCGATTCTCCGATGGTAAGCAGCCAGTCGTGGCCAATGCTCTGGCGCTTCGACAAACGCCCTTGATCCCTGAGTTGATTCCGGCCATGACAGTAGGAATCGAGCCAGGAATCCGGTTCCACGGGCCAGTTCGCCGGTTCGCTCAAAGAATGACCGGAGTGCCGCTTCCTGCACCTGTAAGGCGACCGTCAATCGCGCTCCCTTCACCACGTAGGACTCTGTACTACCGCCGCCCGACACTATGCTGACCACCATCCCAGGCTACGTTAAGGAATCCCAGGTTGCGCATGGCTGACTCCTTGGCCATGCCAACGCTCCCGAGAATGACGCCCGCCTCGCTGGAGATTATGCTGACCGAAGGCCAGTCCTTGGCCATCGTCCATCCCAGGTTTTCCGGTGTCTCATCCCCGAGCAAAAGCCTCGGCACCCTCGGCGGTATCGGCTTCATCCTCTGGAGGTCGGCCAGACTGGCGCGGAGTTCCGTAACTGGCTTCCCTTGTTTGGCGCAATCCTTGATCTTGGCAAGCACCCCTTCCCGTTCCGCCGACCACGCCGCCTCTTCAGCCTGGTACTGTTCGATCTGCGGCTTCAGCAGATCCCGTTGCTCCGCTTCGTATGCCCGAATCGGTGTCGAGAAAAAGCCGTCCAGCGTCGATTTCCGTTCACCGCTATCGGCAATCGCCAGCATGAATAGCGACACGGGGCCTTGCAGCTTCGTCGCCCGCTGAACGTCGATATGCGCCTGGGCCGCCAGACTCAGGGTGGCCAGGGCTGATCCAGCCACCAGGCTGAACGGGGCCTGAACGAAGCTGTGAACCTCCTCGACCGCCAGCCGCAAGACCTGGGGCAAGGCGTCAGACGGATAATCATCTGGCGCGATCTTGGCGTTCAACGGCTGGGGTTCAGGCCACGTCAGGCCGTCTGTATGCCCCTCTGACGCATCCAGGGGGGCGTCCTCTGTCGTTACCCTTGTCGCCGCCACCAGGGCCGCCTTGACGGCTTCCAGGCCGTGGAGACCGGCCAGATCGTTGAAATCGGTCTGACCATCCCGCTCAGGTCCGAAGTCGGGCACCGCCAGCATGCCACCCACCTCCTGGGCCGCCACTACGGCATGGGGATCAGGTTCGCCCGTCGCCTTCACCACGTCCGCCGCGACCACGACCTTGGCCTTGGGGTATACCTGCCGGAGATGACGCGCCACAGCCAACAGGTTCCCGGCTGACAGGGCCGCGACCGTCGTCAGGCCGGTAGCCTGGAAGCAGCTCAGGGCCGTCGCCACACCCTCGGCCAGGATCAGGGTCATGCCGTCGCTGCTTGGCAGGTTGCCGGTTGCCCAGAATCCTCCCGCCTTGCTCCCGCGACCGGCCAGGGCCGCCTTGTGGCCTTGCCCGTCGATCAGCTCCAGTGTGGCAAGGGCATTGGCACGCTTCACCGGCACCACGAGTAACCTGCCGCTCAGGATGTTTCCGCCAGACTTCGGCGGATAACCCAGCAGTCGCCCAGCCGTCGCCGCGCCGATCTCGCGCAAGGTGGCAGAAGGCCAGACCTTTTTCCGCTCCAGATACGGATGGTCCGGGCCGATCGCTGTTGCTGCTTTCCATACGGAAGCCGCTTTCTTTGCCGTCTCGGCTGCCTCGCGGGCAATCTCCGCTTCCTCACGCGCCCGTCGCTCCTCGGCCTGGCGCTTGCGGGCGGCAATCTCCTCCGGGCCAAGTGGCAGGTATGCTCCACTCGGACTCCACCCATGCTCGGCGGCAATGTGAAACAGGGTGCCGGCACCAATGCCTCCCGCACCATTGATTGACCATTGATTGACTTCCAGGTGTCTCTACAGGCGCTGGCGTCGTAGCAATCAGGTGCGGCGCTGCTCCAGGCGTCGAAGTCAGACAGTTCCAACCCAGCAGCCTTGGCGGCCATGCCGACACGGCCCACATCTCGCGGTCAATGTCGGCGGGTATCGCATCCAGGGCCTCGCGGGCGCGATCAAGGTCATTAACCATGCTGGCGGCCCTCCTTCTCCAGGCTGGCAAGGGCCAGTTCCGCGATCCGGTTCAGGAACATGCCAGCCGACGTATCAGGGTATGTTGATTCCCCGATTTTTGCGGCGGCATCAATTAAATTGCACAGGTCGCGAATATTTCCATGCTGGCGAAGGGCGTCCACGGTGCGCTTAACGACGTCTTCCTGATGCGCGACCAAGCGATTGAAAGCCTCATCACTATAGGCATATTCGCAATTGGACAGGGCATCCTCGTAATCTGCCCGGAGTGCTATCTCCCTATCGTCTTCAGCCCACCACTGCATGTAACCATTGTTGCCTCTGTTACGTTTGGTGTGGGTAACCGCTTTATCCACCACCCACAAGCCCT
>CALMDH010000136.1:0-8292 GCA_937862735.1 uncultured Gammaproteobacteria bacterium
CGCGATAGACACGGCCCTTGGCGATCTCCTCCCGGGCCAGGTCGTAGCTGGACAGAGTGTAAAAGTCCTCCTCGTGATCCAGGACCAGGGCGGCAAAGAGACCGGTGGTGGATGGGGAAGAGACGAGGGTGGGGATGCCATCCGCCTTGCCACCAGCTCCGGCATGGACCAGGGCGCGTAGCCGATATTCGGTGTAGGAGACCGGGGAGAGGTGGGTCTCGCCAAGGACGGCATCGAGGGCCTCGACCCGGCCATCCCGCCCGGAAAAGGCTGATTTTTTGATCTCGTAGAGCTGATCGGCCTCCTTGAAGCTGTCGCTACGCGCGACCGGCTGGCCGGTGAAGAGGCAGTGACGGCTCTCATCGGCTAAGGCCGCCATGGTCTGGCCGTCCAGGCGTTGGGTGAAATGCAGGGTGACCTGCTCCAGCAACCGCCCATCCTTGGCGTCGATGGTGTCGCGTAACCCACGGCCACCTGCTGGCCCTTCCAGCCACCGGCGCAGCAGGCCGTCTTCACCCCAGACCCGCTTCGCCAGCTCCGGATCATCGATGGCCAGGCGGGTGACCCAGAGGGCGCTCAGGGCGCGGCGTGAAGCGTCATGGTCCAGTTCCGTTAACCAGTCCGGATAGCAGGCGCCCAGTGTCTCCCGCAATTGCTGCTCCCGCTGCTGGTAGTCAGGCAGTTCCTTCACCGACTTGTGGTTGAGGAGCAGGGCAAGGTGAGCGGCCCGGCGCAGGTGGGCCTGGGCCTCCGCGGGAAGGGTGACGGGATTGGGGTAAGGGCTGAGGGTCTGGCCAACGGCCTTGGGCCAGGTGGGCGCCAGACCGATGACCCCCAGCAGATGATCGAGGTGTTGGGTCAGGGACGCGTCCTTCGCCAGGTCAGCCTTGACCAGGAACAACCTGGCCAGATCCCGGTCGGGCAGGTCCTCGGCCAGGAAGGCGGTCAGAGAGACGTGATCGGGTTGCGACTCCAGCAATTCGGGAACGCCCCGGTTGGAGACGTTGACACGCAGTTGGAACAGTTTTCTTTGCAGGCGACGGCGCACCTCCTTCAGCGCCTTGGTCCGGATCTCCCCGGCCCTGGCGGCGGGGATGAGCATCAGCAGGCGGCCATCCTGATGAATCTCGATCAGCGGCGGCACCGGCCGGCAGGCAAAGGAGATCGCCCGCTGGAGTTCGTCGACCAGGAAGGGGTGATGGGGATCGAAGAGATCGACGACCGCCCAGTCGCGGGCGATGGCGGTGCGTAAGGTCTGGTCCTGACGCAGGCGGTTAAGGACGGCGTCGATGCCTTCCTTGAGCCAGAGGCCGTCCAGTTTGTCCGCCAGCGCGACATAAGGCATGAGGGTGCTGACCGCGCGGGGCGGGGAGACGGCGGGAGGGCTACGGTGGGCCTGGCTGGCCTCGACCTGTTCGATCAAGGCGCGGACCTGGTCGGGCGTCAGCGCCGGGGCGAGGCCCGCCGTGAAGCGATCCAGCCCATAGCGCGCCCAGCGCTCGGCCAGGCTCTCGATGGGCAGGATGTCATTGCGCGCCAATCCCAGCTCTTTGTCCAAGTCGTGGAGGAAGGCGATGGCGGCCAGGCGGCGCAGATTTCCCGCCAAGGCCGCGCTGTCCGCCTGGGGGTTGGTAGTCAGCACGTCCAACGCGGCGAAGGTCAGGGCGCCACGCACCACGGATAACAAGTGATCCAGTAAGGTGACGTTGGTACTCTGCGCATAACTCGCCCGGCGCTCGGGGTCGGCATGGTAGCCACCCTTACCGCTCAGGGTTTGGAGACGGGGGATGCGGGTGTCCACCAGCTTGCCGGCATCCAGGCCCTTGCGTTTCTTGTCGTCCGGCAGCGGACCGGCGCGATCCGCGATGACGCCCGCGTCGACGACCTCGGTCATGAAGTCGGCGTAGACCTTGGCCGCCAGGGTGACGGCCGCGTGAAGGGGGTCCGTCATCGTCCTACCCCCTGGTCGGCCAGGCCGATGCAGCCAAAGCCGTTACGGGTCTTTTCCCCCAGGCCGGCATACCAGGCCAGCAGGAGATCCTCGCGGCGGCCGGACAGGACCAGCGGACCCTCCAGGCCGATGACAAAGGCTGGACGGCCCTGCTGGTCTTGTTTGGTGCTGACCAAGACCGAGTGGTGCGGATTGGCCCGCAGATACAGGCTGTCTGGCTGAATGTTCAGGGTGACGGGCCGCTGGGCGATCCGGCTCAGGCGACGATTGATCGCCGTCGCCAGGTCACAATCCCCGAAGCGGGTATGCCAGCGTTTGCCCGGTTGCCGGGGGTCACGCAGAGCGAGGGGGGAGAGGGTCAGGACGCCCAAGAGCCCCACATCCTGTGGAATGACGGGGGGGAGTTCCGGGCTGGTCTGGGCGGCGCTGAAATCGAAAAGCTCGGCGGTCGCGGTCCGGGCATAGCGGATGGCACCCGACTCCAGGCGCGCCAGATAAGGGGCCAGAATGGCGCTAGGGGTGGAGACCACCAGGCTGTGGACCTGGCCTTCATGGCGGCGGTGGTAACCGAGGGCGGCGAAGTTCCAGGCTTCGGCGCCTGGCCCGAGGACTTGTTCCGGCGTGGCGCCGGCGGCGGTCAGGCCGGTGACGAGGGCATCGTGGACCAGATCAAGGAAACGGTAAGTGGCCCAGTGCCCCTTGGGCAGACGAAAGCGGACTCGAAACATGGCGTCCTCCCTTGTTGTTATGGTGGGTTACTCTAGCAGATAAATTCCAACCAACTACATCCGATGCTGCAATGAATCATGACATGATCAGGCGCTTCGCCTTCATCGAAGCCCGCCTGCTTTGGGGCGGTGGCCTGACCGCGGGGGAACTGGGGGCGGCCTTTGGTATCGCTCGTCAGAATGCGCAGCACACCCTGGACCTCTACCGGCAGCAACAGCGGGGCCAGATGCGGTATGACCCCCAGGTGCGGCGACAGGTGCGTACCGCTGATTTCAAGGCCAGCCATGTACGCGCGGAGGTCGGGCGCTTCCTGGATTATCAGCGGGCGGTGAACCAGGTGGCCCGTTTCCACGATGAGTCCGACTGGGCGGATCTGCCCTTCACCGATGCCGAGACCCTAATACACTCTGTTTACGACCAGACGGCCGTGGGGTTGGTCCTGGAAGCACTGCGCCGGCACAGTGTGGTGGAAATCGAGTATTGGTCAAAGCAACGTCAACGCTCGCGACGCATCTCCCCTCATCATCTGGTCTTCGCCGATGGGCGCTATCACATCCGGGCTTATTGCCACGAAGCCGAGCGCTACCTGGATTATGTCCTCTTACGAATCGGCGGCGCCCAGGCGGCTGAGCAAAATTGGGTTTCAGGCGATTATGACCTGGAATGGCACCAACGTCAGGACTTGGCGTTTGTCGTCAATCCAGCGCTACCGCCCGAGGCACAAACGGCCTTTCGGTTAGATTTTTTGCGCGAGGAGGAAGACCGGTTGCGCTTGCCTGGGGTACGGAAAGCCATCGCCTACTATGTGCGCCGGCGGCTTACGCGCCGGGAGGAGCCATTTGGGATGCCGGCTTGGGTGGAGGTGGATAGTTCACCACTGAACTGAGGTAGGCAGGCTCTTGGGATGTTAGCGATCTTGGGGTGTCAAGGGGGGGCAATGATGTCCGGTATGCTACGCTCCGCGGGGACTTCCCCATGCCTTGGCGCCGATGGCGGAGTTGCCGATGATCGAGGTAGTGGGGGCGCCCCAACTTGTTGCGGACCTGACCTTGGGCTGCTCATGCCTCAATCCCCGCCAGCAATGCCGCGATCTCTTCCGGTTGGGGCAGTTGCCCCCTCAATTCCTTGGGCAGCGTCTTGGTGATTTCATAGGTAGCCACGCCGATGGGCTTACGGGCGTCGTGCAGGGCGTACTCGACAATGGTGCGGTTCTATTCCTTGCAGTGAATGATGCCGATGGAGGGATTCTCGTCCTCCTGCCAGATCTGCCGGTCGAGCGCGGTCAGGTAAAACTGCATTTTGCCGACGAACTCCGGCTTGAATTTGCCGATCTTCAGTTCGATGGCCACCAGACAGCGCAAGCGCCGGTGAAACAGCAGCAGGTCGATCAGGAACTCCTCGCCGTCCACCGCCAGCGGGTACTGGCTGCCCATGAAGGCGAACAGGCCGCCCATGGCGCGCAGAAAATCCTCGATCCGGGCGATCAGCGCCCGTTCCAGTTCACGCTCGCTGTGTTCCTCACCCAGTTCCAGAAAATCGAAAGTGTATTCGTCCTTCACCGCCAGCTTGGCCTGGGCACGCAGTTCCGGCGTCAACGCCTGGTCGAAATTGGTCTGGCCAAGCAGGGATTTCTCGTAGCTCTGGTTGTCGATCTGGTGGATGAGGACGTTCTTTGACCAGCCGAATTTGCGGGTCATGCGGAGGTAGAATTCCCGTTCCAGCGGGTCCTTGCACTTGCTCATGATGGCCAGATTGTGAGCCCAGGCAATTTCTCCAACCAGTGGTTGGAGTCTTTCATGGCCATGGTATTCCAGGTAAAACTGGCGCATATACCAGAGGTTCTGCACCGAAAAACCCGCGACCCCGGGAAACTCCCGCCGCAAGTCCGCGGACAGGTTCTCCACGACGGACCTGCCCCAGCCCGCCATTTCCTGGCGGCGGGCGATCATCCGCCCGATATCCCAGTACAGCCCGACCAACTCGGTATTGACCGCTTTCAGGGCGGCATACTGCGCCGAACGGACCCGCGCTTTCACTTCCAGGAGAAGTTGGGCGTAGTCCAGGTCTTGATGGTGCGGTTTCAGTTCGCTCACTCTCCACCTCCCAGTACCCGGGGCGTTTGAAGTCCAGGTTCGCTCGATTCCTGTGCTGGAGACCACCCGCGTGCGGTTTCCCGTTGGCGGTGGGGTCTGATCGTGGCCAACCTCTTTAGCGTGTCCACTTCCGGGAGTGGGTGGCCATCCCTGGCCCCTTCGCGCCTAAGCTGCGCCGCGCCCGTGCTGCCAGCGGATGTGGTCATGCAGGTTGCGGTTCCTGATCCATCGCGCCACCTCGGGGGACGGATCGAGCGGTGGCAGGTTTCGCCAGGACCAGGGAACGCGGGCGCCGGGGTAACGGGCCTGGGTGAGGTGATAGGCCCGGCCAGGGTTCTTCCCGTGGGCCAGGACGTAGCTCATGGCCATGCGGTAGAACGTCGCCGGGTCTTCACCGGCATCCTGACCGCCAGCTCCGGTGCTGCCAAACTCCACGAGTTTGCCCTCGCGATAGGTGATCCGGCTGCCGCTTACCGGCCGATCCAGCCCACATTGCGGGCAGGTCACCTCGTCAGGGTCCATCACCGCCCCACAGGACTTGCAGGCGATGAAGGGGGCCTTCTCCTTGCGCTTCTTCTTCGCCGGGTCCGGGGCGTCGCCCAAGTCGAGGTCGGGGACAACGAAGTGATGCGGAAGCCCATGCTTCAGACAGTTGCCCGAATGGTCGAGGATGAGGCAATCGGTTTTGCCCGTGGCGGTGCGGATACCCCGACCGCACTGCTGAATGTGCAGGGCCTCCGATAGGGTGGGCCGGGCCAGGATCAGGCAGGCCGCATCCGGTACATTAAAGCCGGTGCCCAGGACGTTGACCGACGTCAGGAGCTTGATCTCCCCGGCCTTGAAGCCGGCGATGATCTCCCGGCGCGCGCTGGGGTCGGTGTAGGCGTCCAAATGCTCCGCGCGGACCCCGGCCGCGAGGAAGTCATCCCGAATGCTTTTCGAGTGCGCGATGTTGACCGCAAAGCACAACGTCGGCCGCTCCTCGCCCCGTTCCTGCCAGGTCGTCACGATGTCGCCCACCAGCTCCTTGCGGTTCATGGCGGCGCCCAACTCGTTTTCCTGGTAGTCGAACCCCGCCGTCGTGGTCCCACAGCTCACGCCATCCAGGGCGGTCAGGATGGCATCGGCCTGGGGGGCGAAGGCGCGAACGGGGACCAAGAACCCCCGGTCGGTCAACTCGCGGATGCTCGGGCCGCGCACCAGATGGGTGAAGTGCAGGCCCAGGCCCTTGCGCATGGGCGTTGCGCTCAGGCCAATGAAGACCTTATCCGCCCAGGCTTCCATCAGCTTGATGTGCTCCCGGTGCAGGATGTGGCATTCGTCAATGATGGCCATGTCCATCCAGTCGGGCGCGGACCTTGCGCGAATGGATTGAATCGACGCCACGATAATTTCATCCTGCCGGGTGTACGAGGTGTCTTCACCTCGCAAAATGCCGACGCTCAGCCCCATTTCGTTGAAGGTCTCGACGGCCTGGCCAGCCAACGCGATGGTATGGACGATGAAGAGCATCTTCTTGCCCTTGGCCGCGGCGCGGCGGCCCAGGTGCGCGGCCAGGACCGTTTTTCCGCCGCCGGTGGCCAGTCCGCACACCTGGCGACGATGACCCTGCTGGAAGCCCTGGCCCAGGTCAGCGATGAGCTGATGCTGAAAATCGTGCAGGTTGTACATCACCCCGCCCTCCGCATCGGCACAAACGTGGCGGCGCAGAAGGCATCCGCGTCGCCCCAAAGGGCCATCACGTCGCGGATATCCCGTCCGGCGCAATGGCTGTGCTTGCAGGCGAACCCAGGCCAGCCGTCGCCCGCGGTGGCGAAGACGACGGTATCGCTGCCGCTCTGGGGGGAGGGTGTCGAGTGCTCCCCCGACCAGGGGCACCTGACCCCATGCACATGGCCCGCGAGGGGGCCGTGGTAAGCCCCATGCGCGGCGAACCACGCCACCACGTCGAGGCTGCGGTAATCGCCCTGTCCCCTGACACCCAAGGGCCTCGCGGGGCGCGTAGCGGCTCCTGGGGCCTCCTGGCGCGTCTGGCGGGCATAGAGGTTGGCCAGGCCCGCCACTTGCCGCGGATGCACCTGCCGCCAGTCCCGGGGCACCTGGCAGGTTGACTGCCGATGCGGGCGCTCAGGGTGGTTGATCCCCTTGCGCTTGACCGACCCATAGAGGGTGCACAGGCGGGCCGGGTTCCTGACCGTCCGGTCGAACTGCACATCCTCGTCACTGAATTCGGCCGCCAGGCCGGTATAGATGAGCCGTAGTTGCTCCGCAGTCTCCGGGGTATGGGGAAGCGCGGTGCGGTACTGGACATGCCAGCCATTACCCGACATGGCCATCAGCGGCGTGGGCCAACCCAGGGCCGCCAGTTTGGCCACCAGGCCCCGGGCGCGCAGCTCTGCTGCCGAAAGTTCATCCGCGGTCGAGGACTGGCCCCGGGGCCGGGCGGGGTCGAGGTCAAAGAAAAGCCGACAGTAGCGACTCACGCAGGCATCCGGGGTCCGGGCGGTTCTGCCTGTTTGCGCCTTGAGGTAATCCCCCAGGAGGGCGGGTTCGATGCGGTTGAGGGTGGTGAAGAGGTTGCCCGTCTTCCCCGCCTGGGCAGCGGCGAGGAGCAAGGTGTCGGGGTCGTTGTGCCAGGTGGACCAGATCCGGCCATGATCCAGGTGGGTCAATTCAACCAGTCCGGCATCACGGAACAGGCGGTCGAGGTAAACGTCCGTCATCTACCTGCCCTCCATGTCGAGCCCGTGCTCGTCGAGCGGCGGAAAATTCGCCGTCCGGCCGGGGTGGGGAGGAGGAGGGGAAGGCTTAGGTACAGGGAGAGGATTAGGGCCGGCATGACATGCCCCTTCGGTTATCCCTGCACAGGGGGGATGGCATGCCCCATCGGCTGCCCCTTCGGGCATGCCGTAGCGGTGACGAAAGACGGCAATGAGATCGCTGTGGGGCAGCGCGGCGAGATGCCCTTCGATGGTGCGAATCCGCTTATCCCCCGCTTTCCAATCGCGCGAAATCTGATGAGCGAGCATGGTCAGGACCAGCATGACGCAGGCGTCACGGTCATACTGGCAAAACCGTTCCCGCTCCAGGATACCGATGATGCGGATGAATTCTTCGGCGCCGATGCCTAGTTCGTCGCCCGCGGTGCCCGGCGGGAGGTAGTAGATCCCGCTCATGTGACTATGGGGGCTGGCGGTGAGATAGATCGCCGTCAAGGCTACTTGCGGGCCGTACTGGTGGATCAGGCGCCGGCCGGTGCCGGCAATCCAGAAGCGGCTTTTGAGGATGCTCGAATTACGCATGGCTCTTTCCCCCCCGGCGGGCTGCTACCGTGAGTTCGTTCCCGATAAAGAGGTCGAACAATTCCGCCTCAATGCGGGCAAACAGGGCGTGTTCCCGGTCCAGCCAGAGCGCCGAGGCCACTTCACTGGCGCCGTGGAACCAGCGCGAGACCTGAAGAAGGGTGAATGGATCAGGGTCAGTTTTTACCCGCTCAATCCAACTCCGCCCCAGTTGCGC
>CALMDH010000137.1:0-110555 GCA_937862735.1 uncultured Gammaproteobacteria bacterium
ACGGCAAAATCCGGGGATTTTGGCCTGGAGGGCGGGGCAGAATGACAAAGATGGGATAGGCGTCGCCAAGGATGTCCCGGGCGGTGGAGAACTGGGCGATGCCCTCGGCGATCTTGGCGATGATGACGCAGAGCTTCTTGTTGCGCTCGGCTGGGCTGCGGCCCAGCTTGTCGGAGTTGAGGTTGATCTCGGAGAAGAGCCCCTGGAAGCGGCTGCCGAAGGATTCGTTCTCGATGTACTGAAAGCCGCGCTCCAGGGTCTGCAGCAGCTCCGGGTCCTGGGTGCGGGCGCGCTCGTGGATGCTGCGCCAGAGATAAGCGGGGTGGATGACGTAGTGCACCTTGCGGCGCATCTGCGTCTCGAAGGCGGACACGTCCGCCGCATTGGCCGCGTACCAGACTGACAGCGGCGGGCGGCGGTCCTCCGCGGCCAGGCGGGGATAATCCGGCCCCAGTTCCTTGTGCGCGGCGGCCTCGTAGTTGTCGGAGAGGTAGCGCAGGAACAGGAAGGAGAGCATGTAGTCGCGGAAGTCGTCGGCGTTCATGGCGCCGCGCAGGTCGTCGGCGATGGCCCACAGGGTCTTGCCGAGTTGGTTGAGTTGTTCTTGGGTCATTTGTAGCTTTCTCGCCGATGGAGAACCCGGCCAATCACGATCGTCTCTTCGACAACATCGAACAGCACCCGATAATCGCCGACCCGAAGCCGATAGGCCGGCTCGAAATTGGTGAGTTTTTTCAGATTGGGGACATCCGGAAAATCGCCTAAGGTCCCGATCGCCTCATGCAGGCGTTGTTTTTGCTGCCGGTCGATCCGCTGTAGGTCCTTGATCGCACTGTTTCGCAACTCAATCCGCATGGCTAAGGTAGTCCTCGAACGACACCGACGCCTCCTGGCGCGTGGCTTGAAGCGCTTTCAAGTCTTCAAGATCCTCGACGGAGACGATTTCCAGACCATCGTCTTTAAAATGCTCGAGCCACCAGACAACCTGTTTGGCCAATCGATCGTCTTTGATGTTGATCGTGATGTGATGCATGGCGATGAATTCCAGATGATGAAGGTCGACCTCGGTGATCTCGGCGTAGGGTGCGGTGAGGAACGAACCGCACCACCACCGCGCAAGGTGCGGTTCATTGCGCTCATCGCACCCTACCAGGCTCCAGAGGAAATCCGGGTAAGTTGGTCTTGGGTCATGATGGCTTCCTTGAACGGTGTTTGATCCTGTCTTCCAGCGCCTTGAGCTCGGCCTCGTCCTCCCGGTCGGCGGTTTGGGCCTCGCGTGTCTTGCGGCGTTGGTCGTAGTCCTGAAACAGCAGGCCAACCTTCTGCTCCATGCTGGCGTGACTGATGGAATCGGCGTTGGTCAGCAGGGGAAAGCCGTTGGCGGTGATGATTTGGCCCACGTTTTCCTGCCAGAAAGCCATCGGGGTCAGGGTCTGGCGTTTGGCGCGCAGCTCGGCGGTTTCCAGGAAGATGACCACCAGGCGGTTGAGGGTGTCGATCTCGTCCTCGGTGAGGTAGTTCTTGGCGATGAGGATGTCCTGCCTGCGCACCTTTCCACCCTGCCAACTGAGCAGGCCGAAATGGGGATCGGCGGGATTGGCCCGCGTACTGACCAGCTCCGCGGCGGTCATTCGAGTGACGGCATAGAGCAGCAGATTCTGCACCGTGGCGAAGAACTGCTGGGTGGCGCGGTCGGTCTTGTCGTAGTCGCTGCTCAGGGCGAAGAGGTCCCGCACCTTCTGGTAAAAACGCTTCTCGGACGCGCGGATGTCGCGGATGCGCTCCAGCATCTCGTCGAAATAGTCCGGACGTCCATCCGGATTCTTGAGCCGCTCGTCGTCCATGACGAAGCCCTTGCGCAGGTATTCGCTGAGCACGGTGGTGGCCCAGCGACCGACGGAAATGCGTGCCACGCGGCGAGCGCACCCGGTAGCCGACGGCCAGGATGGCGTCGAGGTTGTAGAGGGTGAGCGGACGCATCACCTCGCGTGAACCTTCGGTTTGAACTACCGAGGAATCCGCGGTAGTTGCCTCCCGGCTCAACTCGCCATCCGCATAGATATTTTTCAGGTGCAGTCCCACGTTATCGGTGGGGACATTGAACAGCTCGGCCATTTCCCGCTGGGAGAGCAAGACGGTTTGACCGTCGGCCCGCAACTGAATCCGGTTCTGGCCGTCTTCCGTGGTGTACAGGATCAGATCGCTCATGTGGCCACCACCTCCGGGCTCATGCTGGGGAGGAGGTCTGAACGGTTGTGGTGTAACACCGACCAGGCACGGTGCAGTTCGCCGAGCTCACCGCACACTACCAGGCTAAGTTGGTCCTGGGTCATGCCTTCGTCTTTCGTGGGTTCTGCTCGCGCAGTTCGTCAGCCGTAAGATGCACTAACCGACCCTCTTGAATGACCACCAGATCGGTCTCCGTCTGAATGGCCGCTTTACGGGCCATCTCGGCCGCTCGTTGCAGGGCGGGGAAGGAGGCACGCAGATCCGGATCAGTGGCGGTGGACAGGTCAGGCGCGTTCACGGGTTTTCTCTCCATTCCAGCAAGACGGGTTCGAGGCTGGAGTTGTCATAGTGAGCCCAAGTGTGGACTTGGGGCAAGTGCTGGGGGATCAACCTCGACGGCCAGCTGGGCAACAATTCATCCAGCCAGAATAGCAAAATACCGGTGGTGGTGAGCGGCCTGACTGGCGTGGCGGCGCTGTCGGCCGGGTATTACCACACCTGCGCGCTGCTGACGGATAAGACCGTCAAGTGCTGGGGGGGGAACGACTACGGCCAACTGGGCAACGGCGATAAGTTGGACCAAAAAGAGCCGGCGGCGGTGGATTTGTCGTACCTTCCGTCCGGGGAGACGGTGATGGCGGTGTCGGCCGGGCGCTATCACACCTGCGTGCTGACGAATACCGGGGGGGTATGGTGCTGGGGCCGCAACGCCGAAGGCCAGCTCGGCACGGGTACGACGGTGGATAGCACCGTGCCGGTAGCGGCAAAGAATCAGGCGGGGACGGCCGACCTGACCGGGGTGACCGAAGTCTCGGCGGGGGGCCATCACACCTGCTCCCGGTTGAGCACCGGGGAAGTGCGGTGTTGGGGATGGAACCTGTACGGGCAGCTCGGTACCACCGGTTTTGTATCAGTAGTTTCCAGTCCGACGGTCAGCAACACAGTCACAATCACTGCCACCACCGCTTGGCCGGTCACCAACCCGGCCAACCTCACCCTTGAGGTGACCGGTAACGGCATTACCCCGTCTGACTACCAGATCACTCTCCCGGGGGGGGTCGGTCCCCCTGCGAGTATGCCTGCCAACCGGTCCTTCACCGCACCGCAAGACAATCGAAACCACAAGGGCGCGACCCTCCTGGGCCCGGCGAACGTGCCACTCGACCCGCCCTACGTGATGACCATCCCCTACGGGGGTACCAGTGCCAGCCTGTTCTTTACTGTGCTGATGGTCAGCGACCCCGAGGGCGCCGAGACGGCCACCCTCACCCTGACCAACCCGGAAGGCAACATAGTCCTCGGCAGCCCGGTGAGCGCCTTTCTCACCCTGCTCGATACAGCCGCACCGCCGACAAATGTCACCGTGACGCCAGGTGATCGATCACTAACGGTCAGTTTCACTCCCAGCGCTGGGGCGACCAGCTACACGGCCACCTGTACCTCTAGCGATGGCGGCGCCTCGGCCACGGCCATCGGCACGGCCTCGCCAATCACCGTCACGGGCCTCACCAACGGCAAGACTTACACCTGCACCGTGACCACGAGCTATGGTCAGGCCAGCAGCGACCCCTCGCCGGCAAGCGATCCAGACATCGTGCAAGCCCCGGTGGCGATCCCCACCCTGAGCCAGTGGGCGTTGCTGATGCTGGGCGGGCTGTTAGCGGCCTTCGGGATGCGTAGGCGGCAACGGCTGCCCACGCAGTAACGGTCGGTATTAGGTCAGCGCGCGGCATCAAAGAGGCCCTATCATCCAAATCAGAGCGGGTTGCTGGTGAGGATACCGGGCGGGGCCGGAACCGTATCCCCTCTGATGCCGCGGCTTGGCCAGGCTGAGGCCCTGCGCCGGGCGTCCAGTGGGGGAGATGTCTTGGCCCAGGAAGCACGCTCAGGTCGAGCCCCTGATAGTCATCGGCGATACGTGCTCGACCGCGACCTGCGCTTTCCGGGCCTCAACAAGGGTCTGGCCGAGATCAATGGCCTACCGGTCACCGTCGGCGCTGGCCCAGCTGTGGTCAACGTTTAACCGTTTCCGGGACCTGATGCTGCGGCAGGAAGGATCTGGCAAAGGTCGTCTTTCCTGCCCCGTTCCCCCGCCTCCAGAAACTCGGGAAAGCGCACCCTCGGCACTCATCCTTGCTGTTGCTCGCTCATGCTGTCGTCACCCATACACCGCCAACCCTGAAATCTCCCGTCCACCCGCTTGCTTCTTCAGCAGGGGCACCAGGTCGTTCATCAACGCCAGTTCCGCCTGGCTGCGCGCCTTCCAGCCCAAACCCAGCGGCATGAACAGCTCGCTCAACTGCTCGCCGTCGAAAATCAGCCGCTCCAGCACCCCCGTGACGAAGCCCCGCAGGGCCTCGGGCGCGAGGCCGTGCATCCCGGCCAGGGCGTCCAGCCCGGCCTGGGTCTTGTGCGCGCTGAACACCCGGTAGTCGCCCTTGATGTCCTCGATGCCGTCGTGCCTTTGGCCGGCTTCCTGGGTGTTGATGTAGGTAATGATATCCTCGGGGTCGTTTCTTGATCAGATGGCGCTCAAGTGCGCTTTCTTTTAGGGACATCCGTTGGTTACTCCTTGCGACATACCGGGGGATGCCGGGGGGATGCGGGGGGCGGGCCTTTACCGGCTTTGCAGGCAGTAGTTGCCAGAGCTGTAGTAGCCCGGCGGGCAGGGGCCGAGCTTTTCGATGACCGTCTTGCTGTCGGGCCGGCCCAGGCAGTAGTTGCCGCTGGAGTAGTAGCCGGGGGGGCAAGGGCCGTCCTTGCCGATGACGGGCTTGGCGCTTTGGTTGGGGACGCAGTAGTTCCCGGAGCTGTAGTAGCCGGGCGGGCAGGGGCCGGTCTTGGGCACGGGCTGGAGGTCCGCCGCGGCGGTGACCAGCGGCAGAGACGGGAGGGACAGGAAGACGAGAGCGGCGAGCAGAGCGGAACGACCGAACACGGGCAACACCTCGGGCTAAGGAACCAGGCACGAGGGTACCTGGAGGATTAGACGGAGTGCGTCCAGTTCCGACGCGGCAGGTTCCATAACGGCACGGTCGGCGTTCCGGCTGGCGCGGGGAGGGGCGGGTCAGGCCCGGCGCCCTCAGGTAACGGTACGATACCTGAGAGGAGGGGTGGGGGTGGCCTAACACGCCCTAGGCGGCATTATGCCAGGGAAGGTTTCGGCGCGCTGGGGGTGTGGTAGGGGATGGCCAGGGACCCGATCTTATCAGGTAGGTTGCGGAACTAATCGATTGCTGGCCAGCGGAGCAAATCCAGCCAGCGGCGGGAGTTAACCTAACTGTCATGAGGCGGCAGGCCATGCCCCTGATAATGAAAGACATTCCCGTGACTTTCACGCTAACCCACCCAAGGCTATATCATGCCGTGATGGGATAACATGGCGCTGGCTGGGCGCGGGTAGCACCTTCCGGGACGAAGTGCCCTCCAGCCGCGCCGCGGGTCAAGCCATCGCCGACCTCCGGTTTGGCATGGCCCTGGCGCGGCTTCACTGCCAGTCGTCAGACGCTCTCGGAACCGGAGGGGAGCCGTCATGAAGCGTTTCGCCCTTTACTATCTGCCCTACGCCGCCGTGGTGGTGCTCATCACCCTCGGCCTGGGTCAAATCCTCGGCCGGGCCGAGCTGGACAAGCTGGAGGTCGCCGCCAGCGCCCTGGTTCTGCTCGCCATCGGTGTGTGGCGTTACCTCCTGGTGCTAGGGGAGCGCGAGCGCACCCAGGCCGAGCTGGCCCTGGCCAAGGAACAGCGGATCGCCGCGGAGCTGGACCATATGCGCCTGCTCATGCAGGAGGCCGAAACCATCGCCCAACTCGGCGCCTGGGAGTATGAGGTCGCCACCCAGGCAACGGTCTGGTCCCCCGGAGAATGCCGCATCTATGGCCTCGATCCGACCACACCCGCGCCCGATTATGGCGCCATGCTCCAGCGCTGCATCCATCCCGACGATGCCGCGCGGCTGGATGAGGCCTTTAGCGCGGCCCTGGCGGCCCAGGCGCCGTTCGCGCTGGAACATCGCATCCGGCGCCCGGATGGTAGCGAACGGCTGGTGCAGGACCTGGCCTACCCCGTGCTCGATGAGCAGGGGCGGCTGGTTAGGTATGTCGGCGCTACCCTCGACATCACCGAGCGCCGCCAAGCTGAGTTACAACTCGCGGCGACCACGCGCCATCTCCAGGCCTTGCTGGATGCCCTTCCGGTGGCCGTGGCCTTCACCGACGGCCGCGATGCCGGCCACATTCAGGCCAACCGGACCTTCCGCCAGTGGTACGAGATGACGCCGGACGCGGAGGTCTCCGCCTCCGCGCCCGAGCCGACGGCGCCGGGGCGCCAAGTGCGCTATTTCCATGCCGGCCAGGAGCTGGAGGCGGACGCCCTGCCTTTGCAGCGGGCGCTCAGCGAGGGGCGCGCGACCGCGGCGCTGGAGCTGGAGATCGTCCTGCCCAGCGGCCGACGCTGGATCAGCGAGACCACGGCGGTCCCCATCCACGATGGCGAGGGGGAGGTGATCGGCGGGCTGGCCGTCCTGGTGGACATCACCGCGCGCAAGCACGCGGAGGCGGCGCTGAGTGACCTCAACGCCAACCTGGAGCAAAAGGTCGCGGCGCGCACCGCCGAACTGGAGGCCGCCAGGGCCGCCGCCGATGCCGCCAGTCGGGCCAAGAGCGAATTCCTGGCGCACATGAGCCACGAAATCCGCACCCCCCTGAACGCCGTGCTCGGACAGGCGCAACTCCTGGGTCGCGAGCCCCTCAGTCCCGACCAGCGCCTCATGGTCCAGCGCATCCAGGCCGCCGGCCAGTCCCTGCTGGGGATCATCAACGACATCCTCGACCTCTCCAAGCTGGAGGCCGGGCAGTTGCGTCTGGAGATTCGCCCTTTCACCCTGGAGACCCTCATCGCCAAACTCCACAGCCTGCTGGGGCCGACGGCGCACGCCAAGGGCCTGGACCTGCGCCTCACCCCGCCCGTGGCGCCGGTAGGTCCGCTGCTGGGGGATCCCCTGCGCCTGGAACAGGTACTCACCAACCTCATCGGCAACGCCCTCAAGTTCACCGAACAAGGTGAGGTGGTGCTGCGGATCACCCCCCTGGCGGAGCACAATCAGGGTTTAGCCCTGCGTTTCGCCATCCAGGACACCGGGATCGGCATCGCACCCGCAGCCCTGAAGCGTCTGTTCAGTGCCTTCACCCAGGCGGACAACAGCATCACCCGCCGCTTCGGTGGTACCGGCCTGGGGTTGTCGATCAGCAAGCGCCTGGTGGAGGCGATGGGCGGCCAGATCGGGGTCGAGAGCACCCCCGGCCAGGGCAGCAGCTTCTGGTTCGAGGTCACCCTGCCCCGTGCCACGGGGAGCGAAGCGGTCGCCCCGGAAACCCTGCCCATCGCCATTCCCGCCGGTCCCCGGCTGACGGGCGCGCGGGTCCTGGTGGTGGATGACAGCGCCATGAATCGCGACCTGGTGGAGGTGGCGCTCGGCCGTGAGGGGGCCCGCGTGACCCTGGCTGCCGATGGCCAGCAGGCCGTCCAGATCCTCCAAGCCAGCCCCGCCGGCTTCGACGCCGTACTTATGGACGTGCAGATGCCGGTGATGGATGGGCGCACCGCCACCCGCCTGATCCGGCGGGAGCTGGGCCTGACCCAGCTCCCCGTCATCGCCCTGACCGCCGGCGTGCTGGCCGAGGAGCAGCGGCTGATCCGCGAGGCGGGGGCCGATGAGGTCCTGGCCAAGCCGCTGGACCTGGAGCAACTGGTCACTACCCTGCGGCGGCTCATTCCCGCGGGCCAACTGAGCGCGGGGGGGACCCCGGCCGCCGCGCCGGACGCCGCCAGCAGGGACGCCTTGCCCCTGATTCCGGGCATCGACCGGGTGAGTGCAACCGGCACCCTGGGCCAGGACCGCGCCCTCTTCCTGCGGCTGTTGGGGCGTTTCCTCCATGAGTCCTCCCCCCGGGTGGCCCAGGCCCGGGAGGCCCTGGTCCAAGGCGACCGGGGGACGGCGGCTCGCGATCTGCACAGCCTCAAGGGCAATGCCGGCAATCTCGGCGCCCTGGCCATCATGACCCTGGCCGGACGATTGGAGCGGGCCATCGACCAGGGCGAAGCGGCGATCGCGACCGACTTAGGCGAGATGGCCATCCCGGAGGACCGGGGTGAGATGACCATCATGGCCGGGCTGGCGGACCTGGAAGGGCAATTGACCGCCCTCGCCGCGGCCAGCGCCCCCTGGCTCGCGACAGTCCCCGCTGCCATGGCGGCGGACGGGGCGGCGCCATCCTCGCCCATCCTGGTCGCCCCAGCACCGCCCGACGCCCCACCCCTGGACCTTGAGCGTCTGGCCGACTTTCATGCGGCCCTGCGGCGCCAACGCCTCCAGGCGCGCAAGCTGTTTATGGACCTGGAACCCGCCCTCGTCGCGATCTTGGGTAAGGATCGGGTCCAGGCCATGGCCGTGGCCCTCGCCGAGCTGCGCTTTGACGCGGCCTTGTCATTACTGGAGGAAACGAGCTTACGCTTCGACGTCAGCGACACGGGCATCGGCCTGACCACCGAGGAACGGCAACGAATCTTCCAGGCTTTTTCCCAGGCGGATTCCGGTGGTTGACTACGAGCCGCTGGCCATCGAGGTCTGAACAAATACGGTTCGTCAAAGCCCTAGTCTGGTGACGCGGGCCGGCCGCGGATCGCGCGCAGGCCCCACTTGGCGACGAGGGGGAAGACCCCCAGCAGGATCAGGGAGCCGAGTAATTTGGGGGACAGCACATCGCCCAGGTCGTCCACCTCGGCGATCTGGGTGCCGGCGTTGACATAGATCAGGATGCCTGTCAGCATCCCGGCCTGGGTCACCCCGTAGAAGGTGCGGGTCGTCATGGGGGTGAGGCCCATGACCAGATTGATGATGAAAAAGGGGATGACGGGCACCAGGCGCAGGGAAAAGAGGTAAAAGGCCCCGTCGCGGGCGACCCCGGCATTCACGACGGCGATGCGCTCCCCGAAATGGCGCTGGACGAGATCATGCAGGACGAAGCGCGACAGCCAAAAGGCCAGGGTGCTGGCCAGGGCGGCGGTGAAGGAGGCGACCAGCACGCCCTTCCAGAAGCCGAACAGGGCGCCGGCCACCAGGGTCATGAGGGCGGCGATGGGGAGAAAGAGCGTCAGGAGGCTGAAGGCGGCCAGGTAGCTGGCGACGCCTAGCAGCAGATGGTCCTCCAACCAGGCCTCGATGGCCTCGTGACTCTCATGAAAGGCCTCCAGGGTCAGGTACTGGTCCAGGCCCAGGGTCAGGAAGGCCAGGATCAGCGCCCCCAGGAGCAGCAGCGGGAGGATGCGTTTCATAGGCTCCATCGGCCTGGATCGGCTGGCCGCGTAGCGGCGGGGCCTGAGGCCGGGATGTTCAAGCGGGCGGGCGGGGTGGGATGGGCTTGGCTGGCAGCAAGGTGGGATGCCCCCGGTCGGGGGCATCCCGCGGAATGACCGCCTCAGGCCGAGCGGGTCTTGGCCGCGCTGTAGGCCTGGGTGGTGCGGAACAGCAGCCAGAGGCCCATCAGGGTGGCCAGGACCTCCGCCGCCATGACCAGGACCAGGGCGAAGAGACTGGCCATGTCGATGGCGGAGACGAAGGTGCCACCCCCCATCTGCACGGTGGGCACGCCGCCCTGGGGCGCGGTCAGGAAATAGAAGAAGATCTGGCCGACGTCAAACAACATGACCAGAATCGAGAAGGCGATACCCAGGGTGCTGGCCACCAGGCCGGTCCAGACCTTGCCGACGACCGCCTCGCTGTCGGGCCGGGTGGCGGGATCGCCGATCGCCCGTCCCAGGCGACGGTAGCCGCTGAACCACCAGGTGGTGAAGAGCAGGACGAGGATGTTGGCGTAGGTCAGCCACTCGATGACGGCCGACCCGGAACGGGTGCCGGCGAGATTGCCGGCGAAAAAGAGGACGAAGACCATGGCCGCGATGGGGAAAGTGGCCAACCAGAATTGCGACCAGAAGCCGATGCGGCCGGTGCGCTGAAAGGTGAGGGCCAGGGTCTCGAGCTTGGCGTACTGGGGATCATTCAGGGTCTTTTTATTGAACATGAGCTTCCTCGTCCGCCAGCGGCGGGGTATTGAGCGGGGATGAAGAGATCGTCAGGCTGAAATCGGAACCGGGCCATTTCAGCCAGGTCAGGAGCAAGTATAGAGACTTGGAATTGTCAGGTTGGGGAATATCCGATCGAGCTGCCAGGTCTGATGGCGGGATGTTAGTCCCGCCCCTGACTCCCGGCAAGACAGGGGCGGCGTGGGGGCGGTAAAGGGCCGTGAGGGTCAGGATACTGGCCAGGGTCAACAGCAGAAGCCCGGCCAGGGGCCAGAGGTTAAGGCCACGTTCCAGGCGGGCCAATGAGCGGTCCAGCAGCGCCAGGACCCTGATCAGGGGTGGAGGCGGGGGACCAACCTTCATGGCGGACCGAACCCGGCCAGCAGGGGCCGGCCCAGGTCCGCCAAGCCCAGCCAGCTCGGCGGCAGGAGGGCCAGCAGCAAGGAACTGAGCGCCAGTCCCAGGGCCAGCAGTTGCCGATGCAGCGGGATCCGCGCCGGGGCCGGGACGGGAACCGGGACCGGCCCGACCGCCCCCGTCGGGCCGGCGGGGGTCCCGAACAAGGCCTGGTAGCAGACCCGCACCAGGTAGGCCAGGGTGAGCCAGCCACCGGCCTGCATCACCAGACCCCAGCCGGGCTGGCCGCTGGCCAGGGCCGCCCCACTGAGCCAGGCCTTGACCTGATAGGCGCCGCTGGTCGCCACCAGCCCGGTCAGGGCCAGGCCACCCACCGCGAAGGCCAGCAGGGTCAGGGGCAGGCGGCGGCCGATGCCACCCAGGTGGCGGATCTGGTCATGACCCAGGGACGCCGCCATGAGCCCCGCCGCCATGAACATCGCCGCCTTGGCGCTGGCGTGGGCCGCCACCTGGAGCAGGCCCGCGTTCACCGCGCTGGTGCCAGGGCCGAAGGTGACCGTGCCCAGGGGAAAGATCATGAAGAGGTAGCCGAGCTGGGCCAGGGTCGAGTAGGCCACCAGCAGCTTGAGACGCCGCTGGCGGAAGGCCTGGAGGCCGCCGTAGATTATCGCGCTCGCCCCCAGGAGGCCGAGGACCTGAGCGCCCGACTGGGCCAGGAGCCCGGGCATAGCGTCAAACCAGAGGCGCATGAGCAGAAAGAAGGAGGCCTTGACCACCAGGGCGGCGTGCATGGCGCTGGCCGCCGGTAGGGCCCCGGCATGGGCCGGCGCTAGCCAGAGGTGCAGCGGAAACAGCGCGGTCTTGGCCAGCAGCCCGGCGGTCATGAGCCCCGCGGCGATCGCCGGAGCGCGGGGCAAGGGGGGCGTCCGGGGTATCTGGGTCGCCAGCAGCGCCAGGTCCAGGGTGCCATAGGCCCCATAGAGCAGCGCCGCCCCCAGCAGATAGAGCATGGAGCCCATCAGGGCGAAAAGCAGGTAGCGCAGGGCCGCGACCAGGGTTTCCGGCGTCCCCTTGAGGCAGACCAGGGGGACGGCGGCGAAGGTGAGGAATTCCAGGGCGACGTAGAGATTGAAGAGGTCCTGGCTGAGCAGGATGCTGTCCAGACCAAACCAGACCCCCATCATCAGGGTCCAGAAGGTCAGGGCCTCCCGGGTCTCCCCGACCCCGGCCGGGAGGCGGAAATCCGCGCGGGCATAGAGGGCGGTGGCCAGCAGGACCAAGGAACTCACCACCAGCAGGAGTGCCGCGGCCCCGTCGGCCTGGAGGCGGATACCCAAGGGTGGTGCCCAGCCCCCCAGGTCGAAGATCAGGGGCTCCCCTCGCCCCAGGACGGCCGTGGCGATAGCGACCGCGAGCAGCAGGCCCAGGGTCAGAAAGCCCAGGGCAAGGCGCCCCGCGGTCCGCCCACCCAGGGCGAACGCCAGCAACATGGCGATCATGGGCAGGAAAAGTGTCAGGGGCAGGAGTTTTTCGCCCAGGTCAACCAGGACGGCGACCGGGTCGCTGCCGAAGGAGCGGACAACCGCTAGGAGGGCCTCGACCGCCGTCATGGGGTCACCATGGGGCGCGGTTGGATAATTGCCTTTGATTCGCGGGACCCATCGGCCTGGGGTCGGGCCCCGGCCGGCGCCCTATCCCGCTCGACGTCAGCGAAAGTGTCAGGGTCGGCGCCCACGCCAGCGTCAGCATCAGGGGCAACCTCAGCGCCAGCATCCGCATCCACGCTCGCCGCGGCCAGGCGCAGGACCAGGGCCACGCCCAGGGCGGTGGCGGCAAAGGCCACCACCAGGCCGGTGATGACCAGGGCCTGGGGGACCGGATCACTGCCTAGCGCCGCTTCCCCGTCCAGGAAGCCGCCCCCCCGCCGCGCGATGACCCCGAAGAGCAGGAAGACGCCGCTATCGAGCAGGTTGAGGGCGATGATCTTGCGCAGGGCCCCGGGGTGACAGAGGACGCCATAAAGCCCCAGCCCGACCAGCGCCGCGCCGCAGAAACCGAAGAGAGCCAGGCTGGTCATGGCCCGCGCTCGCTCCCGGCATCGCTCACGGTGGCGCTCACGGTGGCGCTGGCGGTGTCGCTCCCGGCGTCGCTGGCGGCGGGGCTGACGAGCAGCAGCCCCAGGGCGATGGCGATGGACAGGGTCAGGCCTGCCTTGACGATGAGGAGGGAGTACCTGGCCCAACCCTCGGGATCGGCGAGAAAGCCCATGTCCAGCCAGTTGCTGGCGAAGCCGACGAGGATGAAGACCAGAGGGCCGGTGATGAGCAGCCAGCGCAAAGCCCGACTGCTCACCGCGGGCGGGCGCGTCAGCCCGGCGATCATGGCCAGCAACCAGGTGGCCGCGAGGACGGCGCCACCCTGAAAAGGCCCGCCAGGGTGGTGACTCCCGGTCCAGGCCAGGTAAAGGCCAACCAGGAGACCGCTGGGCAGCAGGACCTGCCCGAGGCGCCGGAGGCTCGGCGCGGGATGCGCCAGACGGGGGAGCCTGGGGCGGCCGCCCCAGCCAGGGTCCGGCGTCAGGGACCAGAGACCCACCAGGACCATCACCAGGATCAAGCCCTCGGTCAGGGAGTCCAGGGCACGAAAGCCGAGCAGTACCCCGGTGACGGGATTGCCAAGACCGGTCGCGGCCAGGTGTTCCGTCACCAAGGGGGCCAGACTACTGGCGGGCGCCTGGGTCGCGTCCACCACCAGCAGCGAGATCCCCAGGGTCACCAGGATCGAGACCAGGCCCACCAGGAGGCGGATTCCCCGGCTCGGCCTGGGGGTGCACGCATCCGACGGCAGGCGTCTGGCGGCGACCAGGAACAGGATACCCGTCAACCCGCCACTCAGGGCGGCTGCGGTGAGGGCCACGTCGGTCGCCGCCAGGCGCGTCCAGATCAGCGCGGCCAGCAGGCCGAAGAGGGTGAAGCCCACGGCGGCGCGAAACAGGGTGCCGGTGTTCAGCACCCAGAAGGCCAGGCCCAGGATCGATAGGGCTAGCAGGCCATCCAGGACCAGGGCCAGGGGGGGCATGCCAAGCCTCAAAAACCCTGGATCGGCTGATCGAGGAGGTCGTTGAGGGCGACACCGATGCCCACGGCGTTCTGGCTCCAGTTGTAGTCGATCATGCTGTCGCCATAGCCGGTGAAGGCCTGGATGTAGCCGCGCAAGGGCCCCAGGAAGGGGGGCGAGGTCCAGGACAGGAGGGCCGCGCCCTTGCCGGTGCTCGGGTTGCCACGGCCCATGAGGGTGAAGCTGTGCCCCCGCCACTTATAGACCCCGGTGATATCGCCGTAGCCCAGGTAGTCCTCGATATCCGGGTTGTCGTCATCCTCGTCGCTCTCCGGGATGCGGATCCAGGGCCGGACCAGCAGGACCAGGTTGTCGCGCTCGATGCCAAAGGTGGCGATGACCCGATCCCAGCTCCGGGACAGGACATCGGTGCGGCCATTGGACTGGTGATTGAGCCCGAGGTTGAACAGCCGCCAGTGGAAGCCGGCGCCGAGGTCCCGATCCGGGTTGTAGCTGACCATCAGCTCAGGCTCGTAGTTGGTCTCCCGGAAGGGCTTCGACATGTCCTCGTTGTAGAGCTGCCACTGGTTCTGCTGGGTGTAGGCCGCCCAGATCCCGAAACGGCGGTCATCCGTCGCCCAGAGGCGGAACTTGAAACTGAGCTGGAAGCGGGCCTCGACATCGTCGACGGTCAGATCCTCCGGCGGGAAGATCGGGGTGAAGGGGTGCTCGTTGGGGTTGTCGGACCAACGGGCGAAAAGGAGGTAGTTGGGCCGATAAAGATTGATGCCATAGCGCGCCGAGTCCGGGCTCAGGGCCCAGGCGGTGGTGAGGAGCGAACTGACGGGCTTGGCGTCCTCCGCGGGGGCCTGTCCCGTCGCCGCGCCGGGCTGGGGCGAGGCGGCGGTCGGGGTCGCTGGCAAGGTCATGGGCTGGCTGCTGGCACCCCGCGCCGGCCCCTGGCTGGCGACGGCGGCCCCGGGCCGAGAGCCGGCGGACTTGGCCGCCTGGGTTGCCTGGGTTGCCTGGGCTGCCTGGGTTGCTTGGGTCGCATGGGCTGCCTGGGCCGCGGCCCGGTCATAACAGGCCAGGCGCGCTTGGTCGCCGACGATGGCGGCGCAGGAGGCGAAATCCCCAGCCAGGGCCTGGCCGGGGACGAGGCTTGCCAGGCCCAGACCTAGGCCCAGACCAAGACCCAGCAAGGGCGTCAGGTTCGGGCGAGGACGAAATCCAAGGAAAGGCGACGGGAAATTTTGCATGTCAGAAGGAGCCAAAAAGGGTGCCCAGGACGATCACGGCCACCAGCGCCACCAGCGCGCCGAGGATGCCGACCATGACGATGTCCAGATAACTATCGCGGTGGGTGACACCGCACACGGCGAACAGGGTCACCACGGCGCCATTGTGCGGCAGGCTATCCAGGGTGCCGGAGGCGATGACGGCGACCCGGTGGAGGAGCCCTGGGTCCATGCCGATGGCCGTGGCCATTTGCAGGTAGGTAGCACCCAGGGTCTCCAGGGCGATGGTCATGCCGCCGGAGGCCGACCCGGTGAGGGCCGAGAGGATGGTCGTGCTCACCGCCAGGGACACCAGGGGGCCCCCCTCGATGCTCAGCACCCAGTCCCGCACCAGTTCGAAGGCCGGCAGGGCGGCGACCACGGCGCCGAAACCCACCAGGCTGGCCACGCTCAGGGCCGGCAGCACGGAGGCATTGGCGCCGGCGTCCATGCTCTCCCGGACGTGGATCAGGCGCCGGGCATTCGTCGTCAGCAGCACCAGAATGGCCGCGAAAAGGGCAATGATGACCGCCCAGATACCACCGACGGCCTGGAGGGAGGTCGGCCCCCAGCGGTCCTCGGCCAGATAGGACAGATCCAGCCGGGGCAGCACGACCAGCGACATCAGCAGGTTGACGACGATGACCACCACCAGGGGCAGGAAGGCGACCAGGGTCGAGGGTTGGTCGGGGCTGCGATGGCCCTGGTGCATCTCCGGGGGATCGAAGTTCTGGACGACGGTACTGCGCTCACGGACAAAGGGGTCTTCCGCCGCGGCGTCGGGATCGGAGTGGGTGGCGGCGAGGGCGCCAGCTCCCCGTCCTTCGCCCTTGGCCTGGGCCACCCGCAGACCCATCCACCAGAGCCCGAAGACTAGCATGATGATAGAGGCGATGAGACCCAGCCCCGGCGCGGCGAAAGGCGTGGAACCAAAGAAGGGCATGGGGATGGCGTTCTGAATGGCCGGGGTGCCGGGCATGGCCGACATGGTGAAGCTGGCGGCCCCCAACCAGATGGCGCCGGGCGCCAGGCGCCCCGGAATGCCGGCATCGCGGAACAGGGCCATGGCCATGGGGGCCAGGACGAAGAAGGCCACGAACAGGCTGACCCCGCCATAGGTCACCAGCGCGCCGGCGAGCACCACGGCCAGGACCGCGTGGCGGGGACCCAGCTTGCCGCTCATGAACCGGGCGATGGCGGTCACCGAGCCGCTGTCGTCCATCAACTTGCCGAAGAGGGCGCCCAGCAGGAAGAGCGGAAAGAACTGGGCGAGGAACCCAGCGGTACTTTCCATGAAGGTCTGGGTCCAGTGCGCCAGCAGGGGCTCCCTGGCAAACAGGGCGGCCACCAGGGCCGCGACCGGGGCCAGGAGCAGGACGCTCCAGCCGCGGTAGGCGAGGCCAATGAGCAGGGTGAGGGCAATGAGGATGCCGAGGAGACCCATGGCGTGATCCTAAAAAAAAGGGTTTGCGCCGCCCGGAGGAGGGCTGGCGGCTGCCAGGAAAACGGAGGCCAAGCGCCGTCCTCGGTGAGTATGGCGGCGCCTGGCCTGCATGATGGCTGGTAGTTGGCGGTCCCGGGCCGGCTCCCGTCAGCAGAGAAGATATCCCGGCCTGGCGACCCGCATCCCTCAGGTCGCGCGGAGCGTCTGCCGCTTAGTTACTGAAACTACCCCGGGCGTGTTCATCGACCAGGACGCCACCCAGGGCCCCGACACCGGCCCCGATCAGGGCGCCCGTGCCGGCGTTACCGCTGAAGGAACCGATGATGGCGCCACTGCCCGCCCCCAGGGCGGTACCGCTGGCCACCCGGGATCGGCTGGTGTCCCCGCAGGCGGTCAACAAGAGCAGGGAGCCAGTGACGGCGATCAGGATAGAGGTGATTGGTTTCATGTGCTTTCTCCGAAAATCCGTGACCTGTCGGGGGCGCCAGGCAAGGTTTCCGGCCATGCTGGGCAGGATTCGCCTTGGGGCCCGGTTGAAGGGTTATTTGCAGGGATAGGCCGCCCCCAGGGCGCGCACCACGGCCACCACCGGGATCTCCTTCATGTAGTCCGCCCGGTCGGCATGCTTTTGTCCCCAGGCGAGGAAGGCCTCCCGGGCCTGGGCGATGGTCGTGCCCTTGGGAGGGCAGATCAGGGGCTTCATTTTTTTCCGGTCGCTCACGGCGTCGTGGTATTGCACCGTGGCTTCCAGGAAGGCGCGGCAGCCGAAGGCCGCCGACTCTGCCTCACTGGAACAGACCTCGATCAGATCCTTGGCCGTGTCGTAGTTGAATGATTGCTCATTGAGGGCGCCTTGGGCCGGCACCAGGGCCTGGCTGGCGAAGAGGACGGCGATGGCGAGGGGATAACGGATCTTGAACGTCATGGGACAGGGCTCCTGGTCGGCTTGAAGCGGAGGTATTGGGGACAGCTCCCGGTATCGGCCCGGGTAGCCGCGCCGCGAAATCACATTAGCCCACTCCAGAGGGAATTTCTGATTTTTTTCTTGAGCGGTTAGCATGAAAATCACGGCAAAGTCTTTCATTATCAATGGTGTGGAGCACCCCCTCATGCCAGTTAGCGGATTAATACCGAAATATCCCCCGGTGTGTCCGGACAGTCCAATGCAAACCTGGATGGCCGTCATGAGTCAGTTGCATGAGGTGGCTGACCAGGGACCGAAGATGGACCGGCACAAGTTAACAGGTCCGTCAGCCTCAAACTAAGCATTGAGCTACCAAAAGTTAGCAATGACCGATCGGCATGGCGCAATGCTTGGCAATGGCTTTGCGCGGGGGGCGGACTGGTGACCCGCGGGCCTGGGGCCCGTCATCACCGACCGCCCGGGTCGCCACCCAGAATCATCAATACAGGGGCAGAAGCCAGGCGACAAGGAAGACCGACAGGGTCCCCACGATCAGGGTCAGGGGGAAGCCGACGCGGACAAAGTCGGCAAAGCTGTAATTACCCTTGTTCTGCACCATGATGTTGATGGGGGAGATCGGGGTCATGAAGGTGATGGAGGCCCCCAGGGCCACGATCATGGCGAAGGGATAAGGGGAGGCCCCCAGGTGCTGGGCGACGGCCAGGGCGATGGGGATGAGGAGGACGGCATTTGCGGTGTTGACGATGAACAGGCCGCTGATGACCGTCAGGCTGAAGAGCGCGGCGAGGATGATCCTGGGGTTGGCGTCCCCCAGCAGTTGCACCAGCCCCTCGGCGGCCAGGGCGACGCCGCCGGTCCTTTCCAGGGCCAGGGCGAAGGGCATCATGCCCACGATCATGATCAGGCTCCGCCACTGGATGGCCCGGTAGGCCTGGTCGATCTTGATGCAGCCGAAGGCGCCCATGAGGAAGGCGCCAAGCAGCGCGGCGTGGACGTTGGGCAACAGGCCCGTCGCCATGAGGGTGACGGTCAGGATCAGGATCAGCACGGCCTGGGGTGCCTTGTGGGCCTTGGGCAGGACCTCGTCGAACTCCTTGGGGAGATTGAGCACGATCAGGTCATGGCCGCCCTTCTGCAGCTTGCGCAGGGGCTTCCAGGGTCCGGCGAGCAGCAGGGTGTCGCCCACGTGCAGCAGTTCCTCGCGGAGGCCCCGCGGGGGGTGGGGTTTGCGGCCCCGCCGCAGGCCGACCACCGTCAACTCGGTGCTCAGGGCCTCCATCGCTTCGGCCACCGTCAGGCCGGCGAAGGGGGACTCCTCCGGAATCATGACCTCCATCAGGCCGACGTCATCGGCCTTGTCGAGGAAGTATTGCCGGCTCCGCGGCAGTTTTTCGACCTTGAATTCGTCGATCAGGTCTTTGGCGTCGGCCCGCTCGCTGTCCACGTCCAGAAGCAGGATGTCGCCCGCTTCCAGCCAGGTCTCCGGCGTCCGGGCCAGGACCCGGCGCCGGGTGCCGGCCCACCGTTCGATGAGGAGTACCCGCACCCCCACCCGGGTGGGTAAATCCAGGTCGCCGAGGGTTCCCCCCAGGAGGGGTGAGCCCGGCAGGACGCGAACCCGGTATTCCCGCTGCGCCAGACCATAGCGCTCGATCCAGTCCATCATCCCCGGCTGGGGCCGGCCGGCGGGCTCGCCGGTCTGGGCCGGGCTCAGCCACTGCCGGGCCACCAGCATGTAGAGGATGGTCACGGCCAGGATCGGCAGGCCAAAGGGCGTGAACGTGAAGAAATTGAAGCCCTCCACCCCGCCGCGCATGAGCTCGTAGTTGATGATCAGGTTGGGGGAGGTCGCCACCAGGGTGAGGGTGCCGCTGACCAGGGCGGCATAGGCCATGGGCAGGAGAAACTTGGCCGGATCGATCCCGGTGCGGGCCGCGATGCGCAGGACCACCGGGATGAAGATGGCCACCACCCCGGTGCTGCTCATGAAGGCCCCCAGCAAGCCCACGGCCAGCATGATGAGCAGGGTCAGCAGCCAGCCATGCCGTCCCCCCTTGTCGGCCAGCCAGTCACCCACGCGTTTGGCGACTCCGGTGCGGGCCAGGGCCTCGCCCACGACGAACATGGCGCCGATGAGGACGATGTTGGAATTGCTGAACCCGGCGATGGCCTCGCCGATGTCGATGACGCCGGTGAGCGGAAGGAGCAGCAGCATCATCAGGGCGACGACATCCGGCCGCGGCCGGTTGAAGGCGAACATGAGGATGGCGGCGGCGAGCAGGACGAGGACGGTGATGAGTTCCTGGTTCATGGGTCTGCCTGAAAAGGTGGCCTTGCGGGGGGCGTGCCGCGCTTATACCAGACACGCGCCCCTTGGTGGTGCGGGGGTGGGGCGGGATCGCCAAAACTTGATTTTGCCAATGTCTTTAGAATTGACCCAAGGTTACTCGATCGCCAAGGGCTGGGGAGTGAATTGAGTCAGGTAGCGCATGACCGCGGGGGCCCGAGACCAGGACCGGTGCCACCCGCTTGCTGGCGGGTCCGGGTACCCCTGTGCGGGGCCCTGGTCCTGTTTCTGGCCGGTTGTCAGGGCCTGATGCCCATGTCTGGCGAGGCGGCGGCCGAGCGTCTCCAGGCCGCCCTGGCAGAGGTGGCCAGGCCCGAGGCCAGCGCCCGGGAGCAGGCGCGGGCCGAGGCCGCCTACCGGCGCGCACTGGCCGACATCCTGCCAACCGCCCTTGCCGGTGAGGCGGGACCGGGCCTGACGCTGGATGCCGGGGACCCACCCCGGCGCCTGGTCCCGGCGGACCTGGCCGTCATCACCCCGGTCGCCGACTCCCGGTCCGGCACCCCGGATACCACGGTCATCACGGATATCGCGGATACGCCGGAAACCCCTGGCCTGCACCGCCCGGGCCTTGGCCTGCCGACGGTGGCCCGCATCGCCTCGGACGATCCCCATGTCCCCCACCATGGTTTTCAGGTCCCCGCGACCCTGGTGGCGCTCCCGGACCCGGCGGACGCGAGCCGGATGAAATTGAGTCTCCTCGATCCCCGCCGGGTGGCTGAGGTGGACGTGGCGGGCCGGCGGCTGCCCGTGGCGATGGACCTGGAGGCGCCAATCCAGGCCGCCAGCGACCTGGGGCCGGGCTTTTTCCTGGGCCTGCGCCACCTTTTCCGCCCCGACCGTTTCGATGGGTACGCCAATATCTACTTCCTGGAGCCCTATGACCCCGCCAAGCGCCCCCTGGTCCTGGTCCATGGCCTCATGGCCACGCCCACGGCCTGGAATCCCCTGGTGCGGCAGCTCCTGGCGGAGCCCTGCCTGCGTGATCGCTACCAGCTCTGGTTCTTTTATTACCCCACCGCCCAGCCCATCGCCCTCTCCGCCCTCCAGTTGCGCGAGGCCCTGGACGCGGTCCAGCGACGCTACCGGGTCGAGCAACCCATGGTCCTCGTCGGCCACAGCATGGGCGGGATTCTGTCGCGGGCCCAGGTGTCGGGTCTGGATCGGGCGGCGGCCGAGGCGGTCATCCCCGGCGTCGACAGCCTGCCCGCGGACAGCCCGGTGCGTCGGGCCCTGATCTTCGAGCCCCGCCAGGACGTGAATAGGGTGGTCTTTCTCTTCACCCCGCATCGCGGCAGCCAGGTGGCAAGCTGGAATTTCAGCCTCTGGGTCTCCCGCCTGCTGCGCCTGCCGGAATGGCTGCGCAGCGGCCTTAGCGAGGCCCTGGATACCTTGGATCACGACCCGGCGGGCCTCTTTCCCAACAGCATCCGCGACCTCTCCCCGACCTCACCCTTCCTGCGGGCCTTGAGCCAGACGGAACCCGTGGTGCCCGCGCATTCGGTGATCGGTGACCGGGGCCGGCGCGGCCCGGTGGCGGAGAGCTCCGATGGGGTGGTGGCCTTTCACAGTGCCCACTTGCCGGAGGCCGACTCCGAGGTGGTGGTCCCAGCCGGCCATCGCGAGACCAGCCATCCCGCGGTCGTGGCGGAACTGACCCGGATCCTCAAGGCGGAGGTCGGCGGGTGCGGCGTTCCTCACCGGCGTTAGCGTGAGAGCCACGGGAACATCTTTTATTATCAGCGGCATGGCCTGCCGTCCCATGACAGTTAGCAAAACACGCTAGCGGAGCCTGTGATCATCAGGGGGTTGGCAAGACCCCTCCTGCAAGGAAGTCCCCTCCGTTGGCTGGGGGTCGGCGTCGAGTCGCCCCTGACGGTACTGACGTGGGGTGACCCCGAAATGGCGTCGGAAGGCGCGAGAGAAGTCCCCAGCGTTGCGATAACCCACCTGGTCCGATATCAGTTGTACCTGGAGGTCCGTCTCCCGCAACAGGCCGCGGCCCCGTTCCAGCCGCAGTTGTTGCAGGTACTCGTAGGTACTCATACCGACCTGCTGGCGAAAGAGGTGGGTAAGGCGCCGTTCGTTGGTGCCGACCGCGTGGGCCAGTTCAACGAGCCCGGGCGGGTCGGTCAACTGACGGGTCAGCAGGGCCACGGCCTCCCGGAACAGCTGGCGGTCGCGGCTCTCGGCGGAGCCAGCGACCGGGGCGGTGGCGGCCTCCTCCGGATGCCGGGTGGCCAGGGTCTCCAGTCGCTGGCGGTCCCCGAGTTGAAAGGAAGACCCGCGCCAGTACCTCCTGGGCCGAGAAGGGCTTGGTGATGTAGTCGGCCCCGCCGGCGGCAAAGCCCTGAAGCTTGTCCTCGATCCCGATGGCGGCGGAGAGAAAGATCACCGGAATATGCCGGGTATGCCGATCGGCCTTGAGCCGCCGGCAGACGCTGAAGCCATCCATTAGGGGCATCTGGACGTCGAGCAGGATCAGGTCCGGCTGGCCCTCGCTGGCGATGCGCAGGCCATCCTCGCCATTGAGGGCGACTAGCAGATCGATGTCGCTGTCCTCCAGATAGGCGAGCAACAACCCCACCGAGGCGGGCTGGTCGTCGATGATCAGAAGGCGGGCGATGGTGTCGGGCATGGCGTGGGTTGCCTGTCTGAAAGAAGGGCGCGCGAGGGATTGTGCCGTGGAGCGGCCTGGCTGGGTGGCCTTTGGCGCCAATAGTCGCGGATTGCTCATTTTTGGTCACGGCAAGCTCAGTTTGAAACGCGCGCCATGAAGATACTGTAGGCGCCATGGGTGGCGATGGCACCGGTAAGGCCCGGTCAACGAGCGGTGGCGGACGACGCTGCTGGTCGCCCGTCAGTACGCCATGCCGGCGGCCAAGCCGCTGGTGGATTCCCACGCTAACTGGCATGAAGCGGCAAGCCACACCCCTGATAATGAAAGATATTCCCGTGACTTTCACGCTAACCCTGACGACGATAAGCGGTCAGTGACCCGGGCGACGATAAGCGGTCAGTGACCCGGGCGATCGCCGCTCCTCAAGTTAGGATGACATCATGTTTTGGCTTATTAGCGCTGCTATCGGGCTCGCGGTATTTCTCACCCTGGCCTTTTTCTTCTGGTGGTTGTTTGTCTATGTGATTAATTGGGCGGCCGATATTGCTGATCATGAAGAATGGAATGAAGGCTAGTAGCCGAATCGTGAAGATGGATGGGTGCCCCTGGTCCCGCGAAGAATCCTTCGGGGCCAGCGGGTAATTGGTCCGGCGGCAGATGGCGGACATGCAGGCCGACGACAACCGCGCCGCGGTCAGTGTGGAGGACGGCACCGTCCTCAAGCCAGGCGAGCGGGAACCGTGAGCCAACGAGCAACGCTGCCGCGAACTCAGCGCTCAACTGATACGGCAGGCCGAGGCGCGCACCGCCGAGATCCGCGCCGCCCAAGCGGCCTTGCGCGACAGTGAAGCGCGCTATCGCACCATCTTCGATAGCGTCATCGATGCCATCTTCATCCTGGATCTGGAGGGGAACATCCTCGCGGTGAACGAGCATGCCTGTCGGCAGTACGGCTACACGCGCGAGCAATTCCTGCACCTGCACATCACCGCCATCGATACCCCCGAGGACGCGGTCCATGCCCCGGCCCGCCTCGCGGCGGTGGACCGCGATGGCGAGGTTGCCTTTGAAGCCCACCACCGGGACGCCCAAGGCCGCCCCCTGATGGTCGAGGCCCGGGCGAGCAAGATCCTCTACAACGGCCGCCCGGCCATGCTCAGTGTCGTGCGGGATGTCACCGAGGGCCGGCGGGCGCAGCGCATGGTGGAATACCTGGCCTACTATGATCCGCTCACTGGCCTGCCCAACCGCTTGCTGGGGCTGGACCGCCTGGCGCAACAGGTCGCCCAGGCCCAGCGCCACCAGCGCCATCTGGCGGTACTCTACCTCGACCTGGATCACTTCAAGCACATCAACGACTGCGGTGGCCACCCCTTGGGCGACCAGTTGCTCCGGGACGTGGGGCAGCGCCTGTCCCGGCACTTGCGGGCGGAAGACACCCTGTGCCGTCTGGGGGGCGATGAATTCATGCTGGTCCTCGCGGCGGCGGATGGAGACCAAGGCCTCGCGGATCTGGTCAGCCTCTGCGAGCGCCTGCTCGCCCTCCACGCCGACCCCTTCGACCTCGATGGTCACCAGGTCTATGTCAGTCTCTCCATGGGTGTCGCCCTTTACCCCTGGGATGGCACCGACGGTGAGACCCTGATGCGGAATGCCGACACTGCCTTGTATGCGGCCAAGCGCGCCGGGCGGCAAACGTTTCGCTTCTTTGAAGCGCGCATGAACGATGAACTAACCCGCTTCATCCAGACCCGGGACACCCTGCGCTTGGCCCTGGAACGTCAGGAATTCGTGCTGCACTACCAGCCCCGGATCGAATTGCACAGCGGCCGGATGGTGGGGGGTCGAGGCCCTGGTGCGTTGGCAACGGCCCGGCGTCGGGCTGGTCATGCCGGGAGATTTCATCGACGTCGCCGAGGAGAGCGGGCTGATCGTCCCCCTGGGCACCTGGGTCTTGCGGGAGGCCTGCCGCCGGGCGGTGGCCTGGCGGGCCGCCGGCTGGCCGGACCTGGTGATGGCGGTGAACCTGTCCACCGTCCAGTTCCGCCGCGGCGGGATCGGGGCCGAGGTCCTGGCGGCACTGGAGGCCAGCGGTCTCGATCCCGCCGGGCTGGAATTGGAACTGACCGAATCCATCCTGCTGGAAGGCGCCGAAGACGTCCTGACGACGGTGTCGACCTGGAAGGCCCTGGGCATCCAGTTGGCCATCGACGATTTTGGCACCGGTTATTCCAGTCTGGCCTATCTCAAGCGCTTTCAGGTCGACAAGCTCAAGATCGACCAGTCCTTCATCAGTGGGATGGCCGAGCATGATCAGGACCGCGCCATCGTTCAGGCGATCATCGACATGGCATCCACCCTGGACTTGGGCACCATCGCCGAAGGGGTGGAGGATGCGCTGCAAGCCAGTCAGCTCCACTTCATGGGCTGCGACGAGGCCCAGGGCTACCTGTATGCCAGGCCCCTGGCGGCGGCTGATTTGGAGCGGTGGTGGCGGGAGCGGAGGGGGATGAGGGCTTCGGCCTGGCCCGGCGTCAATGCCGCATGACCCGGCGGCTGTCGCCGCCTTTTGTCTTGCCATGATGGCTCTGATCGTGGTGTTCCGAGTGGTCTATGACTTGATCACACGGTGGTTCGGCGGGTAATGGGTGCCTGGCCACGAAGGGAAATCCCCACTTATCCACTGGAGCAATTCACATGGCTCGGAGGAAATTGATGTTCCTTTCTTTTGGAAAATTTGCCCGTGAACGGCGCTTGGTCAAGGCCCTGGACGGCCGGTCCCTGGACCTGTCCTGCCTGGAAGCCCTGGTGGAGGTCCTGACCACGCAAGAGCGGCGTGAGGCGCTGCCCTGGGGTTTGCTGTGGAAGATGCATGTGCGGGCGGACAAGGTCCTGGCCAGGCTGGCCGGGGATGATCCCCGTTACCCACTCTTGCGGGAGATCCGCCGCGGGGCCTTGTGGGAGGTGCAATCGCGGGAATTGCGGGGACTGTAGAGGCCACTCTTTAATACCCTAAGATCATGGTGAAACTACGACAATTGGCTCATGCGCAGGCTCTCTCTAGGCACGGCAATTTCCGTCGCGCCGCGGAGGCGGTGCACCTCTCCCAGCCGGCCCTGTCCCGCAGCATTCGCAGTCTGGAAGAAACCCTCGGGGTGGTGCTGTTCGACCGCGAGGGGCCCGAGGTGACCCCTACGGCCTATGGCGTGGCCGTCCTGCGGCGCAGCGCCACCTTGCTCTCGGAGTCGCACGAACTGGAACGGGAGATCGCCCGCCTGAAGGGGAGCGATTCCGGCACCCTGGCCGTGGTGATGGGGGCCGACGCGGCGGAGTTTTACGGCCATCGGGCCCTGGGTGAGCTGTTCCGGCGCCAACCGCGACTCGCCTGCAAAGTCCGCCAGGGCCCCTTGTCCTTCGTCACCGACGCGCTTCTGGAACGGACCGCCGATGTCGGCCTTGCCGAGATCAGCGCCCTGACGCCCGACGAGCGGCTGCGCGTGGAGCCCTTGGGCCGGCACGAGGTGGTCCTTTATTGCCGCCCCGGGCACCCACTGCTCGCCCAAAAGCACCTGACCCATGAGCATCTCAATGCCTACCCGGAAGTCGCGGTCCATGCCGCGATCCATGCCGCGATCCCTCGCTCCCCTTCCTGGCCTGGTCAGCGTGCTGGCGGGGTAGACGGCGGAGTGACGCGGACGCTCGCGGAGGTCGAGGACCCGGCCCTGGCCCGAGCCATCGTGGCCGCAGGCGAGGCCTGGAGCGCGACGCCCCCCGTGCTGATCGAGCCAAACTTGCGCCGTGGGGAATTGGCCGTGCTGCCTATCCGCCTGCCCGGTCTTACGCTAGACTTCGGACTCATCTCCCTAAAAAACCTCATGCTCTCGCCGGCCGCCGAGCAGTGCCTGGACCTCGTCAGGCAAATCGAGGCCGAGTTGAGCAGCCGCAACCGTACCCTGATCCGCGAACTGCTTCCATGAGTGCCCGGGGCGCGGCTGAACCTTAGTTTTCAGCCGGCGGACCGCGGCTCCTGAAGCCGACAAACAGCCAGGACGTGCACCGCCATGAAGCGCACCACCAAACGCCTCCTTTGGGCCTTGTTCCTCCTGCTGCTGTTGGCGGGTGCCGCCGCCTACTATTTTTACACCACGACCACCGCCGCCCTGGAGCGGGCCGAGAACGCCGATATCCGCCACATGCAGGTGGCGCGGGTCGGGGATCAGGGCGCCATCCGCTTCTTCTTCGCCACCAACCGCCAGCCGGTGCCGGGCACGGAGGAGCAACCCCTGGTGGAGCGTTTTGGCCGGGAGCGCGCCGACGACTGGCGACTCGGCTATTTCGATACCCTCATCGAGCCCTCCCTGGGCCTCGGCCGCTGGCTGGATGCCAGCCGCTGGTTCCTGGAGGAGGAGATCAAGGTGAAGGATGTCCGCTCCCTGGAGCCGGGCGAATTCGCCGACCAGTTACGGCCCCTGGTCGCGGCCTCACCGCATCGCGGCCTCCTGCTGCTGGTCCATGGTCTGCGCACCGATATTGACTTCGCCCTGCGCGGCACGGCCTTCCTCGCCCATGTCATCGACATCGACGCCCCGGTGATGGTCTTCGACTGGCCGGGCAATCAAGGTTCCAGCCTGAGTGCCTACCGACGCGCCCAGGCCGTTGCCACGGCCTCGGGGGCCGACCTGGCGGCGGTGCTGCGCTTCATTACCGCGGAGATCCGCCCCGAGCGGCTCTGGATCCTGGCCAACAGCCTGGGCTCCCAGGTGGTGGTCGAGGCGGTGCACCGGCTCTACCAGGACCCGGCCTTCGCCGACGCAGAGGTAGAGATCGACGAACTGGTGCTGTCCGCCCCGGATGTCAGCAAACAGGAGTTCAATGCCCGTTTCCGTCAGGAACTCGCCGCGCTGGCGAACAACACCACCGTCTATGTCTCCTCCAATGACCGCGCCCTGCTCCTAAGCAGGCTCGTCAACCGCGACCGGCGCCTGGGGGAAAGCTCCCTGAGCGTCGAGGATGCGGAGATGCTGGACGGCGTCGCGGGGCTCCTGGACCACCTGGTAACGCCCGATGACGACCGCGTTGCCCTGGTCGACGTGACGGCGGTGAACCGGACGCGCAACTTCCATAATTTCAGCCTTGAGGTGCCGGAATTTTTCGACGACATCTATCTGCGCCTGGCCAACCCCATCACCCCCCTCAACCGGTTGCGTTTCGAATTTCGCACCCCCGAGGGTAAACGCTACTCGGTCTTGACCCGGGACCGCTGAACGATCCCGAGCCTGGCCCTTCCCGTTTTCCCCGCCAGGCTTCATGACCGGCGGCCTTTCACCCAACCATGGAGCGCGCCATGCCCTCAGCCTTTGACGCTTTCTCTGGCCCGGCCCGTGGCCTTGTCATCGCCGCGGCCGTGGTCGTTCTGGTCGCCGGCGCCCGGCTGGCGGCGCCAATCCTCGCCCCCCTGCTGCTGGCGATCTTCCTCGCCATCATCCTGACCCCGACCCTGCGTTGGCTGGGCCGCTGGCGGGTGCCCACCTGGGTATCCCTGCCCCTGCTCTTCTTCCTGCTCATGGACCTGGGCAGCATCCTCCTGCTGATGACCACCGGTGCCCTGGAGGGCCTGCGCGACAGCCTGCCGACCTATCAGGAGCGCTTCGCCCTGCTGAGTCACGAGCTCGGGGCCTGGCTGGAGGAGATGGGGATCGAGGGCTCGCTGATGGCCTTGCCGGATATCTTCGACTTCTCCCAGATCCGGGTCCTGCTGCGCCTGCTGCTTTCCAACGTCGGCAGCCTGGCGGGTACCGGCCTCCTGGTCCTGCTGACGGTGATCTTCCTCCTGTTGGAGGCCAGTTCCCTGCCCGACAAGCTGCGGCGCGCCTTCCACCTGACGCCGGCCGGGGAGGAACGACTTCAGGCGCTGCTGAGCGCCGTCAACCATTACATGATCATCAAGACCCTGGCCAGCCTGGCCACCGCCGGCCTCATCGGCCTCTGGCTCTGGTACCTGGACCTCAAGTTCGTCGTCGTCTGGACGGTCCTGGCCTTCATCCTCAATTTCGTGCCCTTCCTTGGCTCCTTCCTCATGGCCATTCCGACCTTGCTCTTCGCCCTGCTGCAGACGGATCTGAACACCGTCCTGTGGGTGGCCCTGGGCTATCTGACCGTCAACACCCTGATCGGCAACATCCTGGAGCCGCGCGTCATGGGGCGGGGCCTGGGCATCTCCACCTTCGTCGTCTTGCTGTCGCTGATGTTCTGGGGCTGGCTGTTCGGTACCGTCGGCATCTTCCTCTCCGTGCCCCTCACCAAGGCCCTAATGGCGGCCCTGGAGGCCAGCCCGCACACCCGGCCCCTGGCGATCCTCATGGGACCGCCCCTCATGCCGGAGGAGGAACAGCCAGGCGCGCCACCGCCCGCTGGCGGTCAGCCTAGCGAGGCCCGCTGACCAAAATCCGCTCCGGAGACACCTGGCAAGAGCACCCTGGCCAGAGCCCCCTGATCAGTGAATTTGACCAGAGACCCCTTCCATCACCGAGCCACACGCCATGAAACCCCTCTTTCGTTCCGCCAAACGCCTGGGCCTATACCTGGGCATTGCCTTGCTGGGCTTTCTGGCCGGTGCCCACGTCCTTTATGTCCTCTGGGCCCTGAACGGTCCACCCCTGCAACCCTGGCATGAGATCGAACTGGCGGGGGAGTTCACCGCCGATCAGGCCGACGAAGTCCGCACCCTGGCGGATTATCAGGCCCTGGAGGCGCGGCTCTATGCCGAACTGGACGCAGAGGTCTATGCCCAGACCCCCCAGGGACCGGATCAGGCCCTGGTGCGCTACAGCGCCGGCAGCGCCAGCGATCCCCGCGCCCGGGAGCCCAACTGGAACCTGACCTACGAGATCGTGCCCCCGGCCCCCCGGGCGGGGGTGTTGCTGTTGCATGGCATGTCCGACGGCCCCTACAGCCTGCGCGCCCTGGGCGAGGCCTTGGGCCAGGCGGGCTACCGGGTGCTGGGCCTGCGCCTGCCGGGCCACGGCGTCCTGCCCTCGGGCCTGCTGACCGTGACCTGGGAAGACCTGGCCGCGGCGACCCGCCTGGGGATGGCCCACCTGACGGGCGTCATGCCAGGCAAACCCATCCACCTCGTTGGCTACTCCATGGGGTCCGCCCTGGCGCTGGATTACAGTCTGAATGTCCACCCCAGCGCCAACGCCAGCACCAGTACTGGCGCCAGCATGACCCTGCCCCAGCCCGCCAGCCTGGTGCTGATCTCCCCGGCGGTGGGTCTGGCCCGGATCGCCGACCTGACCCCCTGGGTCGAGCGGTTGGGCCGCCTGCCCGGCCTAGAGCGCCTGGCCTGGACGGCGATCATGCCCGAGTTCGACCCCTTCCGCTTCAACTCCTTCACCGCCAATGCCAGCCTCCAGGTCCACCGCATGACCCAGGATCTGACGGCCCGGGTGCGGCGGCTCGCGGCCAAGGAGCCCCTCAGCGGCTTTCCCCCCACCCTGGTCCTGCTCTCGGCGGTGGACGCGACGGTCTCCGCCCAGGCCGTGGCCGACAGCCTGCTGCGCCACCTGGCGCCGGAGGGCCACGAGCTGGTGCTCTATGACATCAACCGCTTCGCCCTCGATGCCCCCCTGGTCGTCGCCGACGCCGGGGACCTCACCAAGCACCTGTTGGCGGATGCCACCCTGCCCTTTGCCGTGACCTTCGTCCGCAACCTGAACCCCGACAGTCGGGAGGTCCTGGCCGAACAAAAGCCCCCCTTCACCGCCGGCTTTGCGACCAGCACCCCCCTGGCGGCGCCCTGGCCCGAGGATGTCATCGCCCTCTCCCATGTCGCCCTGCCCTTCCCCCCCGACGACCCCCTCTATGGCCGCTACCCCCCGGAGGACCCCGGCCAGGTCTTTCTCGGCCAGTTAGCCATCCGCGGGGAGAACGGCGTGCTCAAGCTGCCCGGCAACTGGTTGCTGCGCCAACGTCACAATCCCTTCTACGAGTTCCAGCAGGGGCGCATCCTGGACTGGCTGGGCCATGACCCCTCGGCCCCGTCGGCTGACTCGCCGGTACGCGACGGGGGGCCGGGCTGAGCATGGCCAGTATCGACCGGGTCCTCCTGCTGCGCTCGGAACTTGAGGCGCGACTGCTGCGGATCTCCCTTTACGCCACCCTCGCCATCGCCGGGCTCGGCATCCTGTTCGGTTTCCTCGCCCAGTCCACGGCCATCCTCTTCGATGGCGTCTTCTCCCTGGTGGATGTCGCCATCACCTGGCTGACCCTGGTGGTCGCCCGGCTGGTGGCGAGCGAGGGGAATCACCGTTTCCAGAACGGCTTCTGGCATCTTGAGCCGCTGGTCATGGCCTTGAAATCCTCGGTCCTGATCTTCCTCGTCGGCTATGCCCTGCTCAGCTCGGTCAACAGCCTGCTCAAGGGGGGCTATGACCCGGAATTCGGCATTGCCCTGGTCTATGCCGGGTGCGTCGCCCTGATCGCTTTTGGCATGTGGTGGTGGCTGAAGGGGCAGGCCGACCGCATCGATTCCGGCCTGGTCCAGCTTGATGTCAAGGCCTGGCTGATGTCCGCCCTGATCACCCTCGCCCTGTTCCTGGCCTTCATCGCCGCCCTCGCCATGGAGGGCACGGCGGCGGAGCACCTGATTCCCTACGTGGACCCGGCGGTGTTGGCGTTCCTGTCACTCCTGCTTCTGCCCCTGCCCTTCCGCGAGGCCCGACAATCCCTCCAGGAGATTCTGCTGATCAGTCCGTCGGATCTGGACGCCCAGGTGTGTGGCGTCATGGCGGACTTTGTCGCCCGCCACGGCTTCCGGGGTTATCGCAGCTATGTGTCCAAGGCCGGTCGGGCCCGCTTCATCGAGGTCGGGGTGCTGCTACCGGCGGAGCTGCGTCTCGCGATCGGGGAACTCGATGCCTTTCGCGCCGAGATCGGGGCGGCCATCGGCGGCGAAGGTCCGGACCGCTGGCTGACCATCCAATTCACCGCCGATCCGAAGCACTTGTGAGCGGCTGCCGCAGCGCGATGGGATGTCGTGCTTGCTAACGCATGGCTGGACAAATCCGCCAGGAACCGGGGGCATCAGGCTAATCATCGTCGTCGTCATGGTCCCGCTCTGACTTACGGCCCTGGTGCTCACCGTGACCCTTCCCACGAATATCGTGCTCGTCCGCGCTGCGGTGGCACTCGACGCAATTCTTGAAATCCCGGATCCCTTCCTTGACGTGCTCCCGCCAGATCTTGTCGGGATGGTGCTCATGGCAGCCATAGCAGGTGTAACCGCGGTAATCATTGCGTTCATGGCAGGTGGCGCATTGGACGTTGTGGTCGCGGTCGAGTATGAAGTAGCGGTCGTGGTCAAAGGTCGCCGGGGTCCAGCGGTCCTGGCTATGACACTGACTGCACGCTCCCGTGACGGACTGGTGAATCCGATCCTCGGGTGAACGATGGCAGGTGTCGCACGCCTCGCGGGACTTGGCGCTGAGCAGGCTATGCTCGAACCGGCCCTCGCGGCGATAACGTTTCACCCCGGCATGATCGCTGTGGCAGGCGACGCAGTCCTCCTTGATGAGTTGCTGGTGAAAGGGCGTCTTGGTCAGCGGGTTGGCGAGGGGCAGGCCGACGGTGGTCAGGCGCCCGATGTCCGCTGGCTGGTGACAGGCCGTGCAGCGTCCGGCGCTGGCGCCGGTGAAAGGCGCGTGGCAGGCAAAGCAATCACCTTCAAGATCCTGGTGGCCGACGATCAGTTTGCCGGGACTGATCATCAGGTGGGGGAAAATCAGGGTGAGCAGCGCCAACACGATCAGGTTGGCGGCCAGCACGAATTTGACGGTGCGGTTCATTGCCAACCCCAGAAGAGGAAGATGCTGATGATGTGGCCCAACGCCAGGGTGGCGAAGACGATGAAGATCGGAATATGGACCCGGCGCCAGCGGGTCATGGCGTCGTATGTCACCGCGTCCCAGAACACCGCCTGCTCCACCGCCGGGCGGGAGAGCCCCCGCAACTGATACAGATCCCGTTGTTCCTGGACATGCTGGCGGGAGCGCCCGAGCAGCAACTTGCCGACCATGCCGCTGATGACGTTGACCCCCATCGCCACCGTCGCCAACCAGGGCAGGATGGCATTGAAGTGGACCCCGGCATGAATCAGGACCATGAGGGTACCCAGCCAACTGCCGAATTCGTGCAGCCGCAGTAGCAGGGTCGGTTTACCCGCCAGGATGAGCTTGCGCTTGCGCAGGGAATAGACCAGCGACACGATGATCAAGAGGGTACCGGGTATGCCCAGGTAGCGGCCGATCCAGACCAGGTCGAGGCGGTGGAGCAGATAGTCGCCCGCCAGGGTACCAGCCCCCAGCAGGCCGACGAGGAGGGTGAAGGGCAGGATATGCTCGCGCCACAGGGATGCAGGGGTGGGCATCGCTCAGGCCTCCAGGGTCAGATGGGTCTTCGGCGTGCACAGGCAGAGCAGGCAGGTGCCTGGCTCCGGGTCATAGTCCGGCGGCTGGCGATAGACGACCTCGCCGTCCTTGATCCGCGTTTGGCAGGTTCCGCAACTCCCTGCCCGACAGCCTGAATCCACGCCGATGCCATGGGCCTCGGCCAATTCCAACAGGCTGGTGGTGCCAGGGGGCCAGGCCAGTTGTCGGCCCGTCTTGACAAAATTCACCTGGATGACTTCACCCGTGGGCGTCACCCGGCTGGCGTCGGTTGGCGCTGGGGCGGGTTGACGCCGGCTGATCGAGGCCGGACCAAAGGCCTCGAAATGGATGCGGTCAGGGGGCACGCCCCAGTCCTCCAAGGCCGGAATCAGGCTCTCCATCATGGGCGTGGGGCCGCAGACGTAGAAGTGATAAGGCCTGAGGGGGAGTTCCAAGCGTAACAGGGTGACATCCACCCGCCCCCGGTGGTGGTAATCCCGGCCGAGTTGATCGTCCGGCCGCGGCTGGCTGAAGCAGAGGCGCGGGTGGAAATGCGGGTGAGCCGCCGCCAAAGCCGCCAGGTGATCCCGCATGATGGCCTCCCGACCGTCGCGCACGCCATAGAAGAGCCAGATCTCGCGTCCGGGCTGTTCGGCCAGACTCCAATTCACCATGCTCAGCAAGGGCGTGATACCGATCCCCCCCGCGACGAGGACGACGGGCGTCTCCCCACGATCGAGATAAAAGTGGCCCGCGGGGGCCCGGACCTGCAGTGAGGTCCCGGCCTCGACGTGATCGTGAAAATAGTTCGAGGACCGACCCGGCGGATGATCGGTGCCGGGGGGCGGTCCTACCCGCTTGATGGTGACGCGGTAGCTATCCGGAGCGGGGGCATCGGACAGGGAGTAACAGCGCACCAGGGCTTCGGTCCCCCCCGCCGCGGCGGGGACGTGCAGGCGGAAGGTCAGAAATTGGCCGGGGAGAAAAGCCGGGAGCGGTTTGCCGTCCTCCGGCGTGAAATAGAAGGAACAGATGGACCCCGCCGCGTCCTCGCTGACCTTGCGCGCCACTTGCAAGGCCCGGAAGCCGGCCCAGGATTCAGGGCCGCCACCCCGTGTCTGTTCAGGCTCGTGGTGGAGGGGAGGCGGAGCGTCTGGCAAGCCGGCCTTGAGGGCCAGATAGACCTGCCAGTGTCGCCAAAACGACACCGCCAGAAAAATGGCCAACTGTAGACCGATGCCCAGCAGGATCCACAGCAGGAGACTGAGTGATGTCATGGTCAGATGCCTGGCGATGAGCCTCCACAAGGGGGGAGGTGCTTGGGGTTCAGGATTACTGGGGAATTGTGCCGGGCATCTCTTAAGGGATACTTAACGCAGAAAGATCCCCTGGCCGGGGCTTTCTGTTCCCGCTTGGTTTCCCGTTCCCGTTCCCGGTCAGGGGCTAGGCCCCTGGACTCAAGGTCGCTGACGAGCCTCCTCGCCCCAGGCCTCCGCCAGCCGCCGCAGGCCGGGGAGATCGACCAGGCCACAGAGGCGCAGGATTTCCTGCCACACCGCCTCACGCTCCGGGTAGCGCTCTGCCATCGCCTGGGCCCAATGCTGGATGGCCATGAGCTGGCCAAGGGCGATGCGGTCGCGGAAGGTTTTCAGCTCCCCGGCCGGGCAGGTCGCGGCGAGGGCGGCGCCATCGCTGAGGGTCTTGTCCGGCTCCGAGGGGGGTGCGCTTTCATACTCCCACTCCAGGCGCAGGACCTCTCCCAGGATCCGCGCCAGGCGGGTCTCGGCCAGGGGTTTCATGGCGTCAGCGTCGAAGTCCAGATCGGGGGGAAAGGCCGCCGGTGGCTGCCGTGGGGCCGCCGAGATGAGGACCACCGGCAGATCCTGGTGCTGGACCGACTCGCGCACGCCGCGCAGGAATCCCCAGCCGTCGAGATAGGGCATGAACTGATCGACCAGGGCCGCGTCCAGGGGCGGATCGGCCTTGCGCGCCAGGGCCAGGGCCTGGGCGCCATCCTCCGCAACCAGGACAGCGAAACCCCAGGCTCGGCAGCGTTCCGCCAGGTACTGGCGGCTGGTGGCGAAGTCATCGGCGATGAGCAGGGTCCGGCGCCGTCCGCGATAGCCTATCGGGACCCGTTCGCTGGACCCCCCTTCCTCCTGGGGCGCGCAGCGGGGCAGGCGCAACTCAAAGCGGAAGGTGCTGCCATGGGTGACGCCCTGGCTACTCCGCACCTGGATTCGCCCGCCCATGGCGTTGGTCAATTGCTGAGCGATCGCCAGGCCCAGGCCCAGGCCGGGGACCCGCTGGTAACGATCAAGCCGCCGGAAGGGCTCGAAGATCGTCGCCAGCTCCGCCTCGGGGATGCCCACGCCGGTATCGGTGACGTAAAACGCCAGGTGAATATCTCCAGGCACGGGGCCCCGTCCCTCCCCGTAGCCGTAGCCGCATGCTTGCGGGCGTGCCGCTTCTTTCCCGTCACCCGCCCCAACCCCATCCAGGTCTGCGTCCCTGGCGGATGCAGTCGCCCCGGAAGCCACGGGCGGCGAATCAGCCGCAACGATGCCCAGCTCGATGGTCCCGCCCTGGGTGAACTTGCAGGCGTTTTCCAGCAGATTACGCAGGATCTGCGTCAGCCGCTGCTCGTCGGCCATGACCCAATCCCCGTCGCCGATGCCCACCCGGGTGGTGAGGACATTGTCGCCGCGGGCGGCCAGGGGGCGGCAGACCTCACCCAGGTGGAGGGCCAACTGGGTCAGGGACAGGGGGGCCGGATCGAGCCGCGTGGGCTTGGCCTCGCCGCGGCTGAAGGCCAGGATGTCACCGATCAGGTGCAGCAGGCGGTTGGCGCTGTCCTGGATGACCCTCAGGTGATCCCGCGCGGTGGGCGGGACCTGACGGGCCAGCAACTGGGCATAGCCAAGGATATCGTGCAGGGGGGCGCGCAACTCATGGCTCACCGTGGAGAGAAAGGCAGACTTCGCCTGACTGCTCTCCTCCGCCCGCAGGGTCGCCGCGCGCAAGGAGCGGGTCTGTTGCTCCACCGCCGCCGTCAGTCGCAGATTTTCCTCCTGCTGCCGATCGATGAGGGCCTGGCGTGCCGCCTCCCGGCTGGCCAGCAGTTCCCGTTCCCGCGCCCGTTCGGCCTGCCGCCGGTCGAGTCGGTCCAGCAGGATGATGCCGAGGATCAGGCTCAGGGGCATCAGCCGATAGGTCAGGATCAGGGTGTCGTCGTGAATGCGGGGTAGCAGGCCGGTCGAGGTCAGGATGCGCACCACGATCACCAGCCAGGACCCGGTCAGCAGGATCAGGACGCCCCACTGATAGCGGCCCCGGCGGCGGGGAGCGAAGACGACCGATAGGGGCCAGAGGAGGGCAAGCACCAGGGTCAGGCGAACCGTCACCCACCGGGTAAATTGAGTGTGTTCGGTCAGGGGGGTGGCGAAGGCCGCGATCAGGATGATGCCGATGAGGAGCCCATAGAGGAGGCGCCACGGGCGCTGACGGTAGATCTCCAGGAACACCAGGGAAGCCAGGGCGAAGATGGCGACGGTCAGGGCGCCGGTGATGGTGAACACCGAGATCATGTGCGGCTGCAGCCCCGGCCAGAGGCTAAGCAGCAGCGGCATTTCATAGGAGAGCTCGAAAAGGACGATCGCCCCCAGCCAGGCGCTGGCCAGGACGAAGCGCCAGTCGCCCCACAGCAGCAACACGACCAGGATGGCGAGGACGAAGCCGGCAAAGACGAGATAGCCATCGCGCAGCCGGGCCTGCCCGGCGGCGTAGCGCTCCGGGTCCACGCCGCGCACCGTGAGGCCGAGGAAGCTCCGGTCCTGGACCCGCAGCAGCAGGGTCCGGGTTTCCTCCGGCGCCAGGGTGAGCGGGAAGGTCGGGTGGACGGTGTCGATCACGAGGTCCGCGCGGGGCAGGTCGAGACCCGCGCGCTGGTGCGTCAGGATGGCGCCGGTGTCGGCATCGACCAGGAACAACTGGACGTCACGCAGTTGCCAGGGCAGGACCACCAGCCAGCGGTGAAGGGTGTCCGCGCCACCGTTCCGGACTTCCCCCCGCAGCCAGACCGTCGCCGGCCGATAGGCCGAACTCAGGTTGGCGGGATTCGTCTCCTCCCAGCCCCCCGCGGCGAGGGCCTCCGCGGCGGTCAGGGGCTGGTCCGGGGCCTCCTTGAGCAGCCAGAGCCGGTCCGTCAGCCGCGTTTCCTCGCCACCGGCCAGATCGAGGGGCGGCGGCCCAGACGCCGCCCCCGCCGGGCCGCCTCCCAGGCCCAGCGCGAGGATGAGCAACAGCCACCAGGGCATGGCCGCCGGAACCCCGGGCTTCTCGGGTCGTTCGGTGTATCAACCCGTCCGGGAAACGATAGGGCCTCAGTGCTCCGCGGGCTCGATGGGCTTTGCCACGGCCGCGGTCCCCTTGACCCGCTCACGCAAGGTCTGGACGAAGACGTAGAGGGGCGGGATGACGATGATGCCGAGGACGGTGGCCGCGATCATGCCCCCCAGGACCACCACGCCCAGGGAGACCTGGCTGGCGGCCCCGGCGCCGGTGGCCAGGACCAGGGGCAGCATGCCGAGGATGAAGCTTACCGCCGTCATCAGCACCGCCCGATAGCGCAGGCGCGCCGCGTCGGCGGCCGCCTGCTGGATCGGCAGGCCCTCCTCGCGCAACTGTTTGGCGAACTCGACGATAAGGATGGCATTCTTGCTCGCCAGGCCGATCAGCATCACCAGTCCGATCTGGGTGTAGACATTGTTGTCCAGCCCCGTCAGCCAGGTCGCCGCCAGGCCACCGACGGCGGCGATGACCACCGAGAGGATGACGGACAGGGGCACGGTCCAGCTTTCGTACTGGGCCACCAGGAAGAGATAGACCAACAGCAGGGCCAGCAGGAGGACCACCGCCGCCTCGCCGCCCGCCTGGACCTCCTGGAAGGTGGTGCCGCTCCAGTCGATGCCGAAGCCGGGGGGCAGGCTGTCGCGCGCGATCTCCCCGAGGGCGGCGATGCCCTCGCCGGTACTGCCGACCGGGGTCACGTTGACGCTGGCGGCGCGAAAGAGGTTGAAGCGTCGGGTGCTCTCCGGGCCGAGCATGGGCTCTGCCGTCACCAGGGACTGGACCGGCACCATCTCGCCGCGGTTGTTGCGCACATGGAGCTGGTTGATATCCTCGGGGGTCATGCGGAAGGGGGCGTCGGCCTGGAGGAAGACCCGGAAGGTACGGCCAAAGAGGTTGAAATCGTTGACGTAGAGGGCCCCCAGGTTGGCCTGGAGGGTGAGGAAGAGGTCGGACAGGCGCACCCCCAGGGCCTCGGCCTTCTCGCGGTCGATGTCGAGGAAGATCTGGGGCGTCTGGGCGCTGAAGGTGGACATGGCGCGCCGCAGACGCGGGTCTTCATTGGCATGGATGATGAAGCCCTGGAGGGCCTGGGCCAGTTCCTCCGGGGGCTGACCGGCCAAGTCGAGCAGTTCCATCTCGATACCGCCGGCGGTGCCCAGGCCCTGGATCGGCGGCGCGGCGAAGGCGAAGACCGTGGCCTGGGGGATGGACAGCAGCCGGGGCTGGACGCGGGCCAGCACGGCCTCGGCGCTGCTCGCCGGGCCGGGGCGTTCGTCCCAATGCTTGAGGACGGCGATGGCCATGCCGCCGCTGGAGCGCATGCCCGCCAGCAGGCTGAAGCCCGAGACGGTCATCACATGGTCGATCTCCGGCTCGGCCGCCAGGGCCTGCTGGACCTGCGCCAGGACGGCGCCGGTCCGCGCCAGGGAGGAGGCGTCGGGCAGGGAGACGTCGACGAAGAAATAGCCCGTGTCCTCGCTGGGGATGAAGCCGGTGGGGACCTGCTTGAACAGCCAGCCGGTACCGGCGGCGGAGGCGGCGATGATCAGCACCGCCACCAGGGAGACGCGCCCCAGGGCGGCCACCAGACGGGCGTAACCCCCGCGGCTCCAGTCCAACAGGGAGAAGAACCAGCGCAGGGGGCCGCGCGGGGCGCGGGAGGGCCGCAGCATCAGGCCGCAGAGGGCCGGGCTCAGGGTCAGGGCGATGATCGAGGACAGGGTCACCGCCACCGAGATGGTCACCGCGAACTGGAGGTAGAGCTGGCCGGTGATGCCGGGCAGGAAGGCGGTGGGCACGAAGACCGCGTACAGCACCAGGGTGGTGGCGACGATGGGCCCGGTGACTTGGGCCATGGCCCGCTTGGCCGCCTCCTTGGCGCTCAGCTTTTCCTCGTCGATGATGCGCTGGGTGTTCTCGACCACGACGATGGCGTCATCGACGACGATGCCGATGGCGAGGATGATCGCGAACAGGGAGACGGTGTTGATGGACAGCCCCGCCGCCAGCAGGATGGCGAAGGTGCCGATGATCGACCCGGGGATGGCCAGGACCGGCACCAGGGTGGAGCGCCAGTCGCCGAGGAAGGCATAGGTGACCAGGATGACCAACCCCAGGGCCTGGAGCATGGTGATGACCACGTTGCGCAGGCTGATGCGCACGAAGTCGGTGGTGTCGTAATAGATGTCGTATTCGAGGTCGTCGGGGAAGCGCTCGGCGAGTTGTTCCAGGGTGGCGTAGACCTGGTCGGCCGTCTCCAGGGCGTTGGCGCCGGGCGACAGATAGATGCCGAGCATTGCGGTGGGCACGCCATTGATCCAGGTATCGGCGTCGTAGTTTTGCGCCCCCAGTTCGATGCGCGCCACATCCCCCAGCCGCACCACGGAGCCGTCGGGATTGGCGCGGACCAGGATGCGCTCGAACTCCTCCGGCTCGGTGAGCCGCCCCTGCGCCTGGAGGGTGTAGGTGAAGGCCCGGCCCTCATTGTCGGGCGGGGCGCCCAGGCGGCCGGCGGCGGCCTGGAGGTTCTGGCGGCGGATGGCGTCCGCCACCTCGGCCTCGCTGATCCCCAGGGAGGTCATGACCTGCGGATCGAGCCAGACGCGCATGGCGTAGTCGAGGGCGCCGAACTGGCTCGCGTCGCCGACCCCCGGCAGGCGCGCCAGGGAGTCGCGCAGATTGATCTCCATGTAGTTGGAGAGGAAGAGCCGGTCGAAGGTCCCCTGGGGCGACAGCAGGTTGACCGTGAGCAGCATGTTGGTGGACTGCTTGCGCACCGAGACACCCTGCTGGATTACCTCGATCGGCAGGGTCGGCTGGGCCAGGGCCACGCGGTTCTGGACGTTGACGGCGGCGATGTCCGGGTCGGTGCCGACGGCGAAGGTGATGTCCAGCCGGTAGCGGCCCGAGTTGTCGCTGGTCGAGTTCATGTAGAGCATGTCGTCGACGCCGTTGACCTCGGCCTCGATGGGCGCGGCCACGGTCTCGGCGAGGATCTCGGCGTTGGCGCCGGGGTAGAAGGCCTGCACCGACACCTGGGGCGGCACGATGTCCGGGAACTGGGCCACCGGCAAGACCTTGATGGCGATGAGGCCCGGGATGATGATCACCAGGGAGATCACCATCGCGAAGCGCGCGCGGTCAATGAAGAAGGCGGAAAACATGGGCTCAGTCTCCCGCCGGGAGGTCGGCGGCCACGGGCGCCACCACCATGCCGGGACGGGCCTTCTGGATGCCCTCCACGATCACCCGCTCTCCCGCCGTCAATCCGTCGAGCACCACCCAGTGGGTGCCCTGGCGCTCGCCCAGCGTGACCCGGGTCACCTGGACCTTATTGTCCGGGGTCAGCGTCAGGACCAGACGGCCGGCCTGATCCTGCTGCACTGCTACCTGGGGGATCACCAGGGCCTGGGTGGGTTCGGTGGCGCGGACGGTGACGGTCACGTGCTGGCCGGGGAGCAGGACGCCCGCGGCGTTAGCAAACTGGGCCCGGATGCGCACCGTGTCGGTGGTGGTATTCACCTCGGGATCGGAAAACTCGAAGGTGCCCGGCTCGGGGAACTGGCTGCCATCGGCCAGGCGCAGATAGGGCCGGAAACCCCCGGCATTCTGGGACTGGCGGACGGTCAGCATGGCGCGGTCGGTCACCGGGATGTTGACGTACACCGGATCGATTCGCACCAGTCGGGCCAGGGTGCCGGCGCTGGGGCCGACCACGGCGCCGACGGCGAAATTGCTGCGGCCGATGCGGCCGGTGAAGGGGGCGCGGATTTCGGTATAGCTCAGGTCGATCTCGGCCAGTTGGATGGCGACCAGGGCCCCATCCCGGGCCGCCTGGGCCACGCGCTCCGCGGCCACCGCCTCATCGAGCTGGGCCTGGGTGGCGCCTCCACGCTTGATGAGCGGTTGGAGACGCTCCCGTTGCAGGCGGGCATTGACCAGGGTCGCCTCGGCGCGCTCCAGGTCGGCCTGACGGGTGGCGAGGGCCCCCTCGAAGGGTTCGGGCTCGATGCGGAAGAGTAACTGGCCCTCCTCAACGGTGGCCCCTTCCTGGAACAGGCGCTCCGCCAGGAAGCCGTTGACGCGGGCGACGAGATCGACTGCGTCGATCGCCTCCACCCGGCCGACGAATTCCATGGCCGGGGTGATCTCCTTGAGGGCCGCCGTGGCGACTCCCACCGCGGGCGGCGGTGCCGGGGTGGGTGGGGCCACCTCCGCGGCGGGCCGGCAACCGATCAGACCAAGGGCAAGAACGAGGGCTGGAAAGAGGGGTAGGCGCTGCATGGGGACTCCCACTGTTTACGAGCGAAGCGCTTGCCAACCACCCCGGGCACCGCGTGAGAGGGTTGGCGGAGGATTCAGGTGCGACAGTCAGTCCGCTGGCGGGCCAACCGTGCACGGTACTGCATCATAACCCTTGACCCATCCTTGGGGGGCAAGGCGGCTAAGGGTAGGTTTACGCCACCCTCCGGTTGGGGCAACGGCCGTGAATCAATCCGACCCTGAGTCTAGAAATCGGCCTGAGAGCTGGTGAAAAATACCGTTTCCACGCCGTCTTAGACGGGCTATCTCGTTGTTTTAAAAAATCACCAGCTTTCCGATGGAGGGTTTTTTCGCGGCCTGTGAGGAGGGACCGCCAGCCAGGACTAGGCTGAGGATCCTCCCCTCCCTGCAAAACCTCGCAACCGGGTCGGAGGCTCAGGCCAGGGCCTTGGCCTTGAGCTGTTCGTACTCTTGCTGGGTTAGGGTGCCATTGTCCAGCAGGGCCTTGGCGTCGGCGATCTGCTCGGCGGGCGATTTGGCCGCCACCTGGCGAATGTAGGCCTCGGTATCGGATCGTGCCTGGTTAAGGGCCCGGAGCTGGCGCTCGGCCATGCCTTTGCCACGCGTCAGGACGTAAACCAGGGCGGTGAGGAAGGGTAGAACGATGAGACCGATTAGCCAGATGACCTTGAGAAAGCCGTTCAACTGGGCGTCGCGGAACAGATCGACTACGACGTGAAAGAGGATGATCAGATAGGTGACGAAAAGGAAGGTCGAAATGATCAGGTACAGGATGTCCCAAAAATTGCTCATGGATGACTCGCGTGGGGTTAAAGATCGGCCGGATAGTATCGTGGCGTCATCGGAGGGCGTCCAATGCGACATCGCGAATAACGCGATACCGATAACGCATGAGGCCGCCGGGGGAGATGCAGCCGCCTGGGGATAATTCGGCCACGTCAGTCAGGTCGGCGGCGGTTATCGCTCAAGGCTGGTGGAGAAATAGGGAATGTTTCACAGCCTATAACTGGCTATCTCATTGTTAGTAATGATCTTAATATTTTTTTGAGAGGTTTGTTTCACCGCCTCTCAGTCGAGAAAGCTGTCCAGGTCCAGCGTCGAGCGCCGGCCCAGCGCCTCGCCGTGTTGCGCCAGGAAGGCCTCGGCATTGCGCCGGCCCTCATCCCGCAGCAGGCACAGAAATTCCCATTCGGCGTTGAGCTTGGAGGAATAGCCCAGTTCCGTCATCAGGGGGCTGGTGATGCGGTGCATGCGCATTTGCGCCCAACGGGCCCCCTCGGATTCCCCCGGATTCGCCACCTGGCGCAGCAAGGCCATCATGCGCAGTTCCTTGAGCAGGGGGGCGTTGAAGGCGATCTCGTTCAGGCGGTTGTGGATCTCACTGGCGTTGCGCGGCGTGCCGGGACGCTCCACCGGATTGATCTGGATCAGGATGGTGTCGCGGGCATCGGACTCCCGGATCAGGGGGGTCAGGGTGGGGTTACCGGCATAGCCCCCGTCCCAGTAGGGCTCGCCATCGATCTCGATGGCCTGGAAGAGGGTTGGCAGACAGGCGGAGGCCAGCAGGACCTCCGGGCAGATATCGGCGTTGCGGAAGACCTTGCCACGCCCGGTACGCACCTGGGTGGCGGTCACGAAGACCTTGATCGGAGACGCGGCGAGCCGCCCGGGGTCCATGGTCCGCTCCAGAATGTCGCGCAGGGGGTGGTAGGCGGCGGGATTCATCTCGTAGGGTGAGATCATTCGCGCTGCCAGTTCGAAGCCGATGAAAAAGGGCGACTGGTCGAGGGTCCAACGACCCAGCAGCCGGTCCAGGGGGGTGCGCTGCAAGGGGCTCCATCGCGCGGCCTCCGCCACCTGGCGCCAGAAGTCCTCCAGGGCCGCCCGGGCACCGGGAGCGCCAGCCCGGGCGAAGCCATCGCTCAACACCGCCGCGTTCATGGCCCCCGCGGAGGTCCCAGACAGGGCCTTGATCACCAGCCAGTCCTCTTCGAGCAGCCGGTCGAGGACCCCCCAGGTCAGGGCGCCATGGGAGCCACCCCCTTGCAGGGCGAGATCGATGGCGACGGGTTCGCGTTTGGCGTTAAGCATGGTGAAGAATATTCCTGATGGGCTGGATAAATTCCGGATCGGTCCCGCAAGTGTAGTGGCAAGGGTTCATCCTCTCCAGGTTTCATCCAGTCCGCCCCATGACCGTCGCGGCACGTTCCATATCGCCCTCCCCCGCGAGAATGGACCTCTCCACTATAGAACGGCGCGACGCAATCGCTGATGCATTTTGTGTATCGCCAGCATACTGATCATGCATTGAGGGGCCTCGATCATCCCTTTGCCCGGGTTGGCCACGCCGCCATGGCTGGGTGGAGGGCTGAGTGACGGTGGACCAAACGATGGTCAAGGCCCTGAATTAGTCGCGCACGGCAGGGTCGTTGAGCTGAATCCTGCTTTCGGGGTCTGGCCGTCGCCGATAGAGGGCGAGGAGGAAGCTGGCGATCCCGAGGGCGGCGGCCAGGTGCTTAAGGCTGTGCCCGCTCACCAGGCCGGTGAGGTGCAGAATGGGCTCGTCCAGGCTTTCGAGCCCCTTGGCCAGGAGATACCAGCCTATCACCGCCCATAGGTAGGCCGTGGGTCGCAACCGGGAGGGATAGGTCAGGAGGATAAAGGGCACCAGCAGCATGGGCAGGAATTGCACCAGCAGGTACAGCCTCAGGTCACCGCCGTCACCTTGGTCGGTCAGGCGCCAGTAGACCACCGAGAGGATGCCTAGGAGGATGAGGGGCAACAGCAGGCGGGCACCCAGGCGGGGCGAGACATGCTCGCCGAGGATGCTGGCGAAAAAGGCCATGAAGGAGATGGTCATGGCCAGCCGGTCCCAGGCCAGGCCGGCATTATCCGGCCAGAGGTGATAATAGCCCGAGCTGGGGAACAGCAGCGCCGCCCCGGCAAAAAAGAGGGCATAGGCCAGGCGCAACGGCGGCAGGCCACCCGCCGGCACGCCCTGGCGCAGGGCGTGGAGACCAGCTAGCCCGACGACGAGGAAGGCGAGATTCGAGAGGGTGTCGACCCCATTGGGCATACCCCAGTAGGCGCGCTGGTCGGCGAAGCCATGATAGGCGGCATCCTGGGGGATGGGGCCGTGGATGAGCAGGGCCAAGCCCGCCGCCAGGCTCAGGCCCAGGATAACCAGGCCGCGCCAGTCAGGTCGGTGGCGCTTCATGGCTCAACCGCCCCCGCCTTCAGTTCGCGGCCGGCGCACCCCGTAATCCACCGCTTCGTATTCCACCCCTTCGTGTTGCCGCTGTATGAAATCCCGCGAACGCTCACGCGGAATGTGCGCGGCTGGACGGTGACAGGGCTCCGCCCCGGCCATGAAGGCTTGGCGCAGGTCGGACTCCAGGTTCATGGGGAATAACGGCTTCTGTAGGGAAATGGCCTGAGCAGCTCAGGCCATGGAATGAGCCTCAGGCCGTGCAAGCAGCTCAGGCCTTGGAATGTGGTGCCCTCGGCGGGATTCGAACCCACGACCTACCGCTTAGGAGGCGATCGCTCTATCCTGCTGAGCTACGAGGGCGGCAATCGAAAAAATGAGTAGGTCAGGGCCGGGATGGCTGGCGCAAGCCCTGAATGAGGGCGGGATTCTACGTTGCGGGAGGCGCCGGTGTCACGCCCGGGGCAACCGCACGGGAATGCAGGCATGCCCGCGACAACCGCCGGGGTACGTGGGCCAGCGGCGGCTGGGGTGGGGTACACACCTAGGTGGGGTATAGTAATGGTGTTGCTCCCCGGTCGCGGGCCTGCATCCCGCCGCCGGGAACTCACATCAGGTTACCTGTAGCTTCGTGGGAGAAACCTCCATGGCGGATCGCATCCGTAAATCGGCGCGGCTCTGGACCAGCAGCCCCATCTACGGCAGTCGCCTGCCCGACGCCGAGGCCATCAATCAGCGCATCCGGGCGGCCTTTGAGAACTTACGGCCGGAGGACTTCAGCCGCCGCACCCACTTCATCGGCGGACGCTTCGAGAACCTCTACCTGGAGCGCCAGCGCATTCCGGAACTGGAGATCGTCCTGGGGCACGCCGAGTCCTGTGCCCGCGCCATCCTCAAGCGGGGTCGCCAACCCCTGCGCCTGGGTTTCTGGTTCAACGCCCAGGAGCCCGGTCAGGAGACCAGTCTCCATACCCACGATGAGGACGACGAACTCCTCTCCGGCGTCTATTACGTCACCGTGCCCAAGCACTCCGGAAAACTGGTCCTGCTGGACGGCCAACTGACCACGCGGATCATGCCCAAGGCCGGGCACTTCCTCTTCTTCCCCCCCAGCCTGCCCCACCGGGTGGAGGTCAATCGCGGCACGGAGCGGCGCCTGTCCATCGCCTTCAACCTGGGGCCCCAGCCGAAGGACTGAGCGCCGGCAGCACGGCCACTCCAGGATGCGCTTATCTGAGCGCTTGTGAAGATTAAGGATCTTTCACGGCTTCAGGCAAGCTATCTCATTGCGAGTAAAGCGCCCGCGAACCACGGGAGAGGTTGTTTTCACGGCCTCTGAGCTCGGCTGTCGGGACGATTTGAGCATTGGGGCCCGGTATTCCGGCGACCCTCACTCCAGGACCAGCCGTTCCACCTCCGCCAGGACCACTCGTCGGCCATCCAGGGTCGTGAAGCGTCGCCCTTCGATGGCGGAGCGCCGCGCCTCATAGCGGGCGATGGCGCCGGTATTGACATTGATCACCTGGACCCCGACCACGCCCTGGCCGTGCTCCCAGTCCAGGTACAGCCACCAGAGGCTGCCCGCGACCATGGCGGTCAGCAGGCCATAGGCCAGGGCGCGGGCATAGAGCGGCGCGATCCAGGGTGGCCGGGGGGTTGGCGGAGTCCGCGGGATGCCCCTGGCCAGCCGCAGGCGGGCACGGATGATCAGGTAGGCCCCGAGAATGACGGCCAGGGTCAGGACAATCTTGGCGAACATGCGGGCAACGTTAGCACAGATGCCCCGCCCCGCGGTTGCGTGGTGCCCACGCCGGGCCTTAAGATTTCAGGCCATGAAGACCGGCGCGACCGCCTCGCTGACCCCCTTTTCCAAGCTGATCAGACGCTTGTGCGCGCTGTTACTGGTTATCCCCCTGGTCGGCTGCAACGAGCCCCCCGCCCCGAGCATCAACCTCTACCGGGCCCTGCACACCGGCGACCTGGATCAGATCAAGCGTCACCTGTACTGGGGGACGGACATCAACCAGCCCGGACCCGATGGGGACTACCCCTTGCATCTCGCGGCCGAGCGGGGCCATGTGGTCGTCGTTGATGAGCTCCTCAGCCACGGCGCCAGCCCGGAGGCCATCAATGGCGCGGGGCGCACCCCCCTGCAATTGGCCCTGTTGGCGGGCAAGACCGAGGTCGCGCGCTTGCTGGTCAACAAGGGCGCCACGGCGGATCCCCAGTCCTTGCTGGCCCTGCTGGTGGTGGCCGGGGTCTCGGACCGCGATGCCCTCGCCTTCGTGGTTGCCCGGGGTGCCGACGTGAACGCCGCCGACGCGGCCGGCGACCGCCCCTTGCACCGGGCGGTGGCCCAAGGCCAACTGCTGCTGGTCAAGCGACTAATTACCCTGGGGGCGGAGGTCAATCTGACCAATGCCCAGGGACTCACCGCGCTGGCCCTGGCCCAATCCTTGGGCCAGCGCGACATCACCGCCCTGCTGGTATCCTTCGGCGCCAGCCCTACCTCACCCAAGCCCTGAGCCCTTGACCTCAGGCCCTGAGCCCATTACCCCGCGAGAAACGGAGACATTGTCATGGCCGAAACCATCGATGAATTGACGGTCAGCTACCGGGAGGGCGACCTCGAAACCGTCCAGGAGCTCGACAAGGTCGTCCTCTCCAAAGGGGCCTGGACCACCATCCTCTTCCGCTACCGGGACTGGGATCGGGCCAAGGAGACCTACGGCCCGGAGAAATACAGCATCCGGCGCTATCAGAAACGCAACGGCCAGTATCAGCAACAGTCCAAGTTCACCATCTCCAGCCGGGCCCAGGCACAGACCCTGATCGCCGCCCTCCAGAAGTGGGTGGAGGCCGACTGACGGCGGGGTGGTGAGTGGGTTGGCAACCTTCCGGCCGAGGTAGCAACCCGCTCTGGTTAGAGGCCGCCCTTACTGCATCCCCTCGGGAATGACCGGGGGTTGAGCCTCTCCCGGCAACGGCGGGGCCGCCATCTCCGGCGCCGGCTCGGCACCCTGCCCCGCTGAGGCTTGGCCCTCCCCCCCGGGTGGCGGGGTTCCCGGCACCGCCCCGGCGGGGGCACCCCCCTGACCGCCACCCTTGGCGTCCAGGGTCAGGCGATTGCCCTTGTCGTCAATGGTCAGGGTGAAGCGGCTGAGGACGCTCATCCCCAACAGACCGCTGTTGCCCAGCATCTGGTCCTCCAGGAAGGCCGCCCGGACATTCTCGACCCGGCTTTGTCCCAGCCAGACCGCCGGCAGGCTACCGATGCGCGCCTGCACCTTGCCATTGGCGGTCTGCATCTCACTCGGGCGCAGACCCTCGCCATCGATCCCCAGCATTGACAGCAGGGAGGCCGGCAGGACCACGAAGTCGGCCCCGGTGTCCACCAACAATTCCCGCGTCACCCGCTTACCGCCGGCGCCCTCCAGGGAGATCTGCACGGCATGCTGGGTTCCACGCCGCGTGGTTTTGAGCTCGATATGACCGCTGGCGTTCGCCCCCGCCGCCGGGGTGGGCGTCGGTGGCGGGACATAAGCCGTCTTCTCACCAAGGATAATGACCCGTTCCACGCCCCCATCCGGTTTCTGGACGATGATATGGTCGAAATCCACCAGGAGCTTGCGCAACCGTGGATAGAGTTCCTCGCCACTCGCCCGCCCCCGAGCCTCCTCGGCGATGGCCCCGGCGCCCACCAGGGTGAAGCCATGGGCCGCGGACAGGCGCTTCAGTTCTTCGCCGACCGGCACCCGCGTCTGCGCGCCGGCCGTGGTGGGTGGCTGTGGCCTTTGCGTGCCGACGGCGCCAGGAGGCTGAGGCTTTTGCGCGCCGGCCGCGGTGGGTGGCTGCGGTCGTGCCGGCGGCGGCTTTCTGGCGGTGGGTGGCTCACCGGGAGGCGCCTGCGCCGCCAACCAGCCAGGCGATAGGACGGCAAGCAGCGGCAGGGCGGGAACCCAACAGCGCCAACGCCAAGTACCAGGGAAAGAGGGCTTCATGCAGGCCGGGCCTCATTGCGTAGGGGGGGCGGAATCTGCGGGCCAGTATGGCAAGCCCGCCGGTTTTCTCCAAGTCTGTCGTCGATTCCGGGAAATCAACTGGTCAACAACAACCTACCGCAGGCCGGTGGGTTGAAGATCGGCGAACTAAACTCCCAACGGAATGTGAATGTGGCTGAAAGCGGGTGGTTTGGACACCAGCCCGAGCACCCTTGGACAGGCTAAGCCGCCCTAGGGAAATCAAGGGTGGCGTTCAGGGCTCAGGGCTCAGGGCTCAGGGCTCAGGGCACGCTCGCGGGCTCGGCCGGTTGCGTCAAGGCGATGATGGCTACCAGGGGGCGCCAGGCCCAGAAGGCGTAATGGTTGAGGGGTGGCAAATACATCTGGGAGATCTGGCCATCCAGGTAGAGGGCGTTGGGGCAGTCGAGGCGATCGCGAAACAGGGTGCCAAAGTCATGGAAATTGGTCTCACCGTCGGAGATGGCGAACAACACCCGCCCCGCCCGATCGACGCCAACCCCATTGCGCACATAGCGACTCTCGTACCCAGGGATGAAGCGAGGATGGAGCGCGCCATCGATGACCAGCATGGGACCGGACTGAACGGCATAACGCACCGGCGCCGTGGGTCGATAGTCATCCGTCTGCGCGACGCCCGCGCCCTGGGTGGTGACATAGAAAATGCCGTTGGGCTTGAGGAAGAAGTTGCCGCCCCCTCGCCCCCGATTGAGGGGGACGAGGGTCGCGCCATCCTCGACGTAGAGCCCCAGGGGGGCCAGGTCCCGTGAATAGATGCCGCCATTGACGGCAAAGGTCAGTCGTTCCCCCCGGGCGGCCAATTCCTGGCGCAAGGCCTGAAGGCTGGCGTAGGGACTGCCATCGGGACGCTTCCAGTACAAGCGCAGGCCCTGTTCCTCTCCCGGATCGAGCCGGTAGACATCGTATTCCACCCCCTGATGCTGGAGGGAAAAGGCGGTGGCCGCCGGTACGGGCATCGCAAGGCACGACAACAAGGCCACCAGTCCCTGGAGAAAGCGCCTTGGCCGCGCAAGCCCGCTCCTGGTCCCACCGCCAGTCCCAGTCTCGGCACCGGCACTGGCTTCGGCACTGGCTTCGGCACTGGCACTGGCACTGGCACTGGCACTGATCCCGACCAGGGCCAGTTCCCTGTCCCAGTTCCCGTCTTCGGTATGGACTTGGACTCCGGCCAGGACCCCGGCCTGGACTCCGGCATGAACCTCGGCATGGTGCCGGGCCTGGGCCTGGGCCTGGGCCAGCATTGGAATCAGGACGGCATCTCCCGAAGAAGTCCCCACAAGCGTTCGCCGCCACCTCATGGTCAACCCACCCTCCTCCTACCAAAACGAACTCAAGTCGCCATGCTAACCGGCCAGGCGCGGCTTGGCATCCCGGGGTACCGGCCCGAGGCACCGTCCCCCGGTATTGCCCCCGGTATTACTCCTGGTGTTGCCCCCGCAATCGCCCAAGCTATCGCCACCGCTATCACCACGGTATCAGCTCGATATCTCCCGGGTATCATTCCCCGTGACATATCGGCCTTGAGCACCGCTGACATGAACCGCCACCGGTTGCCGATGAGCGTCGCGAACCCTTATGCTGGTTCATACGCAACACTTCTCGGAGCAAAGCCAGGCCAGGCCAGGCCAGGCCAACCCAAACCAAGCCAGGCCAGCTAGCGGGTCCCCGCTCCGCGCCAGCCCTACCCCTTTGAGCCATGACCATGCCCAGCGCCCCGGAACTTTACCCGCCCATCGAGCCCCATGCCACCCAGCGCTTGAGCGTTGAGGGCCATGAGCTCTACCTGGAGGAATGCGGCAATCCGAAGGGCATGCCCGCGGTCTTTCTCCATGGCGGCCCGGGGGCAGGATGCGACCCCCTGCACCGCCGCTTCTTCGACCCCGCCCGCTATCGGCTGATCCTCTTTGACCAGCGGGGCGCCGGTCGCTCGCGGCCCCACGCCGACCTGCGCCTCAACACCACCTGGCACCTGGTCGCCGACCTGGAACGGATTCGTGCCCATCTCGGCATCCAGCGCTGGCTGGTCTTTGGCGGTTCCTGGGGTTCGACCCTGGCCCTGGCCTATGCCCAGACCCACCCGGAGCGGGTGACCGGGCTGATCCTGCGCGGCGTCTTTCTCTGCCGACCGGCGGAGATCGCCTGGTTTTACCAGGAAGGGGCCAGTTGGATCTTTCCGGACTATTGGCGCGACTTCCTGGCCCCCATCCCCGCCGAGGAACGTGGAGACCTGGTGAGCGCCTACCACCGCCGTCTCACCGGCGATGACGAGATCGCCCGGCTCGCCGCCGCCAAGGCCTGGTCGGTGTGGGAAGGGCGTACCTCCACCCTCCTGACCAATCCCGACATCCAGCACCATTTCGCCGGCGCCCACTTCGCCCTGGCCCTGGCCCGCATCGAAAGTCACTACTTCGTTCATCAGGCCTTTCTGGAACCGGATCAGCTCCTGCGGGATGCACACCGCTTGCAGGGGATTCCCGGCATCATCGTCCAAGGCCGTTATGATCTGATCTGCCCCCTACGGTCCGCCTGGGAACTGCATCAGGCCTGGCCCGGCTCGGAGTTGGTGGTGGTCCCGGATGCGGGGCACTCGGCCTTCGAACCCGGGATCGTCGCCGCCCTGGTGGCGGCTACGGACCGGTTTGCCCGCGTATGAGCCAGACGTCGCCCCTGGCGCAGCCGCTCTTAGAAGGACCCACTGGAACTGTCAGAGAGACTGGCCTGCCCCGTCCCCACGGCTACCAACACCCGCGCCTGACAGGTTCCTGCCCATCGGGATCGTCCCCGACGGGTTCGGGCCCGAGCCGGTCCTGCTGCCCGACTTCGCCATGATCGGTTTGCTACAACGCGTCTCCACGGCCCAGGTGGAGGTGGCCGGGGAGCAGGTCGGCGCCATCGGGCCGGGCCTGCTGGTCCTGGTCGCCGTCCAACGGGGTGACGATGAATCCCGGGCCGAGCGCCTGCTGGAACGTCTGCTGAGCTACCGGGTCTTCCCCGACGCCACCGGCCGCATGAACCTCAGCCTCAGAGACACGGGCGGTGGCCTCCTGCTGGTGCCCCAGTTCACCCTGGCCGCGGATACCCGCAAGGGTACCCGCGCCAGTTTTACCCCCGCCGCCGCCCCGGAGGAGGGGCGCCGCCTGTTTGTCTGGCTCCTGTCCCGGGCGGAGGCCGCCCATCCCCGGGTCGCGGCGGGGCGTTTTGGGGCGGACATGCGGGTCAGCCTGGTCAATGAGGGTCCCGTGACCTTCTGGCTCGAAAGTTAGCGTGCAAGACACTAGCCCTGCCTCTGCCCGCCCTTTGGCAGCGAACACCGGGGTGCATCTGGTAAGATTTCACTCCTAGCCACCAGCCACGACCCCACAAGCCCCGTGACAGAGACCCCTCCCCCCCGCCGCGCCGAGGTTGAGCGCCATACCCTGGAAACGCGGATTCGCGTGCGGCTCGATCTCGACGGTTGCGGCCAAACCCGGTTCAAGACGGGGGTACCCTTCCTGGAGCACATGCTGGACCAGGTTGCCCGCCATGGCCTCATCGACCTGGAGATCGAGGCGGATGGCGATCTGCACATCGACGCCCACCACACGGTCGAGGATATCGGCATCACCCTGGGTCAGGCCCTGGCCAAGGCCAGCGGCGACAAGAAGGGCATCCGCCGCTATGGCCATGCCTACGTCCCCCTCGACGAGGCCCTGTCCCGGGTGGTGGTCGATCTGTCGGGGCGACCGGGACTGACCTACGAAGTCGCCTACAGCCGCGCCATGATCGGCAGCTTCGACGTGGACCTGTTTCAGGAATTCTTCCAGGGACTGGTCAACCACGCCGCCCTGACCCTGCACATCGACAACCTGCGCGGGACCAACGCCCATCATCAGGCCGAGACCATTTTCAAGGCCTTCGGCCGCGCCCTGCGCATGGCCCTGGAGCCGGACCCCCGCCTAGGGAGTGCGATGCCCTCCACCAAAGGCGTCCTATGACCAGCGACAGCCAGGCCGCACTGGTTCTTTTCACCCTGTGACCGAACTCACCCTGAAGGTGCTAGCGTGCTTCTGATCCCCGCCATCGACCTCAAGGACGGCCGCTGCGTGCGCCTGCGCCAGGGCCGCATGGACGACGAGACCGTGTTCGCCGATGACCCAGTCGAAATGGCCGGCCGTTTGGTCGCTGCCGGCGCTCGCCGCCTGCATCTGGTGGACCTCAACGGCGCCTTCGCCGGGGAACCGGTCAACGGTGCCGCCATCCGCGCCATCGCCGCCGCCTATCCCGACCTGCCCATCCAGGTTGGTGGCGGTATCCGCGACGAGGCCACCATCGCCGCCTATCTGGCGGCGGGGGTCCAGTGGTGCATCATCGGCACCCAGGCGGTCAAGGAGCCCGCGTTCGTCGCCCGCGCCTGCCAGGCCTTCCCCGGGCACGTCATCGTCGGCCTCGATGCCCGCGACGGCCAGGTCGCCATCCAGGGCTGGGCCGAGATCACCCCCCACCGCGTCGTCGACCTGGCGCGGCGTTTCGAGGGAGACGGGGTCAGCGCCATCATCTACACCGACATCGGTCGCGACGGCATGATGACTGGCCCCAACGTGGCGGCCACCCTCGCCCTGGCGGAGGCGATCAAGATTCCCGTCATCGCCTCCGGGGGCATCACGGATCTGGATGACATCCGCGCCCTGTGCGCCGTCGCCGCCAGCGGCATCACCGCCGCCATCACCGGGCGGGCCATCTATGAGGGCACCCTGGATTTCGCCGCTGGCCAGCGCCTGGCGGACGAGTTGACGGGCGGCTGACCCGGTCCTTCGCTTTCCCAACCACTCGGAATACCCCTATGGCAGAAGAATGGCTCGATGCCATCAACTGGAATGACCAGGGTCTGGTCCCCGCCATTGCCCAGGAGAGCCCCTGCGGCAAGATCCTGATGATGGCCTGGATGAACCGCGAGGCCCTGGCCGCGACCCGGGCAACCGGTCACGCCGTCTACTGGTCGCGCTCCCGCGGCAAACTCTGGCACAAGGGCGAGAGCTCGGGCCACGAGCAAGTTGTCAAGGCCATCCGCCTGGACTGCGATGCCGATGTCATCCTCCTGGAGGTGGAACAGAAGGGCGGCATCGCCTGCCACACCGGCCGTCATCATTGTTTCTATCGCGAACTGCGGGAGGGCGAGTGGGTGGTCGTCGAGCCCGTCCTCAAGGACCCCGACGCCATCTACGGCCACTAGCGACTTACGGTTGACCCGGAGGTCGGGCCTTTTTGACTCGCATTTCGGCTTTAGAACCTGTCCAGCAATTATTTCCCGAATTGAGAACCCTCGGGCATAACTTGGGTACTGGATATTGGACGCTTTCTAGGTCGGGCGGGGGAAGATCGGAAAACCAAGTAACGATTGGCGATGGGTACGAGACCATGAGCGACATCCTCACCCGCCTGGCCCTGGTTCTGGAGGAGCGTAAGCAATCCGACCCGGAGACCTCTTACGTCGCCCGCCTCTATGCCAAGGGCCAGGACGCCATCCTCAAGAAAATTGGCGAGGAGGCCACGGAGACCGTCATGGCCGCCAAGGACGGTGACCCGGAACGGATCACCGCCGAGATCGCCGATCTCTGGTTTCATTGCCTGGTGTTGCTCGCCCACCAGGGCCTGGGGCCGGAGCAGGTTCTGGCTGAACTGGACCGTCGTTTTGGTCTCTCGGGGATCGCCGAAAAGGCCGCTCGCTCCTGAGGCGCTGGGCTGATGGCGCGGAGGCCTCTGCGCAACCCCCGCGCCATCACCCCGTCCTTTGCGTGAGTCCTCCCCACCCGCAGTATGGTCGTCAGACAAAGAGGGCCAGTTTCGCCCCAACTAGACCTCTTCAAGGTCACCCCGAGTGGCCTGCTCCACGCCTGGCCCACCCAGGCCTGGCTCCGCCGTCCTCACCCCCGCCCTTGAGGGTCTTGAGCGGATTGGTCATCCGAGCGTTCGGCTCACCACAGGTACATGCTCGACTTTTTGCCCATGATCTCGAGTTCGAAATACTCGGCACAGGGCGCCTGGGCCACCCCATAGCACACATGGAGAGGCAGCAAATGCTCTGCTCGTGGATGGCAAAAACGCGCGCCTGGGGCATCGGCCCAGTGAATCAGCAGTTGGGTTCTTTCATCCTCAGAGCAGTCTGGATGGCTACAGGTATTGAGCAACCATGTCTCGAAAGCATGATTCATCGCCTGGGATTCAGGTGTGTTCGGCCGGAAAAACTCCCGCATGTTGTGAAAAGAAAAGCCGGAACCGATGACCAATACCTTATCGGCGATCAAGGGGCTAATGGCCCGGCCTATTTCAATGTGCTTGGCGGGTTCCAGCGATCTGACCAAGGAGAGTTGAACACAGGGTATGTCAGCCCGCGGATACATGATTTTCAGTGGGATAAAAAGACCATGATCGAACCCTCGGCTCTCATCAAGCCCGGCTTGAATGCCGGCATCACTGAGTAATTTGTGGATATTTCGCGCGACCGATGGCTCCCCGGTGCAGGGATAACGAATATCGTAGGCTTCATCCGGAAAGCCGAAGTAATCATAAATCAATGACGGTGAAGCCCCCGAGGTAATCGTCGGCAGCGTGCCTTCCCAATGCGCGCTAACGACGACGATAGCCTTGGGTTTTGGAATGACCGTCGCGATGCTCTCGAGACATGAGACCATCTCTTTATGCCCTGGATCACCAAGAAGTGGCAGGGGCCCACCGCCGTGTGAAAGAAATAATGCCTTGCATCGGTTCATCTGATCAGGTGCGATACTCGGCGTTGATCTTGACGTAGTCGTAGGAGAGATCGCAGGTCAGTACCCGGGTACGCGCCTGACCGCGTCCCAAGGCGACGCGGATGCCGATCTCGGCACCCGCCATGGCGGCCCGACCGGCCTGCTCGGTGTAGCCAGGGTCACGGCCCCCGTCGCGGACGATGAGGGTATCACCGAGCCAGATGCGCACCCGGTCGATGTCCAGGTCATCCAGACCGGCCCGCCCCACGGCCGCCAGGATACGGCCCCAGTTGGGGTCCGAGGCGAAGAGGGCAGTCTTGACCAGGGGCGAGTGGGCGATGGTATCGGCGACCCGGCGGGCCTCCGGCTCATCCATCGCCTCCTCCACGACCAGGGTCACCAGTTTGGTTGCGCCTTCCCCATCCCGGACGATCGCCGTGGCCAGTTCCTCGCACAACTCCGTCAGGGCCTGGCGGAAGGCCCGGGCATCGGCCGACTCCGCATCGACCAGGGGCAGGTTACCCAGGGTCCCGGTAGCGGCGATGACGCAGGCATCGTTGGTGGAGGTATCCCCATCGATCGTGATGGCATTGAAGGAGGTGGCGACGGCCTCCGCCAGGCAGGCCTGCAAGAGGCCCCGGTCCACAGCCACGTCCGTGGCCAGGAAGGCGAGCATGGTCGCCATGTCGGGCCGGATCATGCCCGCGCCCTTGGCGATACCGGTGATCACCGCCTCCCGGCCCGCCACGGCCAAGCGACGCGACACCAGCTTGGGCCGGGTGTCCGTGGTCATGATGGCGCGCGCGGCCAGCGGCCAGGCAGCCGCGTCCAAGTCGGCCAGGGCCGCGGGCAGGGCCGCCGCCAGGCGCTCGACGGGCAGGGGCTCGCCGATGACGCCGGTGGAGAAGGGCAGTACCTCTTCGGCTCGGCAACCCGCCAGGGTGGCGAGGGCGGCGCAGCTCGCCTCGGCATCCGCCAGCCCCCGGGGCCCGGTGCCAGCATTGGCGTTGCCGGAGTTGATCAGCAAATAACGGGGAGGGGTGGCGGCCAGGTGGCGCCGGGCGAGGGTCACGGGCGCGGCGCAAAAGGCATTGCGGGTGAAGACCGCCGCGCACTGGGCGCCTGGGGCCAGTTCCAGAAGACAGAGGTCGGGACGGTTCTGATAGCGGATACCCGCCGCTACCGCCGCCAACCGCACGCCAGAAACCCGCTCGAAGGGAAGTTGCTCGTCACTCATCGCCCGTCCACCTGGCCAGGGGCCCGCTACCAGTCATTTCCAGAAAACGGCCAGGACAAGGCCGCCAGCTGGAGGATCGTTCAGCTCGTCCGGCCGTGGCAGTGCTTGTACTTCTTACCCGAGCCACAGGGACAGGGCTCGTTGCGGCCGACCTTGCGGTCCTCACGGCGATAGGGCTGTTCCGCCGGGGCGGCGCCTGGGCCGGCCGGGGCTTCATCGGCCTCCTCCGGGCCGGTGAGGCCATGGAACTCTTCGTGCTTGAACTCGAACTGCCGTTCAGGCACCTCCCGCGGCGGCGGGGCCAGGGGCGCGCCCTCGCTGGCCAGTTGCAGGCGTGACAGGGTGCCGATGACCTCGGACTTGATGCCGTCGAGCATGGCCGAGAACATCTCGAAGGCCTCGCGCTTGTACTCCTGCTTAGGGTTCTTCTGGGCGTAGCCACGCAGATGGATGCCCTGACGCAGATAGTCCATGGCCGCCAGATGGTCCTTCCACTGGGTGTCCAGGGTCTGGAGCATGACCGCCTTCTCGACCTGGCGCATGACCTCGGGCCCGACCTGTTCTTCCTTCTCGGCGTAGCGCGCCGTCAGGCCGTCGAGGATGCGCTGGCGCAGGCTCTCTTCATGCAGGCTGTCGTCCGCCGCCAGCCACTGGCCAAGGGGCCAGTCGCCGCCGAAGTGCTCGGACAGGGCCTTTTCGGCCCCCGGCAGGTCCCACTGCTCCTCCAGGCTCTGGGGCGGGATGAAGCGATCCAGCAAGGTGCCGAGGACATCGGCGCGCCAGAGGGCGACGGTATCGGAGACATCCCGGGCATCCATCAGCTCCCGGCGTTGCTGGTAGATGACCTTGCGCTGGTCGTTGGCGACATCGTCGAATTCCAGCAGTTGCTTGCGGATGTCGAAGTTGCGCCCCTCGACCTTGCGCTGGGCGTTCTCGATCGCCTTGGTCACCCAGGGGTGCTCGATGGCCTCGCCCTCCTGCATGCCCAGCTTCTGCATCATAGCCCCCACCTTCTCGGAGGCGAAGATGCGCATCAGGCTGTCTTCCAGGGACAGGTAGAAGCGGCTGGAGCCCGGGTCGCCCTGACGACCGGAACGGCCGCGCAACTGGTTGTCGATGCGGCGGGACTCGTGGCGCTCGGTGCCGACCACGTGCAGACCGCCAGCGGCGATGACCTGGGCATGGCGCTGCTGCCAGGCCTGACGCGCGGCCTGGCGCTGGGCCTCGTCCTTGATCTCCTCCAGTTCCGCGTCCAGGCTGCCGCCGAGGACGATGTCGGTGCCACGACCGGCCATGTTGGTGGCGATGGTCACCGCCCCCGGCCGCCCGGCCTGGGCGACGATGCCCGCCTCGCGCTCATGCTGCTTGGCGTTGAGGACCTCGTGGGGGATCTTCTCCTTTTTCAGCAGGCCGGAGATGAGCTCGGAGGTCTCGATGGAGGCGGTTCCCACCAGGGCCGGCTGGCCGCGCCGGACGCAGTCGCGGATGTCCTCGATGATGGCCTGGTACTTCTCCTTGGCGGTGAGGTAGACCAGGTCGCCGCGGTCGTCGCGGATCATGGGCTGGTTGGTGGGGATGACCACCACCTCCAGGCCGTAGATCTGCTGGAATTCGTAAGCCTCGGTGTCGGCGGTGCCGGTCATGCCCGCCAGCTTGGGGTAGAGGCGGAACAGGTTCTGGAAGGTGATGGAGGCAAGGGTCTGGTTTTCCTGCTGGATAGCCACCTCTTCCTTGGCCTCCACCGCCTGATGCAGGCCCTCGGACCAGCGCCGGCCGGGCATGGTGCGGCCAGTGAACTCGTCGACGATGATGATCTGGCCGTCGCGGACGATATATTCCACGTTCTTGTGAAACAGGACGTGGGCGCGCAGGGCGGCGTAGACATGGTGCATGAGCACGATGTTGGCGGGGTCGTAGAGGCTTTCCCCCTCACCCAGCAGGCCCAGTTCGGTGAGCATCTCCTCGACGTGTTGGTGCCCCTCCTCGCTGAGGAAGGCCTGGCGAGCCTTTTCGTCCACCGAGTAGTCGCCGGGGCCGAAGTCCGGCTTGCCCTCCTCGTTGGTGATGGGGGGCTGGCGGGTGAGGCGCGGGATGATGCCGTCGATCTTCTTGTAGAGATCGGTATTGCCCTCGGAGGGGCCGGAGATGATCAGGGGCGTGCGGGCCTCGTCGATGAGGATGGAGTCCACCTCGTCGACGATGGCATAGCAGGGATCGCGCTGCACCCGCTGCTCCGGGGTGAAGGCCATGTTGTCGCGCAGGTAGTCGAAGCCAAACTCGTTATTGGTGCCGTAGGTGACGTCGGTGGCATAGGACTCCCGACGGCTGACGTTGCGCAGGTGGCGGTAGCCCTGGCCAGGGGGTGGCTCGTAGCCATAATCGACGACATAGGAGGCCGTATCCGGACCCATGCCCCCGGAAGAATTGATGACGCCCACCGACAGGCCGAGGAACTGGTAGATACGCCCCATCCAGACGGCGTCGCGGCGGGCCAGGTAGTCGTTAACCGTAACCAGGTGGACGCCCTTCCCCGGCAGGGCATTCAGGTAGACCGCCAGGGTCGCCACCAGGGTCTTGCCTTCACCGGTACGCATCTCGGCGATGCGGCCGTCATGGAGGACCATGCCACCGATGAGTTGGACGTCGAAATGGCGCATGCCAAGGGCGCGCTTGCCAGCCTCGCGCACCACGGCGAAGGCCTCCTTGAGCAGGTCATCCAGGCTGGCGCCGGCGGCGAGGCGCTCGCGGAACTCGGTGGTCTTGGCCCGTAGGGCGGCGTCCGAGAGCTTGGCCACCTCCGGTTCCAGGGCGGTGATCTCGGCGACCACCTTGGACATCTTCTTCACCAGCCGGTCGTTGCGGCTACCGAAGACCTTTTTGAGCAGATTCGTGACCATATGCGCCGGAATATCCGCAGTCGACAAAGATTAAACCATGATACCCCAAGCAGGCGGTTCAGGCGGATCGCGATGAAGCTGTCCACGGCTAAACTGTCCACGGCGGAGCTGTCCGCGACCTATCCGCCCGCGGGGCTTACCTCAGCGGCGTCGCTTACCCATGAACGTCGTTCGCGCACCGGGACCTTCATGATCCCCGGAGAGGGGACCTGCATGATCCTCGGAGGGGGAACTTTAGAATCTTCAGGACGGATCGCCGGAACCGGAACGGCGCGGGGGCCTGAGGCGACATCGCCCGGCGCCCCACCCCGGCGGGAGATCAGGAGGAAGTCAGCAAGCCCTCAGGGCTCCTGACGGGGAAGGTCGAGGCCAGCCAACCGCAGCGGATTGATGGCCACGCCCTCCTTGAGGACCTCGAAGTGGAGGTGGGGTCCGGTGGAGCGGCCACTGCTACCCAGGGTGGCGATGACCTGTCCCTTGGTCACCAGATCCCCCGCTGCCACCAGCAATTTCTTGCAATGGGCATAGCGGGTGACCAGGCCATTGGCATGCCGGATCTCGACCAGGCGGCCATACCCACTGACGGTCTCACTCTGGATCACCAGCCCATCGGCGATGGCCAGGATGTCGGTACCGACCTTAGCCGCATAGTCCACGCCGCTGTGGAAACTTTGGCGGCCATGGAGCGGATCCTTCCGCATCCCGAAGTAGGAGGAAATGTAGCCCGATCGCACGGGTAGTCCCGGGCTCAGGCTATCCTCACTGAGTTCCCGTTCCATCACCACCTGGTCGAGGAGCCTGAGCTTCCGGCCCCGGTCCTCGATTTCCCGGCCCAGGCGGGCCATCTCCATGGCGAACTCCTCACTGGACGTCGGCAGCGTCTCCATCGGTTCCGGGCCACCCTGGGGAGGGGCATGCTGAAAGTCGAATTCCTCGGGGCTGAGATTGGCCTTTTCGACCAGGCGTTCGCCGAGGGCATTGAGGCGCAGGAGCTCGGCCTGCATCTGACTGAGCCTGAGGCTCAGGGTGTCCAGTTCACTGGCGGAGGGCAGGTCCTCCCGGAGGAACTGGTCGTGGGAACGTCGCTCCAGTGAGGCCAGGAGGGCGGACGTTTGATCACCGGTCCCCGCCGCGGCGGAGTGGATCTGACCGTACCAGAAGCCGGCTGCACCGGTGCCGGCAGCCACCAGGATTAGGACCAGGACACTGAGCCAAAGCTGCATCCGGGGTCCAACGCCATGATGGCATCGGTGCGAAAAGCAGTTTTTCATCCAGTAATTCCGTTGCAAAAAACTCGGACATGGTACTGGACGCCGGGCACTGATCCAAGGAAAAATGCATCGACGGGCGCCTTACAGCGCCTCAACGAGCACTATTTATTTAATAATCAATCATCTTTACTGAAAGGCAAGCCACCGCGCCATGGCCCTCACCGCCGTCAACCACCAACTCCGCCGCCTGGCCGGTCAGGATGCCCTGAGCGCGATCCTCACCGCGGTGGAACGGCAGGGTCTGCTCCTGGCCGCCGTGCGGGCCCGGATGGCGCCACCCCTCGACCAGCATTGCCGTCACGCCGCTCTAGAAAACGGCCGATTGACCCTGGTGACGGATTCCCCGGTGTGGGGCGCCCGCCTGCGGTTCCTCGCCCCCGAACTCCTGGCCAGCCTGCGCGCGACCCATGGGGAGATCAAGGAGTGCCGGGTTCGGGTCCAACCCACTTGCCTGCCGACCAGGCCCCCGGAACCTGCCCCGCGGGCGGTCAGCATGTCTCCGGCCACCGCCAACTTACTCCTGGCGGCGGCCGAGGCCCAGGCGGGCACGGAGTTAGGACTGGCCTTGCGGCGGCTAGCCGAGGCCGGAATGAGGGCGGCGGTCGAGCGGGACGTGCTGGTTGACCGCTAGGTGATCACCCGGAATCCGTCAGGAAACGGCCAGTTGCAGGCGACGGATACGTGCCGGGGCCGAGGCCCCTTCCGTGAAGCAGACCTCTTCCCAGGCGTCAGGCGTGGCGATCAGGGCCCGCAGCAACTGATTGTTCAGGCCGTGGCCGGACTTGTAGCCCTGGAAGGCGCCGATGAGGGAGTGGCCGAGGAGGTAGAGGTCACCGATGGCATCCAGGATCTTGTGCCGGACGAATTCGTCCTCGTACCGCAGGCCTTCCTCGTTGAGGACCCGGTAATCATCCACCACCACGGCGTTGTCCAGGCTACCGCCCATGGCCAGATTCCGCTGCCGCAGGGCCTCGATGTCGCGCAGGAAGCCAAAGGTGCGGGCCCGGCTCACCTCCTTGACGAAGGAGGTGGCGGAGAGGTCCACGGTGGCCCGACGGGTGCGGGAGGCGAAGGCGGGGTGATCGAAGTCGATGACAAAGTCCACCTTGAAGCCATCGTAGGGCTCGAAGAGGGCGTACTTATCCCCGTCCTCGACCCGCACCGGCCGCTTGATGCGCACGAAACGCTTGGGCCGGTTCTGCTCCTCGATCCCCGCCGACTGGATGAGGAAGACAAAGGGCCCGGCGCTACCGTCCATGATCGGCACCTCGGCGGCACTGACATCGACGTAGGCGTTGTCGACGCCCAGCCCGGCGAAGGCGGAGAGGAGATGCTCAACCGTGGAGACGCGGACCCCATCCTTGATTAGGGTCGTGGACAACTGGGTATCGCCGACATTCAGCGGGGTGGCGGGGATGTCGACCGGCTGCTTCAGATCGGTGCGACGAAAGACGATGCCCGTATCCGGCGCGGCGGGGCGCAAGGTCAAGTAGACCTTCTCCCCCGTGTGCAGACCCACGCCCGTGGCGCGAATGACGTTTTTCAGGGTACGCTGCCGGATCATGGTCCTTCTCCTTCTGGTGTTAGCCGCAAGGGGTCGAATCTAGCCGCAATCAGGGCCGATCCGGGTGAATCGGGGCTAACCCCGCGTTTTCCGGCTGACGGAAAATCTTTGGTTATCCCCTAAGGGTTTTCCCTCATTATTAGGCATGCCCCTACCCGTTTGCAAGTAAATCGCTTGATTATGCGACACGGACGAGGGGGGCAGGCCCGCTTAGGCAATTACCGCGGGCCCGCCCGGAAGGTGCCGCTCAATCCGCCTGACGGCGCAAAAATGCCGGGATGTCGAGATAGTCCAGGTCGGGCTCGGTTTCGGCGGCGACCGGCTTGGAACGGCGTCCAAAGCTATCGGCGAAGCTGGAGGGCTTAGGGGCGGTACGGTCATTCGCCACCACCTGCAGACGGGGCGTTTCCGCGCGGGTCTGGGCACTGACGCGACCGCGACTGCCGCCGATGCCCGTGGCCACCACGGTGACCCGCATCTCGTTCTCCAGGTCGGGATCGATGACCGTACCCACCACCACGGTGGCATCCTCGTCGGCGAAGTCGCGGACGGTGTTGCCCACCTCGTCAAACTCACCGATCGTCAGGTCCATGCCCGCGGTGATGTTGACCAGGATGCCCCGGGCGCCCGAGAGGTCGATGTCGCCCAACAGGGGACTGTTGATGGCCGCCTCCGCCGCCTCCCGCGCGCGATTGGGCCCACTGGCCGCGCCCATGCCCATCATGGCCTCGCCCATCTCGGACATGACCGTCTTGACGTCGGCGAAGTCGACGTTGATCAGGCCATGACGGGTGATCAGTTCGGCGATGCCCCGGGTGGCATTGAGCAGGACGTCGTTGGCGGCCCTGAAGGCGTTCAGCAGGCTCATCTCCTTGCCGAGGACGGCCAGGAGTTTCTCGTTGGGGATGGTGATCAGGGAATCGACCCGGCCCGCCAAGGCCTCGATGCCCTCCTCGGCGATCTTCATACGCTTGCCCCCCTCGAAGGGGAACGGCTTGGTGACCACCGCCACCGTCAGAATGCCCAGTTCCTTGGCGACATCCGCGACCACGGGCGCGGCGCCGGAACCCGTGCCACCGCCCATCCCGGCGGTGATGAAGACCATATCGGCCCCTTCCAGGGCATCACGGATGCGGTCACGATCCTCCTCCGCCGCCTGGCGACCCACGGCCGGGTTGGCGCCAGCCCCCAAGCCCTTGGTGATGGCCGCCCCCAACTGCAGGATGGTCTTGACCGTGGAATGTTTCAGGGCCTGGGCATCGGTATTGGCGCAGATGAAATCCACGCCTTCGATGGAGGACTCCATCATATGGTTGACGGCATTGCCGCCACCGCCGCCAACGCCGATGACCTTAATGACGGCGCTTTGGGTGTGGGTATCCATCAATTCGAACATGTAATGATTCCTCTCACGCTTGAATATTGTCGCAATGATCGACCCTTGGCCGTCCAGCCCTCATGACCCGGCGACCGTTTGATCGCAACCCGGCGTCCTCGACCACCCGAACGCCACCCGAGGCCCGCCATGCCGGCGGAGCCCAGCAGAACCTTAAAAATTGCCCTGGAACCAGCGCTTCATCCGCTCCCAGATGGCCCCGGCGCCCCGGAGATCCCGGGGCTCGGCGCGGTAGGCCGGGCGATTCTGGCGGGCATAGAGGAGCAGCCCGACCCCCGTGCTGTGGATCGGATTGCTCAACACCTCCTCCAGACCCACCGCATTCTGGGAGTGGCCCAGGCGCACCGGCATGTGGAAGACCTCCTCCGCCAAATCGATCAGGCCCGCCATCTTGGCGCTGCCGCCGGTCAGGACGACGCCGCTGGCGACTTTCGGCTCCAGGCCGGTGCGTCGCAGCTCCATCTGCGCCAAGGTCAATAGCTCCTCGTACCGGGGCTCCACCACCTCCGCCAAGGTCTGCCGCGCCAGCCGCCGCGGCGGACGTTCGCCAATACTCGGCACCTCGATCATCTCGTCCCCCCCGGCCAACTGGGCCAGGGCGCAGGCATGGCGGATCTTGATGCGCTCGGCATACTGGGTCGGGGTGCGCAGGGCCACGGCGATATCGTTGGTCACCTGATCCCCGGCGATGGGGATGACGGCCGTATGCTGGATGGCCCCGTCGGTGAAGACCGCCAGGTCCGTGGTGCCGCCGCCGATGTCGATCAGGCAGACGCCTAGCTCCTTCTCGTCCTCGCCGAGGACCGCGTAACTGGAACCGAGCTGCTCCAGAACCAGGTCATCCACCTCCAGACCACAGCGGCGGATGCACTTGACGATATTCTGGGCGGCGCTGACGGCGCCGGTGACCAGGTGCACTCTGGCCTCCAGACGGACGCCGCACATACCCACCGGCTCGCGGATGCCCTCCTGGCCATCGATGACGAACTCCTGGGGCAGGATGTGCAGGATCTTCTGGTCCGCCGGGATCGCCACCGCCCGGGCAGCGTCGATGACCCGGTCCAGGTCCGCCTGGGTCACCTCGCGGTCCTTGATGGCGGTCACCCCATTGGAGCTCAGGCTGCGGATATGACTGCCGGCGATACCGGCATGGACGGCATGGATCTCACAGCCGGCCATCAGCTCCGCCTCTTCCACGGCCCGCTGAATGGACTGGACGGTGGACTCGATATCAACCACGACCCCCCGTTTGAGGCCCCGGGAGGGGTGCATCCCCACCCCCACGACCTCCACCAGGCCATCCTCCCGCTCCTCGCCGACGAGGCAGGCGACCTTGGAAGTACCGACATCGAGTCCCACCAGTAGATTCTTGTCTCCGCGTCGCGCCATGAGGCTAGCTCCGGTAGGGCAAAAGGTCCCCGTCCGGGGAACCTGGATGATTAAAGAAACGGGTTACCGTCGCGGGGTCAGGGTAGACGAGTTCCGACCCCAGGGGATACCCCAGTCCCTGCGCCACCCGGGCGGCGAGCCGGGCCCCGGACCAACTGACGGCTAACCCATTACTATATCGCATGTCCACGCGCGCCGGCCGACCGGCGGCGAGGATCTCGGGATAGGCGCGCAGGAAGCGCTCCAGCCGCGTTTCCACCTCGGTCCTGCCCAGCAGGAGGGTAAAACCCGCGTCGGTGGTCAGGGTCCAGGCCCCGCGCGCGTCATCCTGCAGGGTCAGGATCACCAGGTCCCGGGCCTTGAGCCGTTCCCCCCAGGCCAGATACCGCTCCACCACCTGCCGGGCCTGATCGTCAGGGCCCCGCAGCAGGGGCAGGCCCGCCGGGATCTCGTGCCGCTCCGGCCGGAAGATCACCCCCTCCGCCGTCACCAGACCTCCCTCGCCCCAACGGGCCAGGGGCTTATGCTCCGTGACCGCGATCACCAGCCGGTCCGGCCAGGCGCGGCGCACGCCGGCATTGGCCACCCAGGGCAACTCCCGGATGGCCGCCTGGATGCTGGCCAGATCCTGGGTGAGGATGCCGGCCTCCAGCGTCATGCCGACCCGTTCCTGGATCTGCTGCAGGGTCATGCGCCGCACCTCGCCCTCAATGCTGACGACCCGCACTGGCAGATACTGGGACTCGAGTTGCAACAGCCAGTGACCGCCGGCCACCATGGCCAGGATCAGCCCCAAGCCCGACAGGCCCTTGAGAAAGCGCCAGGCCAGCCTGGGCTCCAGCCGCGGCAGGCTGAAGGCCGGGGCGGGACTTGTCTGGGGCGGATCAAACCATCTCAAGACTCGTCTCCAGGATGCGCCACACCAGTTCATCGAAATCGAGGCCCCGGGCGCGGGCGGCCATGGGCACCAGGCTATGGTCGGTCATCCCGGGCACCGTGTTGATCTCCAGCAGGTAGGGATTGCCGGTCCCATCCAGCATCAGATCCACCCGCCCCCAGCCCCGGGCACCGACGGCCGCGAAGGCCGCCAGGGACAGGGCCTGGAGCCGGGCCTCGTCCACGGCGCTCAGACCACAGGGACAGAGGTAACGGGTATCGTCGGCGAAGTATTTGGCCTGGTAGTCATAGAAGACCCGCGGCGTCTCCAGGCGGATCAGGGGCAGGGCCTCGTCGCCCAGGATGGCGCAGGTGTATTCGGGGCCACTGATCCAGCGTTCCGCCAGGACCAGCCGATCGAAGCGCGCCGCCTCCCGCCAGGCGGCGGCGAGCTGGGCCACGTCGTCCACCCGGGCCATGCCGATGCTGGAACCCTCGTGAGCGGGCTTGATCATGAGGGGAAAGCCCAGGGCGGCGGCCCGGGCCAGATCGGTCTCCTCCCGCAGCGGGGCGAACTCCGCCGTAGGCAGGCCGGCGCCCTGCCAGGCCAGCTTGCAGCGATACTTGTCCATCCCCAGGGCGGAGCCCAGGACCCCGGAGCCGGTGTAGGGCAGCCCCAGGGTCTCCAGGGCACCCTGGATCTGGCCATCCTCCCCCCCCCGGCCATGGAGCATGATGAAGACCCGGTCGAAGCCCCCTTGCGCCAGGTGGGCCAGCACCTGGCGGTCCGGATCGATGGGCGTCACCGCGACCCCCCGGCGCCGCAAGGCGGCGAGGACGGCGTTGCCGCTCTTGAGGGAGATCTCCCGTTCGGCCGATTGGCCACCCAACAGCAGGGCCACCTGACCAAACCGGGCCGCGTCGGTGCTCATGGCAGGTTTCCTCCGATGCAATGGACCTCGGGTTGCAGGCGCACACCGCTCTGGCCCTCCACCCGCGCCTGGATGCGCGCCATCAGCGCCCGGATGTCCCGGGCGCTGGCGCCACCGGTATTGACGATGAAATTGGCATGCCGGGTGGAGACCTGGGCCCCACCCTCGCGCTCGCCCTTGAGGCCCGCCGCCTCGATCAGGCGCGCGGCATAGTCCCCCGGGGGGTTGCGGAAGACGGACCCGCAACTCGGCTCACCGATGGGCTGGGTGCGGTTGCGCCGCTCCAGCAGGTCGCGGATGCGCGCCTGACAGGCCGCCGGCTCCCCCGCCTCCAGTTCCAGCTCCGCCGCCAGGAACCACTCCCCGTCCGGGCCCACGACCTGGCGGTAGCCCACGCGGAAATCCGCGGGACCCCGCTCCCGGAGCTGGCCCCCGCGGTCGATGGTCGTCACCCGGCGCACCCGGGTCCAGATCTCGCCGCCATGGGCCCCGGCGTTGAGGGCCAGGGCCCCGCCCAGGGTACCGGGGATGCCGGCCAGGAATTCACAACCGGACAGCCCGGCCCGGGCGGCGAAGCGCGCCAGCTTGGCGCAGGGGACGCCGCACTCGGCCCGCAGGCCCAGAGGGCCCAGCCGCTCCAGACCGCCCAGCCGCCCCTGGGTGTGAATGACCGTGCCGGGAAAGCCGGCGTCATCCACCAGGAGATTGCTCCCCAGACCCAGCCACAGCAGGGGCTCGGCGGGCTCCAGGGCGCGCAGGAAGGCCGCCAGGTCGGCGGCGTCCGCCGGGCGGTAGAAGCGTCGCGCCACCCCGCCGACCCGCCAACTGGTGTGGCGGGCCAGGGGTTCCTCCAGGCGGAGTTCACCGCGCAGACCGGCCGCCAGCGCAATCTGGGGGGATGAGGCGGGAAGCATGGCGTCGCTCATGGACCAACCCCAACGCGCAGCAGCGCCGGCAGCCGTGCCGCCAGGCCCCCGATATCCCCGGCCCCGGAGAGCAGGACCAGGTCCCCGTCCTCCAGCAACTTGTCCAGCACCCGGGGGACCTCCTCCAGCTCCGGACAGAAGACCGGATCGACCTGGGCCCGGACGCGGATGGCCCGGCTCAGGGCGCGCCCATCGGCGCCGGCGATGGGCGCCTCCCCCGCCGCGTAGACCTCGCACAGCACCAGCCGGTCGACGCTAGACAGGACCTGGGCGAAGTCGTCGAATTGCTCCTGGGTGCGGGTGTAGCGATGGGGCTGGAAGACCAGCACCAGCCGCCGCCCTGGCCAGCCCTGACGGGCGGCCTCCAAGGTCGCCGCCACCTCCCGGGGATGGTGACCGTAGTCGTCGATCAGCACCAGTTTCCGGCCGGCAGCGTCCCGGACCTCGCTGACCACGAAGCGCCGGCCGATGCCCTGGAAGCCCGCCAGGGCGCGGCGGATGGCCGCCTCCGGCACCCCCAGCTCCAGGCCGACGCTGATCGCCGCCAGGGCGTTGAGCACATTGTGGCGACCCGCGAGATTGAGCTCCACCGGAAAGCTACCGCCCCGATGCTGGGCGGTGAAGTACATGCGCAGGCCCTCCTGGCGCACCTCCAGGGCACGTACGTCCGCCTCCGGCCGGGTACCGTAGGTGCGCACCGGGCGGGGTACCTGGGGCACCAGGGCGCGCACCTCCTCGTCGTCGATGCACAGCACCGCCAGCCCGTAAAAGGGTAGGTGGTGCAGGAATTCCATGAAGGTGTTGCGCAGCCGGCCGAAGTCATGGCCATAGGTAACCATGTGGTCGGCGTCGATATTGGTCACCACCGCCAGCATAGGCTGGAGATAGAGGAAGGAGGCATCGCTCTCGTCGGCCTCGGCCACCAGGTAATGGGACCCGCCGAGACGGGCATTGGCCCCGGCGCTGTTGAGCAGCCCGCCGATGACGAAGGTCGGGTCCAGGCCGCCCTCGGCCAGGACGCTGGCCACCAGGCTGGTGGTGGTGGTCTTGCCGTGGGTGCCGGCCACTGCCACGCCGTAGTAGAAGCGCATCAGCTCGGCCAGCATTTCTGCCCGCCGGACCAGGGGGATACGCCCGGCGCGGGCCGCGACCACCTCCGGGTTGGCCTCATCGATGGCCGTCGAGACGACCACGGCGTCCGTCCCCAGAATGTGTTCCGCCGCGTGACCGATGAAGACCTGGGCGCCCAGCTCCGCCAGGCGGCGCGTCGCCGCATTGGGCCGCTTGTCGGAACCAGAGACGGTGTAGCCCAGATCAAGCATGATCTCGGCGATGCCGCTCATGCCGGCACCGCCGATGCCGATAAAGTGCAGGCGACGGATACGGCCCATGCGCCCCGCGTGATGACCCTGAGCGGTACCAGCAACGAGGCCAGCGTGGCGGGGAGGCAGGGGGGGTTGCGGCTGGCTCATGGGCGAATCTCGGCAAGGCAGGCGGCGGCGATACGGCCGGCGGCATCCGGCGCGGCCAGGGCGCGGGCAGCCTCCGCCATGGCCAGCAGGCGGGGCCGGTCCCCCAGCAAACGGCTCAGGACGGCACTCAGATGGGCGGGTTCCAGTTGGGTCTGGGGCAGAATCTCGGCGGCCCCCGCCTCGGCCAGCACCCGGGCGTTGGCCGTCTGGTGGTCGTCCACTGCGTGGGGGTAGGGGACCAGCACGGCGCCCAGGCCGGCGGCGGCCAGTTCCGACACCGTGAGGGCGCCGGCGCGGCATAGTACCAGATCCGCCCAGCCATAGGCCTCCGCCATGTCGGCAATAAAAGGCGTGACCTCGGCGGCGACCCCCGCCGCGGCATAGGCCTGTCGGGCGACCTCCAGGGTCTGCTCACCGGCCTGATGGCGGACCAGCGGCCGGAGTGGCGCTGGCAACAGGGCCAGGGCCGGGGCAACCCGCTCGTTGAGGGCCAGGGCGCCGAGGGAGCCCCCCACCACCAGCAGTCGCGGGGGTCCCTGGCGATGGGCCAGACGCGCCGCCGGCGGCGGCAGGGCGGCGATGGCCGTGCGCACCGGGTTGCCGCAGGTCTCGGCCCGCCGCGCGGGCGGGAAGCTATCCGGAAAGGCCTGAAAGACCCGTCGTGCCAGGCGCGCCAGCCAGCGATTGGTCAAACCCGGCACCCGGTTCTGCTCCTGGATGACCAGGGGGATGCCCAGCAGCCAGGCCATGAGCCCGCCGGGGCCCGAGGCGAAGCCACCCATTCCCAGCACCAGATCCGGCCGGCGGCGGCGCAGGATGCCCGCCGCCTGCCATAGGGCCAGGGCCAGCTTGCCGGGGGCGGCCAGCAGGGCCAGGGCCCCCTTGCCGCGCAGGCCCTCGATGCCCAGCCATTCGATGGGGAAACCCTGTTCGGGCACCAGGCGGGCCTCCATGCGGTTGCGGGTGCCGATCCAGAAAACCTCGTGCCCCTGGGCGCGCAGCCACTCCGCCACCGCCAGGGCGGGAAAGACATGACCGCCGGTACCCCCGGCCATGATGGCTAGGCGCGCGCCCATTTCACCCCGCCACCGCCCCCGGCGGTTGCCGCGGCCCGGGGATCGTGCCGTGTTTCCAGGTCGATGCGCAGCAGCACGGCAATGATCATGCAGACCACGATCAGGCTGTTGCTGCCATAACTGAGAAAGGGCAGGGTCAGGCCTTTGGTCGGCAGGAGCCCGACATTGACGCCGATATTGATTAACCCCTGCAGCCCCAGACCGAGGCCGAAGCCCTGGGCCAGATAGGCGTCGAAGTGGCGTCCGGCCAGGCGGGCGCGAAAGCCGATCTGGAAGGCGCGCCAGACGATGAAGCCCATGGCCGCCGTCACCAGCAGGACCCCGGCCAGGCCCAGTTCCTCGCCGACCACGGCGATGATGAAGTCGGTGTGCGCCTCCGGCAGATAAAACTGCTTCTGGATGCCGTTGCCCAGCCCCACCCCCGCCCACTCGCCCCGGCCGAAGGCGATCAGGGCCTGGCTCAACTGGAACCCGGTGTTGTAGGGATCGGCCCAGGGATCCAGATAGGAGGTCACCCGTTGCAACCGGTAGGGCGAGGACAGCACCAGGCCGATCCCGGACAGGACCACGGCCAGCCCCAGCCCCCCGAAATAGAGCAGCCGCACCCCGCCCAGGAAGAGCATCCCCATGACCGTCGCCATCAGCACCACCGTGGTGCCGAAATCGGGCTCGGCCATGATCAGGGTGGCGGCGATGACGATCAGCGCCATCGGCTTGACGAAGCCGAGGAGGCTCGTCTCCACCTCTTCCCGCCGCCGGATCAGGTAGCCGGCGATGAAGATGACGGCGAAGAACTTCATCAACTCAGAGCTCTGGAGATTGAAGGGCCCCAGGGGTATCCAGCGGGTGGCGCCGTTGACGTTGCGTCCCAGGCCCGGGATCAGCACCAGCACCAGCAGCGACAGACCGACGAAGAAGAGCAGGGTGCCTTGACGCTCCCAGACGCGGATCGGCACCAGCAGGACGCCCAGGGCCGCGGAGAGGGCCAGGACCAGGGCGGCGCCATGGCGCAGGACGAAATGAAAGGGATTGCCAAAGGTACGATCGGCGATGGGCATGGAGGCCGAGGCCACCATGATGAAGCCCAGCCCGACCAGGGCCGCCGCGCAGACCAGCAGCGCCCAGTCCATGTCCGGCAGCCGGGGGGCGCGTTGGCGGTGGGAGAGGGTCCGCACCCCCGCTTCCGACGCGCTCGGGGCCGAATCCATCGCCGAACCCGGGGATGGACTTATGGATGAACTCATGGACCCAGGCCCTCCACAGCGGCGACGAAGACCCGACCCCGGTGCTCATAGTTGTCGAACATGTCGAAACTGGCGCAGGCCGGGGAAAGCAGGACGACGTCACCCGGCTGAGCGAGCTGATCCGCGAGCCGCACCGCCTCCTCCAGATCCCGGGCCTGGCGGGTCGGCACCCGCCCCGCCAGCGCCCGCGCGATGAGCGGACCATCGCGGCCGATGAGGATCACCACCCGGGCGGTTTCAGCGGCCGCCTCCGCCAGCTCGGTGAAATCGGCGCCCTTGCCCTCGCCGCCGGCGATCAGCAGCGCCCGCCCGGGGCGCTGCGGATCGATCAGGCCGCGCAGGGCGGCCACCGTGGCCCCGGGGTTGGTGCCCTTAGAGTCGTCGAACCAGCGCACCCCCCGGCGTTCGGTCACCAGGACGGTGCGGTGGTCCAGACCACGAAAGGCGCGCAAGGCGGCCAGCCGCGCCGCCAGGGGCAGCCCGCAGGCCTCGCCCAGGGCCAGGGCGGCGAGGGCATTGGCCAGGTTGTGCTGACCGGCCAGGGGCAGTTCGTCCGCCCGCAGCAACAGCTCCTCCCCCCGGACCAACCAGGTGACGCCCCCGACCTCCCACAGGCCGTAGTCCGCCGGGGCCGTGCCACCAGTTCGCGGCGGGCCGAGGCCGAACCAGCGATCCTCCCCCGCCAGCCCGGCCATGGCCGCCACCCGCGGATCATCCCGATTCAGCAGCCCCACCTCGGCCCCCCGGAGCAGACTGGCCTTGGTCGCCGCGTAGGCCTCCAGGCTGGGGTAGCGATCGAGGTGATCGGCCGAGATGTTGAGGACCGTGGCCACCCGCGGCCGCAGGGACCGGGTGGTCTCCAGTTGGAAACTGGACAGCTCGAGGACATAGAGCTGGATGGCGGGATCGAGGAGCTCCAGGGCCGGTTCGCCCAGATTGCCGCCCACGGCGGTGCGCAGCCCGCTGGCCCGGGCCATCTCCCCCACCAGGGTGGTGACCGTGCTCTTGCCGTTGGAGCCGGTGATGGCCACCACCGGGGCCTGGACCGCCCGGGCGAAGAGCTCGATGTCCCCCACCACCTCAATCCCGCGGCCAATGGCTGGCGCCAGGCGCGGGTCGCCGAGGGCGATGCCCGGGCTGATGACCAAGCGCTCGGCCACGGCCAGGGCCGCGGCGTCAAAGTCGCCGAGGAAGAGCGGCAGGTCCGGCAGCTCCTCCCGCACCGCCGCCAGCCCCGGCGGCTGGGGACGGCTGTCGGTCACCGCCACCGGGACGCCTTGGGCGTGCAGCCAGCGAGCGCAGGAGAGGCCCGTCTTGCCCAGGCCCAGGATCAGGGTCTTGGGCTGGCCCCCGGGGCCGGGATGATGGAACAGGTCGTGCATGACGCTCCCCGGATGTCGCTCAGCGGATCTTAAGGCTCGCCAGCCCGACCAGGACCAGGATGACGGTCACGATCCAGAAGCGCACGATGACCCGCGGCTCCGGCCAGCCCTGAAGTTCGAAGTGGTGATGGAGCGGGGCCATGCGGAAGATGCGCTTGCCGGTCATCTTAAAGGAGGCCACCTGGAGCATGACCGACAGGGTCTCGGCGACGAAGACGCCGCCCATGATCAGCAGCACCAGTTCCTGGCGCACGACCACCGCCACCACCCCCAGGGCGGCGCCCAAGGCCAGGGCGCCCACGTCACCCATGAAGACCTGGGCGGGATAGGCGTTGAACCAGAGAAAACCCAGCCCGGCCCCCACCAGGGCCGCGCAAAAGACCACCACCTCCCCGACCCCGGGGACGCTGGGAATACGCAGATAGTCGGCGAAATTGGCGTGGCCGGAGGCGTAGACGAAGATCCCCAGGGCCCCGGCGACCAGGACCGTGGGCATCACCGCCAGCCCGTCCAGGCCATCGGTCAGGTTCACCGCGTTGCTCGAACCGACGATGACCAGGTAGGTCAGGAGGATGTACCAGGGACCCAGTTGCAGCGAGACATCCTTGAGGTAGGGGATCAGCAGGGCGGTCTCCGCCGGGGTCTCGGCGAGGACGTAGAGCAGGATGGCGGCGATCAGCCCCACCACCGACTGCCAGAGATACTTATAACGCGCCGCCAGGCCCCGGGGGTTGCGCAGCACCAACTTCTTGTAGTCATCCACCAGGCCGATGAGACCGAAGGCCAGGGTCACCAGCAGGACGACCCAGACATAGACGTTGGCCAGGTTCGACCACAGCAGGGTGCTGATCCCGACCCCCACCAGCATCAGGGCCCCGCCCATGGTGGGCGTGCCCGCCTTGGAGAGGTGGCTCTGGGGACCGTCGTCACGCACCGTCTGGCCGATCTTGTACCGGCGCAGCCGGCGGATCATGGCCGGCCCGACGACGAAGGAGATGATCAGGGCGGTGAGGACCCCCAGGATGCCGCGCAGGGTCAGATAGCGGAAGACACTGAAGCCGCTGTTGAACTGGGTGAGCCAATCGGTCAGATAGAGGAGCAAGCTTCAGCCCTCCCGGGGGGCGCAGAGGGCATCTGCCACCCGGTCCATGGCCGAGCGCCGCGAGCCCTTGATGAGGACCAGATCGTCCGGAGCCAGGTCCTGGCGCAGGCGGCCGATAAGCTCGGCCTGGTCGGTGAAGTGCCGGTCCGCGCCGGCGCCAAAGCCCTCCGCCGCCGCGGCGCTGAGGCTGCCCAGGGTGTAGAGCGCCGCCACCCCCGCCTCCCGGGCCACGACACCGAGGCGGCGGTGCAGGGCCTCGGCCTCCGGTCCCAGCTCGCCCAGGTCCCCCAGCACCAGGACGTGACGTCCGGACAGGGACATGAGCACGCCGATGGCGGCCTCCACCGAGTCGGGGTTGGCGTTGTAGCTGTCGTCGATGAGGCGAGGGCCGCCTGGAATCCGGCGGGGAAAGAGACGCCCCGGGACGGGGCGCATGGTCGCCAGACCGGCCCCGATGAGGGCAGGTTCCAACCCCAGGGCCCGGGCCATGGCCACGGCCACCAGGGCGTTGCGGACATTGTGGCCACCCGCCAGGGCCAGCTCAAGCTCCAGGTCCAGGCTGGGACCCGTCACGCGGAAGGCGGTGCGAAAACCCGCCTCGTCCCAGCGGGTCCGGGCCGTGCTCAGGTCCACGAACAGATCGGCGCCGGAACCACCATCAGGACCGGAACCCAGAGCCGTATCATGGCCAGAGTCAGGACGAGAATCAGGAGTGGATCGGGGTTCGGAATGAGGGCCGACAGCCAAGGCTGTGGCGATATCCGATCCAGCGGCCGCACCGCTTGCGGCGCAGGTCAGGCAGGACCGGCCCGCGGCCAATTGCCGCCACAGCCCCGCCCAGGGGGAGTCGGCGGGGAAGATGAAGGTGCCCCCGGGACGCAGGCCCTGGACGATCTCACCCTTGGCCTGGGCCACGCCCTCCAGGCTGCCAAAGCCCTCCAGATGGGCGCGCCCGGCGTTGGTGATGGCGGCGACCTCCGGCCGGGCGATAGCCGTCAGATAGGCGATCTCCCCCGGATGGTTGGCGCCCATCTCCAGCACCAGAAAGTCCTCCTCCCCCGCCTCCAGCAGGGTCAGGGGCAGACCGATGTCGTTGTTGAGGTTGCCCTTGGTCGCCCGCACGCTGCCCGCCTGGGCGAGGATGGCGGCGATCATCTCCTTGGTGGTGGTCTTGCCGTTGCTCCCGGTCAGGGCGACCACCCGGCCCGCGAAGCGCTCCCGGTGGGCCGCCGCCAAGCGGCCCAGGGCCAGGCGGCTGTCCTCCACCCGCCATTGCGGCAGGTCGATGGCCAGGGGGCGCTCGACCATCAGGGCCACGGCGCCGGCCGCCTGGGCGGCGGCGACATGATCGTGGCCGTCGTGGCGCTCGCCCCGCAGGGCGACGAAGAGGTGCCCGCCAAGCGGCTTTCGACTATCGATGCCGACGCCCCGAAAGCCGATGTCGACCCCGGAGAGGGTGCCACCCACCCGGGCGACGGCCTGGCTCAGGGTCCAGGGCAACGGCAGGGACGGGTGCGGGTCCGGTCGGAAGGCCGTACTCACGCGGCATCCTCCAGACTGGGGGCCCAGATGCGTTCGCTCAGGGCCTGCTGGACCTGAGCGCGGTCGCTGAAGTGGACCTTACGCTCCCCCAGATCCTGCACCGTCTCATGTCCCTTGCCCGCCACCAGCACCAGGTCATCACGCCCGGCGATGGCGATGGCGCGGCGGATGGCCAGGCCCCGCCGCCGTTCGACGATGGCCTTCGCGGGCTGAGCCATACCCGCCTGAATCTGGGCGATGATGGCATCGCCATCCTCGCTACGGGGATTGTCGTCCGTCAGGATCACCTGCTCGGCCAGCCGCTCCGCCACCACCCCCATGAGGGGGCGCTTGCCGGCATCCCGCTCGCCGCCACAGCCAAAGAGACAGATCAGCCGTCCCCGGGTATGGGCACGCAGATTGAGCAGGGTCTGCTCCAGGGCATCCGGGGAGTGGGCATAGTCCACCACCACCAGCGGCGCGCCGGCGCCGCCGAAACGCTCCAGGCGACCGGGCACCCCGCGCAGGTGGGTCATGGCCTGGGCGGCGCGTTCCCGGTCCAGGCCCCGGGACAGCAGGACCAGGTACACGGCCAGGGCGTTGGCGGCATTGAAGCGTCCGATGAGGCCCAGTTCCAGGCTGGCGGGTCCAGCACTGGTCTCCAGTTCCAGCCGCATGCCCGCATGGCTGGGGGTGAGGTCGCGCAGGCGCGCCCAGAGCCGGCAGGCCGCGGGGATGGGCCGGTCCGCCGCCAGGGTGAAGCCCCCGACCCAGACCGCCGGGTCCAGATCGTCGAGAATCGCGGGGGTCAGGTCATCGTCCAGATTGAGGATGGCCCACTCCAGGCCGGGGGAGCGAAACAGGCGACGCTTGGCCTGACCGTAGCGGGCCATATCGCCGTGATAGTCCAGATGATCCCGGCTCAGGTTGGTAAAGATCGCGTGGGTGAAGTGGACCCCCGCCGTTCGCCCCTGATCCAGGGCATGGGAGGACACCTCCATGGCCACGGCGCCCACCCCGCGCTCCCGCAGCCAGGCCAGGGTCTCCTGCAGGGTCACCGGGTCCGGGGTGGTATGGGTGGCCGGCTGAAGTTCCCCCGGGAGGCCGAATCCCAGGGTGCCGATCAGGGCACACTCGACCTCCTCCGCCAGGGCCTGGGCCAGGTAGTGGGTGACGCTGGTCTTACCGTTGGTTCCGGTCACGCCCAGGACCGCCAGTTGCACGCTGGGGTCCCCGAAGAAGCGTCCCGCCAACCGGCTGGCCTGATGCCGCAGATCGGGAACAGGGATGACCGGCAGTCCCAGGCTGACGCCCAGGGCCGCCAGGGCGGGGGCATCCCAACGACCGTCGGGTTCGGCGACGATGGCACAGGCCCCCAGGGCGCGGGCCTCGGCGGCGAACTGGAGCCCATGCCCCTGGCCGCCATGACAGGCCAGGAAGAGCCAGCCCGGCTGGATACGCCGGCTGTCCAGGGTGAGGCCGGTGACGGCCGGGTCAGCGGCATCCGCGGCGCTGGCAGCTTCCGGCCAGGCGGTCGGGGGCACCCAATCGGCCAGCAGTTCCCGCAGTCGCCAGACCGGACGCCGGGCGAGGGCCAGGCCCCCCGTCATCGGGTCGCGTCCGCGCTGGCCATCAGCATCTTCACCTCGGGGTGATCCGGCGGGACATTGAAGAGGCGCAAGGCACCCTGCATGATGCGGGCGAAGGCCGGGGCCGCCACCAGACCACCATAGTACTTTCCACCCCCGGGCTCATCGACCATGACCACCAGGACGAAGCGGGGGTCCTTGGCCGGGGCCATGCCGGCAAAGACCGCCTGGTAGCGCCCGGCGGCATAACCGCCACGGCCGGCGGACTTCTTTGCCGTGCCGGTCTTACCGGCGACGCCGTAGCCCTCGATGACCGCCTGCTTGGCGGTTCCCTTGGGCGAGACCACCGTTTCCATCATGGCCCGCACCTCGCGCGCCGTCTTGGCGCTGAGGACCTGCTCCCCCGCCGGCTCCTGGGCTACCTTGAGCAGGCTGATGGGCTTGAGGAGGCCATCCGCCGCCAGCACCGAATAGGCCCGGGCCAATTGCAGGGGGGTTACCGAGAGGCCATAACCAAAGGCCTGGGTGGCGTACTCGAAGTCCGACCAGCGCTTGAAATGGCGGAACCGGCCGGTCTCCTCCCCGGGGAACTGGACCCCGGTGGGCTTGCCGAAGCCGACCCGGTCATAGAGGTTCCAGAGGGTCTCCTTCTTCATGCGCAGGGCCATCTTGACCACGCCGATATTGCTCGACTTGGTGATGACGCTGGTGGTGTCGAGGCGGCCATAATTATGGATGTCCTTGACGGTGTTACTGCCCACCGCCAGGGTCCCGGGGCTGGTATCGATGGGGGTGGTCGGTGTCACCAGGCCCTGCTCCAGGGCGGCGGCGACGACGAAGGGCTTGATGGTGGAACCGGGCTCCATGACATCGGTGACGGCGCGATTCCGGCGGCTGCTCTGGTCGCCGTCCTTGTCGCCGTTGGGGTTGTAGGCCGGCTGATTGACCATGGCCAGGATCTCGCCAGTGCGTACATCCAGGACCACCGCCGAGGCCGACTTGGCCTTGTGCTCCCGCACCGTGCGCATCAACTCCCGGTAGGCGAGATATTGCAGCCGCCGGTCGATGCTCAGTTCCAGGTCCTTGCCGTGACGCGGCGGGCGCACCCGCTCCACCTCGGCGACCAGTTGCTGACGCCCGTCCTTGATGACCCGGCGCAGGCCAGGCTCGGCGCCCAGCCAGCCATTGAAGGCCAGTTCCATGCCCTCGATCCCTTTGTCGTCCACATCGGTGAAGCCGATGATGTGGCCAAAGATCTCCCCGCCGGGATAAAAGCGCTTGTACTCGGTCTCCATGCCCAGTTCATGGATCTGGTATTGCTCCTTGATCCGGGCGACGTCCTCGGCCTGATCGGGTTCGATGCGGCGCTTGAGGTAGATGAAGCCCTTGTTCTGGCGCTCCGCCACCCGCTGACGCAGGTCCTGGACGGGCAGTCCCATCGCCTCGGCCAGCTCACCCATCGCCGCGGGATAATCCTTGAGCTTGCGGGGATCGGTCCAGACGCTGGCCACGGGGGAACTGACCGCCAGGGGTTCGCCGTTGCGGTCGAGGATCATTCCCCGCCGCGCCGGGATCTCCCAGTCACGCAGATAGCGGGCCTCGCCCTCCTCACGCAGGAATTCCCGCTCCAGCACCTGGCGCTGGAAGGCGCTCGCCACCACGGCGCAGAGCAGGACGCCGAGACCGCCCAGCAACAACAGGCTCCGCCCGCGGAAATTGAAGCGCTTACCCTCGCGGGCCGGGTCGCTCTTGCGCCTGGCCAAATCAACGTTCATGAACCTTACCCCCAATGGTTCTGACATCCACACCCCGCGGCATGAACATGTCCAGCCGCGTCCGCGCCGCCGTCTCCACCCGTGGGTGGGTGCCCAGCGCCGCCTCCTCCAGCCGCAGCACGGCCCACTCCTCCTCCAGCCGATGGAGTTCCCGGGTCAGCGCCTGCAGATTGATGAATTCGATCCGCGTCTGATACTTGGCGTAGACGACCCCCACTCCGGAGGCGACCACGGCCAAGGCCAGCAGGGCGATCAGGAGCAGGTCCCGCAGGCTCATGACCGCCGCTCCGCCGCCCGCAGCACCGCGCTGCGCGCCCGGGGGTTGACCGCGACCTCGGCCTCCCCGGCATGCAGGGCCTTGCCGACGGGCTCCAGCCAGGCCTGGGTCGCGGTCGCCCGCAGCGGCACGCTCCGCGGAACCGGCTGACCCCGGGCCTGATCCCGGATGAACCGCTTGACGAGGCGGTCTTCGAGCGAGTGGAAACTGATCACCACCAGTCGGCCCCCCACGGCGAGGAGGTCTCGCACCGCTGCCAGGGCGGCCGCCAGTTCCTCAAGTTCGTGGTTGACCTGGATGCGCAAGGCCTGGAAGGCGCGGGTCGCCGGATGCTTGCCCGGCTCCCGGGTCGGGCAGGCCGCCGCCACGATCGCCGCCAGCCGACCGGTGGTGAGGATGGGCGCCTGGCCGCGGGCGGTGACGATGGCGCGGGCGATGCGTCGGCTGAAGCGCTCCTCGCCGTATTCGTGGAGGACCCGGGCGATGTCCGCCTCCTGGGCCCGCGCCAGCCAGGCCGCGGCCGTCTCGCCGGCGCTGTTGTCCATGCGCATGTCCAGGGGACCGTCGGCGGCGAAGCTGAAGCCCCGTCCGGCCTCGTCCAACTGGGGCGAGGAGACGCCGATGTCCAGCAGCAGGCCATCGACGGCGCCCAGGCGCTCATGACGGCCCACGACCTCCCGCAAGCGGGAGAAGGGGGCATGTTCGACCTCCAGGCGCGGGTCCCGCCGCGCCAGGTCCGCGGCCACGGCCACGGCCGCCGGATCCCGATCTAGGACCAGAAGGTGGCCAGCGGCCCCCAGCCGGGCAAGCAGGGCGCGCGCGTGCCCGCCCCGGCCAAAGGTGGCGTCGAGATAGAAGCCATCGGGGCGAATCGCCAGGGCCTGCAAGGTCTCCTCCAGCAAAACGGGTCTATGCCCGGTGTCAGCCACGGGGCGGCTCATCGAGTCAGATGGAAAGGGAGGCGAACTCGGGGGAGGACTCCAGCTCCGCCAGATCCTCTTCGTTCAGCCACTGGTCACGGCGCGCCACCCAGGTGTCCTCATCCCAGAGCTCGAACTTGTTGCTTTGCCCGATCAGGGCCACCCGCTTGTCCAGGCTAGCGAACTGACGCAGCTCCGGCGGCAGTTGCACCCGACCCTGACTGTCCATGTCCACCTCATGGGCGTGGCCGATGTAGAGGCGCTGCAACTTACGCGCGGTGGGGTTGAAGGAAGGCAGCTTCTCCAGCTTGCGCTCGATCTCCCGCCAGTTAGGTTCCGGATAGATCAGCAGGCAGCGATCGGTGTCGATGGTCACCACCAGATGGGCCGCGCAACAGGCCTGCAACTGCTCGCGATAGCGCGCGGGCATGGCCAGCCGGCCCTTGGCATCCAGACTAAGGGTGGAAACCCCCCGAAACACTGCCGCCCCCCTGATGGCGAAATTGCTCCCTTTTACTCCACTTCACTCCACTTCTGTCCTCATACTAGGCAACCCAGCCCCACCCGTCAAGCGGAGAAGTGAATTTTCCTTACGCCTGTCAGCAAGTTAGAGACCTAATTGCATCTATTTCGCCACAATCGGGAAGAGGGCCAGATTTCAAGGGGATACTTCGTAAGCCTCATGCCGCACCAAAGAAGGGCGGTTTCGGGGAGCCTGACCATGGCCGTGCCAAGACCAAGAGGTGGGTGGGTATTTGGGTAGAGAGGAGATGAAGGAAGGACGGTGCCGGACGTAGGTTCCGGGGTCCGTCCAGAAAATCGAGGTGGGAGTCGGCCTGTAAGCCGGGTTCTGTCGGGGACAGTCATTCATCTGGGACGCACGTCGCCGTGCGCCTCTAGCGACCTACCCGGGGACACGCGCGGGCCGCGCGGCGCGGCGCAAGGCCGCTCGTCCCCCTATTTGGTCTTGCTCCGGGTGGGGTTTACCCTGCCACCGGCGTTACCGTCGGCGCGGTGCGCTCTTACCGCACCATTTCACCCTTACCGATCCGCCGCAGCGGATAGAGGCGGTATCTTTTCTGTGGCACTGGCCGTGGGCTCGCGCCCCCCAGGCGTTACCTGGCACCCTGCCCTATGGAGCCCGGACTTTCCTCCCCTCGCGCCGCTGACGCGGCCGAGCAGCGACTGTCCGGCCGACTCCCATGGGCAGAATAACATGGAACGGCTGGCCCACGGTCTGCCTGCGCGGATTATCCAAACGCGGAAGCGGCATAGAGAGGCGGCAAGGGATCCTCTCCTCCGGTCCGCCCCGGTGAACGTTCCGCCGCGACCGTCAGCGCGGGCCCGAGATCCCGCCAGGCCGCGGGGCCATCCCAGCCAGCGGCCCCGCCAGGGGCATAGAGACACTGATCCAGCCGCCCCATCCAGGAGGCAGCAGGCCCGCCCAGGCGGGCGGCGAGGGTTTCGAGCCGCCGGGGGGGATCCTCGGGCCAGCGGACTTGTCCCCAGGCAAGCAGGGCCTCGCGGGTGGCCCGGGGCTCCTGGGCCTGGCAAGCCTGCCGGACCCGCTCCCGGGCGGCCGCCAGGGAGGCGCGCGATACCTCACTCCCGCCCGTCCGGGCCAGGGAGACGGGGGACTGGCGGCGACGCTCCCGCCACCAGAGCAGCAGGGTCGTCAGCCACAGGAACGCCATCGCGGCGGCCAGCCAGGGCCAATGACCCGCGGGGAGCGGCCAGCCTGATGCAACCGCGGTTAGCGGGGTAGAGGCGCCATGAGCGGTGGCGGATGCGGGGGCGGCAGCCGTTCTGGGAGCGGAAGAGGCCTCCGGGACCGGGTTAGCGTGAAACACACCAGTGGAGCCTTTCATTGTCTGGGGTGCGGCTGGCCCCTCATGAAAGTTAGCGTTAAAGTCAGGGGAAATTTTATTATTATCAGTGGCTTGGCCCGACATCTCATGAGAGTTGGCCCCAGCCCCCGCCGCTGTCGTCCCTGGCCCGAGGGCTGGCAAGCTCCCTTGGGCGCCTCCCGACGAGGGGGAGCTTGCGGCTTCTGCCAGTGGCTGGCGCTGGGTCAGCCCGGCCCCGGCCGCCGGGTCAGCGCCGTGGGCAACCTGGCCTTGGTCGTGAGGTAGGGGTACCGGTTCAGCCGCCGCTTGCCCCCGCGGGGTCTGGTCATCCACCGCCCCCGTCGCGGGCAGAACCTCCAGGGTCCGTGCCGGCAGCACGGCCACCCGCTCCTGATCGGCCCGCGTATCCCACCAGGCCAGACGGATCTCGGGCAGCACCAGCTTGCCGGCCACCGTCGGCACCAGGGCCTGTTTGATCTCCTTGACCGCCACCAGGGTGTCCCCCTCGGCCCGGGTCTCGGTCCGCGGCTTGTCCGGATAGCTCTTGACCCCGGGCGGGACCGCCCCAGTCAGGTCCGGCAACTGGGTGGCACTCAGCCCCTGGGCGGTCAGGGCCATAGTACGGGTGATGGGCTCGCCGACCCTCAGCCGGGTCTGGGCCGCGGCAGGATCAGGGGTCCAGCTCTCCGCCAGGCGCAGCTCCTCAGCCGGCAGCCAAGGGACGGTGGCCCCCGCCGGCCGTGGCCTGACCTCCAGGGTCAGGGCGGGACCGCGCACCTGGATCGGCCGGGTGCGTTGAAAGAGGCTATCCATCTCGGCGAAGGGATCGCGGCCAAAGAACTGCTCGAAGGCGCTGCCCCCCGACCCGAAGGGTGAACCGGGGGCGGTGCCGGCGACCTGACCGCGACCGGTTCTGGACTCGGGAACCGCCGCGGAGAGCACCGGCGCCGGAATCTCGATCGCCCCGCTGTGCTGGGGCAGCAGGGCATAGCGGCGCTCGACCACCCGATAACGCAGGCCATCCCGCTGAGTCTCCGTCACCCGATCCTCCCCCAGACGCTCGATCTGGACACCTTCCGCCTGGGGATCTTCCAGACTGGCGTTCTGCACCTGGGGCCGCAGTAGCACGCGCAGGGTGTAAATGACCTGACCCTGGACATAGACCTGGTCGCGATCGAGTTCAGCCTCCAGCCGGGCGGGCGGGGGCTCGCCAACCTGGGCGGCCTGGGCGGCGGGCAGCACCTCGACGGCTATCGGCAGGCTCTCCAGCTCCCCGAGCCTCATCGCGGGGATGGTGAACCGGCCGCTGGCCTTAGGGGTCAGCAGGAAGCGCCATTCCCGGGTGGTGGTCACCCGGCCGTTGGTCATGACGGTGCTGGTGCCCTGTCCCTGATTCTGGACCGCGAAATCCCGGGCCAGCGCCGCCGTGTCGGGCGTTCCCCAGACATCGCCCGGTCCGGAGAGCGTCAGGAGCAGGGACTCACCCTCGGCCAGGCGGGCGCGATCGACTTGGGCGTCGAGCCCGGCGGCCAGCGCCTGGGCAATACTGAGGAACCCCAGCAGGATCAGGACCAGCCCGGCAGGAACGGAAGAAGTGCCGGGGGTGCCGCCCTCGCCCCGCAGAATCGACCTCATCAGCCTGACTGGCGTGAGGGGGAGCGCCACGGCACTGAAAAAGACTGACTTTGCCTTGACTTTCACGCCATCCACTTTCATGACCTCGCTGTGACGGACATCACACATCAATCCCGGGCTGGCCCGGGTCGGGTAGCGCCCCTGGCCCCACGCTGAGCCCCTCAGGGCAACTGACCCTGACGGCGCAGGTGCTGGAGCAGGAAGCGTTGCCGCAACAGGCCACCGGGATCATCGGGTACCCGGCGGAGTTGCGCCTCCAGGGCCTGTTGCGCCTCGGACGTCTGAGACGCCTGGGTCGGAGCTGGGATGGGCGGGATGCCCGGCGACGGTTGGTCCACCCCCTGGCGACCCAGCAGGTCCGCAACCCCGGGCTCGGCGCCGGCCCGCTGGTCTGGACTAGGGTCAGGAGCTGCCTTGCCATTCTGAGCCGCCCTGCCATCCTGATCGGCCGCGGACTCCCCCGGAGACCGGATTTCAGAGGCATGCTTGTCAATTTGATCAGCCGAGGGGTCTTGCCGGGATTGATCAGCTACCGGCTCTTGTGGGGATTGCCGCTCTGAATCCCCTCCCTGGCCCTGGCCATGCCCCTCATTTCGCTCTTCTCCCGCCCCCGAATCGGCGTCCGGTTGGCCTGCCTTAACCGATTGCTCCGCCTCCCCCTTCAGACCGTCCTGAGCCTGTTGATCATGCTGTTGGTCCTGCGGAGCCTCTTGTCCTCCCTGCTGTCCCGGTGAATCTTGCTGGCCCTGTTGACCTTCCTGACCGTTCTGACCTTGGTGACTCTGCTGGCCTTGCTGTTGCCCCTGGTCTTGCGGCGAGGACTCACCTGCCTGCCCCGGCCCCGCCTCTGGTTCCTGCCCGCCCCGTGGGCCGGTATCCCCCCCCTCCGCCCCATCCTCTCCCGAGGAAGGGGGTGAGGCGGGTTCCTGGGACTGGGCCGCCTGCTGGGCCAAGAGTGACCGCACCAGATCCAGGTTGAAGCGGGCATCGGCGTGATCCGGCACCTCCGCCAGGGTCCGCTCGTAGGCCGCGACGGCCTCGTCCAACTTTCCGGAATGGGCCAGGGCGTTGCCCCGGTTGTAGTCGGCCTCGGCACCGGCCTGACCTTCGATGGTCGCCAGGGCCTGGTCATAGTCACCGGCCTGATACTGCGCCGCCGCGCGCCAGTCGGGACGGGCGAAACGGGCCGCGGCCTGCTGTGGATCCCCGGCGGCGAGGGCCTGGGCGCCCTGCTGGTCGGGGCGCCACCACAGGTCCGCCCAGCCAAAGGCCTGGGCCGCCGGCGGCGGTACCCAGGCCAGGCAAACGCCCAGGAGCAGGGTCAGGGGGCTGAGCCAGCCCCGGCGAAAGGCCAGGGCGGCGAGGGGCAGCAGCGCCACCAGCAGCCAGGGCCCCTCCTCGCGCCACTGATCGGCGTGGGCGGCCTCCTCCCGCTCGAGCGCGGCGGCGTCGTGCGGGACTGCGGGCAGTAGGGCTCTGGTATCGGCATCATCGGTGGCAAGGGGGACATAGCGGCCGCTCCCGGCGGCGGCGATCGCCCGCAACTGCTCAGGCTGCAACCGGCTCAAGCGGATGGCGCCCCGGTCGTCGGACTGGAAACCCCCGCCGGCCAGGGGCACCGGGGCACCCTGGTCGGTACCCAGCCCGAGGACCGAGGTCCGATAGCCCTGGTCCCGCAGCTTGGTCGCCATGGACTGTACCGCCTCCGGGCGCTCGGGATCGGCCGTGATCAGGATGATGTCCCCTGAGAGGCTACCGGCCTGCTTGAGCAGTTCCCCCGCCTCGGCCAGGGCCAGGTCGGTGCGTTTGGCCCCCTTCACCGGCAGCAGGGCCGTTGCCAGGTCCGGAACCTGGGCGGCGATGGTGGCGGCATCGCCGGTCAGGGGTGACACCAGAAAGGGCTCGGCGCCATAGGCCAGCAGGGCGGTCTGGCCCTCGGCCGCCGCGGCAAGCAGGTCCAGGATCTCGAAGCGGGCCCGCCCCAGGCGGGAGGGGGACAGATCCTGGGCATCCATGTCGGGGGATAAATCCAGGACGATGACCCGTTGCGCCTGGGCCTGGAAAAGGGGTTGCGGCAAACGCTCCCAGACCGGGCCCGCCAGGGCCGTCACCCCCAACAGCCAGCCACACGCCAGCAGCGCCAGGGGCAGACGCAGGACCCGGGCCTCCGTCCCGACCAGCAGATGAGACAAGAGGTGGGCATCCACGAGACCCCGCCAGGCGGAGACGCCGGGGTCGTGTCGTCTCAGCCGCCACAGCAGCCAGGGTAAGGGGGCCAGGGCCAGGAACCAGAGCGGCCGCAGAAAATGCAGCTCGGAGAGAGCGGACAGGCTGGGCAGATCGGTCAGAAAGCTATTCAAGGTTTCAGGCCCTTAGCGTGAAAGTCACAGGAATGTCTTTCATTATCAGGGGCGTGGCCTGCCGCCTCATGACAGTTAGTAGAACCAACCCACCAGGGGCCGTGCCCGACAGCAGGGGCAAGGAAGCCACCCGGCCCGGGGTAGTAACCGCCAAGTAGCGAGAGGGTCGGGCGCCTTCGGACCAAGGCGCATCGCTGCGGACACCCCCGCCGACCACTTCGCCGGCGCGGGTCCAGTTGCGTGCCAGCGGCAAATTCACCCCTGCCTCCCTCCTTCAGCCCTCGGAAAACCGCCTCCGCCACCCCCCAGCAGCCCGATGATCAGGACCAGACCCAGGGCCGCCCCGGCGGGCCAGTAGTAGAGGGACTGGAGGGGCCGATAGGTACGCTGATCGCGCTCGCTGGGCTCCAGCCGGTCCAGTTCCGCGTAGATCGCCTCCAGTTGGGCGGTGTCCGTGGCCTGGAAGTAGCGGCCGCCGCTGGCCTTGGCGATGGCCTCCAGGGTAGCCGGGTCCAGATCGCTGGCCTGGCGGCGCAGCATGCCGAAGGGGGTCTGCACCCCCAGGGTCCCGCCGCCGATGCCGATGGTGTAGATCCGCACCCCGGCCTCGGCGGCCAGGCGGGCGGCCTCCAGGGCACCCAGGGCGCCGGCGGTCTGGCTGCCGTCGGTGAGCAGGATCAGCACCCGGTTGTCATCCCCCCGGTCGCGCAGCCGCTTCACCGCCAGGCCGATGGCGTCGCCGATGGCCGTCTCCCGGCCCGCCAGGCCGATGACCGCCTCACCCAGCAGTTGCTCGACCGTCTGGCGGTCATGGGTGAGGGGGGTCTGCAGATAGGCCCGGCTGCCGAAGAGGATCAGGCCCAGGCGATCGCCCTGACGCCGCTCGATGAACCGGCCAGCGACCGACTTGACCACCGCCAGCCGGTTGGCCGGACGCCCGTCGAGGAGATAGTCCGCCTGTTCCATGGAGCCGGAGACGTCCACCGCCAGCATCAGATCGCGCCCGGCCAGGGGCAGGCTGACGGGCTCCCCCAGCCACTCGGGGCGGGCGGCGGCCAGGACCAGCAGCCCCCAGGCCAGCCAAGCCAGGAGCAGCGTCAGGCGGCGTTGACGAGGCGTAACGCCGAGGTCCTGGGCCTCCAGGGCCTGGAGCGGCGGCAGGCGCAGGGCGGCCCCCGCCGCCGCTCGCGCCGGGGGTAGCAGGCGGGCCAGCAAGGGCAAGGGCAGGGCCGCCAGGGCCCAGGGCCAGGCGAGGCTGATCATGCGCGCCGTCCTCCTGGCCCCGGGGCAACCTCCGCTGCGGGTTGGCGATTGCGCTGAATCCAGTCCTCGACCAAATCCGCCAGTTCGCCGACGGCCAGTTCACCCCCCATGGCCTGCCCACCCCCGGGACGATAGGGCGCCACTAACAGCTCTCGTCCGGGTCCGGCCTGGAAGCGACCGGCACCGCCATGGGCATCGAGAAAGGCCAGCCAGTCCTCGCCGCTCAGCCCCGCGACGGCACGGCGGGGATAACGGGTCAGGGCGTAACGCCGCAGCAGCCGGGACAGGCCGCGGGCACAGGCGGCAGCGTCACCGCCCCGGGCATGGGCGGCGCGCAGGGCCGCCAGTTCGTCCAGGGCCGCCCGGGGTGCCGCCCGCAACCGGCGCCGCCGACGCCAGGCGCGCAATGCCCAAACCAGGAGCAGGGCCAGCAGGCCCGCGATCAGCAACGCCAGCAGCCACCAGCCAGGCGCCGGTGGCCACCAGGAGACGGGCTCGGGCAGGTGGTAGCCACGCAGCTCCACCAGGGGATCGCTCATCGTCAGCCCAGCGGGGGTCATCGTCCACCTCCGGCGCGCCGGGGATTGAGGCCCAGGGCCAGGGCGGGACCCACCGGCTCCGCCGTGCTAAGCCAGAGCAGATGGGCCTGGTGATGGCGGGCCAGGCCCTCCAGGGTCACCCGGTGAGCCTGGAAGCGGTCCCGCCAGGCCTGGCGCCGGGTCGCGCCGCCGGTATTCAGCAGACCGCGGCGGCGACCATCCGTGACCGGATAAAGCCCCGGCGGCGGGGCCTGTTCCTCCAGGGGATCCTGGACATGGATCAAAACCACCTCGCTGGCCCGCCCCAGCCGGGCCAGCCAGCCCGCCCGCTCGGCGGTCAGCCCGGCGAAGTCGCTCAGGACGAAGATCAGGCTCCCGGGCCGGGTCAGCGGGACCAGCAGTTCCGCCGCCGTGCTCAGGTCCGCGAGCCCCGCTGGCCCCCGGCCAGGGCCCATCGCCAGGGCCTGGAGCAGGGGCAGGAGGCCATGGGTACGGGCGGCGGGCTTCTGCTCGAAACGGCCCTGCTCATCAAAGATCAGCCCGCCGACCCGGTCGCCCCGGTCCACCGCCGCCCAGGCCAGGAGGGCCGCGGCCTGAGCGGCGATGACGGACTTTAAGGCGACACGGGTCCCAAAGCGCATCGAGGGCCCCTGGTCGACCAGCAGCCACAGGGGCCGCTCCCGCTCCTCACGGAAGAGCTTGACGTGGGGCCGCCCGGCCCGGGCCGTGACCCGCCAGTCCATGTTGCGAGGATCATCGCCGGGTTGATAGATCCGCGCCTCGTCGAACTCCATGCCCCGGCCGCGAAAGCGCGACAGGTGCCCGCCACTACGCGTGGCCAGGATCTTGCCCCGTGGCGCCAGGTCCAGCCGGCGCGCCTCCCCGCGCAGGGCCAGCAGTTCCCGCAAGGAGACGCTTACCCCGGCGGCGGCCGGTTGGGCGTTTGGCGTCAGTGGGCCCGTCATCCGCCTACGCCTCCACCGAGTAGCAACGGCCGTGGACCACTATGGCGGGGCTGGAACAACACCATCGGCTCAGGGCACCGGTGCCAATTAGGCGCCATCGGCTTCTGGTTTGCGAAGAGATGGGATTCGTTCATAGCCTCAGACAGGCTATCTCGTTGTTGATGAGAAAATGGGCGGTGTTTCTCACGGCTCCTCAGGGCACCGGCACCAGGGTCAGCAGTTCGCGTACGTACTCATCCGCGGTGCGGCCCTCGGCCTCCGCCTCGTAGGAGAGCAGCACGCGATGGCGCAACACATCCGGGGCCAGGTCCTGCACGTCCTCCGGGGAGACATAGTCGCGCCCGGCGAGCCAGGCGCGGGCACGGGCGCAGCGATCCAGGGCCAGGGTGGCGCGGGGGCTGGCGCCAAAACGCAACCAGCCATTCAGGCCCCCGCCCAAGGCCCGGGGGTCGCGGGTCGCCAGGACCAGATGGACCAGGTAATCCTCCACGTCCGGCGACAGGTAGAGGTCGAGAATGGCGCGCCGGGCGGCAAGGATGGCCCGCTGGCTGAGGCGTGACCCCTCCTCGACCGGTCCGGCGGCCCTGGCCTCGTCGCGGTTGAGCCGCAGGATGGCCTTCTCCGCCGCCAGATCCGGGTAGTCGACCCGCACGTGGAGCAGAAACCGGTCGAGCTGGGCCTCCGGCAGGGGATGGGTGCCTTCCTGCTCGATGGGGTTCTGGGTGGCCATGACCAGGAACAGCTCGGGCAGCCGGTAGGTCTCCCGGCCCACCGTCACCTGGCGCTCGCCCATGGCCTCCAGCAGGGCGGACTGGACCTTGGCCGGGGCGCGGTTGACCTCGTCGGCCAAGAGCAGGTTGTGGAAGATCGGCCCCTTGTCGAAGCGGAAGCTGCCATCCTGGGGGCGGTAGATCTCGGTGCCGGTAAGGTCCGCCGGCAGCAGGTCCGGGGTGAACTGGATGCGGTGAAAGTCGCCCTCCAGCCCGGCGGCCAGGGCCTTGACCGCCTTGGTCTTGGCCAGACCCGGGGCGCCTTCCACCAGCAGATGGCCGTCCGCCAGCAGGGCGATGAGCAACCGCTCCACCAGGCCGGTCTGACCGAGGATGTGGCGCTCCACCCGCTCCCGCAAGCGGACAAAATCGGGGCGCAGGGCCTCGGCCGCGGTAAGGGCGTCGGGGGGTCTCTCCTCCAGGCGCGGGGATTGGGTCACGGACATCTGACAGGTCTCCGGGGGTCGTGGAATTCAGGACTTGGACAAGGGGTCGCGCCACCATCGCGGGACTTTCGGCTTACCAGACCCTCCGCCAGGACGCCGAAGTCAAACCTTGGCCAGGCTGGCAGGCGCTGGGTCCAGCGATCAAACTGGGCTCAAGAGACATTTGTTAGGGCCGCCGGTTCCCCCACCTTCGGGATATGAACGTCGGCCTGCATCCGCCCCTTGCGGCCCCTGGCCAGATCTATCAGCATGGCGGCCGTTTTCCGGGCGATCGCGCCCACCACCACCAGGAATCACCGACGCCATGACCCGTTCCCCGACCCCGCCGGCCTTCGTCCCCAACCGCCGGCTCAAGGACTATGCCGGCATTACCCTGCGCGGGGTGGCCATGGGCGCCGCGGACGTGGTGCCCGGCGTCTCCGGCGGCACCATCGCCATTATCGCCGGCATCTACGAGGAACTCATCGATTCCCTCAAGTCGATCAACCCGACCAACCTCAAGCGCCTCTTCAGCGAGGGCCTGGCCGCCTTCTGGGCGGCCATCAATGGCAACTTCCTGCTGGCCCTGGTGCTGGGGATCGGCGCCAGCATCTTTTCCCTGGCCAAGCTCATCCACGGACTGCTGGAGACCCAGCCGATTCTGGTCTGGTCCTTCTTTTTCGGCCTGGTGATCGCCTCCGCCTTCTTCGTCGCCCGCCACATCCCCCGTTGGACAAGCGGTGAAGTGGTCGCCCTGATCCTGGGCACGGTGGTCTCCTACGTCATCACCATCCTCACCCCCGGCGAGCCCAACACCGCCTATTGGTTCATTTTCGTCTCCGCCGTCATCGCCATCTGCGCCATGATCCTGCCCGGCATCTCCGGCAGCTTCATCCTGGTGCTGCTGGGCATGTACAAGTTCATCCTGGCCGCCGTCAGTGAGCTGCAATTCGACATCCTGCTGGTCTTCGCCACCGGGGCGGCCCTGGGGCTCATCGCCTTCTCCAATCTCCTCTCCTGGCTGCTGCACCGCCATCATGACCTGACCATCGCCACCCTCATCGGCGTCATGATTGGCTCCCTCAACAAGGTCTGGCCCTGGAAACAGGTGATTGAGTGGGAACTCGACCGCCATGGTCAGCGGGTACCGGCGCTGGAGTCTAACGTCTGGCCCTGGAGCTATCCCGACCTCCCCGCCGCCGATCTCATCGGCGGCAGCAATGAACCCTATCTGGCCCTCGCCATCGCCCTGGCCATCGCCGGCTTCCTGGCCGTGGCGGCCTTCGAGTGGTTTACCCGTCGCCACCTACCTGACGCCGGTCAGGGCCAGTGAACCGATCCCCGGGATCAGGGCCTTTTCCCCGACGTCTGGCCCTCTTCCCCGGCGCCAGGTCCATTTCCCTGGCGCCACGCCATGTTCCCGGGGTTTTTCCGCGGGAACGGGCAAACCGCGCGGGATTGGTTTATAACTACTGATGAGGACTGGATTCCACCCCACTGAAACCAACCACGCGCGCATCAGGAAGCACGATAATGAACAACGAAACCCATAACTACCGCCGTATCCTTGCTGGCGCCGCGCTCCGGCACAGCGGCTTTCCCACCATCAAACGCGCCCTCTGGCTTGCCCAGCGGGAGGGTGCCGAACTCTTCCTGCTCCATGCCCTGGACCAAGCGCCCGAAGAACTTTCGGCCAACGACCCCGCCGCCCAGTTGCGGGCTGCCGACGCCAGACACCAGCTCGAACGGCTGCGGGCCGCCCACCCGGAGATCCGCGAGGTCCGTGTGATCACTGACCGCTGCTGGCGGGCCCTCACCGAGACCGCCGTCGAACTGGACGCGGACCTCATCATCATCGGCACCCACATCCACGGCCGCCTCCAGGCCCTGCTCGGCACCACCGGCGACCAGGTGCTGCAGCACCTGTCCCGGGACGTGTTGATGGTGCGCGCCGAGGCCAGTCCGGCGGGCCAGCCGGCGGCGGATTATCGCCACCTGCTGGTGGTCAGTGATCTCCTCCCCCACTGCGTTCCCGCCGCGCAGCGGGCGGCCCGTCTGGCGGCGAACCTGGGCGCGCGGCTCACCCTGCTGCACGTGGTCGAGCACTTCCCCACCGATCGCGAGAACGACGCCATCGCCCCCGAGAACGAAGATCCGCTGGCCTTCCGGCAACGCACCCGCGCCCGGGACCTGGCGGCCTTCGCCGCCGCCAACGGCCTGACGGCGGCGGAACAGCGGGTGGAGGTGACCACGGGCACGGCGGGCGAGCGGGTTCCGGAGATCGCCAGCGAACTCGGCGCCGACCTGATCGTGCTCGGTGGACCCGCCCCCTCGCTCAAGCACTGGCTGCTGGGCTCCCGGGCGGAGGCCATCGTCAATCACGCCCCCTGCGACTGCCTGCTGGTGCTGCCCCCGGCCTAGCCCACCCGGGGCGGGGAGCCTCGCTCCCCGCATGAAACACCTGTCAAGCGCCGGCGGCCTCCGCGCCCCGGCGCAACTGGGCCTCGACCCGCAGTCGCACCAACCAGGCCTCATCCATCACCCGCGGATAGAGGCGATGGAAGTGATCGACCGCCAGGGCCTGGGAGGCGGCAAGCTGCTCCAGCCGGGCGCGGGTTGCCGACCGCAGGGGCAGCATCAGCAGCCGCGGCGCGATGCCGGCGAGGTAGCTCGCCGCGCGCGCCGCTTCCCGGGGATCTACCCAGTCTTCCCGCAGCAGCAGTTCCGGAAACTCCTCCGCCTCCAGCCAGCGGCCGCCGTAGGCCTCGCAGCGCTGGCCGGGCATGGTCTCCCGCGCCGCCAGGGTCATGCCGGAACCATCCGCCTCCCGCCGGAACCACTGAACCCGGCCCGTCTGGCCCGCCCGCGCCCGGACCTGGGCCTCCAGGGCGGCACGCTGCTCCTGATCCAAGGCCATCTCCTCCCCCAGCGCGCAGGACCACCGTGGCGCGCGCCCCAGGGCCAGGGGTTCGGCGCTACTGACCGCCTCCAGGAGGGCGATGGGTCGCTGGGCGGCGCTGGCGTCCAGCAGCCAGCGTTCGTAATGGTCGCGCAAGGGGAAGGGGAGCGCCGCTTGGGCGAGCATGGCCGCCTCGACCAGCTCCCGCGCGGCACTCTTGGCCAGATCCCGGTCCACCGTCGGCGGGCTGGGGAAACGCGCCAGCCCCTCCCGCTCCGCCCAGACGCCGAAACGATAGAGGCTGAGCTGCTTGGTCGTCCCCAGGCTGCCCCAGCCGACGGTGCGCTCCCCGTAGAGCTGGATCTCCCAGTTGACGCCGTCCGTGCTGATGGCCCGCCCCTGATCGCTCTCGATGACCTGGAGAACGCCGAGAAAGGGATTGAGGCGGCGCACCGCGTAGCGCCGGGTCAGGGTCATGAGCTGGCGGCCTCCAGCTTGGCCCGCAACTGGTCGATGAGTTGATAGGCCGCGTCCTGCATCTCCGGGGGCATGACCTCGAAAAGGTACTCCAAATCATCCAGGACGGGTTCGATCTCAGCGCGACTGGTCAGGTCCGGCAAGCGCCGGGCAACGTCGCGCATGAAGACATGGGGATCGGGCAGAGGCATGCTGGGGCTCCAAAGTCAGGGCCAGTGAAGGGGCTGGTGGGACGGGCCAACGGGAGACTCATTCTAACTGTCATGAGGCGGCAAGCCACACCCCTGACTATGAAAGACTTTCCCGTGATTTTCAGGCTAAATCGGAGTGTCGCCGTGCTCAGGATGCGAAACGGGACTTCCCAGTCCCCCTTTCGCCTTGCGCTCGGCGACAACCCTTGTGCCCCGGTTCGCCCCGCTCCGGGCCACGGCTACGTCACGACGTGCCCCCAAGGGGGCGGTCGGACTTCGCCATGGCCCTACGTCGAATGGCTTGACGGCGTATCGGATGCGCTTGCATCTGGCCTCTGCGGCTTCGGGACTTCGCCCCTCCGCCACGCCGGCCAGACGCCCGCGCCTACGCCTAGCGGGGACTACCGGCCTTCGCTTCGCTCTCCATGGCCGGCAGCGCAGGAACAGGGCGGAGGGACTGGCCTAGGCGGGCTGGTTCCCATCAGATACGCGGTTGCGCGACTGGCCTTGCGCGACCGGCCGACCCGAGCCGCTTGCCAGTCAGGGGCAAGGGCGTGGTGGCGCGACTAGTCGGTACGTACATCATGCTACTCGGGGGTCAGGAGAGCTAAGGGCAGAAAGGGCCCCAGGTATTCCCGCCGCCACCAGTGGCCGCTGGCGGACCTTTCGGCCGGGTTGGTGAAGCGATAGCGGTACACCCCGAGTCTCAGCCAGAGGGGCTCAACTCCCTTGACGGGGGGGTGAGCCAGGAGCGCGGTCACCGCCGGCTCACCGGCCCGCAGGCGGTCCAGAAAACGTTCCAGCAATTCCAGAAAGAGGGGATTGCGCGGCACGAACCATAGCATCCAATCCAGCCGGGGCTGGTGGGGGATGATGAAGGTTGGCGCCTGGGCCGGGTCGTCGGGCCGGTAGCGAAAGTCCAAGGGTTGCCAGTTCTTGCCATCGGCGCTGGCCTCGATCAACAGTTCCAGGCGCTGCCGCTCGATGGTCGGGAAGACGTGGTAGCGGTTGGCGACCCGGAAGGGTTCAAGGTGACGCAGCCAGCCACTGAGGGGGTCGAGCGGCCGTCGCAGCACCAGTTCGGCGCCGGCGACCAGGCTGGCCGGTACCAGGACCAGGGCCAGGCTCAGGGTCAGCACCGCTATCCCTCGACCGGGCCGGGGCGGCAGCAGGGGGGCTGGCCAGGGCGGCCTCCCGCCAGCCCTTGGGCAGGATCCGCCCCACCGCCCGGTCGTCGAACAAAAAGAGGCAGAGGGCGATGGTCAGCAGATTGAAAAAGTTATGGTTGCTGGTGGCGATGATCAGCAACTGCCAGAGGATGGTCGTCCAGGCGGCAAAGAGCCGCCAGGGCCGGGGCAGAAAGATGAAGAAGGGCACCACCAGTTCCACGAACAGGGTGCCGCCGGCGCCGGCTCGCAGCAACCAGTCAGGCAACTGATGGGCATACCAGGCGCCGGCATGGGGTAGGGGCTGGGTCTCGAAGTAGTACCGCAGGGCCGTCAGGTCCCGCCAGCTCGGGTCACCGCTCAGGAGCTTGGCCAGCCCCGATTCGAAGCGCAGGCGGAACAGCAGCCAGCGGAACAGCCACACCACCAGCCGCGGCCCGCCGGGCAACCACATAGCCAGGAATCCCGTCTCCAGCAGCAGATAGTCCCACTGGAAGTTGGTGAAGAACTGGCCGGCCTGGTAGAGCGACAGATACAGCAGATAGAGCAGGAGCAGCACCGTTCGCTCGACCCAGGCGGCAGGAGCTGCGGACAGCATGGCGATTCCGGTCATCCAGGGCAGGACCAGGAGCAGCACAGCGAGCAACGCCCCGCCCCAGGCCGCCCCTAGCAGGGCCCCGTCGCCCGCGGCCAGCCAGAAGAAGGAGGGATAGGCCAGCCAGGCCAGGGCGCCGTGCGCCTGGACCGCCCCGGCCAGTTGCTCGCTGAGGGGAAAGATCCCGCCCTCCCCCGCCAGGGCCTGAATCTGTACCGCTAGGGACGCGAAGGCCGCCAGGTAGATCAGGGCCAGCAGGCGCAGGAAGAGCCAGGCCACCAGCCGATAGCCGGCATCCTGCTGGAGGGCGGTCGGAAAGGTCTTGGGTTGAAATACTCCAGCCATGTTTCTACTCATCAGTACCTGAATACCTCCCCCTGAAGACCTTCCCCTTGCCGGGCACCAGACCGGCGGCTAACATCCTCGGCCCAACGCGCCTCCCCGGGTACCAGCAGCGCTTTTGATCGCACTGGCATCCCGCTGCGGTGCTTTCCGCGGGTCGCCAAGGCCAGTGGGAAGCACGCGACGGGATCGGGCCACTCTCTCCCAGGGTCCGCCAACCCGGTCATGCACCGCCTATCAACCCCCCTCGGCCCCCGCTCCTGGCGTCGGCTGCCACCCTCGGCGAAGTATCCCATGCCCAAGGACACCTCCATCCATACCGTCCTCATCATCGGCTCCGGCCCCATCATCATCGGCCAGGCCTGCGAGTTCGACTACTCCGGCACCCAGGCCTGCAAGGCCCTGCGCCGCCTCGGCTATCGCATCGTGCTGGTCAACAGCAACCCGGCCACCATCATGACCGATCCCGGGATGGCCGATGCCACCTACATCGAGCCCCTGGACGCGCCGACCCTGGAGCGGATCATCGCCCAGGAGCGACCCGATGCCCTGCTGCCCAACCTGGGTGGCCAGACCGCCCTCAACCTGGCCTCCGAACTCGCCCAGTCCGGCGTCCTGGATAAGTATGGCGTGCGCCTCATCGGCGTCCAGGTCGACGCCATCGAGCGCGGCGAGGACCGCCAAATCTTCAAGGACACCATGAACGCCCTGGGCATCGGCATGCCGCGCAGCGAGATCGCCTATAGCCTGGAGGAGGCCGAGCGGCTGGTGCAGGCGATCGGCATCCCTTGCGTGGTGCGCCCCGCCTACACCATGGGCGGCACCGGCGGTGGCCTGGTCTATAACCTGGAGGAGTTCCGCACCGTCGTCGTCCGCGGCCTGGCCGCCAGCCGGGTGCATCAGGTCCTGATCGAGGAATCGGTGGAGGGCTGGGAGGAGCTGGAGCTGGAGGTGGTGCGTGACGCCAAGGGGCAGAAGGTCACCGTCTGCTTCATCGAGAACATCGACGCCCTGGGGGTCCACACCGGCGACTCCTTCTGCTGCGCCCCCATGCTCAACGTGTCGCCCGAGGTGCAGGAACGCCTCCAGGCCCAGGCCTACGCCATCGTCGACGCCATCGGCGTCATCGGCGGCACCAACGTCCAGTTCGCCTACAACCCCAAGGACGGCCGCATCGTCGTCATCGAGATCAACCCCCGCACCTCGCGCAGCTCGGCCCTGGCCTCCAAGGCCACCGGCTTCCCCATCGCCTATGTCTCCGCCCTGCTCGCCGGGGGCCTGACCCTGGACGAGATCCCCTACTGGCGCGACGGCACCCTCGACCGCTACAGCCCCTCCGGCGACTACGTGGTGGTCAAGTTCGCCCGCTGGGCCTTCGAGAAGTTCAAGGGCGCCGAGGACCGCCTGGGCACCCAGATGCGCGCCGTCGGCGAGGTGATGAGCATCGGCAAGAACTACAAGGAGGCCCTGCAAAAGGCCATCCGCTCCCTGGAGAACGGTCGCCACGGCCTGGGCTTCGCCGCCGACTTCAACCGCAAGTCCCTGGAGGAGCTGACCGCTCTGCTGGCCTACCCCACCAGCGAGCGCCAGTTCATCCTCTACGAGGCCCTGCGCAAGGGGGCGAGCATCGAGGACCTCTACCGCCAGACCTTCATCAAGCCCTATTTCCTGCAACAGATGAAGGAGCTGGTGGACCTGGAGGAGGAGCTGCTGGCCTGCAAGGGCCAGGCCCTGCCGGACGAGCTGCTGCGCCGCGCCAAGCAGGACGGCTTCGCCGACCGCTACCTGGCCAAGATCCTGGGGATCCCCGAGCGGGAACTCCGCGCCCAGCGGGCGCGCATCGGCGTGGTCGAGGCCTGGGAGCCGGTGCCGGTGTCTGGGGTCGAGGACGCCGCCTACTACTACTCCACCTACAACGCCCCGGACCGGGTCGGCACCAGCAATCGCCACAAGGTCCTGGTCCTGGGCGGCGGCCCCAACCGCATCGGCCAGGGGATCGAATTTGACTACTGCTGCGTCCACGCCGCCTTCACCCTGCGGGAGCTGGGCTACGAGACCATCATGGTCAACTGTAACCCGGAGACGGTGTCGACGGACTACGACACCTCCGACAAGCTCTACTTCGAACCCCTCACCGCCGAGGACGTGCTGGCCATCCACGACAAGGAGCGGCCCCTGGGAGCTATCGTCCAGTTCGGCGGCCAGACGCCCCTCAACCTGTGCCGTGAACTGGAGGCCGCCGGGGTGCGCATCCTCGGCACCTCGCCGGAGGCCATCGACCTGGCCGAAGATCGCGACCGTTTCCGCGCCATCATGACCCGGCTCGGCATTCCCCAGCCGGCCTCGGGCATGGCCAGCGACCTGGAGCAGGCCATCGCCATCGCCACCGAGATCGGCTATCCCCTCATGGTCCGCCCCTCCTACGTCCTCGGGGGCCGCGGCATGGAGGTGGTCCACGACGAGGAGATGCTGCGCCACTACGTCGCCCGCGCCGTGGACATCTCCCCCGACCGCCCGATCCTCATCGACCGTTTCCTCAGCCATGCCCTGGAGGTGGAGGCCGACGCCATTTCGGATGGCGTCGACGCCTTCGTCCCCGCCATCATGGAGCACATCGAGGAGGCCGGCGTCCACTCCGGCGACTCCGCCTGCGTCCTGCCCCCGGTCTCCATCCCGGAGCGCCATCAGCGCACCATCGAGGACTACACCCGGCGCATCGCCATCGAGCTGGGCGTCCGCGGCCTGATCAACATCCAGTACGCCATCGCCGACGATATGGTCTATATCCTGGAGGCCAACCCCCGCGCCTCGCGCACCGTGCCCCTGGTGTCCAAGGTCTGCGGCCTGAACATGGTCAAGCACGCCACCGAGATCATGATGGGCAAGTCCCTGGCGGACCTGGGCCTGGAGCGCCGGACGGTGCCCCACTATGGGGTCAAGGAGGCGGTCTTCCCCTTCTACATGTACCACGAGGTAGACCCGGTGCTGGGCCCGGAGATGCGCTCCACCGGCGAGGTCCTGGGCCTGGCGGACTCCTTCCCCCTGGCCTTCCACAAGTCCCAGGAGGCGGCCAAGCAATACCTGCCCCAGAGCGGCACCGTGCTGCTGTCCGTCACCGCCGACGACCGTGACGAGGCCCTCGCCATCGCCCGCGACTTCGTCCGCCTGGGCTTCAAGCTCCGCGCCACCGCCGGCACCCACCAGTTCCTGACCGAGCACGGCGTCCCCGCCGAGGTGGTCCTGAAGCTGCACGAGGGCCGGCTCAACGTCACCGACCTCATCGCCAATGGCGAGCTGCACCTGGTGGTCAACACCCCCGTCGGCCGCCGCGGCACCCTAGATGACTCCTACATCCGCAAGGCCGCGGTCAAGCACAAACTGCCTTACTGCACCACCATGGCCGCGGCCCGGGCGGCGGTGATGGCCATCGATGCGGCGCGGACGCCGCACCCGGTGGTGCGGTCATTGCAGGACTATCACGCCGATATTCGCTGACATCATCCCCAGCCGAGGCATGGGGGGCCAGCGTGACCGAATCGGCTTTCTCATGCCCGAGGAGCATGCCGAAAGTTGGCGGACCTTGATGCGCGAAGCACAGGGTCTGCCGCCATCAAAAATCTTTGCTGATGGGGATATTGCCGCCAAGATCGACGCCAGGCACAGTCTGTCGGCACTTGGTTAAGAGCAACAGAATCGAAAGAATGGACCACTTCTATGGCGAAACCAACGGTCTATGTTGAGTCCTCGGTCATCAGCTATCTTGCATCCCGACCGAGCCGGGACATCATCATCGCGGGCAGACAGGCGATCACCTTCGGCTGGTGGGAGACGCAACGGCATCGCTTTGAGCTGAGGATTTCGATCCTGGTGGAAGAGGAAATTGGAAAAGGCGATAAGGAAGCCGCCGGCAAGCGACTTGCTTTGGCGGCTGACATCCCAAGGCTGGTAAGCTCGGACGAAGCGCTGAGGATTGCCGAGAGGCTACTGGAAACCGGGGCGATCCCGCCCGGAAGCGAAGAAGACGCCCTGCACATTGGTATTGCAGCCGCACAGGGCGCTGACTTTCTCTTGACCTGGAATTTTAAGCACATCAATAACGCGGAGACGAAATCCGCCATTGCCTCGGTGATAGAGTCCTTCGGCTATGTGTGCCCGCAACTGTGCTCTCCCGAGGAATTAGGAGGTGTTGACAATGACTGATGATCCCATCGTCGAAGAGATGCGTGGCTATCGACAACAACACGCGGCGCAATTCGGCCACGATTTGCAGCGCATCATGATGGACCTGCGCAACAAAGAGCTACGTTCTACGCACCTACTGCTGAACCCCGGTCCCAAGCTCATCTGCAAGGCGGATCAAGGACCATACAACGGGCCGGAGTTCCCGGTGTCCAAGGTGGACGAAATCGCCATCCCCTCCCGGGAATAGCGCAATGCCTGCAGATGATCTATCCGTCAGGGACTTATTTCGCGCTGACTATCGGGCTTAGCCGACATTGCTCGCTATACGGTAGCCCATCGCCCGATAGCCGCGTTGGCGCTTTTCCCACATCCGGATCAGTGTAGGGTGGCCTGTATCCACAAAATCAATGATGCGGACCTTTGTTTTACCGGTGTGCTCGCGGTGCAAGCGACCCGCGTATTGTTGGAGGGTCCCCCGCCAGGAAACCGGCATCGCCAGCACCAGGGTATCAAGCGGCGGATGGTCGAAACCCTCCCCCACCAGCTTACCGGTAGCGAGAAGAATGCGGGGCGCGTCTTCTGGCAGATTATCAAGCGCCGCGACCACAGCCGCCCGTTGGTTGCGGGACATACGTCCATGCAGCACAAAAGGTGAACCGCTCAGGCCATGTAAGGCGTTGCGGATGGCCTCAAGGTGTTCGGCGCGCTCTGTCAGCACCAGCACCTTGCCGCCCTCCGCAAAGGCGGCCATGACCTGATTAGCAATGGCTGCCGTCCGCTCCGCATCCTCGGCCAGGTGCCGAAAGACGGCCTGAATCCCCGCATCGGCGGCCAGATCAATAGCCGTGGAGCGTGAATGAGACACCACTTCCAGATCCTGGGGGGCACCTGCCGCTTTTGCCGCCGTGTACCGCAGCGGTCCGCATCGCATGAAAATGATCGGATGCAAGCCATCGCGGCGGATCGGGGTGGCCGTCAGCCCCAGCACAAACCTGGCCTTGGTCCGCTTCAGGATCGCGTCGAACGACAAAGCTCCAATGTGATGGCACTCATCGATGATGATATGGCCATAGTTCTCTACCAGCGGATCGACTTCACCCTGTCGCGACAGCGATTGCATCACCGCAATATCGATCCGGCCGGTGGGCCTGGCCTTACCGCCGCCAATGGTGCCAAACACCTCCTTGCCTGCATTCAAAAAAGCCTGTAAGCGCTCCTGCCATTGGTACAGCAAGGCCGTGCGGTGGACCAGCACCAGGGTGTTGACGCCCCGCCGGGCGATCATGGCGGCGGCAACGACCGTCTTACCAAAAGCCGTTGTAGCGCATAAGACGCCCATGTCCCGCTCTAGCATCGCCGTAAGGGCATGCTCCTGGTCCGGCCTTAGGGTGCCTACGAACCCGACATCCAGCGCCTCACCCCCATAGCGTTCGTCCCGGAGATCACAACGGATGTCGTTGTCCCGCAGCAATTCTTGCACGGCTTCAAGGCAGCCCCGCGGCAAGGCAATGTGACGCGGATAATTTTCCGCGTTGCCGATGACCCGCGGCTTATCCCAGACTGACAGCCGCATGGCCTGGGCCCGATAGAATTCGGGATTCTGGAAGGCCGCCAAACGGATCAGGCGATTGGCCAGCGCCTGTGGTAGTTGCGCCTTCTCGAAATAGATCTGATCGGCCAGCGTTACCGTCAACGACTCTGGTAGCTTGCCCGCCAGCCGTTTCGCTGCGGGCGATTCTCGCTTCCAGGGGGTTGCCAGGTCCTCATCATCCACGAAACTGACATCCAGAGGGTGAACGCCGCCCGAGGCACGCAGGATGGTCGGTTCGACGTCCAGGGGCGCCATAGGCTGGATGGCTGCCAGAAAGGCCCATTGGTCGGGGTAAGGGCGCAACTCGGCGTCCACGAAGACGCTCCAGCCCTGTTCCCGCGGCCGTTTTTGTAGCGGCAACGCGATCAGATTGCCGAAGCCACCCTTGGGCATGCTGTCCTGGTTGGGAAAAAGACGGTCATAGGACGTCAGCTTCAGTTGCCGGGTTCGCGCGCAGGTCTGGCTGATGATCGCGGTGCCCAGTCGGCGCGCATCCCGGGCCGCTACCTTTTCCAAAAAGAAGATCCAGACATGCGCGCCTTGTCCGGAGCGGGAGATCTCCAGGGCAGCCGGTACCCCCAATTCGTCACAGGATTGCATGAAGGACAGGGCATCCTCGCGCCATTCCTCATCATCAAAGTCGACGGCAAGAAAATGGCAACCGTCATCCTCCAGCAGGGGGTAGATCCCAACGGTATGATCACCCGCCAGATGGCGGAAGATCACCTCGTCTGATACCGGAAGCAGCAGGCGATTACCGCAATCCGCGCATTTGACCCGCGGCTTTGCGCAGACACCTGCCCGCCACTCGTTGGCGCAGGCTGGGGAGTAACCTGACTTGCCCGTCGTCCTGCTCTCCCAGCGGACTGGATAGACATCCGTGCGACCACGAAAGAGGCGGCGGAATAGCGCAACCTTTTCCGTCGTGGAGAAGCCAGAGGTCGCGGGGCACTGGTATGGCTGTAGTGGCTCCTGGCGTACCTGCCATTCGATGCCATGCGATTCCAACAAGGCGATTAGCCGCACATTTTCGGCCCGCAGCGCCTCAAGCCTGGAGTTGAGTGTATCCAGCGGAGTTGGTTGGGCCATTGGTTCTGTAACGGGCATACCGCCTATCCGCCTGGGGATATTGCGTCGTCATGCACCTACTGTCAGTCACGGTTGGCTTCGTTTCGTAGTAGACCCCTTTTTTGCTCGGCCGCCTCACCAAACCTTGTCTAAAAGCTCAGCCATCTGGGACTGAGAAAGCCAAAGCGTATCCCGATCAAAACGCACATCAATGCGGGTTTGCCCATCCTCGGTCTGGTAAGTCTGGATGCTATGCTGTCCGGCCATGTCATGCATACCGGACGGTATCGGCGGGGATCAGCACCGCGGCATCCGCGGCGGGGCGGTGCGCCACAGGAGGTCGATCTCTTCGTCGGACAGACGATAGGCACGATTGACCAGGTCCGAAATCTCCCGCTCCAGGGCACGGACCCGGATGGCGCGCTCTCGGGCCGTCTCGGCATAGTGTTGGTGGGTCTGGGTGAGTTCGGTGATGACCGTGGGGGACAGGCGCGGGGCGCCCTTAGGCCGGCGCTTGCGGACCTCGGCAACGAAGTCGTCGCCGCTCAGGTCTGCGAAGGTCTCCAGCCGCTGGCCGGGTTGGTCGACGCCCAACTCCAGACGCAACCAGGTCAGGAGTTCCCGGGACTGGCCCTGGGCTTGCTGGGTAAGGGCAAGGAGTTCAGCGACCCGATCCTCGGCCTGGGCCCGAATCTCCACCGTCGGCTCGGCGATGGGCAGAGCCTCCATACGGAAACCGGCCGGGTTCAGGGCCTCGTCCTTCATGTGGGGCAGATAGCGCCAGTTGTGCCACCACAGGAGGGGGGAGTTGAGGACGGCGAGCAGATAGAGGTCCGTGGTGGGCAGCATGAAAACCTTGTTGTTGCCGTATAGCGGCCCTTCGGCTTGGGCGTACTGAGGGAGGAACTGGATTTCCTGGTAGAGGATTTTCGGACGCTCGAATGCCTGGTAGTAATCGCAGGCCCTCAGTTCCCACCAGTTGCGCCCCTTGTCCTGCCGGGCCATAAGCCGCTCTTGCAGCGGTTTCATATAAGCATGCAGGCTCGGGTAGGTCCTCTGGAATATCGCCTCGGCCTCATAGCCGGTATCGCTCCAGGGCCAGGCAAAGTTGCCGCTGGACTTGAGCACGATCATCCATAGCCCCCGCCAATCGGGCACCCAGCGTCCGATGTCCTGCCCGCGCAGATAGGGCTTGATGATGGCCGCGCACCCCGGATCGTCGCGGATCAGGGCCGTGCGGGTGTCGTCGTCGATCAGAAAGGCCTCGTTGAGCCCGGTCTTGATCCCATACAGGGGCTTGGCTCCGACGAACTCGGCCAGCGGGACCCCGCGCTCGCGAATGCGGGCCATCAGTCCATCAACCTCCGGCGGCTCCAGGCTCCAGGGGGCGGCGCCAAAGCGGCTCCAGGGCACGGCGTAACCGTGCTCGTGGACATAGTTTTCCAGCGACAGCTCGCCGGAGCGGTCGCGGGGGATGGGGCAGATTCGCACCATCGGCGCCGCCTCCACACCCGCCGCACCAGCACCCGCACCCGCACCCGCACCCGCACCCGCACCCGCACCCGCATCCGCAGCAGCAGCGGTAGCGGTTGCGGTAGCAGTAGCGGCAGTAACTGGGGCGGCAGAGGCAGGGGCGGCCGGGTGAGACGAGTGGGCTGCGTGGGACGGGAGGGAAGGATGAGCAGGGTCCGACGGGTCAGTCAGGTCAGTCGGGTCGGTTGGAACAGCCGGAACGGCCGGAAGGGACGGGGCGGCAAGTGCGGTTGGGTTTGTTGGGGCCAGCGGGCGCGGGTGGGCGACGAGGATGCAGGGGAAGGTGTCGGCGTCCTCGAAGATCGGCGCATGGCCGAAGTCCAGGATCTCCTCGATCTCGGCCCGCTCGCTGAAATAGCGTCGCAGGGGCTCGCCATAGCCAGCCCGCAGCCACTTGTTGGTGACGATGTAGCTCAGCTTGCCGTCGGGGGCGAGCAGTTCCAGACCGCGCTCATAGAAATAGACATAGAGGTCGGCGACGCCGCTGAAGGTCGCGAAGCGCTGGGCCAGGTAGGGCTTGTAGGGTCCCAGCAGTTCCTGACGGACATAGGGCGGGTTGCCGATCACCACGTCGAAGCCGCCGCGAGCGAAGACCGCCGGAAAGGCGGCGCGCCAGGCGAAGGGGCAGGCCTCGGGTGGCAGGGAGGCGAAGGCAGCGACCAGGGCCGGGGGACTGTCCGGCGCCGGGGGCTCGACCAGCGAGTTGCCGCAACGGATGTTGCCGTCCAGGTTGTTCAGCGGCTTGTCGCGGCGCGCGGTCTTGAGCCAGAGGCTGAGCTTGGTGATCTCCACCGACTCGGGGTTGAGATCGACCCCGTAGAGATTGTCCTGGAGGATCTGGCGGTCCAGGTCGAAGAGCCCAAGCTGACGGGGGGCGCCGGTCAGCTCCGCGATCAGGCGGTTGACCCGCGCGTATTCGGTGTAGAGGTAATCGAAGGCGGCGACCAGGAAGGCGCCCGAACCACAGGCCAGGTCCAGGATCTTGATGCTGCCCAGTACCTCCAGGTAATCCAGCCAGATGCGCAGGCGCGTCTCATTGGCTAGAGGGCCTGGCCGGCCGGTGCGATGGCGGGCCTCGATCACCGCCAGGCGCGCGGCGAGCCAGCCGCCGATGGTGCGGGCGACCATGAAGCGGGTGATGAGGTCCGGGGTGTAGAAGATGCCATCGCGCTTGCGCCGCGAGAGCTGGCGTTCGGCGGCGCCGCCCTGGGTATTGGCGCGAATGGCGGCGCGGATAGCCTCCAGGTCGGTGATGGACTGCTCGAAGATGTGGCCGAGGATGTTGACGTTGAGATCGGTCTCGAAGTCGTAGCCGGCCAGGGCCGCGATGCCGTTCAGGCTGTCGTCGCTGACCCGGAGGGCGTCGAGTTCCGGGTCCTTGGCGAAGAGCCCGCCGTTGTAGGCGTTGATCTGCATCGCCGGCAGGCCCTTGTCCACGGCGTCGAACAGGCCGCGCAGTTGCTGCCAGCGGGTGACCGGGACGAAGCCCGCGGTTTTCGCCGTCAGGGCCTGGGTGAGGATCTTGGCCGGCAGCAGGCGGGTGTCCTCGCAAAAACAGATGAAGAGGCAGCGGTCCAGGAGCTTTTGGGTCAGCTCCAGCAGGCGGTCCTGGTGGGCGGCGACCTGGGCCGGGATTTGGGGCTCTATCCGATTCGCGGCTTGGACTCTGGTCTGGTCGGCTGCTGGGACCTGCGCCTGGTTCGCGGCCTGGAGCCCAGGATCAGCGGCGTGGTCCGCAGCCTGGACCGCCGGGGGCGGCGGGTTGTCGCGCCGCAACTGGTGGAAGAGGTCCAGGCGCAGGTCGCGGTAGAAGACATAGAAGGCCTTGGTGATGCGCTCCTCTTCGCTGTGCGTCTGGCTGGCCAGGCGTTCGACCGGGCTCTCGCCGGCGGGATCGGCCCCGAGCAGGGTGGCCCGGGAGAGGAGGAAGAGGAAGTCACCCAGGCGGTCCGGGTCGGAAAGGTCAGCGAGGAGGAAGCGCTGGCAGTAACCCTGGCCGCGGTCGGTGCGGTAGAGGCGCAGCTCGCTGAAATTACCGACCAGGACCCAACGGCAGCCGTCCACCTTGCTGGCATAGCCAAAGGCCTGTTCCACCGGGGTGAGCCGGCCATAGCCCGCACCTTGGCGGGCATCCAGGTCGGTGCCCGGGGCCTTGAGTTCCAGCACCGCCCGCGTCAGGTCGAGGGCGGGGCCATACCAGCCCAGGCGGGCGTCCGGCGGCCGGTAGCCCTTCACCACCTTGGAACTGGTCTCGGGCTCCTGATGGTGGATCTGGTCCGGGCCGACGATCAGGCGATAGCCCAGCACGCGGTCCATGACCTCGCTGAGGAACTGACCCTGGAGCGGCTTTTCCTTCTGGCCCAGAAGCGCGCCGCTGGCGGCGCTGGCGGCCCAGTTCGCGACGATGCGCCGCCGTTCGTCATCCAGATCCAGCCCTGGGGCGGTTCTACCCCGGGCCTCGGCCAGCAGGCGGGCGTTGAACAGCGGTTTGGTCATGGGGACCTCCTGGCGCTGGTTCTGATGGTTAGGGTTGTTACTCCTGTGGGCCACAATCCCTTTTTAACACGAACCCCGGAGGCGCGCGCTCGCTCTTGGGCCGAAGGTGAGATCCCGAGTTCCGGGCCAAGGACCCAAGCCTACCCTCTCGAGACTTATTTTTTGAGATCAATAGATCGGAAGATGAAGAGCAGTAGAGAAGGACCCTTGACATTATCAGAATATACTAATATTCTACTCACCCATGGACAGCGATCAGGCTGGCCCTACAACCCAACCAACAAATAGAGAGTACAAAGATGAAAAAGCTTGCTACTGCCGCCGCTATCGCCGCCCTCCTTGGCGCCTCCGCCTCTGCCTCCGCCTGGTGGGGCGGTCCCGGTGGTTGGGGTGGTCCTGGCTACGGCAACAACAATTGGATGAACGATATGTTCGGCGACGGAGACGCCTACGGTGATTTCAACATGAGCTTCGGTGGTGGCGGACGTGGCTGGGGCCGTGGCTATAACCGCTACAACGACTACTACGGCTACGGCCCCTACTGGGGTGGTCCTTATGGCTATGCCCCTTACGGCGCTCCTTATGCCCCCTACGCCCCGCCCGCTCCCCCGGCCGCTCCGGCTGCCCAGGCCAAGTAAGTCGCATTTGAGCTGACTCAATAAACGTGCACAGGGACGTGCGCGAAAGCCCTCGCCGGTTTCTTGGCGTCGGTTGAGGGTTAAATGTCGTGGCAGTAGCAAGCGCCCTCGCTGACGCCCTTTTTCCCGCCTAATTCCCGCCCTCGGTTCTCTGACCAAGTACTCGGCGTGGGACAAGTGCCTCCCACGCCCCCAGATCTACGCTTATACACCACCCACCTCCATCGGGTGGTTATTGCATTCAGGATCTATCGCTAGAGGGCATCCCCCGGCACCCTGACCCATCCCTCCATCAGCACCCTGGCGCTTCGGCTCATGATCGCCTTGGTCACGATCCAGTCGCCGTTGACCTTCCTCGCCTCGGCGCCCACCCGCAGCGTGCCGGAGGGATGGCCGAAACGCACCGCGGTGCGCTCCCCGCCGCCAGCGGCCAGGTTGACCAGGGTCCCCGGGATGGCGGCGGCGGTACCGATGGCCACCGCGGCGGTGCCCATCATGGCGTGATGCAACTTACCCATGGACAGGGCGCGCACCAGCAGATCGATATCCGTCGCCTGGACCGCCTTGCCGCTGGAGGCGACATAGTCCGCCGGCGGGGCGACGAAGGCCACCTTGGGGGTGTGCTGGCGGGTCGCCGCCTCGGCCAGATCCTTGATCAGCCCCATGCGCAGCGCCCCATAAGCACGGATCGTCTCAAACCGCGCCAGGGCCTGGGGATCGCCATTGATCGCCTCCTGCAACTCGGTCCCGGTGTAGCCGATGGCGGCGGCGTTGACGAAGATGGTCGGGATGCCGGCATTGATCAGGGTCGCCTGGAGGGTGCCCACCCCCGGCACCGCCAGCTCGTCCACCAGGTTGCCGGTGGGGAACATGGCGCCACCGCCCGCGCCGTCGCCCTCGTCCGCCGGATCGAGGAATTCGAGCTGGATCTCGGCGGCGGGGAAGGTCACGCCGTCGAGCTCGAAGTCACCGGTCTCCTGCACCACGCCATTGGTCATGGACACCTGGGCGACGATGGTCTTGCCGATATTGGCCTGCCAGATACGCACCGTCGCCAGCCCATTCTGGGGGAGACGGCTGGGGTCGACCAGGCCGCCGCTGATGGCAAAGGGGCCCACGGCGGCGGAGAGGTTGCCGCAGTTACCGCTCCAGTCGACGAAGGCCTGGTCGATGGACACCTGACCAAAGAGGTAGTCGACGTCGTGATCGGGCCGGCTGCTCTTGGCCAGGATCACCGTCTTGCTGGTGCTGGAGGTCGCCCCGCCCATGCCGTCGATCTGCTTGCCGTAGGGATCCGGGCTGCCAATGACGCGCAGCAGCAGCCTGTCCCGGGCCGGACCGGGCACCTGGGCGGCGGACGGCAGGTCCTGAAGGCGAAAGAAGACACCCTTGCTGGTGCCACCGCGCATGTAGGTGGCGGGGATCTTGATCTGGGGTAGGTGGGCCATGGTGATGGGAATCCTGAATGAGTGGGCTACTGGCTCGTCAGGCGAGCCCCTGGCGCCCCCTCCCAGGCGGGAGGGGGACGATACGAGTCTCTTGCCGGCAAGCCCGGAGACCTCCCCGGCCAGGCGGGGGCTCTCCAGCAACGCCGTGAGGCCTATCCGGTGTGCCGGGTTAGCTTAACCCGAACCTCACGCCTGCCCGAGGAAATCCTTGGCAAAGCGCTGCAACACGCCGCCGGCCGCGTAGATCGACACCTCCTCGGCGGTGTCGAGGCGGCAGGTCATGGGCACCTCCAGGTGCTCGCCGTTCTGGCGGTGGATCACCAGGGTCAGGTCGCCGCGCGGGGTGCGTTCGCCGACGACGTCATAGGTCTCGGTGCCATCCAGGCCCAGGGTCAGGCGGTTGGTGCCGGGCTTGAACTCCAGGGGCAGGACGCCCATGCCGATGAGGTTGGTGCGGTGGATGCGCTCGAAGCCCTCGGCGGCGATGGCCTCCACCCCCGCCAGGCGCACGCCCTTGGCCGCCCAGTCGCGGGAGGAGCCCTGACCATAGTCCGCCCCGGCGACGATGATCAGCGGCTGCTGGCGGTTCATGTAGGTCTCGATCGCCTCCCACATGCGCATGACCTGACCCTCCGGCTCCACCCGCGCCAGGGAGCCCTGCTTCACCTTGCCCTCGGCGTCGCGCACCATCTCGTTCAAGAGCTTGGGATTGGCGAAGGTGGCGCGCTGGGCGGTCAGATGATCGCCGCGGTGGGTGGCGTAGGAGTTAAAGTCCTCCTCCGGCAGGCCCATCTTCGCCAGGTACTCGCCGGCCGCGCTATTGAGCAGGATGGCGTTGGACGGCGACAGGTGGTCGGTGGTGATGTTGTCGCCCAGGATCGCCAGGGGGCGCATGCCCGTGAGGGTGCGTTCCCCGGCCAGGGCCCCCTCCCAATAGGGCGGACGGCGGATGTAGGTAGACTGGGGCCGCCAGGCATAGAGCGGGCTCTTGGCCGGCTCCACCGCCCCCAGGTCGAACATCGGGATATAGACCCGCTGGAACTGCTCGGGCTTGACGCAGGCGGCGACGAGGGCGTCGATCTCCGCGTCGCTCGGCCACAGGTCCTTGAGGGTGACGGGGTTGCCTTCCTTATCCTGGCCCAGCACATCCCGCTCGATATCGAAGCGGATGGTGCCGGCGATGGCGTAGGCCACCACCAGGGGCGGCGAGGCGAGGAAGGCCTGCTTGGCGTAGGGGTGGATGCGGCCGTCGAAATTGCGGTTGCCGGACAGCACGGCCACGGCATAGAGGTCGCGGTCGATGATCTCCTGCTGAATCTGGGGCTCCAGGGCGCCGGACATGCCGTTGCAGGTGGTGCAGGCATAGGCGACGATGCCGAAGCCCAATTGCTCCAACTCACCGAGCAGCCCGGCCTCCTCCAGGTAGAGCTTGGCGACCTTGGAGCCAGGGGCGAAGGAGGTCTTGACCCAGGGCTTGCGCGCCAGGCCCAGTTGGTTGGCCTTCCTCGCCAGCAGGCCGGCGGCGACCACGTTGCGCGGGTTGGAGGTATTGGTGCAGGAGGTGATGGCGGCGATGATCACCGCCCCGTCCGGCAGCAGGCCCTGGGCCTCCTCGGCGCGGGCGGCGGCGAGCTTGGCGGCGTCGGCGATCCCCCGCGCCTGCAAGTCCGAGGTCGGCAGGCGGCGGTGGGGGTTGGAGGGGCCGGCCAGGTTGCGCACCACGCTCGACAGGTCGAACTCCAGGACGCGGGGATAGACGGCGGTGGCCAGGCTGTCGGCCCAGAGGCCGGCGGTCTTGGCGTAGGTCTCGACCAGGGCCACCTGCTGGGGCTCGCGGCCGGTGAGGCGCAGATAATCGAGGGTCTGGCCGTCGATATAGAACATGGCCGCGGTGGCGCCGTATTCCGGGC